>NZ_JBHRTN010000007.1:0-181368 GCF_042646265.1 Teichococcus globiformis
CACCCCGCCGGCTCCGCCGCCGCCCATGCCGGCGCCGCCGCCACCGACCCCAGCGCCAGCCGCTCAGCCGGCGCCACCCGCGCCGCAGGCTCCGCAGGCCACCACACCGACCCCGGCCGAACGCCCGCAGCCGCAACAGGCGCAACCACCTCTGCCGCAGCCGCCGCCCCCCACGCCGGCCCCGCCGCAGCCGGAGCGCACGCCGCAGCCTGCGCAGCCTGCCGCGCCACCGAACCCGCCGCGCGCGACGCCGACGCAGCCCTCGACGGCACCGCCTCCGCCGCGTCCCAGCCAGCAGGCAGGCACCGGCCGCACCGACCCGCCGCCCCGCACCGAGGAGCGTTCCTCCTCCGTGCTGTCGACATTGGAGCGGCTGCGGGCGTCGCAGCAGCAGAACGAGGCGCCGCGCGCCCGCCCGGCTCCGCAGGCCGGCCGCACCGCCGCCGGGGGCGGCACGCCCACCGGCAACGCCCTGCTGACCCAGGGCGAGATCCGCGGCGTCGCCGATCGCATCAGCGAGTGCTGGTCGGTGGATGCGGGCATGCTCAACCTCGACCAGATCACGGTGGAGCTGCGCGTGGAGATCGACAGCGGCGGCACCATCCGCAACGTCCGCCCGGCGAGCAGCGTTCCGTCGGATCCCCGTGCGCGCGCCGTATATGAAAGCGCGCGTCGTGCCCTGATGGACGTCAAATGCAGCCCGCTGCCCATTCCGCGCGAGAAGATTCCGTCGCTCGCCAACGCCACCTTCCGCTTCAACCCGAGGGGCCTCGTCCGATGAACCAGCCGAACCTGCTTCTCTCCCGCCGTCTCGCGCTCCTGGGCGGGGCGGGGCTGCTGGCAGCACCTTCCCTCGTGCGGGCCCAGGCGCCGTCGCCGGGCGGGCCGGCCGCCGGCGGGCAGACCATCGACATCACCCGGGCCCGCACCGATCCCATTCCGATCGCGCTGCCCGACCTGGCCGGCTCCACCCCGCAGGCGCAGCAGCTCGGCCGCAACATCACTCAGGTGATCACCAACAACCTGCGCAATTCCGGCCTGTTCCGTCCGGTGGACCGCGCTGCCTACATCCAGACGCCAGAAGCCGCCGCCGCGGCGCCGCGCTTCCAGGACTGGCGGGTGATCGGCGCACAGGCGCTGGTGACGGGGCGGGCCGAGCCGCAGGGCGACCGTTCGCGCATCGAGTTCCGCCTGTGGGAGGTATCCTCGGAGCAGCAGCTCCAGGGCACCGCCTACACCGCGAACGCCAACAACTGGCGGCAGATCGCCCATGTGATCTCGGACGTCATCTATGAGCGCATGCTGGGCGAGAAGGGCTATTTCGACACCCGCATCGTCTACATCGCCGAGACCGGGCCACGCGACCGCCGGACCCGGCGTCTCGCCATCATGGACCAGGATGGCGAGAACAACCGCTTCCTGACCGACGGCAACTTCCAGGCCCTGACGCCGCGCTTCCACCCGAATGCGCGGCAGATCGCCTTCATGTCGTACAACAACAACCAGCCGCGTGTTTACCTGTTCGACCTGAACAGCGGCCGCCAGGAAGTGCTGGGCAATTTCCAGGGCATGACCCTGTCACCCCGGTTCTCGCCGGATGGCCGATCGGTGGTGCTGTCCTCGGCCCGGGGTGGGGATGCCAACATCTACGTGGTGGACCTGGCGACGCGACGGGAGCGGCAGCTCACCTCGGGCGGCGGGCTCGATGTGTCTCCCTGCTATTCGCCGGACGGCACGCAGATCGTGTTCAACTCGGACCGAGGCGGCGACCAGCAAATCTATGTCATGGACGCGAACGGCGGCGGCGCGCGCCGCATTTCCTTTGGCAATGGCCGCTACGCCACGCCGGTCTGGTCGCCCCGCGGTGACCTGATCGCCTTTACCCGCATGGGTGGGGGCCGCTTCGGCATCGGTGTGATGCGCCCCGACGGGTCCGGCGAGCGAATCCTTTCGGAAGGCTGGTCCATGGAAGGGCCGAGCTTTGCGCCAAATGGCCGCGTCCTCACCTTCTACCGGGAGAATCCCGCCCGCGATTCGCGGGGCGGCGGCTATTCGGCACGGCTGTCGATGATCGACATCGCCGGGTTCAACGAGCGGCAGGTGATCACGCCCACCGATGCGACCGACCCGAATTGGTCGCCGCTGTTGTCCTCGTGAAGCAGCATCCGTCAGGCGAAGAATGATTTGCCTTGCGCAACCATGCGGAAGCCTTGCAGTTTCGGGAGGGCAACCATTCGGTGCGCGCTGGTTTAGCTGCCTTGAACCTGCCTCAATCAGAGCGTAACCGCTGCGGTAATTCGCCGTCTCACATAGGAATCGGACGATGAACACCAAGCTCCTCGGCGCACTTGCCGCCGCCGCACTTCTTACGGCCTGCGCCAGTGAGGACACCTCGGGTGCCGCCACCGGCGCCGGCGCCGCCGGCGGAACCGGCATGATGGGCGCCGGCGCGGTGCGCCCGGGCAGCCAGGAAGACCTCGTCGCCAATGTTGGCGACCGCGTCTTCTTCGCGCTGGACAGCTCCTCGGTCGGCGGCGACCAGCGCCCGACGCTGCAGCGCCAAGCGGCCTGGCTTGCCCAGTATCCGCAGGTGCAGGTGAGCGTGGAAGGCCATGCCGACGAGCGCGGTACGCGCGAATACAACCTGGCCCTGGGCCAGCGCCGCGCCAATGCGGCCCGCGACGTGCTGGTGGCCTCCGGCGTGTCGTCGCAGCGACTGTCCACCATCTCCTATGGCAAGGACCGCCCGGCCGCCCTCGGCTCTTCCGAGGATGCCTGGGCGCAGAATCGCCGCGCCGTCACCGTGGTCCGCTGAGGACCATCTGACGCATGGCCCGGCCCGCGCATTGACGCGTGGCGCCGGACGCATGAGAGAAGCGGCGGCACCTGGCGACGGGGCCGCCGTTTTGCATCTGCGGCCGCCTTTTTCCCGGCCCCTGACCGACAAGGACCTGCCCCATGCTCCGCAAGATCCTTCTCATGGCACCACTGCTGCCCCTGCTGGCCGCGCCTTCTGCCCTGGCGCAGATGGACAGCCGCGAGGGGATCGCGCTGCAGAACCAGATCCTGCAGTTGCGGCAGGAGGTCGAGGCGCTTCGCCGTGGCGGTGGCGGTGGCGGCGGCATGGGCGCACCGGTGCCCATGGGTCAGCCCCGCCCAGGCGTGTCCCCAGGCGGTGGCGAACTGACGGGGCAGCTCCTGGACCGGGTGAACAGCCTGGAAGAGCAGGTCCGCAGTCTCCGTGGCCAGTTGCAGGAGGCCGATTTCCGGATGCGCTCGACGCAGCAGGCGGTGGAGAAGCTGCAGGGCGACATGGACTACCGGCTGCAGCAGCTGGAAGGCGGCGGCCGGTCCGACACGCCACGGCCCCAACAGCGCAGCGAGGCCGAGGCGCCGCGCCAGCCGGCGGCCGCGCAGCCTCCGGCCAGCAATGCTCCCCGCACCGCTGAGCGCGCGCTGGCCGAAGGGCAGGCCGCACTGGGCCGGCGGGATTTCGCGGCCGCCGAAGCCGCGGCGCGGGAAGTGATCGCCGCCCGCAACACCGCCCGCGCGCAGGATGCGCAGATCCTGCTGGGCGACGCGCTGCTGGGCCGGCGCGACTTCCAGAATGCTGCCCTGGCCTATGATGACGCTTATCGCCGCAACCGCGGCACGGCCCGGGCGCCCGAAGCGCTGCTGGGCCTCGCCAGTTCCTTTCTGGGCTTCGGTGCCAAGACCGAGGCCTGCGCGACGCTGGCTGATCTGCGCAGCGAGTTCCCTCGCTTGTCGGGCAATCTAGCGACCCGTGCGACCGAGGCGAGGCAGCGAGGCGGCTGCCGCTGAGGGCTGACACCCCGCCCTCGGCGGAGGAGTTCGCCGACCTGATGGCGCCGCTGGGCCCGTTCGGCCCAGCGCCGCGCCTGGCAGTGGGGGTGTCTGGCGGCCCGCATTCAATGGCCCTGGCGCTGCTGGCACAGGGCTTCGCGCGGGCGAGGGGCGGTGACGCCGTTGCGCTCATCGCCGATCACGGCCTGCGCCCGGCCAGCGGCAGCGAAGCGCAGTGGACAGCGCGGACCCTCGCGTCGCAGGGTATAGAGGGTGTGATCCTGCCCCTGGGCCTGCCGCCAGGCCCAGCGATGCAGGAGCGTGCGCGAGAAGCCAGGCTGGCTGCCCTGCTGGCGGAGTGCGCAGGGTGCGGCAGGCCTTTCCTGTTGCTCGGGCATCACGCCATGGATCAGGCCGAGACGGTGCTGTTCCGCGCCTTGCGCGGCAGTGGCCCCGCTGGCCTGGCCGGCATGGCGGAATGGCGGGCGGCGCGGCAGGCCGTCATTCTTCGGCCATTGCTGCGGATGGCGCCGGCCCGGCTGGAGGCGTTGCTGCTCAGCCGAAAGCTTGCGCCGCTGCGTGACCCGTCCAATGACGACCAGCGCTTCACCCGGGTGACCCTTCGCAAAGCTTTGGCGGATCCTTCCGGCACGGGTGCCGGCGTCGCGGCCCTGGGCGACGCCGCCATGGCATTCGCCCGGCGGCGAGAAGCCATGCGCGGCACCGTCGCGGCACGCCTTGCGGCGGCTGTGACCTTGCGGCCGGAAGGATGGGCGCGTCTCGATCCCTCGGCGTTGGGCCTTGACGGCGTGGCCGAGGTCGCGCTGGCGGCGCTGCTGCGGCTGCTGGGCGGAGCGAGGCACGCACCCGCCTGCGGTGCCGTGCGCTCGCTGCTGGCGAGAGGGGGTGGCACGCTGCACGGGGTGCTGTGGCAGGACAACGTTCTGTGCCGCGAGCCTTCGGCCTGCGCGGCCCCGATTGCCGCCGTGCGGGGCGCGTTATGGGATGGACGCTGGCGGCTGGCGCAGAGCGCTCCGGATGAGGGACAAGAGGGTGGCCCGCTGTTCTGGGGCGCGGTGGGGGCCGGGGTGATCGCCATCCCACGCCGGCGCCGGCTCGGCTTGCCTGCACGGGTGGTGGCCGGTTTGCCGGCCCTTCTGAGGAACGGGACAATTCTGACGATTCCCGCCCTCGACGCCTCGTTGCAAGCGGAATTTGATCCCCAGGGAGGGCCACTGATCGGCTAAAGTGAACAGGTTGCAAGATGGGTGCGGCATCGAGGTTTCAGAACCGCGTGCGACACCCTATCTTGCCCTTTGGCACCCCGGCACTCTCTCCGCCGGGACGCTTACGGATGGGAACCCGACGGTGAACAATTTCGGCCGCAATCTGGCGCTCTGGGTGATTGTGGCGCTGCTTCTGGTAGCGCTGTTCAATCTTTTCCAGCCATCATCCTCCACCCGCCAGACCGGCCAGCAGGTTGCCTATAGCGACTTCCTGAACGAGGTGAACAGCGGCCGCGTCCGTGATGTCACCATCCAGGGCCGTACCCTGACCGGGCAACTTTCCGATGGCCGCAACTTCTCCACCTACACGCCGGAAGATCCCACCCTGGTCAGCAAGCTGACCGACAAGGGTGTGCGGGTCGTTGCCCGGCCGGAGGAAAGCGACGTCAATCCGCTGTTCCACTACCTGCTGTCCTGGTTCCCGATGCTGCTGCTGATCGGCGTCTGGATCTTCTTTATGCGCCAGATGCAGGGTGGCGGCGGTCGTGCCATGGGCTTCGGCAAGTCCCGCGCCCGGCTGCTGACCGAGAAGCAGGGACGCGTCACCTTCGAGGACGTGGCCGGCATCGACGAGGCCAAGGGCGAGCTGGAGGAGATCGTGGACTTCCTGCGCGACCCGCAGAAGTTCCAGCGCCTCGGCGGCAAGATCCCCAAGGGCTGCTTGCTGGTCGGCCCTCCGGGCACCGGCAAGACGCTGCTGGCCCGCGCCATCGCCGGCGAGGCCAACGTGCCGTTCTTCACCATCTCGGGCTCCGACTTCGTCGAGATGTTCGTGGGCGTCGGCGCCAGCCGCGTGCGCGACATGTTCGAGCAGGGCAAGAAGAACGCGCCGTGCATCATCTTCATCGACGAGATCGACGCGGTGGGCCGCCACCGCGGTGCCGGCCTCGGCGGCGGCAATGACGAGCGCGAGCAGACCCTCAACCAGATGCTGGTGGAGATGGACGGGTTCGAGGCGAATGAGGGTGTGATCCTGATCGCCGCGACGAACCGCCCGGACGTGCTGGACCCGGCGCTGCTCCGCCCCGGCCGCTTCGACCGCCAGGTTGTGGTGCCGAATCCCGACGTGTCGGGCCGCGAGAAGATCCTGCGCGTGCACATGCGCAAGGTGCCGCTGGCCTCCGACGTCGACCCGAAGACCATCGCGCGCGGCACGCCGGGCTTTTCCGGCGCCGATCTTGCCAACCTGGTCAACGAGGCGGCCCTGTTGGCCGCGCGCTCGGGCCGCCGCACCGTCGGCATGCACGAGTTCGAGATGGCCAAGGACAAGGTGCTGATGGGCGCCGAGCGCCGGTCGCTGGTGATGTCGGACGACGAGAAGAAGATGACGGCCTACCATGAGGCCGGTCACGCGCTGGTCGCGCTCCATGAGCCGGAATGCGATCCTGTCCACAAGGCCACCATCATTCCCCGCGGCCGAGCCCTGGGCCTGGTCATGTCCTTGCCGGCCGGTGACCGCTACAGCAAGCACAAGAGCAAGCTGAAGGCGGAGTTGGCCATGGCCATGGGTGGCCGCGTCGCCGAGGAGCTGATCTTCGGCGCCGACAAGGTCTCCAACGGGGCCTCGGGCGACATCAAGATGGCGACCGACCAGGCCCGTCGCATGGTCACCGAGTGGGGCATGAGCGAGAAGCTCGGCATGATTGCCTATGGCGAGAACAGCCAGGAGCTGTTCCTCGGTCATTCGGTGCAGCAGAACAAGGGTGTCTCGGAGGCGACGGCGCGGGAGATCGATAGCGAGATCCGCTCCATCATCGATGATGCCTATGCCAGCGCCAAGCACACGCTGCAGACCCATATCGATGAGCTGCACGCCCTGGCCAAAGGCCTGCTGGAACATGAGACCCTGTCGGGTGACGAGATCCGCTCCGTCATCAAGGGCGACCCGGTGGTACGTGACCGGCCGGATGAGCCGGTGCCCTCTGGCCGGGGCAGTGTGCCGAGCTCCGGCCGTCCGACCCGCCCTGGCGGAGGCTACGGCAACCCGGCGCCGCAGCCCGGCACCTGAACCCGAAGGCGTTTCCGTTCCTCACGGGAATGCGATAATGAAGGGGCCCCGGAAACGGGGCCCTTTCTGTTTCGGGGACGCCTCTTGCCATGACTTCCGAGCGCTGGATCGAGCCGGTGGGCCTGTTGCACGGGCCGGTGGCCTTCCAGGCCGTGCGCGACGGCCACGCCCTTCCGCTGGCAGGCGGACCCTCGGCCTTCACCCTGGTGCGGCTGATCTGCGATGGCGAGGATCTGGGCCTGCATCCCCCGCGCGAACTGGGGGATGAGTGGGAAGCGCTGCTCAGCGCCGCCACGCGCCGGCCACTGCCTTTGGCCGGGCTGCCCGTTGACCGGCCGCTGGTGATGGGCATCCTCAACGTCACCCCCGACAGCTTTTCGGATGGCGGGCAGCGGATGGAGGCCGGCGCCGCCATCGCCGCCGGACATGCCATGCTGGATCAGGGCGCCGACATCCTCGATATCGGCGGCGAGAGCACCCGGCCAGGCGCCGCGCCACTGAGCGCCGAAGAGGAGATGGCCCGCATCCTCCCGGTGGTGCGGGAACTGTCCAAGGCGGCGGTGGTCAGCGTGGATACTCGCCATCCCGCCACCATGCAGGCAGCGCTGGAGGCGGGCGCGGAGATCATCAATGACATTTCCGCCCTGCGGCAGGACCCCCGTTCCGCCCGGCTGGTGAAGGAAAGCCGGGCGCCGGTGGTGCTGATGCACATGCCCGCCCTTGACCTGAAGGCCATGCATGCGGCCACTCGTTATGACGATGTGGTGCTGGACGTGGCCCGATTTCTGCGCCAGCGCGTTGAGACGGCGGAGGCGCTCGGCATCCAGCGCGGTCGGATCGTGGTGGATCCGGGGCTCGGCTTCGGCAAAACGGTGGAGCAGAATCTGCGGCTGATGAACCGGCTGCCTTTGCTGGCGGGCATTGGCTGCCGGGTCCTGGTGGGTGCGTCGCGCAAGCGGTTCGTCGGCACGATCAGCGGCGTGGAGCAGGCGGAGCGCCGCCTTGCCGGCAGCCTGGCGGTGGCACTGGCCGGTGCGTCGCTGGGCGCCTCCATCCTGCGCGTGCACGATGTTGCAGAAACCGTGCAGGCGCTGCGCCTGTGGCAAGCCTGCGCCAAGGGACGGGCGGAGGAAGGTTGAGGCGCCCGGAAGCGCTTGATCCGGTCCGAACCCGTGCCACGCCTGCGGCGTAAGCGCTGATTTCGTCCGAGCCGGGCTTTGCGCTAAAGCGCTTCCTGGAACCGCATCAAAGGGGAGAAGCCCGCATGTCTCACGCGGAGCGCCGGTTGTTCGGCACGGACGGCATCCGGGGCGTGGCCAATCGTGCGCCCATGGACGCCTCAACGGCGCTCAGACTGGGGCAGGCGGCGGGACGCTTCTTCAATCGCGGCAGCCACCGCCACCGCGTGGTGATCGGCAAGGATACGCGGCTCTCGGGCTACATGCTGGAGCCCGCGCTGACCGCGGGCTTCGTCGGCGCGGGCATGGACGTGGTGCTGGTCGGCCCTTTGCCGACGCCGGCGATCGCCATGTTGACCCGCTCCCTGCGGGCCGATCTGGGCGTGATGATCTCGGCCAGCCACAACCCGTTCGAGGATAACGGCATCAAGCTGTTCGGCCCGGACGGGCTGAAGCTGTCCGATGGCGAGGAGGCCGAGATCGAGGCGTTGATGGCGGGGGACCTGTCCTCCGGCCTGGTGGCACCGTCCCGGCTGGGACGCGCGTCGCGGCTGGAAGATGCGCCGGGCCGCTACATCGAGGCGGTGAAGGCGACCTTCCCGAAAGGCCTCAGCCTCGCTGGCAAGCGCATCGTGATCGATTGCGCGCATGGCGCTGCCTACAAGGTCGCGCCGACCGTGCTGTGGGAGCTCGGTGCGGAGGTGGTGCCGGTGGGCGTTGCGCCGGACGGTTTCAACATCAATCGCGAATGCGGCTCCACCGCGCCTTCGCGCATGGCCGAGCTGGTGCGGGAACGCCGGGCGGATCTGGGTATCGCACTGGATGGCGATGCCGACCGGCTGGTGCTGGCCGACGAGAACGGCCAGATCCTGGATGGCGACCAGATCCTCGCCACCGTGGCGCGCTCCTGGAAAGGGCAGGGGCGTCTGCGCGGAGATGCGGTGGTGGCCACGGTGATGTCCAATCTCGGTCTGGAGCGGTTCCTGAAGGGGATCGGCCTGGGCCTGCTGCGCACCAAGGTGGGCGACCGCTACGTTTCCGAGCGCATGCGCGAAGCCGGCTGCAACCTGGGCGGTGAGCAATCGGGCCACATGATCCTGAGCGATTTCGGCACTACCGGTGATGGCCTAGCTGCCGCGCTTCAGGTGTTGGCCGTGCTGGTGGAGGAGGGACATCCTGCAAGCGCGGTGTGCCGGCCTTTCCAGCCGCTGCCGCAACGCCTGGTGAACGTACGCTATGCCGGCGCCAGCCCGTTGCAGGACGAGGCCATCATCGACGCCATCGCGGCGGCCGAATCCGGCCTCGGCGCACGCGGGCGCGTGCTGATCCGGGCCAGCGGCACTGAGCCGGTGATCCGCGTCATGGCCGAGGCCGAGGAAGAGGCCCTGGTCGAGCGCACTGTGCAGGAACTGGCGGGGCTGATCCGCGCCCGAGCCGCCGCGGGGCCCGCCCGGGCCAAGGTCGAGGCCGGCTGATGCGCGGGCGCGTCCTGATCATCGCCGGCTCGGATTCAGGTGGTGGTGCCGGCATCCAGGCCGACATCAAGGCGACAACAGCCCTTGGCGCCTATGGTGCGACCGCCATCACCGCGTTGACGGCGCAGGATACGCTGGGCGTCCACGGCGTCCATGCCGTGCCGCTGGACTTCATCCGCCACCAGATCCGCCTGACCTTGGCCGATATCGGCGCTGATGCCATCAAGACCGGAATGCTGGCCGATGCGGCGACGATCGGTGCCGTGTGCGACGAACTGGAGGCACATCCGCGCCTGCCGCTGGTGGCGGACCCGGTGATGGTGGCCAAAGGCGGCCACCCGCTGCTGGGCGAGGATGCGGTAGGCACGCTGAAGCGGCGCCTGCTGCCGCTGGCCACGGTGATCACCCCGAACATCCCGGAGGCCGAGGTGCTGTCCGGCCAGGTCATCGACGGGGTGGACACGATGCGCGCGGCGGCGTCCGTCATTCTGGCACTCGGCGTGCCGGCGGTGCTGCTGAAGGGCGGGCATCTGGAAAGCGACACCGTCACCGACCTGCTGGCAACGCGCGAGGGCGAGGCCTTGTTCGAGGCACCGCGCATTGCCAGTCGGCATACCCATGGCACGGGCTGCACGCTGGCTTCCGCCGTGGCGGCCGGCCTGGCGCAGGGTCTGGGATTGCGGGAGGCGGTGGAGCGCGCCCGCGCCTATGTTCGGGAAGCGATCCGCACCGCGCCCGGATTTGGACGGGGGCACGGGCCGCTGAACCACGCCGTGACCTTGGACCCGGCGCGTCTCGCAACCCTGTCATGACGCGTCGCGGCCGGATGCGTGCTTCGCAACCGGCCGCTGCGGGCGCAGGCTGAGCCTCCACCGAACTGTTCGAGGCTCCGATGGTCCGCCGCGTGCCCTTCTTCCATGTCGATGCCTTCACCTCGGACCTGTTCGCGGGCAATCCGGCGGTGGTGGTGCCGCTGGAGGCCTGGATGCCCGAGGCGCGCATGCGGCAGATGGCCGCCGAGCACAATGTCAGCGAAACCGCCTTCCTGGTGCCCGAAGGCCCGGGGCAGTGGCACCTGCGCTGGTTCACCCCGACCACCGAGGTGGCCATCTGCGGCCATGCCACGCTGGCGGCCGCTTTTGTTCTGGCGACCGAGCAGGGGGAGCCGGGGCCGTTCCGTTTCCGCACCTTGTCCGGCATGCTGGGCGTGGCCCGGGAAGGGGAGCGCTTCGTGCTCGACTTTCCAGCCAATCCGCCACGCCGGCTCGGCGGCTCACAGCCCGGGCTGGCGGCCGCACTGGGCGCGGTTCCGCGTGAAGTGTGGAAGGCACGGGATTGGATCTGCGTCTTCGACAGCCCGGAAACCGTGCGGGCCTTGTTCCCCGACCATGGCCGCATCGCAGCGTTGGCCGGCGCGGAAACCCCGGCGGGACCGGCCCGGGTGATCGCCACGGCCCGCGGCGATGACGGGATGCATGACATCGTTTCGCGCTACTTCGCCGCCGTTGTCGGCATTCCCGAGGACCCGGTGACGGGTGCCGCGCACCTGCAGTTGCTGCCGCTCTGGGCGGAGAAGCTGGGGCGCAACACCCTGGTCTGCCATCAGGCCAGCGTGCGGGGCGGCACGCTGTGGTGCACCCTCGCCGGCGACCGGGTGCAAATCGGCGGGCACGCCGTGCTTTACGCGCGTGGCGAGGCGCTGCTGTCCGACCAGGCTTGATCCCTCGCCCGGCGCGGCGCAAACCCCACTCCGATCGACCACCGAGCGAGTGAATCCATGGCCCGACCCCACCCCCGCCCCGAGCGGCGCCCGGCCAATCCCTGCTTCTCTTCCGGCCCGTGCGCCAAGCGCCCTGGCTGGTCGCTGGCGGGACTGGAAGCGGCGCTGCTGGGCCGTAGCCATCGCGCTGCTCCGGCAAAGGCACGCCTGGCCGAGGTGATCGAGCGCTCCAAATCCGTCCTCCGCATGCCTCCGGATTGGCGGCTCGGCATCGTGCCGGCCTCCGACACCGGCGCCGTGGAGATGGCGCTGTGGTCGCTGCTGGGCCCGCGCGGGGTCGATGTGCTGGCCTGGGAAAGCTTCTCCGGCGAATGGGCCACTGACATCACGGCGCAGCTTCGCCTGCCCGACGTGCGTCTGTTGCAAGCACCCTATGGCCAGCTCCCGGATCTGTCGCAGGCCGATCCGGCGCGCGACCTCGTTTTCGTCTGGAACGGCACCACCAGCGGCGTGCGCTTGCCGGACGCAGGCTGGATCGCGGCGGACCGGGAAGGGCTGGCGATCTGCGACGCCACTTCTGCAGCCTTTGCCATGGATCTCGACTGGGCCAAGCTCGATGTTGTGACCTGGTCCTGGCAGAAGGTGCTGGGGGGCGAAGCGGCGCATGGCATGCTGGCGCTGTCGCCGCGTGCCGTGGCCCGGCTGGAAGGCCATACTCCTTCCTGGCCGCTGCCCAAGATCTTCCGCCTGACAAAGGGCGGCAAGCTGATCGAAGGGATCTTTGCCGGTGACACCATCAACACCCCCTCCATGCTCTGCGTCGAGGACGCGCTGGACGGGCTTCGCTGGGCCGAGGGCATGGGCGGGCTGCCGGCACTGATCGGCCGCTCGGAAGCCAATCTCGCCGTCGTGGCGGATTGGGTGGCGGGACAGGATCGTTTCGCCTTCCTGGCCGAGGATGCGGCCGCGCGCTCCTGCACCTCGATCTGCCTCAAGGTGGTGGCGCCCTGGTTCACCGTCCTGGCGCCGGAAAAGCAGGCGGAAGCAGGCCGAACTCTGGCGCAGGCGCTGGAGCGCGAAGGAGTGGCGCTGGATGCGGCGCCCTACCGTGATGCGCCACCAGGACTTCGCCTTTGGGGCGGCGCCACGGTGGAGGCGGAAGACCTCCGGGCGCTGCTGCCCTGGATCGACTGGGCCATGGACGTGGTCGAGGCGAACTTCGCCCTGAACTGACGGACGCTCGCGGCCAGCGGCCAGCGGCCAGCGGCCAGCGGCAGGCGGCAGGCGGCAGGCGGCAGGCGGCAAGACTTGGGCTGGCGTCCCATTCCGCATCCTGAAGGCTGTTTCGCGGGCTGAATTTTTCCTTGTCGGCTTCTGGCCGCGTGGCGATCATTGCTGCAAGGCGGCGGTGAGCGCCGCCGCAAGGGGGAAGGTCCGACACATGCCTCATGCCAAGCGCCGCCACTTCCTGGCAGGGGGCGCCGCCTTGCTGGCGCCCCTCGCTCTTCCCGCCCGCCACACCCGTGCGCAGTCGCAAGCGCCCATCCGCATCGGCGTGCTGGCGGATTTCTCCGGCCCTTATCGCGATACATCCGGACCCACGGCGCTGGCCTGCGCGGCGCAGGCGGCGCGGGATCTCGACCTTTCCGCCCGCGGCATCGCGGTGGAGATGTTGCAGGGCGACCACCAGAACAAGCCCGATGTCGCCCTGGCCATGGCACGGCAATGGATTGACCAGGGCGGCGTCGACATGATCTGCGAGGTCAACAACTCGGCCATCGCCTTCGCCATCGCGGGGCTGGTCCAGGAGAAGAACAAGGTGCAGGTGAACACCGGCGCCCTGTCTGCCGCGCTGACCGGCGAGCGCTGCTCGGCCAACACCGTGCACTGGACGGCCGATACCTGGATGCTGGCCAACACGGTGGGCCGGGCCACTGTGCGCAATGGCGGCGATAGCTGGTTCTTGATCGTCGCCGACTATGCCTTCGGCCATCAGATGGAGCGCGACCTGCGCCGCTTCGTCGAGAATAGCGGTGGGCAGGTAACTGGCTCGGCGCGCTTCCCCTTCCCCGGCACCACCGACTTCGCCTCCTACCTGGTGCAGGCGCAGCGCAGCCGCGCCAAGGTGGTCGGCCTGCTGATGGCCGGCACGGACATGGTGAACTGCATCAAGCAGGCGCGGGAATTCGGCGTCACCCAGCGCGGCACCCGGCTTGCCGGCACGCCCATGTTCGTCACCGACATTCATTCGCTGGGTCTGGAAACGGCGCAGGGATTGCTGCTTTCCGAAGCCTTCTACTGGGATCTGAACGATCGCACCCGCCGCTTTACCGAGCGGGTGAAGCCGCATGTCGGCGGCAACTGGCCCAACCAGGAACATGCCGGCACCTATTCCGGCGTGCTGCACTACCTGAAGGCCGTCAGCGACATGGGTGTGGCTGCCGCGCGCGCCAGCGGCGCCGATCTGGTCAATCGCATGAAGGCCATGCCGACCGATGACGATTGCTTCGGCCCCGGCACGCTGCGGCAAGATGGGCGTAAGCTGCATCCCTCCTACCTGTTCGAGGTCAAAGCACCGGGGGAGAGCCGCGGGCCGTGGGATTACTACAAGCTACAGGGCACGGTCTCAGCGGAGGAGGCGTTCAGGCCGCTGAGCGAGGGAGGGTGCCCCCTGGTCAAGCGCTGAGCTTCAGACCCGCGTTCCGATGGACCCCGCCCTGGCCGCTGCGGCGTGGCGGGAAAGGCCAGCCTGTCGTATCACCCCGCCCGCAACGGGCGGAGCGGGGAATGACGATCGGCATCGAGATGGGCGTGACCAATTCTGGGCAGGCGGCAACGCTGGATCTGGAGGAATTGCTGGCCACACGCCTTCTGGTGCAAGGCAACTCAGGCTCGGGCAAATCGCATCTGCTGCGCCGGCTGATGGAGCAATCCGCCCCCTGGGTGCAGCAGGCCGTGATTGATCCGGAAGGCGATTTCGTCACTCTGGCGGACCGCTTCGGCCATCTTGTCATCGATGCCGCCGAGCACAACGAGGCCGCGCTGCAGCGGGCCGCGGACCGGGTGCGGGCCCACCGCGTCTCTGTGGTGCTGAACCTGGAGGGGCTCGACGCCGATGGGCAGATGCGCCACGCCGCCGCCTTTCTCGGCGGGCTGTTCGACGCCGATCGCGACCATTGGTCGCCCATGCTGGTCGTAGTGGACGAGGCACAGCTCTTCGCCCCTGCCGCCGCCGGCGAAGTGTCGGACGAGGCCCGGCGCGCCTCGCTCGGCGCCATGGCGAACCTGATGTCGCGCGGACGCAAGCGCGGGCTGGCCGGCATCATCGCCACCCAGCGCCTGGCCAAGCTGGCCAAGAACGTGGCTGCCGAGGCCAGCAATTTCCTGATGGGCCGCACCTTTCTCGACATCGACATGGCACGGGCGGCCGATCTGCTCGGCATGGAGCGGCGCCAGGCCGAGATGTTCCGCGACCTGCCGCGCGGTGCCTTTGTGGCGCTTGGCCCGGCACTCTCCCGCCGGCCGCTGCCGATCCGGATCGGCACCGTGGAGACGGAGAGCCGCGGAACCAATCCCTGGCTGATCCCGCTGCCGCAGACCCCGGCCGAGGATGCCGCGGCCCTGGTGCTCGCGGCCGCCGCTGCGCCCGACCCGCTGCCGCGCGCGCCGCGCCGTGCCCCTGCGCCGCCGCCGCCCGACATCCTGGCGCAGCTGGCCCAGGCTCGCCCAGCCGTGGCCACGCCGCGCGCCGAGGAGGCGCCAAGCGCGGAGGAACTGGCTGAGCGCAAGCAGCGCATGGGCGACATCCTGCGGCAGATCCTGGCCGAGCCGGAAGCCTCCTTCCGCAACGTTTCCGTGCTGTACCAGGATTTCCTGGTGCGGCTGCGCATCCACGCCATCGGCGGCAAGCCGCCGGAGATCCCCGCCTTTCGGCGGATGCTGGCCGTGGCTCGCGCCGGCGTCGGCGAGGAAGCCGCTGCCGGCGAGGCGTGGCGGGAGGCGGAAGCGCGCGCCAACGCGCTGCCGGAGGATACCCAGGGAGTCTTCCTGTTGCTGGCCCGCACCGCGCTCGACCGGTTGCCTTGCCCGTCCGACGCCACCATCGCCGAGGCCTATGGTACGCGTTCCGCAGGCCGTGCGCGGCGGCTGTTGAGCTGGCTGGAGGAGCAGGGCGCCATCGTGCAGCGCCCGGATGCCTCCGGACGGCGCATCGTGGCGCTGGTCGGACTGGGTTGGGAAACGGCACCGGGTGAGGCAGCGGGATAGGGTGTCCGCCTACGCCAGCGCCGACAGCACCGCATGCGCCGCGCGTACCCGCTCCGCATTGGGCAGGTTCCGGTTCGCCAGCATGGCCAGTCCGGTGCCGTGCTCCGGCAGCAGCGCCACATAGGCGCCGAAGCCGTTGGTGGAGCCGGTCTTGTTCAGCAGCGTTCCTCGGCCGTTCTGCGGCACTGGCGTTTCCACCCTGTGGGGCTGCAAAGCCATTGCGGGGCTGTTGCCTTCCAGAAGCCGCTCCAGCGGCGCGGGCCAGGAGTATCGCTCCCAGCCCAATGCCTGCACCAGGGCGCCAGACCGGTAGCGCGGCTCGTGGGTAATGGCGATGGCATGTCGCAGAGCGGAGGGCAATCCGTCCGGATGCAGCTGCGCCTGCAGGAAGCGCAGCATGTCGGCGGCGGTCGATTTCACGCCATAGGCCTCTGCGTCCAGCGGCCCGGCCGCGACACGGATCGGATCGCCGTTGCGCCCGTGCCCCCAGGCGTAGCGCGGCATGGCCGCCCGCGGCACATGGATGTAGGTATCGCGGAGCCCCAGGGCAGGAAACAGCTCCCGCTCCGCCAGCTCGGCATAGGCACCCCCCATGGCCCGCGCCGCGACATGGCCGAACAAGCCGATGCTGGGATTGGAGTAGCGGCGCTGCGTTCCCGGCAGCGCCTCCGGCCGCCAGGCTGAAAAAAAGCGCAGGATGGCCGCCTCGCCCTGCAAACCATCCGGAAATTGCAGCGGCAGCCCGCCCGCCGTGTAGGTGCCGAGCTGCAGCAGGGTCGCCGCGTCGATCGGTGTGCCGCGCAGGTCTGGCAGGTGCTGCCCGGGGTGGTCACCGGGCGCGATCCGGCCGAGTGCCTCGGCCAATCCGCCGAGGGTAGCCGTGAAGATTTTGCTGATGGAGCCCAGCTCGAACAACGTGCTGTCCGTGACCTTGTCGCCGCCGGCCGCCGAGGTTGTGCCATAGCTGAACAGATGAGCATCGCCACGGTGCAGCACGGCGATGCTCATGCCTGGCACCGCGTGCGCGGCCAGCAGGGGCTCGAAGTGACGACCCACCACCGCCGAAAGCGGCTCCGCCGACCGTGCCGCCGCAGGCATGAGCCCCGCCGCCACCATCCCAACCATCCATTCCCGCCTGCCCAGCACGCCGTGTCCTCCGTCCGCAACCCGGCGGACACTGCCGAAGCCGAGCACCCTGGACAAACGGGCAATCCTTGGGTGAAGGCTTAGGAAATCTTATCCGTTCCGGATCCGACAGTGCATCTTCCGCTGAATGCGCTCCGCGCCTTTGAAGCCGCCGCGCGGCATCTCAGCTTCACCCGCGCTGGGCTGGAGCTGCGCGTCACCCAGGCTGCGATCAGCCATCAGGTGAAAGCGCTGGAGGAAACCTTGGGTGTGGCGCTGTTCCGGCGGTTGCCGCGTGGCCTGGCTCTGACCGCGGAGGCCGAAGCGCTGCTGCCGGTGCTGACCGAATCCTTTCGCCGCATCGGCGCCACGCTGGATCGCTTCGAGGGCGGGCGGATGCGGGAAGTGCTGACGCTGGGAGCCGTCGGCACCTTTGTCACTGGGTGGCTGCTGCCGCGCCTTCCCGCCTTCCGGGCAGCGCATCCCTTTGTCGATCTTCGGCTGATGACCAACAACAACCGCGTCGACCCTGCCGGGGAAGGGCTGGATCTTGCCATCCGCTTCGGCGACGGCGCATGGCACGGAACCGAGGCATATCCGCTGTTCGCCGCACCGTTGTCGCCGCTCTGCGCGCCGGACATCGCGGCGCGGTTGCACGAGCCGGCGGATCTGGAACGCGAGGTGCTGCTGCGCTCCTACCGTCAGGATGAGTGGCCGCGCTGGTGCGAGGCTGCCGGGATGGCAGCCCCTGCCGTGCGCGGCTTCGTGTTCGATTCGTCGCTGACCATGGCAGAGGCGGCGATGCAGGGCGTGGGTGTCGCCCTGCTGCCGGTCCGCATGTTCGCGCTCGCCCTCGGTGAGGGAAGGCTTGTCCGTCCCTTCGAGACGGAGGTCGCCCTCGGTGCCTACTGGCTGACACGGCTGAGGTCCCGTGCCGAAACGGCGGCCATGACGGCCTTCCGCGACTGGCTGGTTACTGCTTCTCGATCTTCGCGTCCGTGACGACCTTCTGCCACTTCACCAGTTCCTCGCGGACGAAGCCCTGCGCCGCGTCGGGCCTGCTGCCAACCGGCGTCGCGCCGAGGGCGGCGAAGCGTTCCTTGACGCTGTCCACCTGCAACTGCGCTGCGGCATCGGTCGCGATCTTGTTGACCACGGGCTGTGGCAGCCCGGCCGGCCCGATGATGGCACCCCAGGTCGAGGCCTCGAAGCCGGGCAGACCGCTTTCCGCCACAGTGGGCAGGTCGGGCAGCACGGAGATGCGTTCGGCGGCAGTGGTGGCGATGGCGTTCAGCTTTCCCGTCTGCACATGGCCGAGCACCGCCGGCAGCGTGTCGAACATCACGTCCACGCGCCGGCCGATCAGGTCGGGATGGGCCGCGGTGGAGCCGCGATAGGGCACATTGACCATGGGCGCGCCGACCTGGTGGGCGAACATCTCGGCGGCCAGATGCACGGCGCCGCCGGTGTTGGCGAAGGTGATCTCGCCGGGTCGCGACTTCACCAGCGCCATCAGCTCCTTCACCGTCTTGGCCGGGAAATCCGGCGCCGTGACCAGCACCAGCGGCACCGAATAGATCTGGGTGATGACGGTGAAGTCCTTCAGCGTGTCGAACGGCGTGGTGTAGAGCGCCGCGTTGACCGCATGGTTCACCGACACGAAGCCGAGCGTCGCGCCATCGGGCTGCGCCTTCGCCACGGCGTCGCTGCCGACGATGCCGTTGGCGCCGGTGCGGTTCTCCACCACCACCGACTGCTTCCAGGTTGCCGTGAGCTTCTCAGCCAGCAGGCGGGCAGCGATGTCCGAGGCGCCACCGGGCGTGTAGGGCACGATGATCCGCACCGTCTGGTTCGGCCAGTTGGACTGCCCGGCGGCGCCGCGGCCGGCCAGGACGGCGGGAATGGCCAGTGTCGCGGCCAAGGCCGCGCGGCGTGTAATGGTCATGGTTCGACCTTTGCTTGGACGTCGGTTGAGGCGTAAGCGCCGGGACGGCGCTTCACGCGAACAGGCGGCACGCCACGGGCGACGAGGGGCCGCCCGCGCCGACCTTACTCGGCGGCGGCCGCCCGCAGCAGGCCCCATTCGCCGAGGCGCTTGCGCAGCTCGGCCTCGGCACGCTGCGTCAGCGGCCAGGCTGAAGGCGGGCGGGTCGCACCGCAGTCATCGCCCATCATCTGCAGCGCCGTCTTCACCACGGACACGTTGGTGCCGTTCTGTTCCTCGGCCCGCAGCGCCTCGAAGGCCGACATGGTCTCGATCAGCCCGGCCGCTTTCACATAGTCCCCGGCATCCAGCGCGGCATGGATGGCGACCGAGTGTTCCGGCCACACATTGATCAGGCCGGAGGTGAAGCCACGTGCGCCGACGGCGTAGAGCGGTGGCGCCCAGGTCTCGGCGAGACCGCCGACCCAGGCGATGTCCATGCCGCGCGTGGCACGGATCATCTCACCGAGGCGCAGCGGGGTGGGAGCGGCCCACTTCACGCCCACCACGCCTGGCACCTTGCACAGCGCGAAAATGTTGTCGTTGCCGATGCTGTCGTTGCGCAGATACAGCACGATGGGCAGTCCGCCACCGGCCTCGGCCACGCGCTCCACATAGGCGACGACGCCCCGGGGAGAAACAAACGGGTCGGGCGGCTGGTGCACCATCAGTGCCGAGGCGCCGGCGGCCTTCGAGGCCTTGGCCAGTGCCACGGCGTCATGCACAGAGCGGCCGATGCCGGCCAGCAGCGGCACGCGGCCACCGATCTGCTCGGCCGCGACATGCACCATCCGCTCCGCCTCGGCGGTGGTCAGTCCATAGAACTCGCTGGTGTTGCCGTTGGCAACCAGCACATGCACGCCGGCGCCGATTGCGCGGTCAACCACCGGCCGCAGCTTCGGCGGCGCCAGCTTGTCATCGGCGTCGAAGGGAGTAACGAGGATGCCGGAAATGCCGTTCAGGGCCTTCCGGAGCGGGGTCTGACTCATGGGTGGCGTTCCCTTTCTTGGATGTCCAGGGCGTCGAGGATGCCGCTGACGGCCAGCGACCGGCGCACATGGGCGCGCATCCGCGCTTCCGCCCGTTCGGGGTCGCGGCGGACGATGGCAGCCAGGATGCCCGCGTGTTCGCGCCAGGCACGGCGCGGCTCCTGCGGCGTGGCCCGCAGGGCGCGAAGGCGTCCGAAGTGGTCATAGGCTCGAAGCGCTTCCAGCGAGCGGATCAGGAAGGCGTTGCCGGTCAGGCGATTGATCGCGTCGTGGAACCGTTCATTGGCCTCGGCCAGGCCGGCGACGTCGCCATCCCGGCTGAGCGGCCGCATGCCGGAGAGCTGCGCCCGCAATCCGGCCAGCTCCGCATCTGCCGCGTGGCGCGCCGCGAGGGAGGCGGCGGTGCCTTCCAGCGCGATGCGGATGAGGCCCATTTCCGCCAGGCGCTGCGGCGTGAACTCGGCCACCACCGTGCCCCGGCGGGGCAGGGTCAGCACCATGCCCTCCGCTTCCAACCGGCGCAGCGCCTCGCGCACCGGCTGCGCCGAGATGCCGAGGGATTGCGCCAGCGAGCGCTCCGAAACCCGCTCGCCGCCCGGCAGGCTGCCATCGACGATGGCATCGCGGAGCCGCCGGTATGCGCGGTCGGCCAGCGAGAGCATGTCCTCGGCAACAAGCGGCACAAGGCCGGGCGGGGTGTCGAACATGGATCAAGGCTACCAGTTCTGCTCTGTCATCTGCAATAGCAGATAGCAGAAGAAGATGTGACACCGAAGCGGGCGCCGGGCGTTGCTGTGCCAGACCCACAACGAATGGAGCGCCATCCATGGATGACACCCGCATCTGGAGCCTGGAGGAAAGCCTCTGGACCGGCGATGCCGAGCACTACAGGGAGTTGATCGACGAGGAATGCCTCATGGTCCTGCCGGCACCGCCCTTTGTCATGGGGGGTAGCGAGGCGGTGAAGGCAGTCGCCGACACGCCGCGCTGGTCGCGTGTGGAACTGGATCAGCGGCAGGTGCGCCGGCCGCAGGAAGGCTTGATCGTGATCGCCTACAATGCCCGGGCCGAGCGCGAAGGGCAGTCGCCCTATGAGGCGCACTGCACCACGGTTTATCGCCGCCTGGAGCATGAGGTGTGGCGGGTGGTGCAGCACCAGCAGACTCCACCGCTCACGGTAGGTGGCGGCAGCTGATCCAGGTCAGCGCGGCGGGTGAACGCCGCGCGCCACCGCCTCGAACTCCGCCTGCCGCTCGATGAAATCGGTGCCGGCGACACAGACCAGGGTGGTTCGGCCGCGGGGCGTTTCCAGAATGGTGAAGACCGAGCGTGTCGCCTTGGCGGCGGCGCTTATCCCATCCCGGGCACGCAGGGTGCCGACAAGGCGCAGCGCGGTCAGTTCGCCGAGATCCACCGGCGCGGCGTCGCCGATATCATAGGCCTGCGACAGCCGTAGGCGTTCAAGGTTCCGCCATTCCGGACTGCGCGCCAGCTCGTTTAGCTGCGCCTGGCTGCGGCCCCGGTCGCGTTCTGGTGCCGGCACAAAGGCGACCTGGCAACCCTGCGGCGCATCCGGCCGGCGCAACGCATAACGCGCCGTCTGCGGCGACACTGCGGGCAGCCTGCTGGCCGCATAGGGCGGCGGCGGGTCCAGCAGCAGGCCGCTGGGCACATCCCGCACAGGCTGTGCCGCGATCGGAAAGGCCCCTGCGACCCAGAAAACAGCCGCCGATCCCAACCTTGCCAGGAGGCACAGGGCTATGCGGCATCGTGCCGCCGCGGGGACGTGGCGCGCAACCTGGCCTTTCGGCAGGGGTGCAGCTTCTCGCGGTGAAGCTGACGGGTGAAGGCGGGCGAGGCGACGAAGCATGAGATGGCCTTCCGCGGCGGTTGAAGCCCCGGCGGCAACCAGCGTCAAGCGCCGCTGTGGCCGAGCAGGGGTTGGGGTGGCTCCGCGTCGATCCGGTTGTCAGGCGCGGGGTGCCGTGAGTTCCAGCGCCTGGCGCTCAAAAAGCCTGCGATAGAGACCCCCCGGCTTCTGCACCAGCGTGTCGTGCGTGCCCTCCTCGATCACCGACCCGGACTCGAAGACCAGGATGCGGTCCATGGCCCGAACCGTGGACAGGCGATGCGCAATCACGATGGCCGTGCGCCCCCGCATCAGGCGTTCCATCGCCTGCTGGATCGCCGCCTCGCTTTCCGAGTCCAGGGCCGAGGTGGCTTCGTCCAGGATCAGGATCGGCGCATCGGCCAGAAACGCCCGGGCCAGGGCGACCCTTTGCCGCTCCCCACCCGAGAGCTTGATGCCGCGCTCACCGACCAGCGTGTTGTAGCCGCGTGACAGGCGGGCGATGAAGCCATCGGCGTTGGCCAGTTCGGCGGCACGGCGGATCTCTCCGAGGGTCGCGCCAGGCCGGGCATAGGCGATGTTCTCGGCCAGGGAGCGATGGAACAGCACCGGCTCCTGCTGCACGATGGCGATCTGCGCGCGCAGAGAGGATTGTGTCGCGGCCGCGATATCCTGGCCGTCGATCAGGATGTGTCCGCCCTGGATGTCGTGCAGGCGCTGGATCAGCTTGACGAAGCTGGTCTTGCCCGAGCCCGAAGGCCCGACCAGCCCGATGCGCTCTCCACCGCGGATCGTCACCGACAGGTCGCGGTAGAGCGGAACGGGGTGCCCGCCATAGCCGAAGGTGACACGCTCCAGCACGATGCCGCCTTCCTCGATGCGGATGGGCCGGGCCTCCGGCCTGTCCTTGACGCCGAAGCGCAGCGCGTGCAACTCGACCAGCTCCTCCATCTCGTTGACGCCGCGCTGTAGGTTGCTGACATGGTAACCCACCTCGCGCAGGTAGCCCTGCACGGTGAAGAACAGCGTCAGCACCGTGGCGATGTCGCCCGCCGTGGCGTCGCCGCGCCACCAGAGCCAAAGCGCGGCGCCGATGATGGCGATGCGCAGCACAACCAGCATTGCACCCTGCGCTGCCTCCGCCGCCGTGCTGCGCATCCATGTGCGGCGGGTGCGGCCCTGCCACTTCGCGATGATGGCGCCGAGACGGGCATCCTCGCGCGCCTCCGCGCCGAACGCCTTCACCACCGCATTGGCACCGATGGCATCGGCCATCGCGCCGCCAAGCCGCGTATCCCAGCCATTGGACAGGCGCGCCGCCGGTGCCACCCAGAACAGCGACAGGCCGACGGTCAGCGCGACATAGGCCACGCCCCCCACGGCGACCAGCGCGCCCATCATGGGCCAGCGGGTGCCGAGCAGCACCGTGGCGCCGATCAGCACGGCGGCCGAGGGCATCAGCGCGATCAGCAGCGTGTCGTTCAGCACGTCGATCGCCCACATGCCGCGGCTGATCTTGCGCACCGTCGAGCCGGCAAAGCTGTTGGCATGCCAGTCGGCCGAGAAGCGCTGCACCTTATGGAGCGAGGACGCTCCCGTCTCCGACATCACCCGCAGCGTCAGGCCGACAATAGCCATAAACGCGGCGATGCGTGACGCCAGCGCGCCCGTGCCGATCAGCGCCAGCATCAGCAGCGCGGAAAGGGCGGCCTCCCGCGCTGGCTCTCGGCTGCCATCGCCGGCTTGGGCAACGGCGTCCACCAGCTGGCCGGCGTAGAGGGAGACAAGGATTTCCGCCGCCGTCGCCAGCAACATGCCGATCACGGTGACGGCCAGAAAAAGCGGATGGCGGCGCCACTGGCGAAACAGGAAGCCGAGGGCACGGCGCACGGGCTCCGTGCCATGCGCGGAACGGGAAAGGGACACGATGCGATCCGCCCGCGCAATGCCGGGCGGCCCTGATGAGCGGTCGGCGCGACTAGGGTGTCGGGGCCGACCGGCGATGGAAAGGAAAGAAGGGGATGGTGGCGCGGAGGGGGCGCCGCCTCTGCCTAGCGGGAGGCGAAGCGGAGCAGATCCGCCATCGGCCGGCGCGCCGGTACGCTTCCGCTGCGGAGTGACGGGGTACGATAAACGATATCGGCCATGCGCCTCTCCTGCGGCTAAGGGTTTCCCGCGCAGCTTACGATCATGTCATGGAAAGAGGCAAGCCCACTGGGTGAACACGGCCGCGCGAGAGGGGTCTCAGCTCTGCTGTCCGCTCACCAGCGCGTCCCGCATCACGGAACGGAACTCGCGTCGATGCAGTTCCCGCAGCACCAGCAGCGAGGTGACGATCAGCGCCACTGGATGAAGGATCCAGGCAAGGGCGGCGAGGCCGAAGTAATAGGCACGCAGCCCGGTGTTGAAGTGGCGCGCGGCCCGGTTGGCGACCTCGGCCGCCGCCGCGGCCATGGGTTGCGCTTCCGGCCCGGTTGGCAACCCGCCCACGCAGATGGAGGTGTAGTTGAACTGCCGGAGCGCCCAGGTCAGTTCGAAGAAGGCGCGCACGAAGATGAAGATCAGCAGAAAAATGCGCAATTCCCATCCCGCCGGATCGGAAGGCACCTGCACGAAGGGTACCGCCCCGAACACACGCTCTCCAAGGTCCGGCGCGCCCAGCAGCGCCACCAGCCCGCCCAAAATGAAGATGCTGGTGTTGGCCAGAAAGGAGGTGGAGGTCATCAGGTTGCCAATGATGCTGATGTCGGAGATGCGGTTCTCGCGGTCCGGCACCATGCGCATCCAGCGCCGGCGATGCTCGTCCATGGCGGTGATGACGCTGCGCTCGCGAATCGCCGGCACCCGGTCCACCACCGCGGCGTAGCCGGCCCAGCACGCGGCGAAGACGGCGAGGGCGATCCAGTCCAGAGCGGTGAGCGGCAGGTTCATGGCGGCCGCAATAGCATGGCGTGCAGCGCGAGGGGACAAGTCGTCACGGAGCGGCGCTTGCGGCGATGGCCGGGCACCGTCAAAGCCGGACCATGACAGCCACTGATCCCGCCGCGGCGCGACGTGCCATTCGCCTGGTGTTTCTGGCCAACGCCATCACCTTTGCCGCCTGGGCTCCCCTTGTGCCGCTGGTGCGGGAAGCCCTTGGCCTGCCGGAAGCGACGCTGGGCCTCGTGCTGCTCTGCCTCGGCGCCGGCGGCATCATTGCCATGCCGTTGACCGGAGGGCTGGTGGCGCGCTTCGGTAGCCGGGCCACCTGCCTCTCGGCCGGGGCATGCTTTGCCCTGGTGCTGCCGCTACTGCCGCTGGCGCCCGACGTATGGAGTCTGGCGTTCTGCGTATTCGCTTTTGGCGCGGCGGGCGGCATGATGGATGTCTCCATGAACGCGCAGGCCGTGGCGGTGGAGGCGCGCGGCAGCCGCCCGGTGATGTCTTCCATCCACGGGGTGTGGAGCCTGGGCGGACTGCTCGGCACGGCGGCGGTGGCGGCGCTGTTGCGCGTCGGATTGCCCCCCACAGCGGCGATGTCGCTCGTTTCTGTGGCCGCCTGGCTGCTGCTGGCGACGCAGGGCAGCGCGTTGTTGCGCCGCGCGGCCGATCGTCCGGCCAAGGGCGGGCATGGCTTTGCCTTGCCTCGCGGCCCGGTGCTGGGCATCGGCGTTCTGGCCTTCGTGGCCTTTCTGGCGGAAGGCAGCGTGCTTGACTGGGGTGGCATCCTGTTGAGCGAATTCCGTGGAATCGATCTCACCCTTGCCGGAATGGGTTACGCCGCCTTTTCGCTGGCCATGGCGGCGGCACGGCTGACCGGCGACGCCATGGTTGCACGCCTGGGCGGCGTCGCCATGCTGCGCGGCGGCGCTGCGATGGCCGCCGCCGGCTTCGTTCTGGCCGCGCTGGTGCCCTGGGGCTGGAGCACGATGCTGGGATTTCTGCTGGTCGGCTTCGGCCTCGGCAATGCCGTGCCGCTGCTGATCAGCGCGGCGGGACGGGTGCCGGGGGTTGCGCCGGGGACGGCCCTCGCGGCGGTTGCCACCATTGGCTACTCCGGCCTGCTCGCCGGACCCGCCGCGATCGGCTTCATCGCGGGAGCCACGGGACTGGAGGCAGCCCTGGCCGCCGTGGGCGTTCTGCTGCTGCTGCCTGTCGCCCGTGCCGCCCTGGTGCGGCCGGGCTGAAACATCTACTGCAGCGGCTTGATCAGGCCAGCCTTGGCGGCCTCGTTCCAACGGCTGTTTTCCGCCCGCAGATGGGCGGCGAAGTCACGTGGCCCGAGTGTCTTCATGTCGGCGCCGAGTTCCCGGAAGCGGGTCTCGTACTGCGGGATGGCCATGGCCTTCACAATGGCGGCGTTCATGGTCTCGGCAATCTGCGGCGACAGCCCGGCCGGGCCCAGCATCCCGTACCAGCCGGCAAATTCGTAATCGGGCAGGCCCGCTTCCCTGACGCTCGGCACATCCGGCAACAGGGCCGATCGGTCGCGGGTGGTTACGGCCAGAATGCGGACACGCTCGTTGGTGAAGTAGGGTCCGGCGGAAAGGATGCTGGTCCAGCCCACCGGCAGGTTGCCCGCCACCACGTCGTTCATCAGCGGCGCCCCGCCGCGATAGGCGATCTCCTCCATCTTCAGCCCAGCCTGTCGGGCGAACTCGTTGCCGGCATAGGAGGTGGCAGCCTCGGAAGAGCCGAAGGAGAGCCGGCCGGGGTTGGCCTTGCCGTAGGCGATCAGGCCCGGCAGGTCGCGTACCCCCGTGGTCCCCGACACCGCCAGTACCATGGGAAAGCGCGACAGAAGGGTGATGGGAGTGAAGTCGGCCACCGCATCGAAGGGTACCGAGGGCATGGCGTAGCGGTTCATGGTGTGGGTGTTGGTCACCACCGCCAGATTGTAGCCATCCGGCTCCGCCCGGCTTACCGCCTGCGAGCCGACTACGCCGTTTGCGCCGATGCGGTTCTCGATGATCAGGCTCTGCCCGAGCACGCCGTGCAGTCCTTCCGCCAGCACGCGCGTGAACACGTCGGTGCCGCCGCCGGGCGAGTAGGGAACGGTGACGCGGATGGCGCGTCCGGGCCAGGGCTGGGCCCGAACAACCCGCGGGGCCGCAAGCGGCGCGGCCAGGCCGATCCCGGCCATAAGAGCAGTGCGGCGGGAAAGCATCATGCGGGAAATATCCTTCTTCCCTGGTCTCGATTCCTCAGAGCCGCGCCTGCGTGGGCAACAGCTTCTGTTAGCGATAACCCTAGGGAACGCAGTGATGAGCCGCAAGCGATCAAAGCCACTCAGGCGCTGGCGCGAACAACCAGTTCAAAGCCGAGATCCAGGACCGCACGCCCACTCGCCCGGCCTTCCAGCCGGTCCAGCAGCATGGTGGCAGCACGGCGTCCGATCTCGTGGCGGGGAAAGCGCAGGGTTGTGACGCCCGGTGTCAGGCTGGATTGCAGCTCTCCGTCGTCGGAGCCGGCGATGGCCACCTGCCCGGGAACCGCCCAGCCGCGACGAGCTGCTTCCAGCAATGCACCTGCGGCCAGCACATCGCCGGACAGGAACACCGCGTCGGGAGGCGTGGGCAAGGCCATCAGCGCCGCCAGGGCGGCCCCGCCCGAGGCCAGCCCCGGTGCAGCCTGATGGATCAAGGCTGCATCTTCCGCTCGCCCGGCTTCGGCCAGGGCGGCGCGGTATCCCGCCAGGCGTTCGGCGGCACGGTCATTCTCCCGCCAGGGCAAGCCGACGAAGCCGATGCGTCGATAGCCGCGCGCGATCAGGTGCGCTGTCATTGCCCGCCCCGCCTCCTGGTTGGAGAAGCCCACGGCCATGTCGATGGGGTCGCGCACCAGATTGCCCGTTTCCACGCAGGGGATGCCGGCGTCGCGCAGCAGGGCTCGGGTGCGTGCCGAATGGCGGGTGTTGTGCAGCACCACGCCGCAGACACGCTGGGCCAGAAAGGCGGCGACCGCCTGCTCTTCCCCCGCCAGGGTGTAGCCGCCATCGGCGATCATCAGGGGGTGTGCGTTGCCGAGGATGTCGGCGACCCCCTGGATGGTCTCGGCAAACAGTGAATTGCGCAGCGAAGGTACCACCAGCCCCACCACGTTGCCGCGGCGGGACGACAGGCTTCCGGCCACCCGATTGGGCAGATAGCCGATGCGGGCCACCGCCTCGTTGATGCGGGCCAGCGTCTTGGCGGACACCGAGGCCGGGTCGCGCAGGGCGCGGGAAACCGTCATGGCCGAAACCCCGGCTTCCCGCGCCACATCCAGCATGCGGGCGGCGGGCGGGCTCGCGCTGGGGCGGGCATCTTGCGGGGGCGGCGTCATGATGGTGTTATCGATAACATCGTGACCGCTGACAAGGCTGGCCGTATTTCCCGGAAGGAAAACCGTATGTCTCGCAATGCCTGTTTCCGTGCCCTGCTGCGCGAGTCGCCTTTCGTCTGCATGGGGGCGCATGACGCCGTGACCGCGATGCTGGCCGAGAGGGAAGGGGCCAAGGCCATCTATGTCAGCGGCTTCGTGGCCTCGGCCATCATCGCCGGCCAGCCTGATTTCGGCGTGCTGAGTCAGACCGAGATGTTCGAGCACATCCGCCGCATCTGCCGCGCCACCGCCTTGCCGGTCTTTGCCGATGCCGATACGGGCTATGGCGGAGTCCTGGACTGTCAGCGCACCATCCGGTTGTGGGAGGAGGCGGGCGCCTCGGTGCTGCATCTCGAGGACCAGGCGGTGCCCAAGAAATGCGGCCATTTTGCCGACAAGCAGGTCGTGCCGCGGGAAGAGATGGTGGCCAAACTGCGTGCCATGCTGGAGGCGCGCCAGGACCCGGATTTCTTTGTGGTGGCCCGCACCGACGCCATCGCCGTAACCGGGATCGAGGATGCCATCGCGCGTCTCTCAGCCTATGCCGAGGCCGGGGCCGATGGGCTCTACGCCGATGCGCCCGAGAGCGTCGAGCAGATGCGCATGCTGACGGACCGGCTGAGCCATCACGGCAAGCCGATCCTGTTCAACATGGCCAGCTCCGGCAAGAGCCCGGTGCTGAGCCTGGCGGAGGTTCAAGCGTTGGGCTTCCATTACGCGCTGTGCCCCATCGAACCGCTCTTCGCCATGCATAAGGCAGTGGGGGAGATGATGCGGATCTTCCTACGCGAAGGCTGCAGCACCGCCGCCATCGCCGACCGCATGACATCCTTTGACGAATTCAACCGCTTCATTGGCCTGCCGGAAATGGCGGCGCGGGAAGCGCGGCTGAACCGCGAAGGCTGAACACCCGGTACTTGTTGGACCGCTTGCGCATGCCGCAGCCTGTGAGGCATCGGGCCATGCGCGACGGCTGGGCATCATGCTCGGCGACGACAGGAGGTTTCGAAGGCTGGGCCTGATCGGAGGTGACGGACCGGATGGACACGGCTCCTGAGGCTGTCGGGGAACATCCTCCCCGGCGCCTTGTTTCAGGCGGTGCGCGGGCTCCGGCGAAGGCTGCCGCAGGGGTTTGCTAAAGCCGACAGGCCACAGGCAGTGGGAGCCAGGAAGAGGCGACCCGCACTTCCGGTGCCGCCAAAAGAAACGGGGCGCCGAAGCGCCCCGTCGTAGCCAGCGTACCGCTGAGGGTTCAGCCCATCTTCTTCTTCAGGTTCTCGTCCAGCTTGGCGAGGAAGTTCTGGGTGTTCAGCCAGGGCTGGTCCTTGCCGATCAGCACGGCCAGATCCTTGGTCATGAAGCCGCTCTCCACCGTCTCGATGCACACCTGCTCCAGCGCGTTGGCGAAGTCGGTCACGTCCTGCGTGCCGTCGAACTTGCCGCGATAGGCGAGTCCGCGGGTCCAGGCGAAGATCGAGGCGATCGGGTTGGTCGAGGTTTCGCGGCCCTTCTGGTGCTCGCGGAAGTGACGCGTCACCGTGCCATGCGCGGCCTCGGACTCGACCGTGTTGCCGTCCGGGGACAACAGCACGGAGGTCATCAGGCCGAGGCTGCCGAAGCCCTGCGCCACGATGTCGGACTGCACGTCGCCATCGTAGTTCTTGCAGGCCCAGATATAGCCGCCTTCCCACTTCAGGGCAGAGGCCACCATGTCGTCGATCAGGCGGTCCTCATAGGTCAGGTTCCGCTTCTCGAACTCGGCCTTGAACTCGGCGTCGTAGATGGCGCGGAAGATGTCCTTGAAGTTGCCGTCATAGGCCTTGAGGATGGTGTTCTTGTGGGAGAAGTACACCGAGTAGTTGCGCGCCAGGCCGTAGTTGAAGGAGGCGCGGGCAAAGCCCTCGATCGACTTGTTCAGGTTGTGCTGCATCATGGCAGCGCCGGCGCCCTTGAAGTCGAACTGGCCGATTTCCTGCGTCTCGCCGTTCTCGGCGACGTAGGTCATCTTCACCGTGCCGGGGCCGGGCACCTTCATCTCGACGGCGCGGTAGATGTCGCCATAGGCGTGGCGGCCGACCACGATCGGCTTCGACCAGTGCGGCACCAGGCGGGGCACGTTCTGGCAGATGATCGGCTCGCGGAAGATGGTGCCGTCGAGGATGTTGCGGATCGTGCCGTTGGGCGACTTCCACATCTTCTTCAGGCCGAATTCCTTCACCCGCGCCTCGTCCGGGGTGATGGTGGCGCACTTCACGCCCACGCCGTACTGCTTGATGGCGTTGGCAGCGTCCACCGTCACCTGGTCATCGGTCTGGTCACGGTACTCGACGCCGAGGTCGTAATACTTCAGGTCGACATCGAGGTAGGGGGTGATCAGCTTGTCCTTGATGAACCCCCAGATGATGCGGGTCATCTCATCGCCGTCGAGCTCGACGACGGGATTCTTCACCTTGATCTTGGCCATGCTGATCCTCGTCTGGACACCTGCGGTTTCCACCAGGGGCGAGGGCGGCGCGGCCCCCGGCCGGTCCCGGTGCTGGGTCGGCGCGGACAATCGCATCGGCGGCGCGCTGCGGCAAGGGTGCGGGGTGGCGTGTTCACAAAACCCGGCGCGGCGTGAACGCAACCGGGGGCGGAATGTTAGCGAAGGCGTGAGCCCGGCCGGGTGGCTCCCGGAATCCCGGGGCCGACGGACCGTGGCAGACGGGGGAGCCTTCGAATGAGCATCTTCACCAATATCATGTCCAAGATCTTCGGGTCCGCTCCAGCGGCCGCCGACACCAGCCCCGCGGACACCACGGCCACCCCTCCGGGCAGTGCCACGCCGGCGGGCGGCGTGCCGAACATGAGCTCAATTCCGCCAGGCGCGGCTTCCTCCTCCACGGCCGGCGCGGCACCTGCCCAGGGCACGGCCCTGGCCGCGGCGGGTCCGGTCGATGTGGTGGCGGTGCTGAGCGCCATGCCGAACCCGCAGAAGCTGAACTGGCGCAACTCCATCGTCGATCTGATGAAGCTGCTGGGCCTCGACAGCTCGCTCGACAACCGCAAGGAGCTGGCCAAGGAACTGGGCTACACCGGCGATACCAACGATTCCGCGACCATGAACATCTGGCTGCACAAGCAGGTGATGACAAAGTTGGGCGAGAATGGCGGCGTCGTGCCGGATGACCTGAAGAACTGAGCCGCAAAGGCCGGTGCCTTCACCAACCCCGATAATAGGCGGGGTGGCGATGGTAGCCGCGGTGATGGTACCGGCCATGGCCAGGTCCGTAGCCATACCCGTAACGGCGTGGCGGCGGCCGGCGATACTGCCTGTCATCATTGTCGCTGAGTGAACCTGCGATCAGCCCGGCGGCAAGGCCCGCTCCGGCGCCAAGCGCCAAGGTGCTGCCCCAGTCTGTGGTGCCGTCCGAGTTCTGGCAGCCGCCCACCAGCAGGGCTGCAGCCAGGGTTGCGGCGGATAGGATGCGTCGCATGGCGTCGATACCTCCGATGCAGGGCAAACTGCCGGAGGATCAAGGCCGTTGCGGGGCCGGATCGGGGCAGGATCCGGGCACAGCGTGACGAACTACAACAGAGGGGCCCTGCGAGGCACCCGCTCAGCCTGGACCTGAGAAGGCGTTGAAGGTCTGAATGGTGTAGGTGTCCTGCACCCCCTGGACCGACTGCACAGTTTCCACAACAAATAGGCCGATGTCGCGGTCCTGCTCCAGGTAGAACTTTCCCAGCAGGTCGTAGCGGCCGGACACGGAATGCATTTCCGACAGCTCCTCGATCCCGTCCGCCATCTCGCGGGCGACCGCGTAGGCACGGCCCATTTCGCATTTGATCAGAACAAAAATCGCGCGCATCGATCGGCCTCCCAGCATGGTTGCGGGCGCCATCCGGGTGCCCCGATTTCATGCGCCGACGGGTAGCCCAGCCGCACGCTCTCGGCTAGCCTCCGCGCCGGTTGTATGACGACTGATTCAAGGGATAAAGGGACGACCATGGACGGGATGAGCACCGCGACACGCACGGGGGGCCAGTTGCTGGCCGATGCGCTGGTCGCCCAGGGTGTGACGCACGCCTTCTGCGTGCCGGGCGAATCCTATCTGGACCTTCTGGACGGGCTCTACGCCAACAACGACAAGATCAACCTGACCACCTGCCGCTTCGAGGCCGGGGCGGTCAACATGGCCGAGGCGCATGGAAAGCTGACCGGCCGCCCGGGCGTGGCCCTGGTGACGCGAGGCCCCGGCGCCTGCCATGCCGCCATCGGCGTGCACGTGGCCTTCCAGGACAGCACGCCGCTGGTGCTGATCGTCGGCCAGATTCCCTTTGCCGAAACCGACCGGGAAACTTTCCAGGAGGTCGATTACCGGCAGATGTTCGGTCCCATCGCCAAGTGGGTGACCCAGATCGACGATGCCGCACGGATCCCTGAACTGATGGCGCATGCCTTCGACGTGGCCACTTCAGGCCGGCCTGGGCCGGTGGTGATCGCCATTTCGGAAGAGATGCAGAAGGTTCGGGTCGCAGTGCCCGATATTGGCCCGGCCGATGTGGCGCCGGCCTTTCCCGCTCCGTCCGCCATGCAGAAGATGCTGGCCATGTTGGACAAGGCGGAGCGCCCGCTGGTGGTGCTGGGTGGCTCGCGCTGGACGGAGGCCACCCGGCGCACCGTCCGTGACTTCTGCGTCGCGCGGGACCTGCCCGTCTCCGTCGCCTTTCGCCGGCAGAGCCTCTATGACTGCCGCTTGTCGAATTACGCGGGTGACCTTGGTGTCGGCGCTGATGCCGGACTGGTTGCCAAGGCCAAGCAAGCCGACGTGATCCTGGCCATTGGCACCCGCATCGGCGAACCGGTCAGCCAGGGATACACCCTGTTCGACATGGCGGGGCAGTCGGGCCAGAGCATCATTCACATCCATCCCGATCAGGCCGAGATCGGGCGCGTTTACCGCCCGGCGCTCGGCATCACTGCCGAGGTCAATGCCTTCGCCGAGGCGCTGGCGCAGCTTCCGGCACCCGCCGGCACGCCACGCTGGTCCGCCTGGACGAAGGAGGTCCATGCCGCCCGCGTGAAGCAGGCCGAGGCGCCGGATTACGCCGGTCCGCTGAACCTCGCCCGCGAATTGCAGGCATTGGAGAAGATCCTGCCCGAAGATGCCATCTTCACCTGCGATGCCGGCAACTTCGCCACCTGGCCCAACCGCTTCATGCACATGACGGCACAGCAGGAATTCCTGGGCCCCACCAACGGCGCCATGGGCTACGCGGTGCCGGCGGCCATCGGAGCCAAGATCACCTTTCCGGACCGTGTTTCCATTGGCCTCGTCGGCGACGGCGGCTTCCTGATGACAGGTCAGGAGATCGCGACGGCATTCCAGGCCGATGCGGCGCCTATCATCCTGGTGTTCAACAACGGCATGTACGGCACCATCCGCATGTACCAGGAGCGCGCCTATCCTGGGCGCGTGTCCGGCACCAAGCTGACCAACCCGGACTTCGCCAAGTTCATCGAGAGTTTCGGCGGCCATGGTGAGACGGTGGAAAAGGATGGTGAGCTGGTACCGGCCTTCCAGCGGGCGCTGGCCAGCGGCAAGCCCGCTGTCATCGAGGTGCGGGTGAACCCCGAGCAGGTGACGCACCGCGCCACCATCGAGGAACTCCGCAAGCAGGGCGGCGGCAAGCACTGAGGCCAGGAGGCACGGCGGCACCCGACCGCCGCGCAAGGGCGCTGTCAGCCGTGCGAAAGCTGGCTGATGGCCTCTCCGTCCGGCACCGTATCACCCGCGACGGCCTGCGGGTTGGCCCGCAGGCTGAGAGGATCGGGCAGGGTCCTCGATAGCGGCATGCCAGGCCTTGCCCGGAACCCGACGCTCCTGTTCCATGGCCGGCGACATCCTCTGGAGGGAAAGATGATCCGTCGTCGTGATCTGCTGGCGGCCGCGGGGGCTGCCGGTGTCTCCCTGGGCGCGCCCGCCCGCTTCGCCATTGCCCAGCCTGCGCGGGAACGGGTGCTGAGGCTGGTGCCGCAGGCCAATCTGACCAGCCTCGACCCGGTCTGGACCACCGCCAACATCACCCGCAACCACGCCTACATGATCCATGACACGCTCTATGGCATGGACGGCAACTTCACTCCGCACCCGCAGCTGGCGGAGGGCATGTTGGAGGAGGATGAGGGCCGCAGCGTCACGGTCACCCTGCGCGATGGCCCGCGTTTCCACGATGGCGAGAAGGTGCGTGCGCAGGACGCGGTGCCCAGCCTGCAGCGCTGGATGAAGCGCAGCCCCATGGGGCAGAAACTCGCCATGTTCGTGGATGAGCTGGTGGTGCTGGACGACCGGCGCTTCCGCTTTCGCCTGAAGCAACGCTTTCCGATGCTGAAGGCGGCTCTGGCGCAGGTCAGCAACAGCCCGCCCTTCATCGTTCCCGAGCGGCTGGCGCAAACCGACGCCTTCACGCAGATCCGCGACACGACCGGCTGCGGGCCCTTCCGCTTCAAGGCGGACGAGTTCAATTCGGGTAGCATGGTGGTCTATGAGCGGAATGCGAACTACAGCCCGACGCCGGTAGGCCAGCCCAGCCTGACCGCCGGCCCGAAGCGGCCGAAATTCGATCGCGTCGAGTGGCATATCATCACCGACGCTTCGACCGCCGCCGCCGCCCTGCAAACGGGCGAGATCGACTGGTTCGAGCAGCCCCCGCCGGAAATCCAGGAGTTGCTGGCGCGCAGCCGGCAACTTGCCATCGAGCCGATCGACCCGCTGCCGCTGATGGCGGTGCTGCGCTTCAACCACTTGCACGCGCCGTTCAACAACAAGAAGGTCCGCCAGGCGCTGCTGCCCGCCATCAGCCAGGCGGATTTCATGAGCGCCATTGTCGGGCCGGACCCATCGCTCTTTTTCGAAAATGTCGGTGTCTTCACCCCCGGCGCGCCAATGGCCACCGAGGTGGCGCTGGAGCCGTTGCGGGGCGAACGGAGCGTCGACCGGGCCAAGGCGTTGCTGCGCGAGGCCGGCTATACCAACCAGCCGATGCGGCTGATCGGACCCACCGACATCCTGGCGCCAACGGCGCTGACGCAGGTGGCGGCCGACCTGGTCCGCCGTGTAGGGATGAACGCCGACATCGCGCTCAGCGACTGGGGCACGGTGGTGCAGCGCCGCACCTCGCGCGAGGCGGTGGAGCAGGGCGGCTGGAGCATGGTGCTGACCTCCTTCTCCTCCTTTGACTTCGCCGATCCCTCGGCTCATTTCCCGTTGCGGGGCAATGGTGCGGGGGCGTGGGTCGGCTGGCCGGACATGCCGCGGCTGGAGGAGTTGCGCGACCGATGGTTCCTGGAACCTGACCAGGCGGCGCAGAAGAAGCTCTGCGAAGAGATGCAGCGTGTGGTGATGGACGAACTGCCCTACATCCCGGTCGGTGCCTACAAGGGCATGACGGCGATCAACAAGAACTTGAAGGGCCGCGTGCCGGGCTTCGCGATCATGTGGAATATCGAGCGCGTTTGAAGTGCCTTGAGAGGGGGCGCTGTCCCCTCTCAAGCTTTCTTTCCCGCAGCCTGAGGCGCTGGGACGCTCCGCAGAGGCGCCGGGTGCGTTATCGGCGAGCGATGTGGGATTGGTCATCATGATCGGGAAGTGGCGGAGCCTGCCGCCGCGCGGCGCGGCGCAGTCCCAACCCGACGCGCTGAAAGGAAACCGGGAAGGGGGCGGAACCCCCCTCCGGGCGGCGCTCAGCCCGCCAGCGTCTTGCCCGTGGAACCCAGATCCGCGAAGGCCTCGTCCAGGCGCTTGACGATGCCCTTCTCGCCGGCACGGAGCCACTTGCGGGGATCGTAGAGCTTCTTGGTCGGCTTGCCGTTGGACGGGTCGATCTGGTGCTCGAAGGCCACGCCGTTCTGGCGCACATAGGCGCCGACCGGCTCGGCAAAGGCGAACTGCGTGTCGGTGTCGATGTTCATCTTGAACACGCCGTAGGACACGGCCTCGGTGATCTTGCTCTTCTCCGAGCCCGATCCGCCGTGGAACACCAGCGCCATCGGCTTGTCGCCACCGCCGAACTTGGCGGCAACGGCTTCCTGCGAGGCCTTCAGGATCTCCGGCCGCAGCTTGACGTTGCCGGGGGCGTACACGCCGTGGACGTTGCCGAAGGAGGCCGCCATGGTGACGTGGCCGATGGGGGAGAGCACTTCCCACGCCTTCAGCACGTCCTCGGGCTGGGTGTAGAGGTGCGCGTTGTCGGCGCTTTCCTCCAGGTCATGGCCGACGCCGTCTTCCTCACCGCCGGTGACTCCCAGCTCGATCTCCAGGCTCATGCCCAGCTTGGCCATGCGGGTCAGCACGGTCTTGCACTCGGCGATGTTGTCGTCGAGCGGCTCGGCCGAAAGATCCAGCATGTGGGAGGAGAAGAGCGGCTTGCCGGTCCGCTTCATGAACTCCTCGCCGTGGTCGATCATGCCGTTGACCCAGGGGATCAGCGAGCGGTCGGCGTGGTCGGTGTGCAGCACGACGCAGATGCCATAGGCCGCGGCCACGGTGTGGACATGCTGCGCGGCGGAAACGGCACCCAGCACACGGGCAGCGGCGGAATCGGGGCAGCCTTCGCCGGCGAAGAACTTGGCGCCGCCGTTGGAGAGCTGGATGATGACGTCGGACTTGTTCTTCGCCGCCGCTTCCAGCACCGCGTTGATGCTGTTGGTGCCGACCACGTTCACCGCGGGCAGGGCATAGCCGCCTTCGCGGCAGGCATCGAGCAGGGCCAGGTAGTCGGCGCCGGTGACAACCCCGGGCTTCAGGCGGGTCTTGGTGCTGGGGGCGGCTTGGTCCATCTGGGGCTCCGGCTGAACAAGAGTGGTGAAGAACAGCCTACCGCATCTCGCGGTTTCGCGCGCCTCCCCCTGCGGTAAACAGCCGGACAGCTTAATCACCCACGGCGACGCCCTCGCGCCGCGGGTCCGCGCCGCCCAGCAATCCGTGCGGTGCCACCGAGATGACCTGCAGGCCCGAGACCATGGGGCGGATCTCCGTTCGGTGCCCCAGCGCCTGGAGGGCAGGGGCAAGTGATGCTGCGGCGCTGCCCTCCTCCAGCTCGGCGGCAAGGCCGAGGCTGCCAATGCGCGGCAGGGATACGGCCGCCTGCGGGTCCATGCGCCAGTCCAACAGCCCCAGCAAGGTCTGCACCACATAGGGGATGATACGTGCGCCTCCAGGGGAACCGAGGCTGGCCAGCAGCCGTCCTTCGGCATCGAAGACCAGGGTGGGGGACATGGAGGAGCGCGGCCGCTTGCCGCCCTGCACCCGGTTGGCCACCGCCCGGCGGTCAATGGCGGGGCGGAAGGAGAAGTCGGTCAGCTCGTTGTTCAGAAAGAAGCCGCGCACCATCAGCCGGGCGCCGAAGGCATCCTCCACCGTGGTGGTCATGGACAAGGCATTGCCCATGGCGTCGACGATGCTGACCTGGCTGGTGCCGGATTCGGGTTGCGGCGGCTGCGGCGCCAGCTTGCCCTCGCGCCAGCGCGGCTGCCCTGGGCGGGGCTCGGGGTTGGCACGCCCCCGCTCGATCAGCTGCGCGCGCAGCGTCAGGTAAGCGTCCTCGGTCAACCCGTGCACCGGCACCTGCACGAAATCGCTGTCGGCCACATAAAGGTTGCGATCGGCGAAGGCGAGGCGTTCGGCCTCGACCAGCAGATGCGCGGCCTCGGCGCTGTGCGGATCCAGCGCAGCCACGTTGAAATGCTCCAGGAGCCCCAGGATCTGTGCCACCGCGATGCCCCCCGAGGACGGTGGCGGAAAGCCGCAGATGCGCCACTGGCGGTAGGGGGTGCAGAGCGGCTCGCGCTTGCGCGGCGCATAGGCTGCGAGGTCGTCGGCGGTCATGCCGTTGCCGGCATCGCCATGACCGGCAACGGCCTGCACGATGTCGCCGGCGACCGGGCCCGTCTGCAAGGCGGCGGCGCCACGCTGCGCGACAAGGCGCAGGGTCTCCGCCAGAGCCGGATTGCGCAGCAGGTGGCCGGCCGGCCAGGGCGCGCCGGTCCCATCGAAGAAGTAGGCGCGCGCGGCGGCATCGCGCTTCAGCCGCTCGGCGTCCTCGGCGATCAGCCCGGCGAGGCGCGGCGAAACCGGGAAGCCCTCCTCGGCCAGGCGGATGGCGGGGGCAAAGAGATCTGCCCAGGGCAGGCGGCCACCCTCGTGGTGCGCGGCCTCCAGCATCGGCAGCACCCCCGGCACGCCCACGCTGCGCCCGGAGAGCACCGCCTCGTAGAAGGTGAGCGGTGTGCCATCCGGACGCAGGAACAAATTCTCCGAGGCGGCACGGGGGGCCGTCTCACGCCCGTCCCACGCCTCCAGCCGGCGGTTCAGCCCGTTCCAGTGCAGCATCAGCGCGCCGCCACCGATGCCGGAGGATTGCGGTTCCACCAGCGTCAGGACCGCCTGCACGGCCACGGCGGCATCCACCGCCGCTCCACCGCGCCGCAGCATGTCGAGCCCCACCTCGGCTGCCAGCGGGTGCGCCGCGGCGACCATCTGGCGGCCGGCGCGGGTGGGCGGACGTGGCACGTCCGGCGCGGCGGCCATGGGACGCGTATCCTGCGCCAGGACAGTGGTGGCCTTGCCGCCCAGCAGCGCGAGCGGCAGGGCGAGCAGCGGGGCGGCGATCAAGGCGCGGCGAATCGAACCTGGCATAGGAGCTCCTCCAGGGTGGGACGCCGAGGATAAGCAGCCTTGCCAGGGTGGGGCCAAGCACCCCATCTGATCGTGCAAGGAGCAGGTGGCATATGGACGAGCCCGAGGGTACCCGCCGCAAGCTGGTGGAAACCAAGCAACGCTGGGCGCGGGAGGGCCGGCTGCTGACTGGCCAGGCCGCGCCGCCGGAGCAGCGACTGCCGCCCGGTCAGCGGCTGGTGACCGATTGGCCGGTGCTCGATCTCGGCATCCAGCCGGAGATCCGCCGGGAGGACTTCCGGCTTTCGGTGGACGGGCTGGTGGAGCGCCCGATCACGCTGGACTGGACCTGGCTGTCTGAACTGGATCCGGCCAGCCGGCTGAACGACATCCACTGCGTAACCCAGTGGTCGCGCTTCAACAATCGCTGGGACGGCGTGGCGGTGGAGACGCTGCTCGATCTTGTGCGGCCGAAATCCCAGGCGGGGTTCGTTAGCCTCGGCGCCTCCGACGGCTACACCACCAACCTGACGCTGGAAGATTTCGCCCGGTCCGACAACATCCTGGCCCATTCCTGGGAAGGGGCCCCGCTGACTCGCCAGCACGGAGGGCCCGTGCGGCTGGTGGTGCCTCATCTTTATTTCTGGAAAAGCCCGAAATGGCTGAAGCGCATCACCTTTCTGGCGCAGAATGAACCCGGCTTCTGGGAGGAACGCGGCTATCATGACCGCGGCGATCCCTGGATGGAGGAACGCTATGGCTGACCTGTCCCGCCGTACTCTGCTGGCCGCGATGCCGCTCGGCGTGCCGATGCTGATGGCCGCCGCCCCTGCCGCGGCCGGTGGCCATGATTTCCGCTTCGAGGCGATCGAGGGCGGCGAGATCAACCTAGCCGACTGGAGAGGCAAGCCGCTGCTGGTGATCAACACCGCCAGCTTCTGCGGCTTCGCCCGGCAGTTCACGGCGCTGCAGGCTCTGCACGAGAGCTATGGCCCACGCGGGCTGATGCTGCTTGGGACGCCGTCCAACGACTTCAACCAGGAGAATGCCGACCGCAACGCGATCAAGGATTTCTGCGAGGCGACCTGGGGCGTGCAGTTCCCGCTGACCACGCCGGTGCATGTGAAGGGCGCGGCGGCGCACCCCTTCTATCGGTGGGCCGCTTCGCAGCCGGGTGGCGCGGCACCGCGCTGGAACTTCTGGAAGTATCTGGTGGGACGGGATGGACGGCTGTTGCACGCCTTTCCCAGCAACGTGGAGCCCGACGCCCCCTCGCTGCGCCAGGCCCTGGGAGCTGCCCTGGCATGAGGGCCGGTTGGCGGCTCATGCGGCCGCAGGACTTGCCAGCCGTGCTCCGCATCGCCGCCCAGGTGCACCAGCAATTCCCCGAGGGTGAGACCGTCTTTGCCGAGCGGCTCGCCCTGCATCCGGAGGGCTGCCGCATGTTGGAGGAAGAGGGAGCGGCACTCGGCTACGCCATCGCCCATCCCTGGCGCTTCGCCCGCCCGCCGGCGCTGGACAGTCTGCTCGGCGCACTGCCGGAACGGCCGGACACCTATTATCTGCACGATGCCGCCCTGCTGCCCGCGGCGCGCGGGCAGGGCGCGGCGCGTACCCTGGTGGAGCTGATGCGCGCCGACGCCGGTTCGCTGCCCAGCCTGTCCCTGGTCGCCGTAGGGGGCACGGCGGCTTTGTGGGCGAGGCTCGGCTTTACCGAGCATGCCGATGCCGCCCTGCTGGAAAAGCTTGCCTCCTACGGCCCCGCCGCCCGCTTCATGGCGCGCTTCCAATCGGGCTGACCATGCCTGGCGGCGCCTCGCGAACCAGGCACCAGCGGCGTTCCTCCGGCAGCGGAGCGCAGCCCGGCCACCATCCCTGCCGACAGGACAGGTTGGCGGGAGTGGTCCATTCCGGTGCCGCCCGACATTGTTCCCAGTTCGCCCGCGCGGAACCCGGGCCATCGAAATACAGCGTTTGCAGCCAAGCATAACCCAGCGGGTCGAGCACCTGCTGCGCCTCCATGACCCAATCCCATTTCGCCGGCAGGGCGGGCCGGGCCACGGCGATCGCGCCGCGCTCCACGGCGCGGCGGTAACCTTTCAGGAAATGCGATTCCAGCCGCACGCCGAACCGCCCAGCGCCGATGCCGAACAGCGCCTCCACCACCGTCAGGTCGCAATTGTCGGGCAGGATCAGCGAGGTCGGAAAGGCCAGGGTGGTGCCGGGAAAGCTGCCGGCGCGGGCGAAAAGGTCGATCTCGAAGAAATAGCCGAGCACCCGCATCCGGCCCATGATGTCCCCCACCGCCCGCTCTTCGTTCCCTTCCGGAAACGCTGCCCAGCGCCGCGTGATGGCGTTCCAGACATCGGCTGCCGCAGGGTAAGTTTGGTCGGTGGCGGCCCAGTGTCGCTCGAAGCGGGCGCCGTAGCCGCGTCCGCCGCCTTCCCGCGCGGTGCTCATGGTGGCGCGCAGCACTTCGCCCGCGCCTACCGCGCCCCAGGACACCACATGTGCCAGGCGCGGGGCCCCGGGTCGGGTATCCAGAAAGGATTGCAGCAGAAAGCCGATGCCCTGCGCGACCAATCCGCCTTGGCTCTGGCCGGTGATGAACACCTCGCCGCCGCTTGCGGGATCGGAAGCATAGTCGGCCGCTTCCCGGATCATCGCGAGGGCAGCGTTGGAGGTGAACTGCGCCCGCCCGAGCGTCAGGCCGGAAGCCCAGGAGCGGAAATCCCGGTGTTCGAACACATGGGTGCCCGCAATGGCATAGATGCGGTGCGGCGGCAGGTCCGCATCCGGGCGGGCCTCCAGAACCACCGCAGCAAAGCCGGAATGAAGGTCGGCATGGATGCGCAGCAAGCGATAATCAGGCATTTCCGCCTCAAACCCCGGCCGGTCGAGGCGAGGCGGCGTGCCCAGCGCGTCATGCCGGACGTCGTAGGCGATGTCGGCAGCCTTCACTGTTGCCTCATCGACCCGCCAGAGCTGCCGGATCGCCGAGCGCCGGTCCTGCAGCACCCGGGAAGCATCCTCACCCGGCAGGTAGATCGTTGCCGGGTGCCCTTCCGGCGCCGGGAGGTCGCGCAGGTTCTCCAGATGCAGTTCCAGCCGCCATGGCGAACCGCCGCGCCCGGGCAGGACACGGATATCTCGCCGGGCCAGGATTTCCCGCGCGAAGGGCAGGAGGTCGCCTACATCCAGCGTGAGGTCGCGTCCTGGACCGCCTGTCAATCCTTCGGTGCCGGCGCCACACCGGGCGGCATGCGCCTCGGCCCGAGGCGCGCGCGGGTCCAGCTCCGGCATCGCCGGCATCGGCGCAGCCGGTTGAGCCCGGGGCGCGGCCGGCCCCGTCCCTGCCAGAAGGGCCAGCGCCAGCAACGCCGCCGCGATGGGGCGGCCCGGAACCAGGAGCGTCAGTCCCCGAAGCGGTTGGAGCGCGGAAAGCCGTTCGGCGGCTGCCGCCCCGCGCCGGCACGGTTGCCGCGCCAAGTGGTCAGGTCGGTTTCCAGCCGCACCCGCTCGCCGATGCGCCAAGTCAGGCCGGCCTTGCCGTCGAACACCTTCACATCGGCCATGCCGCCATCCTTGTAGCCCTGCAGCACCACGCCGCGGCCGCGCACCATTTCCGGCACCTGTTCCAGCGGGAACACCAGCAGCTTGCGGTTCTCGCCTAGCACGGCGACGGTGTCGCCCTCCACCGGCTTGCAGGCGGCGGCCTCGATGCCGCCATCGACGGTCAGTACCTGCTTGCCGGTGCGCTTCTCGGCCAGCATGTCCTCCGACTTCACCACGAAGCCGCGGCCATCGCTGGAGGCGACGAGGTATTTGCGATCCTCCGCCCAGACGAACAGGTCGACCACATCGTCCTCGTTGGTGAGGTCCACCATGAGACGCACCGGCTGTCCGTCGCCGCGGCCACGCGGCAGCGCATCGGCCTTGATCGTGAAGCACTTGCCGTTGGTGGCGAACAGGCAGATGCGATCCGTGGTCTGCGCGTGCAGGGCGATCCGCAGGGAATCGCCCTCCTTGAACTTCTGCTCCTGGTCCAACGGCACATGGCCCTTCAGCGCGCGCACCCAGCCCTTCTGCGACAGGATCACGGTGATAGGCTCGCGCTCCACGAAGGCACGCTCATCGATGACAACCGGCGCGGCGGTGCCGTCGATAACGGTGCGGCGCCGGCCAATCGGCGTTTCCTCGCCGAACTTCGCGCGGGTTTCGGCGATCTGCTCGGCCAGCTTCTTCCAGCGCGCCTTCTCGCTTCCGAGCAGGGTTTGAAGGGATTTCTGCTCGGCCACCAGCTTCTTGTGCTCCCGGCGGATCTCCATCTCCTCCAGCCTGCGAAGCGAGCGCAGCCGCATGTTGAGGATGGCTTCGGCCTGCACGTCCGTGAGCGAAAAGGTGCTGATCAGCACCGGCTTCGGATGGTCTTCCTCGCGGATGATGCGGATCACCTCGTCGAGGTTGAGATAGGCGATCAGGTAGCCGTCCAGGATTTCCAGACGGCGGGCGATGGCATCCAGCCGGTGCTGGCTGCGCCGCACCAGCACCTCGTGCCGGTGGTCGAGCCAGGATTGCAGCACCTCCCGCAGCCCCATGACGCGCGGCGTGCGGCTGGCATCCAGCACGTTCATGTTGAGCGAGAAGCGGCTCTCCAGCGGTGTGGCGCGGAACAGCGTCTCCATCAGCATGGCAGGCTCGATGGCGCGGTTCCTGGGCTCCAGCACCAGGCGGATCACGTCGGTGCTCTCGTCGCGCACATCGGCCAGCAGAGGAAGCTTCTTTTCCTCCATCAGCTGTGCGATCTGCTCGATCAGCCGTGACTTCTGCACCTGGTAGGGGATCTCGGTGACCACGATCTGCCAGGTGCCGTTCTTCAGCGATTCCTTCTCCCACCTCGCGCGGATGCGGAAGCCGCCGCGGCCGGTGGCATAGGCCTCGCGCACCGCCTCGGGGCTTTCCACCAGCACGCCGCCGGTCGGGAAGTCGGGCCCCGGCATATGGCCGAGAAGCTCGTCGATGCCTGCCTTGGGGTTGGCGATGAGCGCCAGGGCGGCGGCGCACAGCTCGCCGGCGTTGTGCGGCGGGATGGAGGTCGCCATGCCCACCGCGATGCCGGCGGCCCCATTGGCGAGCAGGTTGGGGAAGGCGGCCGGCAGCACAACCGGCTCCTTTTCCTCGCCATCATAGGTGGCGCGGAAATCGACCGCATTCTCCTCGATGCCTTCCAGCATGGCACTGGCGATGGCGGTCAGCCGGGCCTCGGTGTAACGCATGGCCGCGGCATTATCGCCATCGATATTGCCGAAGTTGCCCTGGCCCTCGACCAACGGGTAGCGGGCGGCGAACTCCTGCGCCAGCCGCACCATGGCCTCGTAGATCGAGGCATCGCCGTGCGGGTGGAACTTGCCCATCACGTCGCCGACGATGCGGGCGCATTTCTTGAAGCCCGCCGCCGGGTCGAGCTTCAGCTGGTGCATGGCCCAGAGCAGTCGGCGGTGCACAGGCTTCATCCCATCGCGCACATCCGGCAGGGACCGCGCCGTGATGGTGGACATGGCGTAGGCGAGGTAACGCTCCGACAAGGCGGCGGAGAGGCTCGTCGGCCTGACATCCCCGCCTTCGGGCAGGGTCGTTATGTCGTCGGGCATGGGCTCCTCCAGGCAGGTCGGCGCGCATCGGCTAGCGCAGTGCGGCCCGCAAAGCCAGCGCCGTTCACAAGAAATTGGAACATATCACGAACGAATTGGAGGCTCACAAGCCTGTGAAGATGCGGCCTGAGGGGGTCGACGCACCGGGCCGGTCTGGTCATGGTCGTCATACAAGATCACTGCCCTGGAGCCTTTGCGCTTCAGACGGCAAAAATGGGGGAAAAACAGGAATGAGCGCTGGTGCAGGAGCAGCATTGGACCACGACAGGGTCGATCGAAACGATCCATACCATCTTGATCCCAAGGCCGTCATGGAAGCCCCCACAGGATGGGGACCGTCCCTGAAGCATCTTGGGCCGGGGCTGATCCTCAGCGCCTCGATCGTCGGATCAGGCGAGTTGATCGCCACCACGACCCTGGGCGCCCAGGCCGGCTTCTACCTCCTCTGGATGGTTATCGTCTCCACCTTCGTGAAGGTGGCGGTGCAGGTGGAGCTCGCCCGGTGGACCATCTCCACCGGCCAGCCTGCATTGACCGGCTACAACAAGGTTGGCCCCCGTATCGGCAGGCTCGGGTGGATCAACGTTCTCTGGCTGCTGATGGCGCTTACCAAGTTCCTGCAGATGGGCGGTGTGATCGGTGGAACCGCGATTGCCTGCTCGATCCTCCTGCCATTGGGCGGAGACCCGATGAGCGGCGTTTCGGTGGCGGCCTGGGCAGTCATCATCACCGTCGCCAGCGTGGCCATGCTGTATTCCAACAACTACAGCCTGATCGAACGCGGTGCGACAGGCATGGTCGTGGTGTTCTCCATGCTGACCATCGCCATCGCTCTGGGCCTGCCTTTCACGCCCTTTCCCTATGGCATGGATGATCTGGCGACGGGCTTGGCCTTCACCATCCCTGCCGGCGCCATTGGCGCCGCCATCGCCATGTTCGGCATCACCGGCGTGGGCGCCGACGAACTCACCTTCTATACCTACTGGTGTGTCGAGAAGGGCTACGCCCGCCATGTGGGGCCGAATGACGGCTCGGAAGCGTGGAAGCGGCGCGCCAAGGGCTGGATCAACGTGATGTACAAGGATGCCTTCGTGTCCTGGTGCATCTACACCTTCGGCACTCTGGCCTTCTACCTGATGGGCGCCGCGGTGCTGAACCCACAGGGCCTGGTTCCGCGCGGGAACGAGATGATCACGGTGCTGTCGCGCATGTACACCGACACCCTGGGCGAATGGGCCGGTGTGCTGTTCCTGATCGGCGCGGTTGTTGTGCTGGGCTCCACCGTCTGGGCTGCGATCCCGAGCTGGTCGCGCATGTATGTCAACCTGCTGGCCGAGATGGGTGTGGTGAACTGGCATGCTCCCGCCCAGCGGACGCGGTGGATCCGCGGCTTCACTGTGGGGCTGCCCATTGTTTGGTGCATCGCGTACCTGACCATCCAGTCGCCCGTGCTGATGATCCAGATCGGCGGTGCTGCCACGGGCGTCTTCCTGCTGGCGGCGGTGGTGGCCGTCTGGCACCTGCGCAACACCGAAACCGATCCAGCGATCCGCGGCGGCAAGGCCTTCAACGCCCTGCTGGTTGTCAGCAGCATCGCCATCGTGCTTCTGGGCGTCTACACGGGTCTGAGCGCTCTTCGGATCGTGTAAAAACACCCTGCTGCCCGCCTTGGAAGGCGGGCAGTCCTTGCCCCGTCACGCGATCTCGCCGCGAAACCACTCACCCAGCGCCATCCAGGGCCGCGCATCCCAGAAGCGGCTGGCCTGACCGGAGGTGGAGGGCATGACCCAGACAGGCGGGAAATCCAGTGGCCCTTCCATGCGTCCATAGGCGATGGCACCGGTGCGGCGCCGCAGAAAGGCGGCTGCAGGAGCCTTGGCGGTGAAGGCCAGGGCTGAGGGGCGGACGGCACGGATGCGGGCTTCGAAGCTGTCCGGGTCGTAGGCATCCGGCGGGAGTTCGTTGTCATTGCCGCTGGCATGCTTGGCCATGTCCGTCAGCCCGATGCCAAGCTGCAGCAGCGAGGGGTATTCCGCCGGCGCCAGCTTGCGCGGGGTCAGCCCGGCCAGATGCAGGATGGACCAGAATCGGTTGCCCGGATGTGCGTAGTAGGCGCGGCGGGCCGCCGACACCGTGCCGGGCGCCGAGCCGCAGAACACCAGCCGCAGTCCCGGCGCCAGCAGGTCGGGAAGCACCGGCTCCTTCATGACGTAGCGGGCAAGGCGGCAATCCGGGCCTCGAGCCGCTCCCGCGCCGGCGGAACCGGGCGATGACGGGCGCCGAACGCGTCGCGGGCCAGGAAATGCCCGGTCAGCCGCATTCCCTTCAACCATTCCGCCGGCTCGTTCTCTCCCTGGCCGCCCAGCAGGAACAATGGCAACGGCAGCAGCCTGTCCCGCCAAGCCTCGGCCGCTTCCGCGCTGACCGCCCGGCCGGAGCGGGGCGAGACATGGGTAAGCGGCTCCGTCACGCCCGTGACGGCACAGGCGGACAGGTCAAGCCCATAGCCCAGTGCTTCGAGCAGAAGCATTTCCCATCGAATGTAGTCGGCCATGAGCGGAACGGCACCGCGGTTCAGGTTCGCCATCAGCGCCAGCAGGCCGGAGAAGACACGAGGCTGTGCCTCACGTTCCGGCAAGGCATCTGCGGCCAGGGCGCAGGCCGAGTTCAGCAGGGCAAGCGCCAGCGGATCGTCCATGGCGAGCGCCGCGGAAGGATGCACCATCTCGGCGCTGAAATGCCCAAGCTGTTCCGGCAACCTCGCAATCCAGCGCGCCTCCACCAGGTTGCCGGGCTGCCAAAGCCCCGACTGGGCGCGCGAAGCGCCGCCGCGCGCCAGACCCAGATGCCGCCCCTGCGTTTCGGTGAGAAGGGCGATCACGGCACCGCCCTCGCCATGCGGACGAGTTTCCAGAACGATGCCCGGCGCCTGCCATTCCATGATGCGGGAAGGGTGAGGAAGGGGCGGCCCGTCAGCGGGACGCGTGCTGCCGTTCGCGCCGGTCCTGCCGGCCAACGATCCACCAGGTCATGCCGCCGATTCCCAGGAAGACGGCCGGGACGCCGAACACCGCATAGGCCTCCAGGAACGTCATGGTCGCAATCCCTTCAACAGGCTCCTCGCCATCCAATGTAGTGCGATCCCGCCCAGAATCCACACCAGACTGACCAGGGCTACAAGCCAGCCCGCCTGATGCGGCTGACTGAAGCCGTAGAGGATGGCCACGAGGGGGGAGATGCCGCCGGCCACCACGCTGGCCGAGGCCAGGGTGTTCAGCCACCCCGCCGTGAGCTTCAGCCGCTCGTTGTGAACCAGATTCCCGGCCGAAAGGTTGCCCGGCGGTGCCTGGACCGGAGGGTCGTCAGCCGGCATCGTCCAGGCCGATGGCGCGCAGCCGCGCGCGCTCCTCGTCCCAGCCCTGGCGCTCCTTGACGTTCAGAAACAGGTGGACCCGACGCTCCAGCAGCTTCTCAAGCTCGGAGCGGGCGCGCTGGCCGATCTCCTTCACCTTGCGCCCGCCATCGCCGATCAGGATGGCTTTCTGGCTCGCCCGGCCGACATAGATGGTGCAGTCGATGCGCACGGATCCGTCGCGCCGCTCCTGCCACTGCTCGGTCTCGACCGTGGCGTGGTGCGGCACTTCCTCATGCGTCTGGCGCAGGATCTGCTCGCGCACGATCTCGGCCGCCAGCATGCGCTCCGGCAGATCCGACAGCTCGTCCTCGGGGAACAGCCAGGGACCGTAAGGCAGGCGGGCGGCCAGCGCCGTCATCAGCCGGTCCAGCCCATCGCCGGTCTCGGCACTGATCATGAAGGTCTCCTCGAAGGAGAGGGCTTCGTTCAGCGAGGCGGTGAGCGGCAGCAGGCGCTTCGTGTCGATCAGGTCCGACTTGTTCAGCACCAGCCAGATCGGCACCTTGGAGCGCTTCAGGACCGAGATGATCGATTCCACCGCCTCGGTCATGCCGGCGCGGGCATCCACCATCAGCAGCGCCACATCGGCGTCCTGCGCGCCTTCCCAGGCGGCGGCGACCATGGCGCGGTCGAGCCGCCGGCGGGGTGCGAAGATGCCCGGCGTGTCGGTTAGCACGATCTGCGTCGGGCCCTGCATCACCACGGCGCGGATTCGGAAGCGGGTGGTCTGCGGCTTGGGCGAGACGATCGTCACTTTGCTGCCGGTAAGCCTGTTAACGAGGGTGGACTTGCCCGCATTGGGCGCGCCCACCACCGCCACCAGCCCGCAGCGCGTCTGCTCCGCAGGGCCGGCGGGAGGGGTGCCCGGCTGGTCCGGCACGGCGTCGCTGTTGTCGCTCATGGCTTGTCCGCCTTGTTCCTGCCGGCTCCGCTTCTGCGCTCGCCCGATCCTCGTTCAGCCGGATCCTGTCGGGCCGGCTTGCGCCCGCCGTTCCCGCCAGCCTGTTCGGCTCCCCCGGGCAGAAGCTCCGGGCCATCGGACAGCCAGGCCTCGGCGGCAGCCTGCTCGGCCGCCCGTTTCGACTCGCCCTGGCCTTCCGCCTCCCTTCCGGCCGCCGTCACGGAGACCACGAAGCGCGGCGCGTGCGATGGGCCCGTGTTGGAAACGATGCGGTATTCCGGCAGCCCCTGCGCCCGCCCCAGCGTGTGTTCCTGCAACCTGCTCTTGGCCGACATGGGCGGCGTCGGATCCGCCTCCAGGAAGGCGCTCCATTCCCGGCGCACGAAGCCCCGCGCCACCTCCAGCCCGGCATCCAGATACAACGCGCCAATCAGGGCCTCGGTGGCATCGGCAATCACGGTGACGCGGCCACGAAGCCCGGTGCGGCCTTCGGCGGGCGGGATGCGCAGCGCCGCCGGCAGGCCGATCGCCTCGCCGACCTTGGCCAAGGTGTCCGCCGCCACCAGCACCGCCAGCCGCTTGCCCAACGCGCCCTCGCGCTCGTTCGGAAAGCGCTCGGACAGCCATTCGGCCATCACCAGCGCCAGCACGCGGTCCCCCAGAAATTCCAGCCGCTCGTTGGAATCGAGCATGCCTCGCTTCGGGTCCGCCGCCGAGCGATGGGTCAAGGCCTGGTCGAGGAGGCCCGTATTGGCGAAGGCATGACCCAGCCGCTGGAGGAAGTGCTGCTTCATCGCACCGCCATGAAGATGCGGCTCCAGCGCACGGCGAAGGGCCATGCCCAGACCTCGTACCAGGCGGCGGAGCCGTCGACGGAGAAGAAGATGCGCTCCGCACGGCCCACCAGGTTCTCCATCGGTACGAAGCCGACGCCCGAAATCATGTCGCGGCTGTCGAGGCTGTTGTCCCGGTTGTCGCCCATGGCAAAGAAATGACTGGACGGCACCAGAAACTCGGCCGTGTTGTCGTAGGGTCCGTTGTCGGTCTGTTCCAGGATTTCATGCCGCACGCCCTGCGTCTCGCCAGGGCTGGGGGGCAGGCTTTCGCGGAACAGCCGCACGGTCATGCGCGGGCCGTCGCCTTCCACCGTGTAGGGACCGAGCGCCTCGCGCGGCACCTCCTGCCCGTTCACGTAGAGCCGCCCTGCGCGCATCTGGATGCGGTCGCCCGGCAGGCCGACAATGCGCTTGATGTAGTCGGTGGAATTGTCGCGGGGCAGCTTGAACACCGCGACATCGCCGCGCTCCGGGGCCGAGCCGAAGATGCGCCCCGAGAAAAGGTTCGGGCTGAACGGCAGGGAATGGCGCGAATAGCCATAGGTGTATTTCGACACGAACAGGTAGTCGCCCACCTGCAGGGTCGGGATCATGCTGCCGGAAGGAATGTTGAACGGCTCGAACGCGACCGTGCGGATGCCCACCGCGATCAACCCGGCATACACAATGGTTTTGATGCTTTCGAGCCAGCCGCCCGTCTTCTTGCTCATCTCTGGCTCGTCCGCGGCCCTGCCTGTGAGGCCACGCTGAGATCCGCGGCCGAGTGGGGGGTAGAGCGCGGCCGCGCCCCGGCTGTCAAGGAAGCGGCTGCCCGGCGGGCGCGCTGGCTGAAAGTCCGAATGCCTCCGCCAGGAGGGTGACGGAGCGACGGCGCGCCGCCGGATCGTGGATCGGCGACAGCACCGCAACCTCCTGCACGCCCAGCTCCCCGGCCATTGCTTCCAGCTTCGCCCGTACCTGCTCCGGCGTACCGATGGCCGCACGCTGGCGCATCCGCGACAGCTTGTCGCGTTCCGCAGGTGTGGCCGGATAGTTGGCGGCTTCCTCGGGCGAGGGCAGGGCGGGATAGATCCCCCGGTCGCGCGACAGCTTCCAGATGGCGCGCGAGGAGAACAGGCGCGCGGCCTCCTCTTCCGTTTCCGCGCAAAGGGCCACCACGGCAATGGCGGCGTGCGGCGCAGGCAGCCGCCCAGCCTCGGAGCGGAAGGTTCGCCGGTAAAGGCTGAGCGCCTCGGCCGCGCCCTGCCCATCGGTGATGAAATGCGCGAAGCCGTAGGGCAAGCCGAAATAGGCCGCGAGCTGTGCGCCGTAATCCGAGCTGCCCAGCACCCAAAGCTCCGGCCGGGTCGGGCCTTCCGGCTGGGCGCGCACGGCCTGGAAGGGGTGGTTTGCCGGCAGGCCCTCGCCCAGCCAGCCCAGCACGTCCTGCACCTGCGCCGGGAAGTGGTCTGCACCCGACTGTGCCGCAGCCGGATTGAGCGCATAGGCGGTGCGGCCGTCGCTGCCCGGCGCCCGCCCGACGCCGAGATCGATGCGCCCTGGCGCGATGGCCTCCAGCACGCGGAACTGCTCGGCGACTTTCAGCGCGGCATAGTGCGGCAGCATCACCCCCGCGGAGCCGATGCGGATCCGGCGGGTGGTGGCGGCGATGGCGCTGATCAGGATCTCCGGGGCGGAGCCGGCATGGCTCAGGCTGTTGTGGTGCTCGGCCAGCCAGTAGCGGCGATAACCGAGCGTGTCGGCCAGCTGCGCCAGCGACAAGGTTTCGCGAATGGCCTCGGCGGCGTCGCGCCCGCTGGCGATGCTGGACTGGTCGAGAATGGATAGGGCGAGGGGCATACGATGCAGCCTAGGGCGGATTCGCGCCGCGGCAAGCACGGCCAGGCAGCGCCCCGCACTGTTCCCGGACCGCCCCGCCGGGCGGGAGAGGCGCTGCGTTCACGATCATGCAGCGACGAAGCGGGTCGTTCATCCCCGGAAGACGGGAGCTTAGTTTTCCTTGCAAAGAGGCCCGGAACCGCCGGCCTTGGTCAAGGCTCCGCCATGCCGGTGCGCAATCCCGTCCAGCGGACCTTCCACCACCCAGTCGCCGCCATCTTCCTGCGCGAAGTCCGGCCCCAGCGGCGCCTTGCCCGCGCCGTCCGGCAGGTCCAGCACGTAGGTCGGCCAGGCCAGCCCGGTCAGCCGGCCACGTAGCGCGCGCAGGATGGCGCGGCCTTCGGCGATCGGCACCTCGAAGCGGGCGGTGCCCGGCGCGCGGTCGAGCTGGTGCAGGTAGTAGGGCTTCACCCGCGCGGCCAGCATGGCGCGGAACAGCGCGGCCAGCGCCTCCGGGTCGTCATTGACGCCGCGCAGCAGCACGGACTGCCCGAGCAGCGCCACGCCCGCCCCGGCCAGTGCCTTTAGCGCCGTACGCGCCGAAGCGGAGAACTCCCGCGCATGATTGGCGTGGACGCAGAGAAACAGCGCCTTTTCCGTTCCCAGCGCGTCCAGCAGGTCGGCCGTCACCCGCTCCGGCGCCGCCACCGGCACGCGGGAATGAATGCGGATGATGTCCAGATGCGGCATTTCCGACAGTCGCCGGACAATGTGCGCAAGCCGCCGGGAGGACAGCATCATCGGGTCGCCGCCGGTCAGAATGGCTTCCCGCACCGTGGGCATACCCGCGAACCAGTCGAGCGCCGCGTCCAGCTCCGCTTCCGACAGCAATCCGCCGTCCGGGCCCACCACCTCGCGCCGGAAGCAGAAGCGGCAATAAACCGGGCAGGCCAGGAGCGGCTTCAGCAGGGCGCGGTCCGGGTAGCGGTGGACCACGCCCTTGACGGGGGTGAAGGGCGCGTCCGCCGTGGGATCCGACACTTCCTGCGGCCGCGTGTCCAGTTCCGCCATGTCCGGGATGTATTGGCGCGCAACAGGGTCGGAAGCAGGATCGGCGGGATCGATCAGCGCCTGCACGGCAGGAGAAACGGCGATGGCATAGGTCCTCACCAGGCGGTCGAGGCCGGGCACGGCGTCGCGCGGAACCAAGCCGGCCTCGGCGAGGGCGGTGGCGTCCCTGAGGGTGCGTGGCTTTCTATTCGGGAAACCGTCGGGCATGGTCCGGCGGCTTAAGCCCGGAGCGTGCCGCACCGCAATGACCGATCCTGCAAACCTGCCGCGTGCCGCCTCTGCCGAGTGGCATCCCGAACGTCTGGCCCTGCGGCTGCCCACGCTGCGCCGCCGGGCCCGGCTGACAGCCGAGACACGCGCCTTCTTCGCCGGGCGCGGCTATCTGGAGATCGAGACGCCCGCTCTTGTGCCGGCGCCGGGCATGGAAGTGCATCTGGCGGCCTTTCGCAGCCTGTTCACCCCCATGCTGGGCGGCGATCCGAGGGTGCTGTGGCTGCGCACCTCGCCCGAATTGGCCATCAAGCGGCTGCTGACTGCCGGATGCGGCCCCGTCTTTGAGCTGGCGCGAGTGTGGCGCAATGGCGAGGTAGGCCCGCGCCATGCGCCGGAATTCACCATGTTGGAATGGTATCGTCCTGGTGCCGGGCTGGACGGGCTGATGGACGAAACCGAGGCCTTCCTGCGCGCCGTGCTGCCGCCCCGGGTCGCACTGGGCGGCGTGGAAACCGACCTTACCCTGCCTTTCGAGCGCGTCACCGTGGCCGACGCGTTCCGCCGCCATGCCGGCGGCATCGACATCCTGGCGACGTTGAACGGCGAAGGAGAGGGCGACGGTCTGGCGCTTCGCGCTGCCGCCTCCGCGGCCGGCATCGTGCCGCGGGGTGAGGAAGGATGGGAGGACCTGTTCTTCCGCATCCTGCTGGAGCGGGTGGAGCCGGCGCTCGGGCGGGGCCGGGGCAGCTTCCTGACGCACTGGCCGGCGCCGCAGGCCGCGTTGGCGCGGCGTGACCCCGACGATCCACGCGCCGCGCTCCGCTTCGAGCTGTTCGTGGCTGGCATCGAGCTGGCCAACGCCTTCGACGAGCTGACGGACGCCGCCGAGCAGGCGGAGCGTTTCGCCCGCGACGTGGCCGAGCGCCGGCGCCTCTATGGCGAGGGCTGGGAGGTGGACGAGGACTTCCTGCAGGCGTTGCGCCACGGGATGCCTGCCAGCGCCGGCATCGCGCTCGGCTTTGACCGGCTGGCCATGCTGGCTGCCGGAGCGGAAAGCATTGCCGACACGCTGTGGTTGGGGCGGTGGCCCTATGTCGGTGAGGAATAGGCGCCGGACGGCGAGCTCATGGACGCCTCGTCCACGGCGTTTTCCCGACCTTTCCCGGCGCCATCGCCCAATCCATCCTCCAGCGGACGCCAGAGCCCGCCCGAAAGGATCTCGCTGGGGCGAAAGCGGGACTTGTAGGTCATCTTGCGGCTCTGCGGCACCCAATAGCCCAGATACACATAAGGCAGCCCCATGCTCGCGGCCTTGCGCACCAGCCAGAGCACGGCGTAGGTGCCGAGCGAGCGCTTCTCCAGCGCCGGGTCGAAGAATGAGTAGACCGCCGAGAGCCCGTCGCTCAGCCAGTCGGTGAGGCAGCCACCGACCAGCCGCCCATTCTCGTCGCGGAACTCGATCAGCCCCGTGGTGATGGGGGTGTCCTCGACCATGGCACGGTAATCGTAGAACCCCATCGCGGCCATGTCGCCATCCTGGTGGCGGGCGCGCTGATAGGCCTGGAACAAGGCGAATTGCTCGGCCGTGGCGCGGGCCGGCACTGCCTCGCCGGTCAAGTCCGCATTCGCGCGCTCGATCCTGCGCTGGGTGCGGTCGGGGGAGAAGCGGCGGGCATCGATGCGGATGGGAATGCACGCCGAGCATCCGGCACAGACTGGGGAATAGGCGATGTTGTGGCTGCGGCGGAACCCGGCCCTGGACAGGCGGTCATGCAGCGCCTCGGCATCCGGGCCGGTGAGTTCGGTCACGACCTTCCGTTCCATGCGGCCAGCCAGGTAGGGGCAGGGCAGCGGCGCGGTGGTGTAGAAGAAATGCGGACGGCGGGCTGAGCGGTGCAGCATGGTTTGGCTGATTTTCCCCGCTCAGCGCCCCTGATGCAACATGCGATCGCGCGAGGCTCAGCGTGGCGCCAATACCAGCCGTGCCCCACCCCCTTCCGCCGCGCTGCCCAGCGGCAGCCAGGCCTGGCCCTGCGCCCAGCGCTCCGCCTGGTCGCCCCAATGCGGCGAGAGCGGATGCCCCGATTGCCCGGTGGCGATCACCGCCTGCGCCCCTTCGGGCGAGGAAAGGTCGAACACCGCCCTGAGCCCGGCGCCGTGGGTATGGGCGAAGCCGGCGCCCAGGCCACCGCGATTGACCGTTTCCCCGTCACCGGGTGTTGGCAGCCGCAAGGTGGTCAGGTTGCCCAGGACCGGCAGGAAACGCAGCAGCGGATGGGCCAGCGCCACCTGATGCGCCTCTCCCCATCGCCATTCGGCCGGATCGGGGCCGAAGCGGGCCGAAAGGTCAGCCACCGCCTGCTCCAGCGCCCGGATGGCGAGCGCCGCGCAAGCGCCACCCGGCGCGAAGTCGGGCGCTGCTCCGGATGCTTCCCCCTGGGGCCGGCACCAATGGGCGCCGCGTCCATCCGGATGCAGCACGAAGCGCAGGAACTCCGCACTGGGCGCCCAGCCATCCTCCGGCACGCCGCCCGCTGCCAGGGCCAGAAGCGAAGCCTGCCGCCACCAGGCATTGAAGATCAACGGCTGGGGTCGATCGGTGGCCATGGCTCCGTCCCATGCCAGCAGCAGGTCACGCGCCGTGCCGGCGGGGCCCGTTGGCCGCTCCAGCCCGCGCAGCAGGGGCAACATTTCCCGCGCGAACAGACTGACGGCATCGCGCTGGATGGCGGCCATGTCTTCCGGCGCGTGACGCGGCCGCTCGGCCAGAAGTTCCTGGATGCGGTCGAAGCGCCAGGCGCCGAACCAGTCGCGGCCCAGATAGGGCTCCACGCCGGCCGGCTGCACGCGGTTGTTGGCGTTGACCAGCAAGCCGGAAGCAGGGTTTTCCCTGTGAGGCAATTCGTCAAAGGGCACGAAGCCTTGCCAGTCGGCGGCCCCGTCCCAGCCGGGAACCGGCAAGTTGCCGTCGCCGCCACGACGCAGCGGCGCCCGGCCCGTAAGGTACATGGCGATGCCGCCGCCATCCCGGGACGCTTCGGCCACCATGAGGTTCTGCGGTGGTGAGGTGATGCGGGACGCGGCGGCCCTGGCCTCGGCCAGGGTGGTGGCGCGGTTCAGCGCCAGCAATCCATCGGCCGCCGTGTCGCCCTCAGCCAGGTTGGCCATGGCAACGGCCAGCACATGACCATCGGGCGCAGCCGACACCCCGGCCAGGTCGCTGACCACCGGGCCATGGCGCGTTTCGCGAACCTGCAGCACCTCATCCTCCTGCCCGCGGATGGCGATGCGCTCTTCCCTCGTGGCGAAGGGGCGCGGGCCGCCCGGCGTCTCGTAGCCACCCCCCACCAGCCGCTCCACGAAAACGTCCTGGGTGTCGGAATGGGTTGTGGTGAAGCCCCAGGCGATGCGTTCGTTGCGGCCGATGACGATGAAGGGCACGCCGGGAGAGGATGCGCCGGTCCGGAAGCGACCATCCGGCAGCTCGATCCTGACCAGGTACCACAGGATCGGCGCGCTGAAGCCGAGATGCGGGTCGGAGGCCAGCAGCGGTGCACCGGTGATCGAGCGTGACCCCGCCACCGCCCAGGCATTCGAAGCCGATGCCGGAAGCGGTGCGTCGACCGGGAAGCGCGGGATCGCGTCGGCCAGCCGCGCCAGCATCGAGGGATCGAGGGCGGCTCGCCGGTCCGGCTCGCCGGCGCTCTCATCCGCGGGCCACAACTCGGCCAGGCGCTCCGGCGGCAGGGTGGCGGCCAGCCGCGCCCGGTCGATCTCCGTGCGCCAGTTCCCCGACAGCCACAGCCCCATGGTCTTGGCCCAAAGCAGCGCGTCCGAAGCGCGCCAGGGTTCGGGCGTGCCGAGGGCGATGAATTCCGGTGCCGCCATGCGCCCGCGCGCGCCGATCCAGGCATTCACCCCGGCCGCATAGGCTTCCATCAGGTCGCGCGTCGAAGCCGGCAACGCGGCGAAATCGGCTTCCGCCCGGGGCGCCAGGCCCAGCGTGCGGTTCATCCGGTCGAGGCGCAGCGCCGCCGGCCCCGCAATCTCGGCCAGCCGGCCGGACGCGTTTCGGCGCATCAGCTCCATCTGGAACATACGGTCGCGCGCATGCAGCCAGCCCAGCGCCGTGGCGGCATCGTGCTCATTCGCGGCGGTGATGCGGGGGATGCCGTGCTCATCCTCCAGCACCGTCACCTGGGCGGAAAGGCCGGGAAGCGCGATCTCCCCTTCGCGCGGCGGCAGGCTGGCCCAGAGCAGGGCCCCGGCGCCAAGGACCAGGGCGGGGATCAGGATGGCGGCGGTGAGGAGGCCGCGCCGGAAGAAGCGGCCCATCCGGCCGGGGCGTTTCTGCATGCTCCGGATTTAGGGGCGATGCGGTCCCGGCACAGCCCTGGCCATGTTAAATCACCTGCCATGCGCGACGCCACCCAACGACAAGCCGCAGAATCCCGTGGCCGCAGCGCCGAAGACCGGGTGGCCTCCCGGCTGGAGGCCGAGGGCTGGACCGTGCTGGCCCGCCGGTTCCGCAACAAGGGCGGAGAGATCGACCTGGTCGTGGAGCGTGACGGGCTACTGGCCTTTGTCGAGGTGAAGGCGCGCGCCGCGCTGTCGGACGCCGCGCTGTCCGTTTCGCCGCGGCAGCAGGCGCGACTCCTGGCAGGGGCCGAGGCCTGGCTGGCGATGCATCCAGGCCATGGTTGGGCAGGCATGCGCTTCGATGTGGTGCTGGTGGACGGGCAGGGGCGCATGCGGCGCATTGCCGACGCGATCCGGGCGGGTTGAGGCTGCACAGCGGGGGCGGGAGCGCTTATGACCGGACCATGCCCCGTTCTGCGATTCTCGGGCGCCTGCGGCATGCGGCGTCGATTGCCCTGGGACGCCACCTTTGGCGTCCACCCGCCCAGTCTTCCCGAGCCGGGCACCCGGCAGAGGATGGCTTCCTCTGCGTCATTGATCGCTTCTCCTTGGCGCAGGGGCGGCTGCGCCTGGCCGGCTGGACGCACCATCCGGGCAAGACCCTAGCGAGGATGACCCTGAGGCTGCCCGGCGGGGCCGCCCATCCGGTGGCTGCCACCGGCCTTCCAAGCCCAGATCTGGTGCCGAGACTCGGTGCCGGTGCGGGACGGGCGCGGTTCGACGAGACGCTCAGCCTGTCCGGCTCTGTGGGCGAGGTGGCCGACGCGGTGCTGATGCTGCGTTTCGCCGATGGCTCCGAGCGGGGGGTCACCGGTTTGGGCGCCGCCGAGGACGATCCGGCCAAGGCGCTTACGCCACGCTTTGCCGCCATGTTGAAGGAGCAAGGGCCGGGCCAGCTGCTCGAGGTCGGCTCGCGCGCGCGGTCTGGCAATGTGAACCGGCATCTGGTGCCGGAAGGCTGGGGCTACACTGGCATGGATGTGCTGGCCGGACCCAATGTCGATGTGGTGGGCGACGCCCATCGCCTGTCCACGCTGTTTCCCGAGCGGCGCTTCGACGGGGTGATGGCCTTCTCGGTGCTGGAACACATCCTGATGCCCTGGCGCTTCGCAGTGGAGCTGAACAAGGTGATGAATCTGGGCGGCGTCGCCCTGTTCACCACGCACCAATCCTGGCCCATGCACGATCAGCCCTGGGATTTCTGGCGCTACTCCAACACCAGCTGGGCCGCGCTGTTCAACCACGCCACCGGCTTCGAGGTGGTGGCCGCTGGGCTGGGTGAGCGCGTTTTCCTGACCGCCGAGCGGCTGCATCCGGTAACGGCCTTCACCGACACCGACCTGCATTCGGGATGGGGCATGTCGGCGGTGCTGATCCGCAAGACGGGCGAGACAGCCCTGGAATGGCCGGTGGAACCCGAGGACGTCATCCAGTCCAGCTATCCGGCCTGAAGGGCGTCCCGCTCCACAGCCATCAGTGTCTGAAGCGCCGAATCTCGTAGCGCATCGGAAAGGGAAGGGAAATGACGGCGCCGTGCTCCAGCAGGGAGTCCGGCGGGGCAGGGTATGGCGCGGCGGGGAGCACGGCGCTCAGGGCCGCGGCATCCAGCAGCGGGCTGCCTGAGCTTCGCGAGATCCGTGGCGTGAAGGGCCGGCCTTCCCGGTCCATGCTTGCGCTTAGCATCGGCGCCTTGAGGGCGCATCAACAGGAAATCAATCTGTGCCTTGCCGTGATGTCAGGCCGGCACGATGCGCACCGCCGAGATGATCACCACCGCCTGGGCGTATGGGTACTCGTCGGTCATCGTCAGGCTGACCTGCGCGCCGTACCCGTTGGGCGTGATGGCGTCGAGCCGCTTCGCCGCTCCGCCGGTGAGCCGCAGGGAGGGCTGGCCGGTGGACAGGTTCACAACACCGAGGTCGCGCCAGAACACGCCCTGGCGGAAGCCGGTGCCGAGCGCCTTGGCCGCCGCCTCCTTGGCCGCGAAACGCTTGGCATAGGTCGCCGCGCGCAGCTTCTCCGTCCGGCTGTCAGCCTTTCTGCGTTCCAGCGGCGTGAAGACGCGTTCCAGGAAGCGCTCGCCATAGCGCTCCAGCGAGCGCTCGATGCGGCGGATATCGCAGATGTCGTTGCCGAGGCCGATGATCATGCGGAACGCCTAGCGCCGGGTGCGGCGCCTGTCATCCCTTGTTGCGCTCGACCTGGATGATGCCAGGACAGGCACGTAGGGCGGCAACCACGTTGGACAGGTGCCGCAGGTCGGATACCTCCAGATCCACCACCACCTCGGCGAAGTCGGCGGCGCGATGGGCGAAGCGAAGGTTGTGGAGCTTGCCGTTCTGCTTGGCGATGGCGACGGTGAGCGCGGCGATCGCTGCATCCTCGTTGCTGGTCACCACATCGAGCCGGCCCAGATGCGCGCCGCCGGAGCCGGCCTCGTAATCCCAGTCGATGTCCAGGAAGCGCTCGGGCGTCGCCGCCAGAGCCTCGAGGTTGTGGCAATCATGCTGGTGGACAGTGACGCCCTTGCCGGTCGAGACAATGCCGACGATGCGGTCCCCTGGTACCGGATGGCAGCAGCCGGCGAACTGCACCGACATGCCGGCGATCAGGCCGGAAATGCCGTGACTCGCCTCGCGCCGGCGCTCGGTGCGCATGACGGTGCTGCCGGGCTTGCCGCGGGCGCGCGCCAGCGGCAGGTGGTCCATCGGCCTCGGTGGGCCACGCAACTCCGGAATGGCTGCGTGCAGCACTTCCCGCGCGCCGATGTTGCCGTTGCCGACAGCGACGCAGAGATCCTCGAAGCTCGCGTATTTCAGCGGCTTCAGCGCCGGCTCCACCAGCTTCTCGGCGAAATCCACCCCCTCCTGGCGGAAGGCACGGGCAATGGCGGAGCGGCCGGTCTCCTGGAACTCGGAGCGCTGGCGAGCCATCGCGAAGCGCTTGATGCGTGCCTTGGCCTTGCCGGTGACGACAAAGCGTTCCCAGGCCGGGTTGGGCGTGCCGCCGCGCGCAGTGATGACCTCGACCTGGTCGCCATTCTCCAGCTGGTGGCGCAGCGGCACGATGCGGCCGTTGATCTTGGCGCCGACACAGGCATCGCCCACCTGACTGTGCACCTGGTAGGCGAAGTCGATCGGCGTGGCGCCGCGCGGCAAGGCGATCAGGTCGCCCTTCGGCGTGAAGCAGAACACCTGATCCTGGTGCAGGGCGAGCTTGGTGTGCTCCAGGAAGTCCTGCGGCTCGGCAGCCGTTTCCAGGATCTCCAGCAACTCTCTGACCCACGGGTAGCGGCGCTGCTTCGGCACCTCGGCGCCGGGCGAGCCGCCCTGCTTGTACATCCAGTGCGCGGCGACGCCGTATTCCGCGATTTCGTGCATGTCCGGCGTCCGAATCTGCACCTCGATCTTGGCGTTGCGTCGCTCCGGCACGGTGACGCCGGTGTGCAGCGACTGATAGCCATTCGGCTTGGGAGTCGAGATGTAGTCCTTGAACCGTCCCGGAACCACGCGATAGGCCGAGTGGATGGCACCCAGCGCGGCGTAGCAATTCGCCTTGTCGGTGGTGACGATGCGGAACGCCATGATGTCGGAGAGCTGCTCGAACTCGACCTTCTTCTCGTGCATCTTCATCCAGATGGAGAAGGGCGACTTTTCGCGTCCCGTGACTTCCAGGATGGGAATGCCGGCTTCGCCGAGCTGCGCCTTGAGGTCGGTGGCGATCTCGTCGATCAGGTCGGCGCCCTGGCCGCGCAGAAAGGCGAGCCGCGCTGTGATGGTCTGGTAGGCGTCCGGCTGCAACTCGCGAAAGGAAAGCGACTGCAGCTCCGTCTTCACGGCATCCATGCCGATGCGCTGGGCCAGCGGCGCGTAGATCTCCATCGTCTCGCGGGCGATGCGGGCGCGGCTGTCCGGCTTCGGCTTGAAGTGCAGCGTCCGCATGTTGTGCAGGCGATCGGCGAGCTTCACCAGCAGCACGCGAATATCCTCGCTCATGGCGAGGACCAGCTTGCGGAAATTCTCCGCCTGCTTGGTGCGCTCCGATTGCAGTTCCAGCCGCGTCAGCTTGGTGACGCCATCGATCAGCCGGGCGATGTCGCTGCCGAAGCGCTTCTCGAGTTCCGCAAGGCTGTAGGTGGTGTCTTCCACCACGTCATGCAGCAGAGCGGTGGCGATGGTCGCGGTATCGAGGCGGTATCCGGCCAGGATGCCAGCCACGGCCAGCGGATGGGTGATGTACGGGTCGCCATTTTCCCGCGACTGCGAGGCATGGGCGGTGGCGGCGATGTTATAGGCCGCCTCGATCAGCGGCATGTCGGCGCGCGGGTCGTAGGCAGCGACGCGGCGGGCCAGTTCGGTGCCCGGTGTTTCCACAATGGGAGGCTTCGCCGTCAGGTTCTCCGGCGCCGTGCCAACGCCTGCCGACGACGCTGTGGGCGGCAGGGCGGGGGCATCCGGGGCCGGTGCGGCCAGCCCCGTTTCAGGCGCGCGGGGCGCCGGGGTGTCTCGCATCCCCGCCGCCGCTTTCAAGCGCCCCTCCCGTTCAGCGGCGGCCGCCCCCGAGCTCGGCGGCAATCGCGGCCTCGATGTCGTCGCCCGAGAGATCGTCGCCGGCGGCATCCGGCAGCGGCTCGTCGTTCACATCCATCACGCCAAAGATGTTCTCGTCGGTGGCGATCAGGTCGATCACCTCCTCTTCCACCGGCTCCGGCTCCGGCGCCCGCAGCAGGGACTTGATGATGTCCTGCTCCAGCGCAGCGGTTTCCACCGTTTCGTCGGCGATCTCGCGCAGGGCGACAACCGGGTTCTTGTCGTTGTCCCGATCAAGGGTCAGCTCTTCGCCGCGGCTGATGTTGCGGGCACGCTGCGCCGCGATGAGCACCAGCTCGAAGCGGTTCGGGATCTTCAGGATGCAGTCTTCGACCGTGACGCGGGCCATGGGCGGCCTCCAACTTCCAGAAATGCGCTGAACCCGTGAGATAACCACCGCACCCGCGAAAGGCAAGGTTTACGGGGCCGCTGGCCTCAAAGGCGGCGCATGGCCGCTTCCGGCAAGGCCGCCAGCAGCGCCTCCACCCCGTGGCCCAGCACGGGGTGCACCCAGCCCGGTGCCACCTCGGCCAAGGGCTGCAGCACGAACCGCCGCAGATGTGCGCGGGGATGCGGCAGGATCGGATCGGGGACGTCCCGCACCATGTTGCCCATGGCGATGATGTCGAGGTCCAAGGTGCGGGGCGCATTGGGATATGGGCGTTGACGCCCCGCTTCCGCTTCCAGCGCTTGCAGGGCGGGAAGCAGCGCCTCCGGTCCGATGTCGCCACGGCAGCGGGCGACTCCGTTGACATACCAGGGCGAACGCGGATCGGGCGGGTCCGGCTCGGTCAACCACCAGCCGGACACGGCCTCGACCATCAGTCCCGGGATCGTGCCCAGCGCCGCCGCCGCGTCACGGCAGGTGGAAAGGGGGGCAGTGCCATCCGCCCCCGGCAGGTTTGCGCCCAGGGCAATCAGGATCATGGGCGGTTGAAGTCGGGGGCGAGCTTCAGCGCGTCCGTGGTGTCGAAATCGCGCAGCACGGCGTCGTCCGACATTTCAACCTCCACCACCCGGTCGGCGTACTTGCCGGCCAAGTGGCGCGCACCGACATCGCCGGTGATGGCCAGCATCTCCGGCAGATATTCGCGGGACCACAGCATCGGATTGCCTTGCTTGCCGCGAAAGGTTGGCATGACGATGGAGCGGCCTTCCTCGGGGTCGAAGACGGCCAGCATCCGGTCGAGCATGGCGCCTGTGACCAGCGGCATGTCGCCCAGGCAGATCAGCACCCCTTCCGCTTCCGGCGGCAAGGCAGCGAGGCCGGCCTTCAGCGAGCCGGAAAGGCCGTCGGCATAATCCTCCGTCTGTACGATGCGAACGGGGCGGCCGGCCAGCGCCTCCTCCACCCGCGCGGCCTCGTAGCCAGTGACGGCGATCACCGGCCGGGCGCGGCTGTCCAGCACGTTGGACACCACCCGGGCGACCATCGGCACCCCCGCCTTGTCGGTCACCAACAGCTTGTTCAGCGGTGCCATCCGCCGGGAGCGACCAGCGGCCAGGATCAGCGCCGCCACCTGGCGCGGACGGCGGGGCGGGGTGCCGCTGGAGGGCTGGCTCGCCGCTTGCTCGCGCGGCAGCGGCCGGGTCTCGATCTCCTTCAGCAAGCCGCCCACACCCATGCCGGCAATGTCGCGCCCCGTCACCGGCAGGCCGGCGAAGAGGCGCTGCAACACCCAATCGAACCCGTTCAACTTGGGAGAACGGGCGCAGCCGGGGAGCACCATGGCGGGAATGCCGCCGAGTTCGCCCAGGCAGATCAGGTTGCCGGGATCGACCGGCATGCCGAAATGCTCGATGCGGCCGCCGGCGCGGGTGATGGCGCCAGGGCCGGCGTCACGGCGGTCCACCACCGCCGAGGCCCCGGCCACCAGCAGCAACTCTGCCGCCTGGCGCTTCAGCTTGCCCAGTGCCTCGGCAATGGCGCCTTCCTCATGCCGGCAACGCAGCGGCGGAAGCAGAGTGCCGGACAGCGCGGTGATGCGGTCCTGGGTGGCTTCAATCGTGCCTTCCAGGATCGAGTCCTTGAGCCCCGGCAATTCGCTGAGCACCAGCCCGACCTTCAGCGGACGGAAAGGATGCACGGCCAGCGCACGCCCGCCCCGCGCCACCATCTCCGCCAGGCTGAGCACGCTCGCAGGGGCGCTGAAGGGGATGACTTTCACCGTTGCCAGCATCTCCTTCGCCGAGACGGGTGTGTAGTTCGGCAAGGTGGCAATGGTCAGGCTCTCATCCAGCCGGTTCAGCCGGTGGATCATGGACTCATCCACCACGAACAGCCCGGCCGCATCGGCCAGGATGTTCACCCGGCCAGTGGCGGCGCGCGAGCGCGCCAGAAGTGGGCCGAGCAGCGCCTCGCCCAGCCGCTGCGCCGCCTCATCCTCCGGCACGTCGCCGGATTCGAGCCGGGCAGCGATCACCTCGGCGCGCCCTGCCTCTCGCAGCGTGGCCAGGGCGGAGGCGTCGAGCGTGGTGCCCTTTTTCAGAATCTTGGTGCCGCCGCCGGTGGAGAGCCGCAGCGTGTGCGCCAGGATGCAGCCCTCGGCCTCGGCGAGGGGAACCGGCCCGAACCTCATGGCCGGTCCGCCACGGAAGCGCCACGGCGCCGGGCGACGATCTCTGCCAGCACGGACAGCGCGATCTCGGGCGCGGTGACGGCGCCGATCGACAAACCCACCGGCGCGGCGATGCGCGCGGTGTCCGCCGGCGTCAGCCCGGCTTCCGCCAGCCGTTCCAGCCGCTTGGCATGAGTGCGGCGGCTACCCAGAGCGCCAACATAGAAAGCAGGGCTTTTCAACGCGACCTCCAGCGCCGGGTCGTCCAGCTTTGGATCATGGGTCAGGGTGACCACCGCGGTGCGGCTGTCGGGCTTGAGCTGGGTCATGGCATCGTCCGGCCACTCATCGACCAGGGTGATGCCGTTGCCGAATCGCTCTTCGGTGGCGAAGGCGCGCCGCGGGTCGATCACCGTGACGGCGAAGCCCATCTGCCGCGCCATGGGCGCCAGGGCCTGGGCCACATGCACCGCGCCCACGACCAGCAGGCGCAGCGGTGGGTTGTGCGGCTGAATGAAGAATTCAGCGTCATCCTGCGCCAGATGGGCGGCGCGGTCGGCGCGTATGGCCGCATCAGCGGCTTCCGCCAGAGGAGCGGGCGCCGTGTCATCAGGGTGCAGCCATTGCGTTCCATCGGCCAGCCGGGTGATCAGGGCCACCGGCCGCGTCGCCTCGCGCGCCGCCTGCAGCCGGCTCAGCATCTCCGCCTTCACACCAGCTTCTCCACGAACACCTTCAGCTTGCCGCCGCAGGCCAGCCCGACCTCCCAGGCGCGCTCGTCGCTGATGCCGAAATCCAGAAGCTGCGGCTGGCCATCCTGCATCGTCTTCTGCGCGACCTCCGCCACCGCCCCCTCAATGCAGCCGCCCGAGACGCTGCCTGCCATGCGGCCGCTGGCGGTGACGGCGAGCTGGGAGCCTGCCGGGCGGGGCGAGCTGCCCCAGGTTTCCACCACCGTGGCCAACGCCACCGTTTCCCCCTGGCCGAGCCATTCGGCGGCCGTCCCGAGGATGTCCTCCTGATCGCTCATCACCGTCGCTCCGTCCCTGGATGCCGCGCTGGCCGGGCCGAGAGCGTCTCGACCAGGGCACGCAGGCTGTCGATGTTGTGGACCGGGCGGTGCTCATGCACCAGCGGCAGCATGACCCGGATGCCCTGGGATTTCGGCCGGAAGCCGGCATAGCGCAAGAGCGGGTTCAGCCAGATCAGCCGCCGGCACGAATCGCGCAGCCGCCGGGTCGCGGCGCCAAGCCGCTCCAGCTCGCTGGCGCCGCCCCGCTCCAGCCCGTCCGTGATCAGCAGCACCACTGCGCCCTGGCCCAGCACGCGGCGCGACCATTGCTTGTTGAACAGGTCCAGGGCCTCGCCGATCCGGGTGCCGCCCGACCAGTCGGGCACGATATGGCTGACCATCTGGAAGGCCGCCTCGGGGTCGCGGTGGCGTAGCTGGCGCGTGATGTTGGTCAGCCGCGTGCCGAACAGGAAGCAGGAGACGCGGTCACGATCGTTGGTCACCGCGTGCAGGAAGTGCAGCAGCACCTGGGCGTAGCGGCCCATGCTGCCGGAGATGTCACACAGTACCACCAGTGGCGGCGGACGCGTGACCCGCTGCAGGCGCCGCAATTCCAGGATTTCGCCACCCTGACGCAGGCTGGCCTTCAGCGTGGCGCGCAGGTCGGTCCGGGCGCCGGACGGGTGCGGGCGGAAACGGCGGGTCGGGCGGGCATCCAGCGGCAAGGAAAGCTTGCGGATCTCCGCCTTGGCATTGGCGATCTCCTCCGCGCCCATCGCTTCGAAATCCATGCTTCGCAGCTGCTCGGCGGCGCTGAAGGACAGGGCGGTGTCGGTGCGGCGCGATTCGCCTTCGGGCGGAGGCGGGGCGCCGCCAGTCAGCGCCTCGCCCAGGCGACGGGCACCGGGGGGTGGCGGCGCGCTGTCCGGCGCGGTGGCATCGGCACCCTGCGGTCCCCCCGCTGCCGGGTCGCGCCACCACAGCAGAAAGGCCTGGTCGAAGATCGGCGCATGCTCGTGCCGGTGCACCATGGTGGCGCGCAGCGCCGCGCGGAACTGATGCCGGTCGCCGATCTCGATGTGGCGCAGTGCCTCCGCCCCGGCCAGCAGCTCGGTCGGCCCAACAGGCAGGCCGGCGCGGCGCAGCAGCCGGCCGAAGCCCATCAGGTTCTCGGCCAAGGCGGGGGCGGCGGTGGCCATGTCAGAGGGGCAGGGCAGGGCGTGGGCTGGCGGCCTGTTTCGCGGCCTCGACCAGCCGCGCCGCCTCCTCGCCGCGCAGCCGGGCGATGTCGTCCTGGTATTTGAGCAGCGCGCCCAGCGTTTCCTCCACCAGCACCGGCTCCAGTTCCCGCGCCTGCAACGCGGACAGCGCCGCCGCCCAGTCGATGGTCTCGGCGACGCCCGGATACTTGAAAAAATCCCCCGCCCGGATCGCCTGCACGAAGGCGACCACCTGGGACGCCAGGGTATCCGCCAGACCGGGAAGGCGGCGGGACAGGATGGCACGCTCCCGCATCGCGTCGGGGTAGTCCACCCATTGGTACAGGCAGCGGCGACGGATGGCGTCGTGCACCTCCCGCGTGCGATTGCTGGTCAGCACCACGATGGGGGGTGTATCGGCGCGGATGGTGCCGAGCTCGGGGATGGAGAGCTGGAAGTCAGCCAGGATCTCCAGAAGGAAGGCCTCGAAAGGCTCGTCGGCGCGGTCCAGCTCATCGATCAGCAGCACGGCTGGCGGACCGGAGAGCGCCGCCAGCAGCGGCCGTTCCTGCAGAAAGCGGCGATCGTAGATCCCGGCCTCCAGCGCGGCGCGGTCGCGTTCGTTCCTTGTGTCCCCGGCGGCCTCCGCCAGGCGGATGGCCATGAGCTGCCGCGCATGGTTCCATTCGTAGGCGGCAGCCGAAAGGTCGAGCCCGTCATAGCATTGCAGCCGCACCAGCCGCCGCCCAAGGCCGCTGGCCAGCACCTTGGCGATCTCGGTTTTGCCGGTTCCGGGTTCGCCTTCCAGAAAAAGCGGCCGGCCCATGGCCAGCGCCAGATGCACGGTGGTGGCCAGTGCCCGGTCGGCCACATAGCCGCCGGCCTCCAGGAGGCGCTGGGTTTCTTCGACCGAGGTGGGAAGCGCGGCCACGCTCAGCCCAGCACGAACAGCAGGAACAGGATCACCAGGAACACCGCCGAGCCACCCCAGAACAGGGTGGGCAAGCCGAAGATCTCCTCCGGGATCAACGAGAAGGCCGAGAGCGCCGGAGCCGGACCGGGCACCGGCCGCCGCGCGGGCGGAGCAGGGTGTGCGGCCGCGCCGCTGGAGGGCTCCTGCTGGCGGCCACCCGGCGGCACCTCGCCGGCATGCTCGGCCAGTCCTGCACCCAACAGGGTCGCCGCTCCGAGCCTTTCGGTGGTGGAGGCATCGCCGATCTCGGTGCCGGGGGCGGGGGTGGGCACTGTGCCCTCGGGCAGCACCGGCTCGGCCGAAGGGCGTGGAGCGGCGGGCTGGCCGCCAGGGCCCCGCGGGGCTTCGGCGGTTCCATCGGCACTCCCGGCAAGGGCGGCCGGGTCGGCCGCGGGGGCGACATTGGCGGCGAAGCGGTCGAAGAACTGGTCGGCCATCTGCTTGGCCGTGCTGTCGATCAGCCGGGCGCCGAGCTGCGCCATCTTGCCGCCCACCTGCGCCTTCACAGCGTAGCGCAGCAAGGTGGCGCCGGGGCCGGATTCCTCCAGGCTGACATCGGCACCTCCCTTGGCAAAGCCCATGGCGCCGCCATTGCCCTCGCCGCTGATGGTGTAGGAGGTGGGCGGGTTCAGGTTCTCCAGCTTCACCTTGCCGTTGAAGCGGGCAGCCATGGGGCCGATCTTGATGGCAACGCGGGCGGAGAAGCCGTCATCCCCCGTCTTCTCGATCTGCTCGCAGCCGGGGATTGAGGCGCGCAGGATCTCCGGGTCGTTCAACCCCTCCCATACGGTCTGGCGTGGGGCCGCGATGTTGCGTTCGCCTGTCATTTCCATGCTGCGTCTCTCCCTGCTCACCCGGTGCGGCGGCGCGCGGCAGGCGCCCACCCCGGCGCCAAGCTAGGACGCATGCGCCCCGGGGGAAAGCCCGTGCCTGACGGTGGCGGAACCTGTCTGGCGCCTGCGGGGGCGGTGGTGTAGGCCGAGCTCCAGCCCGTTCGGCCCGCCCCTTTTGTCCGGGTGGCATGATGGAGAAGAAGTTGCGATGCCCCATAACCCTCAAGCGCGGTCCAGCCGCTTCAAGGACGGGTGGGGCACGGCGCGGCGCATCGGTCTCGCCGCTTCGCTGTTGCCGATGCTGCTGGACGCGGCGCCGGCCTTTGCCGCCGCATCAGGCAGCGCCGAGGGGAACGCGGCGCCAGGGCTCATCTGGGCGCTGCCCTTTGTCGGTGTTCTGCTGTCCATCGCGCTGATGCCATTGCTGGCGGCACGGCTTTGGCACCACCATTATGGCAAGGTGGCGCTCGGCTGGTCGCTGCTTTTCCTTGTGCCCTTCGCCGTGTTGATGGGCCCTGCCGCCGCGTTCGGGGAGTTCACCCATGTTCTGATGGGCGAATACCTGCCGTTCATCACCCTGCTGTTGGCGCTTTACACGGCAGGGGGCGGGGTGCTGCTTCGCGGAACGCTGGTTGGCACACCCGCCACAAACACCGCGCTGCTGGCTGTGGGAACGGCCATCGCCAGCATCATGGGAACCACCGGTGCCTCCATGGTGATGATCCGGCCACTGATCCGGGCCAATGCCGGGCGCCGGTACAAGATGCACAGCTTCGTCTTCTTCATCTTCCTGGTCAGCAACATTGGCGGCAGCCTCACGCCCCTGGGTGATCCGCCGCTTTACCTCGGCTTTCTCGCAGGCGTGTCGTTCTTCTGGCCGACCACCCACCTGTTCAGCCCTTTCCTGTTCTGCGCCGTGCTGCTGCTGGCGGTGTACTGGGTGATCGACCGCTTTGCCTACGCACGGGAGCGCAAGGGCCTGATCGCTGCAAAGGCGGAGGAAGCAGCCGAACGCGACCATGTGGAAAGCACCCCGCGCGAGCCCCTGGGCATCGACGGCTGGGTGAATGTGGCCTTGCTCGGCGTGGTGGTGGCCACGGTGCTGATGCAGGGGATTTGGCTGCCCGGCAGCGTCATCGTTCTGGGGCAGAGTGTTGGCATCGAGCGGCTGGTGGCGATGGCGCTGTTCCTGTTGGTGACGCTGGTCTCGGTGCAACTGACCCCCAGCTCGCTGCGCGCGGCGAACGGCTTCACCTGGGCCGCGATTCTGGAGGTCGCCAAGCTGTTCGCTGCCATCTTCGTGACCATGGCACCGGTGCTCGCCATGCTGCGCGCCGGGCCGGACGGGCCGATGGCGGGGTTGGTGGCGCTGACCACCGATGCGGCCGGCCAACCGATTCCAGCCATGTATTTCTGGCTCACCGGCGCCTTGTCGTCCTTTCTCGACAATGCGCCCACCTATCTGGTGTTCTTCAACCTGGCCGGTGGCGATGCGGCATGGCTCATGGGCGCCGGCGCCCCGGTGCTGGCGGCGATTTCCTGCGGTGCCGTGTTCATGGGAGCCAATTCCTATATCGGCAACGCGCCCAACTTCATGGTCAAGGCCATCGTGGAGGAGCAGGGGGAGCGGATGCCGAGCTTCTTCGGCTATTGTGGCTGGGCCGCGGTGTTTCTGATCCCCTGCTTCGCGCTGATGACGCTGGTCTTCTTCTAGCACCGGAACAGGACCCGGCCGGCCGTTGGCCCTGGTTTCGGATCCAGGGCGCCAGCCTGTATTCTGCGGCAGCCGCTCGTGGCGGCGCATCAAGAAAGGACCGTCCATGCCCTATGTGATCGCCGATGACCTGACCGACGCCCCCGCCGGCCTGCGCTTCCGCGCGCTGCTCGACCGGCCGCAGATCCTGCGCATGCCGGGAGCGCATCTGGGCATCGCCGCATTGCTGGCCAAGCGGGCGGGGTTCGAGGCGTTGTACATGTCGGGCGCGGCGATGTCGGCCACGATGGGCCTGCCCGATCTCGGCATGATCACGGTGGATGACGTGTCCTGGCACATCCGCCAGGTCAGCCGCGCCTCTGGGCTGCCGGTGCTGGTGGATGGCGACACCGGCTATGGCGAGGCGCTGAACGTGATGCATATGGTGCGCTCCTTCGAGGAGGCCGGTGCTGGCGCCGTGCACCTGGAAGACCAGCTGCTGCCCAAGAAATGCGGGCACCTGAACGACAAGAAGCTGGCCGATGCGCGCGACATGGCGGCCAAGATCGCCGCGGCCCGCAAGGCGCGGCGGCACCTGTACCTGATCGCCCGGACGGATGCCGCCGCCAGCGAAGGCATGGACGGCGCGGTAGCACGCGCCAAGCTGTATCTGGAGGCGGGGGCGGATGCCATCTTCCCCGAGGCGCTGACCAACCGCGAGATGTTCGAGGAATTTGCCCGCCGTATGCCGGGGGTGAAGCTGCTGGCCAATATGACTGAATTCGGCCGCACACCCTTCTTCACGGACCAGGAATTCGAAGCCATGGGCTATGCCATGGTGATCTGGCCGGTCAGCCAGCTTCGCGTCGCCGCGAAATCCATGGAGGAGCTCTACGGCGCCATCAACCGCGATGGCGGGACGCACAAGATGGTTGACCGCATGCAGACCCGCGCCGAGCTTTACGAGACCATCGACTACCTGGCCTATGAGTCGCTGGACAAGACGCTGGTGCAGACCGTGGTGCCCGAGGCCATGCCGCAGCGAGGATAACGGGGTCCGCGAACAACCCCCAGGATCGGGGAGGCGGGTGGTGCCCCGGCCCGCCCTGCGGCCATGGGCCCGCGCGACGAGCCCTGGCACCATCCTGGCTGGATTCCGCCAGGGCTCTGGCAGGAAGGGACAGGCTCCATGCCGCCTTCAGGCTTCTGCCACGCCCAGCAGGCCGAGCACCGCGTGGTCGATGCCGCCGGCGGGCGACAGCCCGGCCTCGGCCCGCAGGGTGGCGAGCGCGCCCAGGCTTTCCCTGCCGATGATGCCATCGACCGAACCGCTGTAGAGGCCGCGCTGCCGCAGTGCCGCCTGCACCGCCTTCAAGGTGGCGACGGGCCACGCGCCGGGAGCCGTCCAGGGAATGAAGCGTTGCGCGCGTTGCAGCCACGCGAAGCGATCCTGCAGACCGATGAGCCCGCCATTGATGCGGCGCGTCAGGGCCATGTAGTCGCCGGCGTCGCACAGGGTGTTCAGCCGCTTCCAGCTCCAATAGCCGCATGCGACAGCCAGGGCGTGGCGGGGATGGTTCACCTGGTCCGGCTCAGCTTCCAGCTCAAGCCCCGCGCGGCGACCGACCTCCCGATAGGCTTCACGGCCGGTGAGCTGGATGTAGCCGCGCCCTCGGAACCGCCAACCATCTCCGCGCTCCGTGTTGCCCATGCGGCTGCCATAGACGCGCTCGGCCAGGGCCTGGGGGTTGCCGGCATAAGGCGCTGCGGCGGCCAGCGAGGGAAAGCGGCTTGGCCAGACCTGCATCAGCCGCGGTGCCGAATAATTCAGGTTCTCCGAGCGGGTCCGCAGCCCCTCCGACTCGTGCCCTGTCTGGGCCAGAAAGAAGTGACAGCGCTGCGGAGACACGTCGAGCCCCGTCTGCCGGAACAGGTCGGGAGCCTGTTCGGCAAAGGCGGCGAGGTGGTCCGGCGCGGCCTGGGGATAAAGGAGGCGAAGTTGGGGGAGGGCGAACATGGCGAGGGCTTCCGTCGCAACAATAGGTCGAAATACCTATAGCAGCAGCAACCTCAGCAGTAAAGGAATAAAAACCTATATAGTTGCGGCGCAAGCCTTGCTGCTTCTGCCGACACCTCGCCCCTGGACCTTGCCAGCCCCCTCAGGCAGCCGGCAGTTCCGCGGCATAGCTGGCCAGCGACGGCACTGAACGGATCATCTTCCGCCCCTGAAGGAAGCGGGCGAAGCGCTCGTAGCGATTGGCATCCAGCGCCGCCGGGCTCAGCGAGAAGCGGTTCAACGTGTCGCGGAAGGCGCGGCGGTTCAGCTCGTTGTCCAGTTCGCGACGGGGCCCGGCAATGAACATGCGCCAGGATTCATCCGGATTGTTGACCAGAAAGGCAGTGGCTGCTTCCACCGCATCCATGAAGCGGCGGAGCACCGGGTCCTTCACCCGATCGCTGTGCGCGACATAGATCAGCTCGTCATAGATCGGCATGCCGTGCTGCTCGGGATAGAAGGCACGGCCGGGCCGGCCCTCGATCTCCAGTTGGTGCAGCTCGAAATTGCGGAAGCCACCGAGGATGGCGTCAACCTGCCCCGACATCAGCGCCGAGGACAGGCCGAAATTGACATTGATCAGGGTGACATCGCGCGCCGACAGCCCGACCGTGCCGAGGATGGTGTCGATTGCCACCTCCTCGAATCCGGCGGTGGAAAAACCGATCTTCCGGCCCTTGAGGTCGCCCAGCTGCTTCACCGGGCCGTCGCGCAACACGGAGAGGGTGGAGAGCGGTGTCGCCACCAGCGTGCCGACACGGGCCAGAGGCAGGCCCTGATCGACCGCGAGGTACAGGGTCTTCTGGTAGTACACCCCCAGATCGGCCTGCTTCGCCGCGACCAGCCGGGGCGGGTCGTTCGGGTCGGCCGGCGCGACGATCCGCACATCGAGGCCGGCGGCCGCGAAGTGCCCGCCCTCGCGCGCCACGATGATCGGCGCGTGGTCCGGGTTGACGAACCAATCCAGCATCAGGGTCAGCGGCGCGGGTGTGCCCGGTGCGGCAGGGGTTGTGGGCGCCGCGGCGGGCGCCTGTGCATGGGCCACGGCCGGCAATGCCAGAGCGGCCAGGCCAGGCAGGGCGCGTCGGGTGATAGTGGTCATGCGATTCCTCCGGAGTTGCTTTGCGCGTCGCGGTCGGCCAGTGCATCGGGCTGCCAGGGCAGGGCGGCGCGCAGGATGCGGTCGATGACGAACCACAGCGCCATGGCCATGCAGGCCAGCACAGCCAGCGCCGCGAACATCATGTCGGTCTGGCTGCGGCCATTGGCCTGCAGCATCACGTAGCCCAGTCCGGCGGAGGCGCCGACCCATTCCCCGACCACCGCGCCGATCGGCGCCACGGCGGCGGCCACGCGCAGCCCGGAGGCGAGGCCGGGCAGCGCCGCGGGCACGCGGATGCGCCAAAGAACGGACAGGCGCGACGCGCCCATGGTGGTGGCGAGGTCGAGCCAGCCAGGCTCCGTCCGGCGCAACCCGTCGTAGAAGGCGGTGGCGACGGGAAAGAAGATGATGATGGTGGCCATGGCGATCTTGCTGGCCAGGCCGAAGCCGAGCCACAGCGTCAGCAATGGGGCAATGGCGAAGACTGGCACCGCCTGGCTGGCCACCAGCAGCGGCAGCAGCCAACGACGCCCCTCGCGCCAGATCGTCAGCGTCAGCGCCACCGACACGCCCAGCAGCGTGCCGAGCAGCAGCCCCAGCAGGATCTCCGACCCCGTGATCAGCGCGTGGCCCCACAGGATGTCCCACCGTGTCACCAGCACATCCGCCACCCGCAGTGGCGAGGGAAGCAGAAACGGCGGCACGGCGCTCCAGCGCACAAAGCCTTCCCACAGCAGCAGCAGGCCAAGGGCGGCCAGGAGCGGCCTCATGCCGCCTCCGCCAGCCGCTCCAGCAGCGCGGCCTGGGACGCCATCAACGCCGGCTCGTGCGCGGCACGCGGCGGGACGCCGTGCGGGAGGGGGTGGTCCTCGGGCCACGCACCACCCGGGGCCGGACGCAGCACCAGGATGCGGTGGGCCAGGCGCAGCGCCTCCAGCGGATCATGCGTGACCAGCAGCACGGTGCGGCCGCGCAGCAGTCCGGCCGCCAGACTCTGCAGCCTGTGGCGGGTGGGGGCATCGATGGCGGAGAAAGGCTCGTCCATCAGCACAAAGGGACGGTCTTCCATCAATGTGCGGGCCAGCGCTGCCCGCTGGCGCATGCCGCCGGAAAGCTCGGACGGACGGGCGGCTTCTCGCCCATCCAGCCCGACGGAGGCAATCAGCGCCCGGGCTCGTTCCCGGTCGGGGCGCCGGCCTCGCAGCCGGGCGCCGAGGGTGACGTTGCCCAGCAGGTCGAGCCAGGGCAGCAACAGGTCCTGCTGGCCCATCCAGGCGATGCGTCCGGCCAGCCGCCCACCATCCGACGCTTCGAGCCGCGCGCCTTGCGGTAGCGGCATCAGGCCGGCCACCAGGCGTAGCAAGGTCGACTTCCCGACACCGGAAGGTCCGAGCAGCGCGGTGGTCTGGCCACCGGCAAAGTCGAACCGTGCGGCACCGAGCACGGCACGGCCGCCGAGGCGCAGTCCAGGCAGGGAAAGGGCGACAGAAGGCGCCATGCGAAACCACCGATCCCTTCGCCGGCATGACCCGGATCAGGTTCAAGGGGTCGCAGGGCCCATCCCTGCCTCTCAGCCCAAGCACGGGCTCCCCCCGGAGACAGATTCACTCCTATGGCCGGGCGCGGCTCGTGGCAAGAGGGGCCATGCTTGGAAGCGCATGAGGGGAAGACTGGTAAGAAAGGGTTGACCGGACGTAGCTCCGGGCCACAGTCAGCCGTTTAGATGAAGATGGTGCCGATCCGCTCTCTCAGGTTGAACTTGCCTGGGCGGCAGAACACGCCGCCACCGATCAAAGCCACGCCCTTGGCGAACTCCCGCTCGGCCACCTTGAAGGGTGCCAGGGGAGCGTCACCGCGCTTCTCTAGGTCCGCCTTGCTGGCGATGCAGATCACATCAACATCGTGCAGCGTGTAGAGCAGTTGCTGCATGGCGGCGAAAACGGGGCCACCCACGGGCATGGCGCTTCGGGTGATGTAGCAGAATGGCGGCTCCGCCCAGTGGCCATAGGCTGTGGCCGCGAAGCTAGCCAGAGCCGCCTCGATCTGCTTGGCATGCTCCGGTTCATCGCGGGCATTGAACAGCCCCTCCGGCAGCAGTGCAGGGTTGACGATGTGCGAAGGGCTGAGGCGTCGCGCTTCCTCGAAGGTGACGACCTCGTGGCCGGGGTCGAAGGCAACTTCCTGACGCGGAAAGGCGCTCAGCATTGCCCATTGATCGACGGTGATGTCACGACGGCGTGCTTCGCGGAAGGCCGCTTCGTCGAACTTGTCCAACAACATCGGCTTGTTCGGAGCATTGCGAACATTGCTGTACCAGTCGCGATACTTAAAACACCATTTGTCGTCGTCGGTTTGACTGATCCAGAGGGTGGGCTTCCCGAGCGCTTCCGCGTAGATCAACCCATGCAGGCTCTGTGAGATCACGATGTCTGCATCCGCGATCTGCTCGATCGGTTTCATGGAGCTGTCGCGCATCTCGACCATGACAATCTCAGGCGTGTGCGAGAGCTTCTTGAACACCGGCATCCAGGCTGACGCCCAGTGCGGGATGATGGCGGCGCGGTAGCGTGGACGTCGGCCCGCCAGATGACGCAGTGCCGGAAGTGCGGCGATAAAGGAGCCAGCATCGCCCTGCGGCACGTCACCAATCTTGATGCCGCGAGAATGCAGCCAATCCCGCGTCAACGTTCCCCGGACCGCGCGCACCTTCTTTGCGTCCAGATCCGGCGTATAGGTCGAAGGATCGATGACCCCGCTGCCCCAGACATAAGAATTCTGGTTGGCCATGAACATGATGCTGCCGACACCCAGAACATGAGGGCGGTTGCCCGGCACCAGAAAAGGCTGAGTGCCGACGAGGTCGCGGATCAGCTCGGCCGTGATGGTGTCGCCGTTGTTAGGCACGCCGTTCCAGAAGCGGTAAGCGGCGAATGGAGGCCTCGGCATGTCGAGATGTCCTTATGCGGTCCGCAACAGGGACTGGCTGAGAGCCAGTGTCTCAGGGGAAGGGATACGTGCTTGCGCCCATTCGGCCACTTGCGGCTGGCTTGCGGCATCGAGCTTGCGGGCGAACAGAGCGGAGCTGGCCGTGAGCTCGGGAATCAATGACTCCGTCAACGTCACCGGGTCGCCATGGCGGAACCGCATGTTGCTCTCCACGATCTTGAGCTTCAGGCGTTCGCCTTCATTGCGGATCCAGGTCTGCACGAATAGCTCGTCGCCGCAGAACATGCCGTTCAGGTAGTTCTGGAGCTCCCGGGTGAAGGGGCTCCGGACGAACGCCTCGACGAAGCGGCGGCTCAACACGTACCAGGCACGCCCGCCATGGCTGCCATGACGCTCAAGAAAGGCGCGGCGGTACTCGATCTCCGCGATGGATGGCTTGTCGATCCGCAATTGCTTGCGGGCGTAGTTGTTCTGACAAAGAAAAAGCGGTCGGCAGTAGTACCGCATCTCGGGATCGGTGGCGTCGTCGAAGAAGCGGCGGCGAGCTTGGCGCGAGAACTGCGCCATGACACGGCCCTTAAGATGGACATTCTCGAAGTCGTTGGGGTCGCTGTCGGGCACCCCGTCCCAGATGGAGAACCGTTCTGCCACACCAGCCATCTGGCCGTAGTAATTGATGAAGGCATCGTGGCCCCGCGCTAGCGCGCGACGTTCGAAGTCGGCGAGTTGAGCCGGCGTTTTCAGCGGAACGTCCTGGCCGGACAGGTTGATGAGGTAATTCCACCTGTGGGGTAGGCTCAGGGCGTGGGTAAACATTTCCAGCAGCGCCGTGACCTGGCTTCCGCCGCCCCAGGTGATAGGGCCGGAACTCCGTAACATCAGGCGTGCTGGCAAGTTCGTGACGTTCGGCCACGGTCCGGGACAGTCATAGGATATGACGCAGGCAGATCCCTCGCTACGCAGAACAGAAGCCAGGTAATCGACCCATGGGTTCACCTGATGAATCTGGACGTAGTAGAGAAGCATATGCACTCCATGGGCGCTGGATCGAGCGAATGAACCTAGTTTTTACTCAAATCCGACGAACTTCTTTCGTGACGCCCCTTGTGACGCGAACAGCTGTCTTCAAAGCAAGCCGTCGCAGAACCGACATTATGCAGATGCAGCCAGCCAGCCGGTTCTACTTATGCGGGTAGGAGGTCCAAATGGCAAGCAAAGTGATCGCGCGTTCTTGAGCGATGCGCCGGGCTTGCAGATGCTGTAACTCGGCCGATGCTGAGGAGGTGACCGTCCGTGCCCCAATCCTCATCGGCTCCGAGATCTACCGCCGCTCCACCTATGGGCCGAAACACCCGCTGGCTATCCCACGCGTTTCCACGGCGCTCGACCTGATCCGTGCCATCGGCTGGCTTGATCCGGCGCGCTACCTCGACAGTCCCCGCGCGACCCCGGCGCAGCTCGCGCGGTTTCATCACCCTGACTACATCGCGGCGCTGGCGGCGGCGGAGGCCGATCAGTCGGTGCCTGACGAGGTCCGCTCCCGCTTCAACATCGGTGCGCAAGGCAACCCGGTCTATCGCGAGGTATTCCGCCGTCCCGCCACCGGGGCGGGCGGCACCATGCTGGCGGCGCGCACCACGGCGGAGAAGGGCGGGGTGTTCCACGTGCCCGGCGGCGGCACGCATCACGGCCGGCCGGATCGCGCCAGCGGCTTTTGCTACCTGAACGATGCGGCGCTGGGCCTGCTCACCTGGCTCGACCATGGCCTCACCAACATCCTCTACCTCGACATCGACGCGCATCATGGCGACGGGGTGCAGGACGCCTTCCACGACGATCCACGCATCTTCACCCTGTCCATCCACGAGGCCGGGCGCTGGCCCTTCACCGGCGGGCTGGAGGATCGCGCGGGCGGCCATGCCCGCAACATCCCCGTGCCGCAGGGACTGAACGACAGCGAGTTCGCCTTTCTCTGGCGGCAAGCAGTGATGCCGGTGGTCCGTCACCTGCGGCCCCAGGCCATCATGCTGCAATGCGGCTCCGATGCGTTGGAGGAGGACCCGCTCGCGCGGCTCTCGCTGTCCAACAACGCCTACTGGGATGCGGTGCGCGCAGTGATGGGTCAGGCGCCGCGGCTGATCGTGCTGGGCGGCGGCGGCTACAATCCATGGTCCGTCGGGCGCTGCTGGGCCGGAATCTGGGGCGTGCTCAACGGGCATGAGCCGCCCGAACACCTGCCGCCGGCTGCGGAGGCAGTGCTGCGCGCCCTCAGCTTCCACCGCGCCGCGGGCCGCAATCCGCCGGAGCACTGGTTCACCACCTTGCGCGACGCGCCGCGTCCGGGCCCGGTGCGCGGCGAGATCCGCCACCTGGCGGCCGCGACGTTGGAAGGGCTGCCCGAGCCAGGGCAGGTCATGGCATAAGGGGCGCCATGCACCGACGATTGCTTTTCGCCCTGCTGGGCCTCGCCGCTTCCGCCGCTCCCGTCCTCGCGCAGGAGGGACCGCAGCCGCGCCTGCCGACCGAGCCGCTGGCCATCGTCACCCGGGAGGGAACCCGGCATGACTTCACGGTGGAAATGGCGCTGACACCGGACCAGCAAACCGTGGGGCTGATGTTCCGGCCCGAAGTGAAGCCAGACGAGGGCATGCTGTTCGACTGGGGTCGTGCACGCGAATCGACCATGTGGATGCGCAACACGATTGCCTCGCTGGACATGCTGTTCATCGCCGAAGGCGGCCGCATCCACCGCATCGCCGAGCGCACCGTACCGCAAAGCCTCGCCACGGTGGAAAGCCGCGGCCCTGTGCGCGCCACGCTGGAGCTGGCGGCCGGCACGGCGGAACGGCTGGGCCTGCGGGTCGGGGACCGGGTGGAAAGCAGCATCTTCGGCAACCTGACCGCTCGGTGAAGCCGATGCGGGGGCTGGTCCTGGCCGCGCTGCTGGCCCTTGGAGCCGCTCCGGCCGGCGCGGCGAGCCTTGATTGCAGGCGTGCCGCCACCGCGGCGGAGCGGATGATCTGCGCCGATCCCGTGCTCTCGGCGCTGGATCAGGAGATGGCGGCGGCGTGGTGGGTGGCGGAAGCGAACCGGCGCGCGGGGCAGCGCGAGTGGCTGGCCAGGCGGGACCGCTGCGCCGATGCCGCATGCCTGGCGGAAACCTACCGTGGCCGCATCGCCGCCCTGCGTCCTGCCGCGACCTGCCGCGAGGAAGCCGGCACCGATCAGGCAAACGAGTGGGTGCGGCAATGCATCCAGGTCTCGCCGGCGACCCATCCGCCCTGCAACATAGCCAATCGCTGCTCGCTGATCACGGATGAGATCGCCCGGGGCTGCGGCATGATCCCGGCGGCGGAACGGCCCGCCTTTTGCGGCCGATAGGTGACCGAGACCATAGGCGGGAGCTGTTAGCCCGCGGGTTCCACCAGAAAGCTTTCCCCGTGGCCGGGCACCATGAAGCGCCGCGGGTCGATGCCGGCGGCGGCCAGCGCCTCGTGCAGCCCCTGTGCCGGCGCATCGATGGCTTCCTGGGTCAGCTTGAACGTCCCAAAATGCATCGCCAGGGCGCGGCGCGCGCGGAGGGCGGCGAAGGCCTGAACCGCTTCCTCGGGATTGATGTGCACCGCCCGCATGAACCAGCGCGGCTCGTAGGCACCGATCGGGATCAAAGCCATGTCGAACGGCCCGCACTGCGCGCCGATCTCAGCAAAATGCGCTCCCCAGCCCGAATCGCCAACGAAGCATAGGGAGCCGCCGGTGGCGTCCCGCAGGGCGAACCCGCCCCATAGCGAGTGTGCACGGTCATGCAGCCCGCGCGCGGCGAAATGCCGTGCCGGAAGGAAGCGTGCCACGACGCCGCCAGGGAGTGGGGCGTCCTGCCACCAATCCAGTTCCACCACGTCACGCAGGCCATGTTTCGCCAGCAGCCGCGCATTGCCGAGACCGGTGACGACGCGCGGCGCATCGCGCCATGCGAGCCGCTTCAGCGTCGGAATATCGCAGTGATCGTAATGATTGTGACTGAGCAGCACGGCATCGATCTTCGGCAATGCGTCGAAGGCGAGGCCCGGCGCCCGGACCCGTTTCGGCCCGGCAAAGGCGACTGGCGAGCAGCGTTCGCTCCAGATCGGATCTGTGAGCAATGTTGGTCCTTCCGGATAGCGGATCAGGAAGCTGGAATGGCCGATAAATGTCACGGCCACCTGCCCCCGGGCGGGTTCCGGCGGAGGCGGGAAGGGCGGATCCTCGATCCGGAGAGGCCATGGCGTTCCCTTGCCCTCGCGCATCATGCGCCAGACATTGCGCAGCGGCTGGCCGGGAGCCGTGCCGTCCGGGTTCAGAAAGATCCGGCCGCGCCTCGTGGCGCCGCGGGGTGGCGCCTCGGGGGCTGCCCGCCGGTGTTCATGTCCAGGCAACACACTTGTCCTAGCTCGGTTGAGGCGAACCCCGGAGGGCGATTGTGAAGGCCATACCGCTTGTCATTCTCGGCTGGCATCTGGTGATGCTGCCGGCTTCTGCAAAGGCGCAGCTCCGCTGCCAGGTGCCGGTGCAGCCGGCCTGCGCGGCGCAGTTCGGCGGCTTCTTCGACGAACGCGACCTCGGCCGCTGCCGGCGCGAGGTCGAGACTTATCGTGACGCGGTCCGAAGCTATCTGGCCTGCCTGCAAGATGAATCCGCGCGCGCCATGGATGATCTGGATGAGGCGATCGGAGGCTTCAACCGGCGGGTGCGGGTGGGTTGAAGCCGCGCGAACTGCTCAGCCCGGCAGCGCTACCCCAAGCCGCCCGGCGAGGTCGGTGATGAACTGCCACGCCACGCGGCCGGAGCGTCCACCGCGTGTCACCGACCATTCCACCGCCTCTTTGCGCAGGGCCTCCGCCTCCATCGGCAGGCCGAGAGCCTGGGCATAGCCTTCCACCATGGCGAAGAAGGTGGACTGATCGGCGTTGTGGAAGCCGATCCAGAGGCCAAAGCGATCGGAAAGGGATACTTTTTCTTCCACCGCCTCGCCGGGGTTGATGGCGGTGGAGCGCTCATTCTCCATCATGTCGCGCGGCATCAGGTGTCGGCGGTTGGAGGTGGCGTAGAACAGCACATTGGAGGGCCGCCCCTCGATGCCGCCATCCAGGACCGATTTAAGGGCCTTGTAGTCCTGGTCCTCGCGCTCGAAGGACAGGTCGTCGCAGAAGACCAGGCAGCGTCGGGTACCGGCCCGCAGAATATTCAGCAGCTCGGGCAGGGTGCGGATATCCTCGCGGTGGATCTCGATCAACGCGAGGCTGGCCGGGTGCGCCGCGTTGGCTGCCGCATGCGCGGCCTTGACCAGCGAGGATTTTCCCATCCCCCGCGCGCCCCAGAGCATGGCGTTGTTGGCTGGCAGGCCGCGGGCGAAGCGCAACGTGTTTTCCAGCAGCAGGGCCTTCTGCCGCTCCACCCCCTGCAGCAGCCCGATCTCCACCGCCGCCACCCGTGCCACCGGAGCAAGCCGTGCCGCTTCCCCGGCTGCTGCAGGATGCCACACGAAGGCGTCCGCCCCTTCCGGTGCGGACGGCGAGACCGGACGTGGCGCCAGACGGTCCAACGCCTCGGCGATGCGCGTCAGGACAGGGAGCAGGTTATGATCGTCGGACGAGGACAAGGCGGGGAATGCTCCTGAACTTCTGGAACCATGCTAGGCAGGGGCCCGAACATGACGGCCATGTCATGGCTGGGTTGACGGCAGGGTGGGGGAGGCTAGTTTCGCGCGCCGGACACGGCAAGACACACGGCAAGACGGAAGCCCCTCGATGTTCATCTCCCCCGCCTATGCCCAGGACGCCGCAGCCGGCGGCGCCACCGCCATGATCATTCAGCTCGCGCCGCTGATCCTGATCTTCGTGGTGTTCTATTTCCTGCTGATCCGCCCGCAGCAGAAGCGCGCCAAGGAGCACCGCACCATGCTGGGCGCGCTGAAGCGCAATGACCGCATCATCACGTCGGGCGGCATCCTCGGCACCATCACCCGGGTCAAGGAAGGCTCCGAGGAGATCGAGGTCGAGATCGCGCCCAACGTCCGCGTGAATGTGGTGCGCGGCACCATCGCCAGCCTGGTGAAGCCGCCTTCCGCGGCCAATGACAGCAAGCCCGCCACCTGAGGCGCGCAAGGCGTAACGGAAAAAGGGCGCCGGGGTCATCCCCCGGCGCCCTTTTTGCTGGGCGGGAGCGGCGCGCGCTCCCCGCCACAATCGATCAGGCGCTCTGGCCGGATTTCAGCCCGCCACTGAGCATCAGCTCCTCGACCTTCTCCCAGTTCACCAGCTTGTTGAGGAAGTTGTCGAGGTAGTTCGGCCGGACGTTGCGGAAGTCCAGGTAGTAGGCATGCTCCCAGACATCGGCACCCAGGATCGGCGTGCCTTCGCCGGTGGAGAGCGGGTTGGCGCCGTTCGGGGTCTTGGTGACCTTGAGCTTGCCCGAGCCATCGACGACCAGCCAGGCCCACCCGGAGCCGAACTGCGTCACGCCCGCCTGCTTGAAGGCGTCCTTGAACTGCGCGAGGCCACCGAAATCCTCATTGATCTTGGCGCCGATCTTGCCGGGCAGGCTATCGCCGCCGCCATTCGGCTTCATCACCTGCCAGAACAGGATGTGGTTCCAGTGCTGCCCCGCCTGGTTCAGCACGGGCAGGCCATCGGCGCCAGCCTTGCCGGCCTCGGAGACGATCTGCTCCAGCGACTTGCCGGCCAGGCCCTTGCTCTCCACCAGCCCGTTCAGCGCGGTGACGTAGGCGTTGTGGTGCTTGCCGTGATGCAGTTCCAGCGTCTCCTGACACATGCCGGAACCGGCGAGGGCGGAAGCGTCGTAGGGAAGCGGCGGAAGGCTGAAGGCCATGGTGGCTGTACTCCCGTAGGTGAGAATCGGATCGTCGATTCAACAGCGGCGCCGAACGGCGCCGGGCGCTCCACAGCTAGGGGTGCGGTCGTGGAGCGTCAACCGGGGCCGGGTTACATTCGGGCCGCAACGGTTTGCGTGCGCCTGTTCCGGCGGCATAACCCCGCCATGGCCGAACTTCCCCCCATCGCCGAGGCTGCACGCCGGCATGACCCGGACCGCTTCCTGTGCACCCTGTTCGCTCCCCCGGCGAAGCGCGAGGCGCAATGGGTGCTGATCGCCTTCAACCACGAGATCGCACGGGCGCGGGAAGCCGCCACCAACCCGATGGCGGCGTTGATCCGGCTGCAATGGTGGCGGGACGCGGTGGAGGAAGCGCGCAGCGGCGCTCCCGTCCGCAAGCATGAGGTGGCCGAGCCACTGGCCGCCGCTATCCGGGCCGGCGCTCTGGATCCGGATGACCTGCTTGGCATGATCGACGCTCGCGAGGCCGAGACGGAGGAGGAGATGCCTTCTCGCGGCGCGCTCCTGGCCTATCTGCGGGGTACGGCAGGCGGATACGCCGTGACTTCAGGCCGGGCTCTGGGCGCATCGCCGGACAGCCTGCCTGCGCTGCAGTCACTTGGCGCGGCCTATGGCATGGCGGGGCTGCTGCGCTCGATCCCAGCCATGGCGATGCGGGGCCGCTCCCTGCTGCCCGCCGACATGCTGGCCGAACGGGGGCTGACGCCGGCGGATGCCGCCCGCGACCCCCGACAGAAAGGCATTGCGGCGGTGGCGCAGGCACTTGCGGCGGAAGGGCTAGGCTTGCTGCCCCCGCGGCGCCCAGGTGGAGCGGCGGCACTGCCCGGCGTGCTCGCGCGGCGCGATCTCACCCGGATGGCGAGGTCCGGCTTCGATCCTGCCGAGCCGCCTCGGCCGCGCGGGCTGGGCGACCGGCTGGCCATGTTCTGGGCCGGGTTGCGAGGTTAAAACGGGCGCGGACGGGCCGTCGATCTTCCCTGTTCAGACGGTGGAGGACACTTCCCGCCGTCGAACCTGTTCAATCCGCCGCGAAGCAGTAGATCAGTCCGGCCCCTCCGGTGGTTCTCAACGCGGGAAGGCTGCAGCCGCGGCTGGCATGGGAAGAGTTCCAGGACCTGGCCGGCTCATTATCTTGCAGCCCCAGCCGGTCATGATGGCCAACCATCGCTGAGCCCTCTGCGCCGCCGAGGGTCCAGTTGCCGCAGCTCCGGTCCTGTTCCCCGGCGAAAGCGGTTCCGTCGGGCTGCGAGCCGGTCAGGATGTCGTGGTTGTTCGGAGTGTCGCCGCGGCCGTTCACGGGCTCGCCCTTTTCCGTCAGCGCCGTCTGCTTCGAAAGGCGGTTGCCGGGGCCGTGCAGCGAGGCGACGTCCTGCGCGATCACCTCACCCTTGGCATTGCGCCAGGGGCCGGGCCCGATGCGGTCCCGCGCGTGCACGGCCGGGGCGTTGCCGGTGGCCGAGCTGCTGAGATACGCCCGCCATCCACGGTTGCCGGCCCCTGCCGCCAGTGCCAGGGACTGGCAATGTGCATCGGCCCCGGCCAGCCCACCCAGATTGGCGCCCTCGCCAGGATTGGCCGAGGTGACAAAAAACGTCATCTCGCCCGCGCCCTGGCTACGGGCATCGGGCGCGGCGACAAGCAGGGCCGCAGCCAGCCCGAGCATGGCGGTGGAGTGCATGGTGTGTTCCCCCTGTTCCTGGACCCCGGACAGGACAAGGCGATTTTTGTCCTGCGGCAGGCTCCGTTTGGCCAGCTCCGCGCAGAGAACCGGCGGCACAGGCGGGTACGAGGCTACAAACCTCAAGCTCCCTCCGCCATCAGTTTCGCCACAGGGCGGGGGGAGGTGCCCTGTCATGCGGGCACCGTTTCCGCCGGGAAATCCACAACGGCACGGATGCGCGCTTCCAGATGCTCGTGCCCGGCGAAGACGGCATGGATCAGCTCCATGTCTTCCGGGTTCCAGGGCTGGAGCACTGCCCGGCATCAAGATCCGGCTGCACCAGGAACTGTCCCACCCGTACGAGTCCCGCGCCGTCGAGGCAGAGCTGCCGCAGGATGGTGCCGTTGCTGGCCAGCACATTGCCCTGCGTCGCCTGCAGCCAGCGCCGCCTGCTGGCGGGGCCGTGGAAGGGCCAGCCATCCAGGCTGCGGCGGAAGTTGAAGCCCAGACAATGATGCTGTGCCAGCTCCTTCGGCTGAAGCGACGTGCCGTGCGGCAATAGGTAGCTTGGGCAGATCGGGCTGCTGAACGAGGTGCGGCAGGCCGGCATGACGCGGCATATCGGCGTCAGCAACTACAGCACCGCGCTGATGGCCGAAGCCGTGGGGCTCAGCGCCGCTCCGCTGGTCACCAACCAGGTCGAGTACCATCCTTACCTGAACCAGGGGCCGGTGCTGGCCTGACCGCTTATTACGCGATGGCCGACGGCAAGGTGCAGCTGGACCGGTGCTGCGCGAGATCGGCGCCTGATACGGGAAGTCGGCGGCGCAGGTGGTGCTCCGCTGGCTCGTGCAGCAGGAGGAGGTGATCGCGCTGTCCAAGACGGTGACGCCGGCACGGCTGGCCGAGAACGCGGCCATCCTCGACTTCGCTTTGTCGGCGGACGAGATGACGGCCATCCACGCCCTGGCGCGGACGGATGGCCGTATCGTCAGCCCGGCCGGCCTGGCACCGGACTGGGACTGTGACCCGCCCGGGCGCGAAGCTACCCACTCGCGCCCATCACTCCTCCACCCAGGCCGGCGCCGCGCCTTGCACCACGGTGCGGATGGCGAAGGCCGACTGGATGCGCGACACCCCCGGCATGCGGGATAGCTGTTCCTTGTGGATGCGCTCGTAATCCGCCGCGTCCCGCGCCTCGACCCGCACCAGGTAATCCGACGCCCCTGTCATCAGATAGCACTCGCAGATCTCCGGGCATTGCCTCACGGCGGCCTCGAAGCGGTTAAAGGCATCCTCTGTCTGCTTCTCCAGCGTGATCTGCACGATGACCACGGTGCGTGAGGATGCGTCGGGCGCTGCCAGGATGGCGGTATAGCCGCGGATGGCGCCGCCCTGCTCGAGCAGCCGCAAGCGCCTGAGGCATGCGGAGGGGGAGAGCCCTACCGCTTCCGCCAGGGCGGCGTTGCTCATGCGGCCATCCGCGCGCAGCAGCCGCAGCATCCTGCGGTCTATCGCATCCAGGTTCGGGGACTGCATGATCTTCCATGAAGTGGCAAGAAATGCGGATTTCCCGCGTATCATTCCTACGAAGTTGCGCCGATCGCAAGCACCTGCGGGTAGTTCCGTTCTAGCATTTCGGGATTCCGCCCGCGCATCGGGCGGCCTGGCGGAGCATCCCTGCGATGAAGGTTCTTGTTCTTGGCGCCGGCGTGGTGGGCGTCACCTCGGCCTATTACCTTGCCCGTGCGGGGCATGAGGTGGAGGTGGTGGACCGTCAGCAGGGAGCGGGCCTGGAGACGAGTTTCGCCAATGCAGGGCAGGTGTCTTTCGGCTACTCCTCTCCCTGGGCGGGGCCCGGCATTCCTGCCAAAGCAGTGAAGTGGATTTTCCAGAAGCACAGCCCATTGGTGATCCGGCCGAAGCTGGACCCCGTGCAGTGGACCTGGCTGTGGCAGATGCTGAAGAACTGCAACGAGGCCGCCTACAAGACCAACAAGTCGCGCATGGTGCGGGTGGCCGATTACAGCCGAACCGCCTTGGCCGACCTGCGCTCCGAGACCGGCATCGAGTATGATGGGCGGGAACAAGGCACGCTGCAGCTGTTCCGGACGCAGGCACAGCTCGATGGCATTGGTGGCGACCTGCGCGTGCTGGAACAGTATGGCGTGCCATACGAGGTGCTGGACCGTGCTGGATGCATCGCCGCCGAGCCGGCCCTGGCGCGCGTGGGCGAGAAGTTCGTCGGAGGGCTACGCCTGCCGCAGGACGAGACGGGGGATGCGCACCTCTTCACTCAGCGCCTCGCCACGATCTGCGAAGGAATGGGAGTTGTTTTCCGCTACGGCACGGAGATCGAGCGGCTGGTTATGCAGGGCGACGACGTCGCGGGCGTCGCAACTGGCGACGGGGTGATCTCGGCAGACCGCTACCTGCTGGCGCTGGGCAGCTATTCCCCGCAATTATTGACGCCGCTGGGACTCAGCCTGCCAGTCTATCCGGTGAAGGGCTATTCCATCACTCTGCCCGTGGCTGATGAAGCAGCGGCACCCGTTTCCACCGTGATGGACGAAACCTACAAGATCGCCATCACGCGGCTGGGCAGCCGGATCCGCGTCGGCGGCACGGCGGAAATCGCGGGCTTTGACACCAGCTTGCGGGAGGAACGCCGCCAGACGCTGCTGCATTCGGTGATGGATCTCTACCCCGGCGGCGGCGACCCGGCCCGGGCAGTGTTCTGGTGCGGATTGCGGCCGATGACCCCCGATGGCACACCAGTGATCGGCCCTACCCGGTACCCGAGCCTGTTCCTGAACACCGGGCATGGCACCTTGGGCTGGACGATGTCCTGCGGCAGCGGAAAGCTGGCGGCTGATCTGGTGACCGGCCAACGGCCAAACATCGAGCACGAGGATCTGGCGGTCTCGCGTTACGCGGCCTGAACCGGCTTCAACGTTCATACGAGCGGGCGTGCTTCAGCGGGCACGCCCGGCTCTTTGTGCCCAGTCTCGGTAACGTTTCCGGGCCAGCGCGGACACGGCGGCTTGCCAGCCGGCATTGCTCTCTTCTAATGAGAATGATTATCAATCGCTGAAAGAGACGGACTGGTGAACAAACGCCTGCTGCTTGCCGCCACGCCTTCCCGCCTTGCCTTGCTCACTGGTCTGACGCTCGCCGCATTTCCGGCAGGGGCGCAGGAGCAGCCCTCGGGATCCGCCGGAGCCGCAACGCTGCAATTGCCGATGGTGGATGTGGTGGCCACGGCAGAGCAGCAGCTGAAGCAGGCGCCCGGGGTTTCCATTATCGATCGGCAGGACATCGAGCGGGAGCCGCCGGCCAACGACATCAGCGAGCTCGTCCGCAAGATGCCGGGGGTGAACCTGACCGGCAATTCGTCCTCCGGCCAGTACGGCAACAACCGCCAGATCGACCTGCGCGGCATGGGGCCGGAAAACACGCTGATCCTGATCGACGGCAAGCCCGTTCGCAGCCGAAACTCGACCCGTATGGGGCGCAGCGGCGAGCGCAACACGCGTGGCGATTCCAACTGGGTGCCTGCCAACGCCATCGACCGCATCGAGGTGATCCGTGGCCCGGCCGCGGCACGATACGGCTCGGGCGCGGCGGGCGGTGTGGTCAACATCATCACCAAGCCGCCGACCGACACCTATACCGGTTCTGTATCCGTCTACATGAACCAGCCGGAGGACAAGGATGAAGGCGACACCAAGCGGATCGGCTTCACCCTGGCCGGGCCACTGTGGGAAGCATTCAGCTTCCGCCTGTTCGGCAATTTCGCCAGAACCGACGCCGACAGCCTGAGCCTGAACCAACCCTTCGCCGTTGATGGCGGAGTGCCGCCGGCCGGCCGCGAAGGCGTCGAGAACCGCGACCTCGACGGTCTGCTGCGATGGGACCTGACGCCCAATCAGGCGCTGGAGTTTGAGGCGGGCTACAGTCGCCAGGGCAACATCTATGCCGGTGACCGCGCCGTAAACGAGGAGGGAACGGCGCTGCTGGAGCAACTGGCGAATGAAGGTGCCGAAACGAATGTGCTCGACCGCACCTCCATCGCGCTTACCCATCGGGGTGAATGGGGGGGGACCGAGAGCCGTCTGCTTCTCTACTATGAGGGTACGCAGAACAAACGGTTGAACGAAGGCCTTGCCGGAAGTGGGGAAGGCAGCATCAACACCAACTCTGCGCGCTCCACCTCTGTGCTGAACAATTACGAGATCAATGGCGACATCTCGATCCCGATCGATTTTGTGGTGCCGCAGCGTCTGACGATGGGGGCCGAGTATCTCAAGGAGAATCTCAGCGACCCGTTCTCCGTCACGCAGAGCACGGGCTTGGGTGGCGTGCCTGCCGGGATCGATCAGAACAATCGCAGCGGCAAAGACAACGCCGAAACCTATGCCGCCTTTGTGGAGGACAACGTCTATGTCACCGAGCGGCTGACGGTGACGCCGGGCGTGCGCTTCGACCACCACAGCAAGTATGGCAGCAATGTCAGCCCATCACTGAACGCGGCTTACGAGGTATTCAACGGCTTCTCTGTCAAGGGCGGTATAGCCCAGGCCTACAAGGCGCCTAACCTTTATCAATCAAACCCGAACTATCTTTACTATACGATGGGATTCGGTTGCCCTATCGGCTTTCCGAGCCTCGGCGCCGGCTGCTACGTCCAGGGCAATCCCGACCTCAAGCCGGAAACCAGCCTGAACAAGGAAATCGGCGTCGTCTATGATCAGGCTGGCTGGAATGCGAGCGTCACCTACTTCCACAATGACTACAAGGACAAGATCCAGTCCGGACTGGTTCCCGTCGGACAGACTGCCGCGAACGGACGTGTGTTCCGCTGGGAGAACACGCCGGAAGCGGTTGTTGAAGGTATCGAGGGCAATCTCCTGGTGCCGCTGATGGAGACGCTCTCCTGGAACACCAACCTGACCTACATGATCCAGAGCAAGGACAAGACCACAGGCGAGCCTCTGTCTCTGATCCCGGAATACACGATCAACTCCAGCCTCGACTGGAACGCGACAGAGCAGCTCTTCTTCAGGCTGGGCCTGACCCACTACGGCAAGCAGGAGGCCCGCACGACCAACATCCAGGGTACAGCCGCCACCGGGACCCAGTTGCTGGAGAGGAAGCCGTATTCGGTTGTCGATGTCAGCGCCACCTACGACATCAACGCCAGCACGCGGCTCACCGCCGGCATCAGCAACCTGCTTGACGAGCAACTGCTCCGCCAGGCCGTATCGAACGGCTACGGCGCCAACAGCTACAACGAGCCGGGCCGAGCCTACTTCGTCAGCTTGACGGCCTTCTTCTGATCGCAACGGGCGCGCGGGGCCAGTTCCGCGCTCCACTCCGGACGAGCCTATGACACAGGACTACGTCGAGGGGGTCGCCTACCCCCCGCAGTTTCACCGCGAGATGACGCCGCCCTGGATCGATGCCGTGCTGCGCGGGCTCGGCCGGCAGGGACCAGATTTCGCCCGACCGTTCCGCTGGTGTGAACTGGGCTGCGGCAGCGGCCTGAATGCCTTGATCCTGGCGGCAACCCATCCGCAGGCTGAAGTCGTCGCGGTGGATGCCGACGCCTCGGCCCTGGCTGAGGCACGGATCGCGGCGGACGCGGCGGCATTGCGCAACATCGTCTTCCTGCCGCTGCGCTTTGACCAACTTCGGGCCGGGAGCCTGGGCTTCTTCGACGTGATCGCGACGCATGGCGTGCTGTCGTGGATCGCACCGGCGCAGCGAAGCGCCATGCTCAACCTCATCGGTGCCGCGTTGAGGCCTGGCGGCGTCGCCTACGCCCACTACATGACCCATCCCGGCATGAGCGCCGCCGCCGCAGGGCAGTCGCTCATGCTGCGCTACGCTGCCGGACAGCCGGGTGCGGCACGGCATCGGGCACGCGCGTCCCTCAACATCATGCAGTCCCTGGCCGATGCCGGCGCAGGCTATTTCGCCGCGTACCCGCAGGAGCGGCAAAGGCTGCAATGGGCCGCGCGCCAGGAGGATGCGGCGCTGGCGCATGAGGTGCTGCCGCCGAACTGGCAGCCTTTCCATGTTGCCGAGATGATGGAGGCTTTCGCAGGTTCAGGCTGTGCCTATCTCGGCAGCGCCACGCCGCCCGACAACATCGATGCCGTGTCGCTGCCAGCGGCCACCCGCCCGTTGCTCGCCGGCGTTGAGGACGCCGCGTTGGCAGAGAGCCTCCGCGACATGGCGCGCAACCAGTCCCTGCGACGCGACCTGTATGGCAAGGAGCTTGCCCCGATGTCCGCGGATGCGCATAGGACCGCACTGCACGCGCTCCGGCTGGCTGGCCTGCCCGGAGCGCCCGAGGCCGGGCGGCTGCGCTTCGACTTGCCGCTGGGGCAGGTCGAGGGCGAGGCGGCCCTGTTCGACCCGCTGCTCCGCGCGCTACGCAACCGTCCGCGTCGCCTGGGCGAGATGGAACGTCCCGGCCTGCATCCGGCCATGTTGAACCAGGCGGCGCAAATGCTGATCTGGAGCGAATGCGCACATCCTGTAGCCGCCGCCCCTGCGCCGCCCCAGGCCGCCTGGGCGCTGAACCGCCACCTGGCGACAAGGGGCGGGGCAGGGTGGCTGGCCGCGCCCGCCCTGGGTGGCGCCGTGGCGGCTGATCCGGCAGCGATGCTGGGGGCACGGATCGCGCTGGAGGAGCCGGGCCTGGACGACGTCGCGCTGGTCGAACGCGCCGCTCACCTGCTCGACACGGAACAGTCCGCCTCGCGCGACTTGCTGGCCGACTGGGCGCAGAAGCGGCGCCAGGTCTGGGTTAACTTCGGCGTTCTGCCGGCGGCCTGAAGCCCCTCAGGCGCCGACGATCACCGCGCCACCAAAGGTTTTCTCCACGAACGCCTTCACCGCCGGATCGGAGTAGCCGCGCGCCAGGGTCTGCGCCCAGGGCTTGCTCTCATCGCCACGCCGCGTCACCACCAGCACGGTGTAGGCGCTGTCGGTTCCCTCGACCGCGATGCCATCCTTCAACGGGTTGAGTCCGGCCGGCACGGCGTAGTTGCCGGTGATGGCAGCGGCATCCACGTCGTCCAGCCCACGCGCGATCGACGCGGCCTCCAGCTCCACAATGCGGATGCGCCTCGGGTTGTCGGCGATGTCGGCCACCGTGGCCCGGTAATCGGATCCCGGCGTCAGGCTGAACAGGCCGGCCTTGGCCAGCAGCAGCAGGGCGCGGCCGCCATTGGTCGGGTCGTTCGGAATGGCGACGCGCGCGCCATTCGGCAGGTCGGCGACCGTGCGGTGCTTCTTGCTGAACACGCCCATCACCGTCAGCACCGTCTTGCCCACGGGCACGAAGTCGTAGCCGCGCTGCTGCTTCTGCGCCTCCAGAAAGGGCAGGTGCTGGTAGGTGTTGATGTCGATTTCGCCCGCGGCCAATGCAGCATTGGGCTGGATGAAGTCTGCGAACTCCGTGATGCGAAGGGCGAAATCCTGCTTCGCCAGCACATCGCGCACGGCTTCAAGAACCTGGGCATGCACGCCTGAGGTCACGCCGACCCGCAGCGGCCGATCAGCGCTGCCGATCTGGGCGCCGCTCTGCGCGCGCAGGGTGGCGGGAAGGATCAACATGCCGGCCGTGGCCAGCAGAAGCGAACGACGCTGCATGGTTTCAGCTCCTCAGAAGCCGGGAATGACCGAGCCGGAAAAGGTCTCGGCGACGAAGTTTCTTACCTCGTCATTCTGATAGGCGCGGACGAGCTTTCCCACCCAGGGCTTCTCTTCATCGCCCTGCCGCACAACGATGCGGTTGCTGTATGGGCTGTCCTGCCCCTCGATCGCGATGGCGTCCCGGGTCGGCTGCAAGCCGGCCGTGATGGCGAAGTTGGTGTTGATGGCGGCAGCGTCCACATCATCCAGCGCACGGGGCAGCTGCGCTGCCTCCAGCTCCAGGATGCGCAGGCGCTTCGGGTTCTCGACGATGTCGGCCACGTTGACGCTGACATCGGGGTTGGGTGGAAGTCGGATAGCTCCGGCCTGAGCGAAAAGCAGCAACCCGCGCCCGCCCTGGGTCGGATCATTGGGGATGGCGATGCGTCCCCCATTCGGCAGCGCGTCCACCGACTTCAGGCGCCGGGAATAAATCCCCATGGGAAAGGTCAGGGTCTTGGCGACCGAGACCAGCCTGAGGCGACGGTCGCGGACAGTCTGATCCAGAAAAGGCTGAGTCTGGAAGGAATTGGCATCCAGATCACCTGAATCAAGCGCCATGTTGGGCTGCACATAGTCGCTGAACTCGAAGATGCGGATGATCAGCCCGTCCCGCGCGGCGATGTCACGCACCTTCTCCATGACCTGAGCATGAGGGCCGGCGGTGACTCCTATCCTCAACGGGCGCGCCTCGGTGCCGATCCCCGCCTCCTGGGCCTGGACTGGGCGCCCTGGCAGCAAGAGCGACGGGATCAGGGCCGGCAGCATCAGCGCACCACCGGCCAGCAACAGGGAACGACGATCCGGCATGCCCATTCTCCTCAGAAGGCCGGAACCACGGAGCCCTGGAAGGTCTCCTTCACGAACGCCTTGATCTCTTCGTTCTGGTAGGCGGCGACAAACTGCTTCACCCAGGCCGCGTCCTTGTTGTCGTCATGCACGGCGATCAGGTTGGCATAAGGGCTGTCGGCGCTTTCCAGAGCGATGGCATCGCGCACGGGGTTCAGCCCTGCCGGGATGGCGAAGTTGGTGTTGATGGCGGCGGCATCCACCTCGTCCAGCGTGCGCGGGATCTGCGCTGCCTCCAGCTCGATGATGCGCAGACGCTTCGGGTTCTCCGTAATGTCGGCGACGGTGGCGCGGAAATCGGCGCCCTCGGTCAGCTTGAAGGCACCGTTCTTCGCCAGCAAGGCCAGGGCACGGCCGCCATTGGTCGGGTCGTTCGGAATGGCGACGCGGGCGCCATTCGGGATGTCCGACACGGCCTTCAGCTTCCGCGAATACACTCCCATCGGGAACACCATGGTCTTGCCCACGGCCACGATGCGGAAGCCGCGATCCTTCACCGTCTGGTCCAGGAAAGGCTGGTGCTGGAAGGAGTTGGCGTCGAGATCCTTGGCAGCCAGGGCGGCGTTGGGCGTGATGTAGTCGGTGAAGGGAACGATGCGGATGTACAGCCCGTCGCGGCGGGCGATCTCCACGACCTTTTCCATCACCTGGCTGTGCGGACCGGCAGTGGCGCCAACCCGGATCGGGCGTGCCTCGGAGCCGATGGCGCCCTGCGCCAGGGCAGGCAGGGTGGCGGCGAAGGGAAGGGCGAGGACGCTGCCGAGCAGGACGCGGCGATGGGTGGTCATGAACGATCTCCTTGTCGATGTCGGTTCAGCGGCGGCGGACACGGCGGACCAGCCAGTCGCCCAGTGATTGAAGCCCTTGCACGAAGAGGATGAGCACGATCACGACACTGGCCATCACCTCCGGCATGAAGCGCTGGTAGCCGAAGCGGATGCCGAGATCGCCCAGGCCCCCGCCGCCGACCGCGCCGGCCATGGCCGAATAGCCCATCAGGCTGACCAGGGTGACGGTGACCGCGGCCACCAGCCCGGGCATGGCCTCGGGCACGATCACCTTCCAAAGGATCTGCAAGCGGGTGGAGCCCATGGCGCGCGCCGCCTCCACCACGCCACGGTCGACCTCGCGGAAGGCTGTCTCGAACAGGCGGCTGATAAAGGCGGTGGAGGCCAGGGCCAGCGGCACGATGGCAGCCCCGGTGCCGATGGATGTCCCGGCGACAAGCCGGGTGAAGGGCACGATGGCGACCATCAGGATGATAAAGGGAGTTGAGCGCACGGCATTGATCAGCAGGCCGAGCGGCCGGTTGACGAAGCCGTTCTGCGCCAGTCCGCCACGGTCGGTGGCATGCAGCAGCAGCGCCAACGGCAGCCCGATGATGATGGCAATGGCGGCGGCGCCGGCCACCATGGTCAGCGTCTCAACCGTGGCGTCGAGAAAGAGCTGCTGGAGCGTCGGTGTCATCCACGGGATCATGGCGTCAGTTCCCTTCATCCAGCGGCGTCACGGTCAGCCCCAGCTCGCCGAACCAGGCAATGGCGGCATCGATGCGCCCGGATGGTCCATAGGCCGCCAGCGCCATAAGGCCGAAGGGCTCCTCGCCGATGGCGTCGATGCGGCCGGAAATGATGTCGAGGTCGAGGCCGTAGCGGCGCGAAGCCTCGCTGATCACCGCGCGGGTGCTGTTGGGCCCGGCGAAGAGCACCTGCAGGAGCCGCCGCTCCTCATCCGCGCGGGGCGCCGGCAGGCGGGCGACCGTACCGCGCGGCACGGCATAGCCGATGGTGTCTGCGATGAAGCGGCGCGTGGTCGGGTGACGCGGCCGGGTGAACACGTCGAAGACGCGGCCCTGCTCCACAATGAGCCCGGCCTCCATCACCGCCACGCGGTCGCAGATCTCCTTCACGACCGCCATCTCGTGCGTAATCAGCAGCACGGTCAGGTCGAGCTTCTCGCGCAGGCGCTTGATCAGGCCCAGGATCTCCTGCGTCGTTTCGGGATCGAGCGCGCTGGTGGCCTCGTCGCAGAGCAGGATCTGCGGGCGCGGCGCCAAGGCACGGGCGATCCCGACGCGTTGCTTCTGCCCACCCGAAAGCTGCGCCGGATAAGCCCCAGCCTTCTCGGTCAGCCCGACCAGCGACAGCGCCTCGGCCACGCGCGGCGCACGCTCCGCCGCCGGCACGCCGGCGATTTCCAGCGGGTAGGCGACGTTGTCGGCCACGGTGCGGGAAGAAAGCAGGTTGAAGTGCTGGAACACCATGCCGATGGCCCGGCGCCGCTCGCGCAGCGCCCTGTCCCCCAGCATCAGCATGTCCTGGCCAAGCACCCGCACTTCGCCGCTGTCAGGCCGTTCCAGGAGATTGACGCAGCGGATCAGCGTGGATTTGCCGGCTCCCGAGCGACCAACGATTCCATAGATCTCGCCCGGCGCGACGTCCAGGGAAACGCCGTCCAGCGCCTTGGTGCCGGCGCCGCCGCGGCCGGCGAAGCGGCGGTGTAGGCCCCGCAGACGGATGGCGGAATCGGACGAGGCCGGGTGGTCCCGGTCTTGGGTGGTCTGAGGCATCGGCATTCCAGGATCAGGCGGGACGGGCCAGGATCGGGTGGGCGCATATCATGCGGGCCCCGATCAGTCGGGAAGGCGTACCCGGCACGGGCACGGGGCGAAGATCAGATCCGCGGCATTCGACAGGACATAAACACTCGGCAGATCCCCAACATGGTCGGATGACCCACGAAGCGTTGGGCGGCGAGGTAAGTTGCCCCGATGGTCCGCGGTCCGGCTTCCCGGCGCTTTAGCCCTTGATGTCGCGGCGCAAGCTGCATCCGTCAAATCCCGCGGGAAGCAATTCGCGCTTCCGCGGCGGAGAATGAACAATTCACAATCCGTTCGCAAGACTCCAACCGCTCCGGTGATGCATGCGTCTGGCGCATAGCTCACCACCAGCCTCGCTGATCCCGTGCAAAGCCGCGCCAAACGTTCTACATAGTCCTCACAACCCGCAGTACCGCCACTTGGAGCCCTCCTGGCTCCCGATGAGAGGTGGAGCTGCCCTTGGCGGCCCGGACACCCGGCCCGCCCCACCCTCAAGACTTGGCGGATCATTCGACACATGCCTTTTCCTCAGATGCCCGAGGCGCTGCTGCGCGCCCTCACCGAGCGCGGCTACAACGAGCCCACCTCCGTCCAGGCGGCGGTGCTGGAGCCGGAAACGAGCGGCCAGGATCTTCTGGTTTCCGCTCAGACCGGCTCGGGCAAGACCGTGGCCTTCGGCCTAGCCCTGGCGCCCGAATTGCTGGGGGACGCGGACCGACTGCCGCAAGCCGGGCTGCCGTTAGCACTGGCCATCGCTCCCACCCGTGAACTGGCGCTTCAGGTGAAGGCAGAGCTGACCTGGCTGTACGCCGCTGCTGGCGGGCGCGTGGTGTCCTGTGTCGGTGGCATGGATCCGATGACCGAGCGCCGCGCCCTTGCGGCCGGTGCGCATATTGTGGTCGGCACTCCCGGCCGTTTGCGCGACCATCTGGAACGCGGCAATCTCCGGCCCGACGCGCTGCGCGCCGTGGTGCTGGACGAGGCCGACGAGATGCTGGATCTCGGCTTCCGCGAGGAGCTGGAAGCCATCCTGAATGCCGCGCCGGCCGAACGCCGCACCCTGCTGTTCAGCGCCACCGTGCCGCGCGACATCGAGCGTCTGGCGCAGAGCTTTCAGCGGGACGCGCTGCGCATCGCGGTTAAGGGCGAGGGCGGACAGCACGGTGATATCGAGCATCGTGCCGTGGTTGTCGCGCCGCATGGCATCGAGCGCGCGGTGGTCAACCTGCTGCGCGCTTCGGACAGCCCGCGGGCCATTGTGTTCTGCTCCACCCGCGCCTCAGTAGCGCGGCTGCACGGCAACCTGACCGAGCGCGGCTTCTCCGCCGTCGCCATTTCCGGTGAGCTGACCCAGCCCGAGCGGTCGCGCGCCTTGCAGGCGCTGCGCGACGGGCGCGCCCAGGTCTGCGTCGCCACCGACGTGGCCGCGCGCGGGATCGACCTGCCGGATCTGGGCCTGGTGATCCATGCCGAGCTGCCCAAGGAGCCCGAGGTGATGCTGCATCGCTCGGGCCGTACCGGCCGGGCCGGCCGCAAGGGCGTGTCCGTCCTGGTGGTGCCCGCCAACCGCCGCCGCACGGCCGAGCGGCTGTTGATGGGCGCGCGCGTCCAGGCGGAATGGGGGGCGCCGCCTTCCGCCGAGGTCATCCATGCCCGCGATGCCGAGCGCCTCACAACCCAGGCCACGGCGCTGCTGGAAGAGGAGGCGGAGACCGCCGACCGCGACGTCGCGCGCGAGCTGGCAGCACGCCACAGTGCCGAGGATCTGGCTGCCGTGCTGGTCAAGGTGTTGCGCGCGCCGCTGCCGGCACCCGAGGAGCTGGCGGCGGTGGATGCCGGGCCGCGCCGCGCCGCCAATGGCGAGCGGGGTGCCCCGCCGCATCGTGACGGTCCGGAAGGCGTCTGGTTCCGCATGAATGTAGGCCGCGATGGAAGGGCCGATCCGCGCTGGGTGCTGCCCTTCCTGTGCCGCCGCGGCGAGGTGCGTCGCGAGGAGATCGGCCGCATCCGCATCCTCGGCCGCGAAACGCAGTTCGAGATCGCTCCGGCGGCGGCTGGCCGCTTCGCCGCGGCTTCGCGCCGTCCGGATCAGGATGACCCGCACATCCGGGTCGAGCCGGTGACCGGCGGTGCGGCGAACAGCAACGCGTGGCGCGGCGCGCCTGGTGGGCGCGGCCGCAGGGAGGCTCCACGCAGCCGCACCGCCTGATCGGCACGCCGCGCCCTGCCTGGCCAGGACCTCAGCCTTCAAGACTCTGTGCGACGCGCGGTCGTGCAATGCAGGACCTCCGCGCTGCTGGTAATGCGCTGGCAGGTTTGAAGGTGCGGAAGAGTGGCCGGAAAAAGGGCGGCCCGGTCGGCACAAGCGGAGGGATCGGGCTTGATGCCGTGGGATGAGCAGAACTCGTGGAATGCAATCCACGAGACCTCCATCGATCGGTTGAACATGGCCGCCCCTTTGCTGGGTGCGACGGGGTGGATCGACGAGCTGGCGCAATTGGTGGCGGTGGATACCAGCGCACCGGATGCGCCTGGCTGTGAGCGGTTCACTGCCGTGCTGCAGGATCAGTTCGCCCCGCTGGGGTTCGCGCTGCGCCGTCTGCCGCCCGACGACGGCGTTGCGGGTGAGGGCGGGCCTCGCCCGCAGATGATCGCCGAGCGCCGCACCGGTCGGCCCGTCTGCACCATCCCGTTGCTGATGGACACCGCGGCCCCGGGTGCGCTCTGGAGTCGCCAACCCTTCAGCCTGACGCGGCAGGGTAATCGCTTGTTCGGGTTGGGCACCGTCAGCATGAAGGGTGCCATCACCGCTGTCTGGGCGGCATTGCGGGTCGCGGATGCGGTAGGCCTGCCGCTGCGCTTCGATCCATTGCTGCTGTTCACCACCGACGGGGCCGCGCGCCGCTGGCCCGGTCTGCGCCACCTGGCCGAGCAGCGGGTGGCGGAAGGCCATGTGCTCTGGCTCAACGGTCCCGTGGCACCACGAATCTGGGCCGGCAGCCTCGGCAGCCTGGAACTGGAAATCCGGGTTTCCGATTGCGGTGGCTGTACGCCGGGGCAGAGCCCCGCCTCAGTGGCGAAGCCGATCCTGTCTGCCCTGGCAGGGCTGCAATCCGATCTGCGCCGCCGTTCGTCCCGCCTGCCGGCGGCGCCCGATGATGGTGGCGGTATGCTGCGGCCCAGGCTGTCGGTGGTGTCGGTGCGCGCCAACACCGAACAGGCGGGACCACCCGGCTGCACCTTGTTGATCAACCGCAGCTTCACCGCCGAGGAAGGCTATCCCGCGGCGCTGGACGAGTTGCAGGCGGCGGTGGCGCATGGGGCACGCGAGGTGCCCGGCTGCCAGGTCGAGAGCCACGTGTCACGCCGGTTGGAACCGGTCATCGATCCCGATCGTGGACCAAACTGGCCTCAGTGGCTTCGTGCCTTGAGCTGGGGCTTTGGCTATGCACCGTCCAGCTTCCGGCGTTGGGGCGGGATGGGTGGATCAGCCATCGGCTTCATGCAGCAGGCAGGCGTGCGCGAGATCCTGGCTGGCGGATTGCTCCGGCGGGGCCAGCGCCTTCATGCTCCGGACGAGCACACCACCGTTGAGGATGTCGAGGCGCTTTCGCGCTCGGTCCTTGCCTACCTGGCCGAGGTGCCGCAGATCCCAGACTACAACTAGGGTCGGTCGCCTCAGGCGTGATCCGCCGCTTCATCCCGGGCCGCTAAGCGGCCGGCCAATGCAGCGTATCGGTCGCGGCTGGCGCTGAGGTGAAGGCGCATCGCATTCCGCGCCGCTTCGGCCTCGCCCTGCGCGATGGCGCCGGTGATGCGGGCATGTTCGTCCCGCACGCGGCGCAAGTAGGCGGTGCGCGCCTCCGGTTCCTCCAGCTGCGGCCGCACCGTCTGGCGCGGGATGAGCATGGGGCCCAGGAACTCCAGGAAACGCGGAAAGAAGCTGTTGCCGGTGGCGGCGAAGATGGCCCGGTGCAGTTCCAGGTCCTGGGTCACGGCGGCCTCGCCCGCTTCCACTGCGGCATCGAAGGCCGCTGCCGCCGCCAGCACCCTTTCCAGAGCCTCCGGATCACGCCGCGCCGCAGCCAAGCCGGCCGCTTCGGTCTCCAGCGCGATGCGCAGCTCGATGACCTGCAGCACATCCTTCAGGGACCGCATCTCGGCAGGGTCGATGCGGACTTGGCCACGCAGCGCGGGATCGGCGACGAAGGCGCCGACGCCTTGTCGCGTCAGCACCAGGCCCTCCGCTCTCAGCGCGGCCACAGCCTCACGCACCACCGTTCGGGACACGCCGGCTTGGCGCATCAGCGCCTGTTCCGTGGGCAGGCGGTCACCCGCCTTGAGCCGCCCCGCGCGGATTTCGGCTGCCAAACGGCGCACCAGTTCGGCCGTCAGGTTGGCTGGAGGGGCAAGCGGCGACAATTCGATGCCGGGCGCCACTGCCGAGCTGCGTCCATCCATGCGCTGTTTCCTCCCGCGCCCGATGCGCCATGCCATCAGGTTATCGGATGAGGTATGCGGGCACGTGGTCCGTCGTCAAGCGGCCCATCGGTTCAGCTGGGCAGTTCGCCCGTGGGATGGGCAAGCCCATCCTGTTCCGTCAGGCGACGCAATTCGGGCAGGGTCTGCTGCAGGACCGCCAGCGCCGCCTCCAGAGCCGTCGCGCTTTCCCCCTCCGCGATGGCGGTCTGGAGCCGGTCCAGCGCCTGGGACAGCAAGGGTGCCCCAAAAGTCCGGGCAACGCCCTGCAGGCGGTGCGTCGCCGCACGCAGCGGCTCGGCCTGAGGCGCGGCGACCAGCGCGGCCAGCGCATCCGCGCCCCGCTCCATTTCGTGGATAAACTCCCGGATCACTGCCGGGGCGGCCGGCCCCAGATCGGTCCGCAGGGCTGCCAGTGCGGCGATGTCCACCAGAGGCGGGCCGTCGGCAGGTGCCGCGTCGCCTCGCTCCAACGGCATCGCCGGAACCACCGCAGCCAGGTTCCGGGGCGCGAAATGGGCCACCAGCCGCAGCAGCGTGTCTCGGTCCAGTGGCTTGGCCAGATGCGCGTCCATGCCGACGGCGCGGCAGGCCTCCACCTGCTCCGGCATCACCGAGGCCGTCACGGCGATCACCGGCACACGGCCATGTGGCTCGGACAGGGCGCGGATGTGCCGTGTCGCTTCGAGCCCGTCCATGACCGGCATCTGCAGATCCATCAGGATCAGGTCGAACTCCGTCTGGCTGGCGGCCCGCAAGGCGGCCAGTCCGTCCTCGACGCAGGTGACGTGATGTCCGGCGCTGGTCAGCATGGCTCGCGCCACCAGGCGGTTGGCAGGAACGTCATCAGCCACCAGCACCCGCAGCGGCACGCCCGCCGGCGCCGATGCGGCCGCCGCGTTCTGCCCTGGCATGATGTCCGGCGCCACCAGGGTGACTGCGGGCAGAGGCAGCTCCACCCAGAACAACGCACCCTGTCCTGGCGTGCTTTCGCAACCAATCTGTCCCCCCATCAGAGCGGCGAGCTGGGCGGCAATGGAAAGGCCAAGCCCGGTGCCGAACGCCATCTCCTCGCTGGCGGCACCGGGGGTCGCTAGCTGCACGAAGTCGCGGAACAGAAGGTGCCGTTGTTCGGCTGGCACACCGGGACCACTGTCCTGGACCTCGACACGGAGCCCCGCCCCGTCGCTGGCCGCGTTGGAGGAGGGCGCAGCGCGAAGCCAGACCCTGCCGCCCGCCGGGGTAAACTTCACCGCGTTGGACAGCAGGTTCAGCAACAGCTGCCGCAACCGTGTCGGATCGGCCAGAACCGCCTCGGGCGTGCCGGGCGCAATGTCGAGGGTGAAGCGCTGCGCCTTGCGCTGGATCTCCGGCGCCATCAGCGCCGCGGCCCGTTCCAGCATCGGCCGCAGCACGGTAGCAGCCGGTCGCAACTCCAGCCGCCCGGCCGCGATCTTGGACAGGTCAAGCAGCCCGTTCACCAGCTCCAGCAGATGCTGCGCCGCCTCCTGCAGGATGCGCAGCTGCTCGCGCTGGTCGGAAGCCAGGCGGGGATCATTGGACAAGACCTGCGCGAAGCCCAGGATGCCGTTCAGCGGTGTACGCAGTTCGTGGCTCATGCGCGCCAGGAACTGGCTCTTGGCCTCGGCCGCAGCGGCGGCAGCGTCGCGGGCCTCCGCCAGCTCCTGCATGGCGCGCTTCATCTCGGTAATGTCGGTACGGATACCGACGGTGCCTCCGCCGGGGGTGGCCCGCTCCGTCACCAAGACCCAGCGGCCATCGGGCAGCAACCGCTCCATGGGAGGGCTGTCGCCGCGGTGCCAGCGGTGCATCTCCGCCAGAAACGCGTCGAGATCTGTGCCGGCCTGCGGATACTGCCCGCGCAGAAAGCCTTCGCGCATGATGTCGTTGAAGTGCGCGCCCGGCTGGATGAAGGGGGCGCTGACCCGGTAGAAATCCTTGTAGCGCGCGTTGCAGGCCACCAGGCGACCTTCGGCGTCCCACATGACAAAGCCGTCGGTCATGGAGTCGAGCGCGTTCTCCAGCATGGCCCGCCAGCGGTTGCGTTCGGTTTCCACGCGCTCGCGCTGGCGCAGCGCCAGGATCAGTGCCGCTGCCAGAGCCGCGACGAGCAAAGCGAAGCCAGCCGAAATCCCCAGCGCGCGGACCCGCTCCTGCTGCCAGCCGGCCAAGGCCGGCTCAAGGCCCAGCGCGGCGGAGACGGTCATCGACGGGTACAACAGCGGGCGCTGGGCGGCGATAATGGTGGAACCATCGAGCCGGCTGCGTTCTTCTCGCGCGGTTCCGCCGCTTTCCGCCAAGCGCTGCGCGGCGGTAGGCGAAAGGCGGGAACCGATGCGGGTCTCGTCATGCGGAAGGCTGGCCAGCAGCGTGCCATCCTCGCGCTCCAGGGAGATTCGCATGCCGGTGGCCTCGCCGCTGGCCGCCGAGAGCTGCGTGCTGAGCACCGGCACCGGCATCTCCGCCACTGCCAGCAACTCGCCAAAGCCGGGCAGGGTGACGCCGCGTGCAATGTAGAGGGACCATTCGCCGGTTGACGGATTGCGGAACGGGCCGCCGATCAGCACCGCCCCTGTGCGCGGCGCCCCGGGAAAGAATGACTGGCTGATGGCGGGCGGGAGCGGACGGCGGCGCGACACTGAGAGCCCGGTGGCGACCGGCATTCCGTCCTTGCCGACCAGCAACACGTCGCGGAAGGCGAAATTCTGGTTGTTCAGCTCCCGCAAGACCCGATTCAGCTGCAGGGGGGTGAGGTCGTTCGTCTCGGCCAGGGGAGCCAGCAGCGCCGGCAGGCCCGCCAGCATCGCGTCCACCTGCACGAAGCTGCGGTTCAGCGAGGCCTCAACCGCGCGGGACACGCGGCTGACGGTTTCCGACGCTGTGGCCCAGGCCGCCTCCCGGGCACGCCCCACCAGAAGCGAGGTGGCCAGCCATTGAACAAGAAGCAGCGCGGCCGCGGCCAGCAGGATGGCTATGCGAAGTCGGCGGAAATTCTGCATGGATCAGGGGGGCTGGGTCTCGATGCCCAGCTGCGGGCCGAGATAGGCGTTCCAGGCCGCCGAGCATTCTGCGCCGCAGCGCTCCACCCAGCGCGGAAGCACAGTGGTCAGCAGCAGCTGGCGCCGTCGATCGATATCGGCCTTCGTCAGCGGAACCACGGTCAGGCGGCCGGGCTTGCCATCCACGCACCCCGGCCGTCCCGCACTGCAATCGAGCCCGTCGCCGGTTTCCCGCTCGGCACCGTTCCAGATCGACGTTTCCAGCTCCGCCAGCCCGGCGCGAAGCTGTGCGCGGACGGTTTCCGGCAAGGCTTGCCATGCTGTTACATTGGCACCGAACACAGACACGCCCCAGGTGATGGCCATGGCATGCACATGGGTGGTGACCGCCGGCAGACCGATGGTGTTGCCGGACATGGTGCCGGTGACGGCGCATTCGACGACGCCGTCGCGCATTGCTGGCACGATGTTGGCGAAGGGGATGACAACGGCGGTGGCGCCAAGCGCCTCCACCATCTCCGCCTGTCCCACTGAGGATGTGCGGATGCGCCGGCCGGCAAGATCGCCCAGACCGGAAAACGCTCCTGAGCACCAAAGCACCTGCGCCGGGTAGGTATAGACTGAGAGCAACTCGACATTGTAGCGCTCGAGCAGAAGCTTGCGCAGATGCGGGCGGTAGCTCTGCACGGTTTCGCGTAGCGTGCCGATGTCCGGGTTCAGGGCCGGGAGGTCCACGGCGTTGAACTCGGGCTCTTCCCCGGAGACCACAGCCAGCAGGGCAGTGCCGAAGGGTACTACGCCGAGTCGCATCAGCGGCAGCATCTCCTCGGCGCGGAAGCCCGCCCGGTCGAACGGGGCGATCTCGGCATGGACAACGCCGCCAGTCAGTTCGGTCACGCGGCTGCGCCAGAATGGCTGCTCGTACCGCTCATACTGGCTCACGCCACCCAGGCCGCCCACAACCTTGAGATCGATTCGCCCGGTTGGCGGTGCATCGCCGGCGGCCCAGCCATCACCGGCCCAGCCCAGCATCAGCGCCACGGCGGCCAGCAACGGCCACGCAGGGACGTAGCGCGCAAAGCGGGGCCTGGGCAGCGTTTCGGAAAAAACTCCTGACTTCGGCATGGTCAGGCCAGGCGGGCCCGCATCCACTCTTCCGCCTCCGGAGACAGACCCTGCCAGCTGGCTTCGGCCACCGGGGTCACCAACAACGGACCGGCAATGCCGGCCCGGCGCATCGCGCCGCTCAGATGCTCCTGCAGGTAGCGCGGGGAAACACCGCTTTCCACGATCAGGGCACCAGGCAGAGTGAGATGCGATTCGGCCAGCTGCCAAACCGCGTCCTCCAGCGCTTGCGCGCCCTCCGCCGGCTGGTCATGCACCACCAGGAGAAGCGACATGTCGCGAACCTCACCGAGCAAATTTTCGTCATTGTAGAGATCGTGAACGACTTGCGCCAGCAATGACCAACGGGCCAGTAGCAGGACCATGCAGACAAGATCCGGTCCCCGCACCCAAATCGTCAGCCACCGCGGCGGCGCTTTCCTTTGGCCCGAGAACAGCCTGGCGGCCTTCCGCAACAGTTTGGCCCTGCCGGTGGAGCAACTGGAATGCGATGTGCGGCTCAGCGCCGATGGCGTGCCGGTGGTGCATCACGATGCTGAATTGCAGCGAACCACTGAGGGGCAGGGGCCATTGGCTCTGCAGCCGGCCAGCGTGCTGGCGGCGCTACGGCTGCGTGGTGCCGGACAGGAGCGGGTGCCGCTGCTGGCCGAGCTCGCGGCGCTGATGCGGGACCAAGCGCAGGAATTACAGGTGGAGCTGAAGGCACCGCCGGGCCAGTTGCCTTCGCCCGACCTTCTGAGCCGTAGCCTTGGGGTCCTGGATCACGCCGGCGTCCGAAGTCGCTGCCGCATCATCGCCTTCGAGGCGGAGGTCGCCGCCGCCGCATCGCGTGCCGGTGGGCTGGCCGGTGTCATCTGGCTGTTCGGCGCCCCGGTGTTAAGGGCGATCGGCACGGAGGGCGTGATCGGGACCGCGCGGGCGCATGGCTTCGCCATGGTGGAAACGGAGATCGGCACGCTGGATGTGGAACTGTCGGGCCGCTTGCGGGAGGCCGGGCTGAAGATCGGCGTCTGGGGCGCCAATCATGCACCACAGATCGAGAAGGCATTGGCGCTCGGCGTGGACGCCATGGCGACGGACGATCCGGTGCTGGCACTCGCCCTACGCGAAGGCACCTGACGCAGCGCACCGGCCCCGGCGGGGCTCGCCGGGGCGGTTGGAGGTCAGCCGCCGGAGAAGCGGAACGCGTCCGATGCGGGAGGGGCCTCCGCTTCGCCTTCCGGCCGGGGTGGCTGGACCTGCTGCGCCTGGCGCATCTTGCTTTCGAACTGCTGCAGCAGGCTTTGCAGGCTCTTGGTGAAGCCGGGCAGCTGCATCACCGGGATAGCCAGCTGGCCGGCGGCCTGCGGCTTGCCGTCCGGTCCCGACTGACCGAGGGTGATGCGCGCCACCCCGAAATGCACGCTGGCCTCGATCACGCCATCGGCGAAAAGGACGGGCTGGCTCATGAAGGAATCCTTTGTCACTGCTCGCGGAAAGCGCGGTGGAAGCTGTCGAGCACCGGCTGCATCATGTAGCGGAAGAAGGAACGCTCCCCGATCTGGATCTGCGCTTCCACCGGCATGCCGGGCACCAGCTGCACATTCTCGAGCCTGTCGATCTGATCCTGGTCCACCGCAACCTGAACGCGGTAATAGCTCTGGCGGGTGCGTTCATCCATGGTGACGTCGCTTGCCACGTAGGTCACGTGGCCATGGACGTAGGGCACCAGCCGTTGCTTGAAGGCTGGCAGGCGGATCTCGGATTGCAGCCCGGGATAGACGACGTCGATATCGTTGGGCTGCAGCTGCACCTCGGCCACCAGGCGGTCAGCAGCAGGAACCAGCTCCATCACCGGCTCGCCGGGGCGCACGACGGCGCCGGTGTTGAAGAACTTGCTGCCCAGGATGGTGCCGTCCTCGGGCGCGGTGATGTCGCGCCGGGTCACCATGTCATGGGCGCCGCGGAGCTTTTCCTCGGCCTCGTTCAGCCGGCCGCGGATCTCGCGCGCTTCCGTCGAGATCTCCGCCATGCGCTGGTCGCGCGTCTGACGAATCTGGTTCCGCGCCTCGGCCACCGACGCCTCGGCCCGCTCCACCTGGCCGCGCAGGTCGACCATGTTGCCTTCCAACGAGGCCATGTTGCGCTGGAGGCCGAGCAGCCGGGGCATGCGCTCCAGCCCTTGGCGCACCAGAACCTCGACATCCCGCGCCTCGCGGTTGATCAGATCAAGCTGACGGCGCTGGCTGGCGATCTGACCCTGGGCCGAGGCGGCGGTCGCCTCATGCTGAGCAATGCGCGCCTCCAGGACCTGGAGCTGGCTGGTCAGGCTGGTCTGCCGCGCGGCGAACAGGGTGCGCTGACCGGTCATCGCCTCCAGCGCCCGGGGATCGTCGCTGTTCAGCAACTCGGCCGGAAAGGCGATCTCGGTGGCCCCCCGGGCCTCCGCCGCCAGGCGCGCATCCTGCGCCAACAGGGCCCAGCGCTGGGCCCGCACGGTGCCGAGGCCGACATCCGACTGCACCTCGTCGAGCCGCATCAGCACCTGGCCGGCTTTCACCTTGTCGCCGTCGCGCGCCAGGATCTCGCGCACGATGCCGCCTTCCAGGTGCTGGATCACGCGGCGCTGTCCTTCCGCGCGGATCTGGCCGGGGGCGATCGCCGCCTCCGACAGCGGGGCCAGGAAGGACCAGGCCGCGAAGCCGCCGAAGAAGACACCAATGGAGACGAGGCCGAGCAACATGGCGCCGCGGGTGCGCGGACGCGGCGTATCAAGCAGCGCTTCCGGCGCGGACACCGCCGGCAAACCAGGGCCGCGCGGCTTGGCGAGCGCGCCGCCTGCGGGAACGGTGGTGACGCTCATGCGGCATCTCCCGGCTGGGCATTGTCAGGGTGGGGCGGCTCTCCGCCGCGGCTTTCCGGGCGGGCGGGACCGGCGACCTTGGCCGGCTCGGGCGCCGGGCGTGGGCCCATCAGGCGCTTCAGCACGTCGGCGCGCGGGCCGAACATCTCCACCGCGCCATCCTTCAGCAGCAGCACCTTGTCGACGCCCTGGACCAACTGCGGCCGATGCGAAACCAGCACCACGGTGCTGCCCTGCGCCTTCAGCCCCTCCAGCGCGCGACCCAGCGCCGCTTCCGAATCGCCGTCTAGGTTGGAGTTCGGCTCGTCCAGCACGATCAGCTTGGGCTGGCCGAACAGCGCACGGGCCAGGCCCACCATCTGCCGCTGGCCCCCCGAGAGGTGCTGGCCGCCATCGCCGATCTCGGTGTCATAGCCGAGGGGCAGCCGCAGGATCATGTCGTGGCACCCGGCCTGCTTCGCTGCGGCGAACACCGCGTCCGGGTCGGCCTCGCCCATCCGGGCGATGTTGTCGAACACCGTGCCGTCGAACAGCTCGACATCCTGCGGAAGGTAGCCGACATGACGGCCGAAATCCTCGCGCTTCCAGGTGTAGACGTCGGCGCCATCCAGGCGCACGGCGCCCGAGGAAGGCGCCAGCGTGCCGATCAGCAGGCGGATCAGCGTGGTCTTGCCGGCGGCGGACGGGCCGATGATGGCCAGGCTCTCGCCCGCATTCAGGCCAAAGGCCACGCCCTTGATAATGGGAACATTCTGGCCGGGGAGGGCGTAGGCGACGCGCTCCACAGTCAGCTTGCCGGTGGGCTCGGGCAGCGGCAGGCCAGGGGGGCGTAGCCGGGGCAGGGACAGGAAGACCTGCAGGCGCTTCAAGGATTGCCGCGCCTGAACCAGCCCCTTCCAGCCGCCGATCAGCTGCTCCACAGGGGCGAGGGCACGGCCCATGATGATGGACCCCGCGATGGAGGCGCCCGCCGTCAGCTCCTGTTGCAGCACCAGATAGGCGCCGGCGCCCAGAATGCCGAGCTGCACGGCGAGCCGCAGGAACTTGGTGGCCGAGAGCAGGATGGCGGCGCGGCCAGCGGCCTTCTCCTGCGGCGTGACGCCTTCGGCCACCGTGCTGCGCCAGCGCGTCATGACCGCGGGCACCATGCCCATGCTGTCGATCACCTCGGCATTGCGGCCGATGGCGTCCGCACGGCGCTGACTCAGCATGTTGGCGTTGTTGGCCTGCTTCAGCAGGTTGGAGGTGGTGTACTCGTTCAGCATGGTCAGGGCGAACAGCAGCACCGCGCCGCCCAGCGCGATGAAGCCCATCACCGGGTGAAGCAGAAAGATGGCGGCCAGATAGATCGGCACCCAGGGCACGTCGTAGACTGCCAGTGAGCCTGGCGACCCGAGCCAGGAGCGACAGAAGCCGAGATCGCGCAGCGCCTCCATCCGGTAGGGGCGGCCGCGGAGCTGCGCTTCCAGGGCGCGCTCGAAGCCTTCCGGCGCGACGCGTGCCTCGATCCATCCCGCCGCGCGCTGCATCATGGAGCCGCGCACGGCCTCCAGAAGCGCCAACAGCAGGATGGCGGCAACGGCGATCACGGTCAGGAAGAGCAGGGTGTCGGTCGAGCGAGTGGCCAGCACCCGGTCGAAGACCTGCATCATGTAGATGGAAACGGTGAGCTGCAGCAGGTTGACCACGCCGCTGAACAGCCCGACTGCGACGAAGTCGCGGCGGCAGGCGGCGATGGCGCGGGCGAGGGGAGTATCCCGCTCTCCGCTCCCAGGGGCACGCGGTGCAATGGACATGTGGATCAGCCCGAAACGTGAAGAGGGGTGAAGGTCGGGCCGGGCCAGGATGCGGCGCGGGCCGGGACGAGGCTGGAGAAGGCCGGAGGTCGAGGCTGCCTGATCTTCAGGGACCGGAGCGCGACCTTATGGCCACGTCGCCGCTGGAGGGGCTGCAAGAAAGACATTCCGGCCGGTTACTCCTGAAAATGCGGCCCAACCGGGGCCGCCGGCGGGCGCACCATAGTGCGGCCTGCCGAAGAAAGCACAGGAAATTTACCGTCTCTTTTATTGACACAGAGTAGATTATTTGAGCGTCGGCCAATTGTCCCGCCTTGGCTATATCTTGTTCTTTTGCGGTCGCGTGTGAAGACTTGAAGTTGATTGTCCTTCCAGCGCCCTGTTCTGCTGCGAGGTCCCAAAGACCAGCCAGCGGTTGAGAATGAAGTTTCCCGTCATGCCAGCTATGGAACCGGCTGCAACTCCGAGCACCGGATGCGTCGACACAAGGGAGCTCTGGTTGAACAGGACAGCATAGGTTCCATAATTCACCGCAAACCCGATCAGATTCACCAACAGGAACAGCAGCCACTGACGAACCGGGCGCTGCCGGCCGGCCCCCCGGAACGTCCAGAGCCGGTTCAGCAGCCAGTTCGCGGTGGCAGCGACCACATAGGACGCAACGCGCCCCACATAAGGTCCGGCACCCAGCCAAAGCGCGGCGTATAGGACGGCGCTGTCGATCAGGAAGCCAATGCTGCCCACGGTTCCGAACCGCAGGATCTGCCCGGCGAGAACCGAGTGCGGCGGGCTGAGGGGGATCATGCCGTTGCAATAAGACGACAGCTGAGCATCGCCAAGCGCTGACCCCCCTTGCGCTGGCCGCATGGCTCGGCTTCCCTTTCGGCACAGGGAAGGCCCGCCTAGGGAGTTTGCAATGAACCGACGTCAATGGCTCACCAGCGCGGGCGCGATCACCGCAGCGACGGCGCTGCCGCGCTTCGCGATCGGGCAGGGTGCAAGCCCCGGCGGCGCATCACGGGTGCTGAAGTTCATCCCTCAGGCGGACCTCGCGGTGACGGACCCGATCATCACCACCGCCTATGTCTCGCGCAACCATGGCTACTGCATCTGGGACACGCTCTACGGCTTCGACCAGGATTATCGTCCGCAGCCCCAGATGGTTCGCGGGCACACGGTGGAGGAGGATGGGCGGCGCATCACCATGGTGTTGCGCGATGGCCTGAAGTTCCACGATGGCGAGCCTGTCCGCGCCCGTGACTGCGTCGCTTCGATCCGCCGCTGGGCGGCGCGCGACGCGCTGGGTCAGGTCATGATGACGGTGGTGGACGAGTTGTCGGCTCCGGACGACAAGACCATCCTGTTCCGCTTCAGCCGGCCGTTTCCGTTGTTGTTCGAGGCGTTGGGCAAGCCCGCGACGCCTGTTTGCTTCATCATGCCAGAGCGCATGGCGAAAACCGATCCTGCAACGCCGGTCAAGGAGATGATCGGCTCAGGGCCGCTTCGCTGGAAGGCCGATGAACGGATTCCGGGTGCGCGCATCGTTTACGAGCGTTTCGCCGACTACGTTCCGCGCGAGGACGGGCCGGTGAGCTGGACCGCCGGTCCCAAGCGCGTGCATTTCGACCGCATCGAGTGGAACGTCATGCCGGATGCGGCCACCGCCGCGAACGCCATGCAGAATGGCGAAGCGGATTGGTACGAGCAGCCGCCCGGCGACTTGCAGGAGTTGCTGCGCCGCAACCGCAACTTGACGCTGGAGATCCAGGACCCGACCGGGTTGATGGGCATCGCGCGCTTCAACCATCTGCACCCCCCCTTCAACAATCCGGCTATCCGGCGAGCCCTGCTGGGCGCCGTCAGTCAGGCGGATTTCATGACCGCTGTGATCGGCACAGATCGCAGCCTCTGGCGCGACAATGTTGGCATCTTCACGCCCGAGACGCCGCTGGCGAATGACGCCGGCATGGACGTGTTGACCAGTCCGCGTGACTACGACAAGGTCAAGCGTGACCTCGCCGCCGCCGGTTACAAAGGCGAGAAGGTGGTGCTGATCGCGGCTGCCGATTTCCCGTCGCTCAATGCGTTGGCGCAGGTCGGCAACGACATGCTGCGTAAATGCGGCATGAACGTTGAATTCATCTCCACCGACTGGGGCAGCGTTGTGCAGCGCCGCGCCAGCAAAGAGCCCCCGGGGAAGGGCGGCTGGAGCATGTTCTTCACCTTCTGGGCGGGGGTCGACATGGTCAACCCCGGCGTGCAGCAGGCACTTCGGGGACATGGCCAGGCCGCTTGGTTCGGCTGGCCCACGGCGCCCAAGCTGGAAGAACTGCGCAATGCCTGGTTCGCGGCACCTGACCAAGCAGCGCAGCAGGAGATCGCAAGGCAGATCCAGCTCGATGCCCTGCAGCAGGCTGTGCCTTATCTGCCGCTTGGGCAGTACTTCCAGGCCTGGGCTTACAGGCGCGGCCTGACCGGCGTCCTGAAGGGGCTGCCGATGTTCTGGAATGTCCACCGCAGCTGAGAAACAGTTCGAACGGAAAAGCCGACTTGATGATACGGTGATTTCGTCGGATGCTGCCTTTTTAGGCAGATGTGACATGCAATCCGCTTCTGGGGAGGGAGCGGAAGCGGCCGAGAAAGGTGGCCGTGTCGTGGCACGATCCGTGCTTGCAGCGTTGCGCGGAAGATGCGCGCTGCACGTCGCACGCGCCTCCCTTCCGTCGCCCGTTTGCCTTGCGGCAATTCGGGCTTTTCGCCAATTGAGGCCGCGCATCGCGAGGCCGGAAGAGAGAGGGTAACGATGCTGCAGCGCCGATCGTTCTTGACCCATGCCGCCGCGGGTGCAGCCCTGGCTGGCCTTCCTGCCTTGCCGCGGCCCGCCTTGTCTCAAGGGGCTGCGGCCCGCACGCTGCGTTTCGTGCCACAGGCCAACCTCGCGAACTTCGATCCGATCTGGGGCACCCAGTACGTCGTCCGCAATGCGGGCATGCTGGTGTGGGACACGCTCTATGGCATTTCCGCCAGTTTCGAGCCGAAGCGGCAGATGGTGGAGAGCGAGGAAGTTTCGGCCGATGGCCTCGTCTGGACCTTCCGGCTGCGTCAGGGCCTGAAATTCCATGACGGTGAGCCGGTGCGCGCCAAGGACGCCGTGGCCAGCCTGAGCCGCTGGGCCGTGCGTGATCCCATGGGGCAGATGATCCGCGCCATCCAGAACGAACTTGTGGCGCTGGATGATCGCACCTTCCGCTGGTCGTTGAAGCAGCCCTATCCGAAGATGCTGCTGGCTCTTGGCAAGACCAATTCGCCTTGCAGTTTCATCATGCCGGAACGGATCGCCAAGACCGATCCGTTCCAGCAGATCACCGAGTTCGTCGGCTCCGGCCCCTTCCGCTTCATGCGCGAGGAGTGGGTGCCGGGCGCCAAGGCGGTGTTCGTCAAGTTCGCGGACTACGTTCCGCGCGACGAGGCTCCGGACTGGATGTCGGGTGGCAAGCGGGTGATGGTGGACCGGGTGGAATGGGTGGTGATGCCCGATCCTGCGACCGCTGCCGCCGCGTTGCAGAATGGCGAGGTGGACTGGTGGGAGAACCCGATCGCCGATTTGGTGCCCGTGTTGAAGCGCAACCGGAACTTGAACGTCGACATCGCCGACCCACTCGGAAACATCGGCACCTTCCGCATGAACCACCTGCACCCGCCTTTCAACGATGTGCGGGCTCGCCGCGCCGTGCTGATGGCGATGAGCCAGGAAGACTACATGCGGGCGCTGGTGGGCGACGAGACTGACCTTTACAAGTTGCTGCCCTCCTTTTTCACCCCCGGCGCACCGCTCTACACCGAGGAAGGCGGCGACATCCTCAAGGGCAAGCGGGACTATGAGGGCGCCAAGAAGCTGCTGGCGGAGGCCGGCTACAAGGGAGAGCCCATTACCCTTGTTGTGGCGCAGGACCAGCCCATCACCAAGGCTTTCGGCGACGTCAGCGCAGATCTGCTCAAGCGCATGGGCATGAACGTGGATTTCGTTGCCACGGACTGGGGAACAGTGGGATCCCGCCGTGCCATGAAGGCGCCGCCCGCGCAGGGCGGCTGGCACGTCTTCCACAGCTGGCATGCCGGGGCGGATTGCGTGAATCCCGCCAGCTACACCGCCATGCGCGCCAACGGCGACGGTGCGTGGTTCGGCTGGCCCAAGAGCGACCCTGTTGAGGCCGCGCGCGACAAGTGGTTCGCTGCTGCCGACCTGGAGAGCGAGAAGGCGGCGGTCGCCGAAATGAACAAGCTGGCCATGGAATATGGATTGTGGGCGCCGACAGGCTTCTTCATGTCCTACCAGGCCTGGCGGAAGAATGTGGATGGCGTCGTCAAGGCGCCGATCCCGTTCTTCTGGAACGTCACCAAGAGCTGATAGAGAGAGATGTTCGCCTACATCATACGACGCGTCCTCGCGACAATCCCCGTAATGGTGATCGTTGCCCTGTTTGTCTTCAGCCTGCTTTATCTGGCGCCGGGGGATCCGGCGGCCGTGATTGCCGGCGACCAGGCGACGCCCGCCGATGTGGAGCGCATCCGCGCCAGCCTCGGCCTGGATCGTCCATACCTGGTGCGCTTCGGTGAATGGGCCTGGAACATCGTCCGGGGAGACCTCGGCGTGTCTATCTTCACCAACCTGCCGGTTGCGCGAATGATCGGACAGCGTATCGAGCCGACCCTGTCGCTCATGGTGATCACGCTGATCCTGGCGGTGATCGTGGCTGTGCCGCTGGGCGTCGCCGCCGCTTGGAAGCACGGCTCCTGGATCGACCGTGGCGTGATGGCCTTCGCGGTGCTCGGCTTCTCGGTTCCGGTCTTCGTGGTGGGCTATGTGCTGGCCTACTACTTCGCGCTGCAGCTCGACTGGCTGCCCGTGCAGGGCTACACGCCGATCTCCCAGGGTTTCTGGCCATGGCTGAGCAACCTGATCCTGCCGGCAGTGGCCTTGTCGAGCGCGTACATCGCGCTGATTGCCCGCATCACCCGCGCCACCATGCTGGAAGTGCTGCAGCAGGACTACATCCGCACGGCGCGGGCCAAGGGCGCCGGGCAGCGCACCATCCTGTTCCTGCACGCCTTGAAGAACGCCGCGATCCCCATCGTCACCGTGATCGGCATCGGCATCGCACTGCTGATCGGCGGCGCGGTGATTACCGAGAGCGTCTTCGCCATCCCCGGCCTTGGTCGCCTGACCATCGACGCGATCCTGCGCCGCGACTACCCGGTGATCCAGGGCGTCGTCCTGCTGTTCTCCTTCGTCTACGTGCTGGTCAACCTTCTCATTGACCTGAGCTACACCCTGTTCGACCCGAGGATCCGGTATTGAGCACCACCACCTCTCCCCGGGATGTCGCGGCGGCGGCACCGCTGCCCGATGTCATGCAGCCGAAAACAGCCCGCAAGGGCTTCATCGGCTACATCATGCGCCACCCGAACATCGGCATCGGCGGCTTCCTGCTGCTGCTGATCGTCGCTGTCGCGGTCTTTGCCCCGTTCCTGTGGACCAAGGACCCGACGGCGCTGGCACCGGTGATGCGCACGCGCAACCCTTCCGCCGCAGCCTGGTTCGGCACCGACATGCTGGGACGCGACGTTTATTCGCGCGTGGTTTATGGAGCCCGGGTGTCGCTGATCGTGGGCTTCGGCGTTGCCTTCTTCGCCTCGATCATCGGGCTGGCGATCGGCCTTGTTTCCGGCTTCGTGCGGTGGGCCGACAGCATCATCATGCGGATCATGGACGGGTTGATGTCGATCCCGTCCATCCTGCTCGCCATTGCGCTGATGGCGCTGACACGTGGCTCGGTCGGCAACGTCATCCTGGCGATCACCGTCGCCGAGATCCCGCGCGTCGCCCGCCTGGTGCGCGGTGTGGTGCTGTCGCTGCGCGAACAGCCCTATGTCGATGCTGCGATTGCGTCCGGCACGCGCACACCGGTCATCATCTGGCGCCACATCCTGCCCAACACGCTGGCCCCGATGACCGTGCAGGCGACCTATATCTGCGGTGCCGCCATGCTGATTGAGGCAGGCCTCTCCTTTATCGGCGCCGGGACGCCGCCAATCATTCCATCCTGGGGCAACATCATGGCCGAGGGTCGCGCCCTCTGGCAGGTCAAGCCCTACATCGTCTTCTTCCCGGCGATCTTTCTGTCCATCACCGTGCTGGCGGTGAACCTGCTGGGCGACGGCCTGCGGGATTCGCTCGACCCACGCATGGCAAAGCGAGTGTGATCCCTTGGCACTGCTCGAAGTCGACAACCTGCAGACGCATTTCCGGACTCCCGACGGCGGCGTGAACCGCGCCGTCGATGGCCTCTCCTTCTCGGTGGAGGCGGGGGAGACCGTCGCCATCGTGGGCGAGTCCGGTTGCGGCAAATCCGTCACCTCCATGTCGATCCTGCGCCTCATCCCCGAGCCGCCCGGCCAGTTGGCCGGCGAGATCCGCTTCAACGGAAAGAACCTGCTGAAGGCCACGGACCGCGAAATGCGCGCGATCCGCGGCAACGAGATCAGCATGATCTTCCAGGAGCCCATGACCTCGCTGAACCCGGTGCTCAGCATCGGCAAGCAGATCGGCGAGGCGCTCCGGTTGCACCAGGGACTCTCCAAGCAGGAGGCCGAAGCCAAGGCGGTCGAGATGCTGACGCTGGTCGGCATCCCGGCGCCGGCAAAGCGCGTGAAGGAATATCCGCACCAGCTATCGGGCGGGATGCGGCAGCGCGTGATGATCGCCATCGCTCTGGCCTGCAACCCGAAGCTGCTGATCGCCGATGAGCCGACCACCGCGCTGGACGTGACGATCCAGGCGCAGATCCTCGATTTGATGCGGGACCTGAAGCACCGTGTGGGCGCTGCCATCGTGCTGATCACCCACGATCTTGGTGTGGTGGCCGAAGTCGCGGAGCGCGTCATCGTCATGTATGCCGGCCGCAAGGTGGAGGAAGCGCCGGTCGCGGAGCTGTTCCGGGCCCCGAAGCACCCCTACACCCAGGGCTTGCTGGGCGCAGTGCCGAAGCTCGGCTCCTCGCTGGAAGGCAAGACGGAGCGGCTGGCCGAGATTCCCGGCCTGGTGCCGAGCCTGAAGACCAAGATCAAGGGCTGCGTCTTCGCGAGTCGGTGCCCCAAGGTGACCGATCTTTGCCGCGAGATCCCGCCTGCCTTGGAAGAAAAGGCCCCGCGCCACGTCGCCGCCTGTCACTACGCCGAGATGGAGGCCGTCGCAGCATGAGCGCCAGCCTGAACACAAAGATGCCCCCGAGCAGCCAGCCGCTGCTCGCGGTGAACGACCTCAAGAAGCACTTTCCCATCAAGGCAGGCTTCTTCGGCAGCACCACCGGCTACGTTTATGCCGTGGATGGCGTGTCCTTCCATATCGAGAAGGGCGAGACTTTGTCGCTGGTGGGCGAGTCTGGCTGCGGCAAGTCCACGGTCGGCAAGGCGCTGCTGCGTTTGTTCGCGCCAACGGCCGGTCAGGTGGTGCTGGACGGCAAGCGCATCGACGACCTGTCGCAGGGGCAGCTCCGGCCGATCCGGCGACGCGTCGGAGTGGTGTTCCAGGACCCGTTTTCCTCGCTCAATCCGCGAATGCGGGTGAAGGACCTGCTGGCCGAACCGATCCGCAATTATGGCCTGGCGAAGAACTCCGCCGATCTGGACAGGCGTCTGGCCGAATTGATGGATCTGGTGCGATTGCCGCGCGACGCGGTGAATCGCTGGCCGCATGAATTCTCAGGTGGGCAACGGCAGCGCATCTGCATCGCCCGTGCCCTGGCCGGGGAGCCCGATCTGATCATCTGCGACGAGGCAGTGTCCGCGCTGGACGTCTCGGTCAAGGCGCAGATCGTCAACCTGCTGCAGGATCTGCAAAAGCAGCTCGGCCTCGCGATGCTGTTCATCAGCCACGACCTTGCCATCGTGGAGCACATGACGCACCGCGTCGCGGTGATGTATCTCGGAAAGATTGTCGAGATCGCACCGCGTCGTCCGCTTTTCGGTGCTCCGAAGCACCCCTACACGGAGGCGCTGCTGTCGGCGGTGCCGGTGCCAGTTCCGGGAGCGGGACGGCAGCGCATCGTGTTGAAGGGCGACGTTCCGAGTCCGATCAATCCGCCTTCGGGCTGCCGCTTCCACACGCGCTGCCCCTATGCGTTCGACCGGTGCAGAACGGATGAGCCCGAGTTGAAGCAGACGGAACCGGGCCAGTGGGCGGCGTGCCATCTGCACGATCTGCCCGAGGCCAAGAATCCGCTGGCGCGGAGCATGCCCACGGCGGCGTGAAGTGCCGGGCCCGGGGTAGCGCCGCTGCCCCGGGCTTGCTTTACCTTCTCAATTGCAAACGCATCGCATTTGCGATAGAGGAATGCTGCCGGACCCCGCTTGACGTGGTGCGCCGGCCTGGACAACGCTGCCTGAAAGGGCGGCCGCGTCGTTGCCGCCTCCTGCGAATTGGGGAGAAACGGCATGCCGCAAGTCAGTCTGACAGTGAACGGCGCGTCCCATACGGTTGAGGTCGAGAACCGAACATTGCTGGTCGAGTTGTTGCGGGAGAAACTGCGGCTGACCGGCACGCATGTCGGCTGCGACACCAGCCAGTGCGGCGCCTGTGTTGTGGATATGGGCGGCGACAGTGTGAAGGCCTGCACCATCCTGGCCGTGCAGGCCGAAGGTGCCGAGATCACCACGATCGAGGGGCTGGCAGCGCCCGACGGCACGCTTCATCCCATGCAGGAGGCATTCCGTGAATACCACGCTTTGCAATGCGGCTTCTGCACGCCGGGCATGGTCATGAGTGCCATCGACCTCGTCAGGAAGCATCCCTCGGGTCTCACCGAGCAGGAGATTCGCGAAGGGCTGGAGGGCAACATCTGCCGCTGCACCGGCTATCACAACATCGTCAAGGCAATCGCAGCTGCGGCTGATGTGATGAACGGCAAACGGGCTGAACTGGCCCGGGCTGCTGAGTAAGGGGGAGGCGCGAAATGTACGAATTCCAGTTCCACCGCCCAACCAGCATCGCCGATGCCGTGAAGCTGTTGGCCGCCGATCCAGATGCCAAGGCGATTTCCGGCGGAATGACCCTGTTGCCGGCGCTGAAGCATCGCCTGAACCAGCCCAGCTACCTTGTGGACCTGTCCGGCATTGCCGAGATGAAGGGTGTGCGGCGGGAAGGCGACGCCATCGTCATCGGCGGTCTGGTAAAGCATTACGAGGTGGCCACACATCCGCAGATCCTGGCGGCAATCCCGGCTCTGGCCCGCATGGCGGTCACCATTGGCGATACCCAGGTGCGAAACCGCGGCACCATCGGCGGTTCCATCGCCAACAACGATCCGGCGGCCGATTACCCGGCCGCGGCCATCGCCCTCCGAGCCACGATCGAGACGGATCGCCGCACCGTTCCGGTAGACCAGTTCTTTCTGGGCATGTTCACCACGGCGCTGGAGCCGGATGAACTGGTCACCGGGATTTCCTTTCCCATCCCTGAGAAGGCCGGTTATGCCAAGCTGCGCAACCCGGCGAGCCGCTACGCCATGACGGGGGTCTTTGTTGCCAAAGGGCCGCACGGTGTGGGCGTCGGTGTGAACGGGGCGGCGCCTTGCGCTTTCCGGCAGACAGCGATGGAGGGGGCACTGACCGCGAACTGGTCCGTCGATGCATTGGCGGGCGTTCAGCAATCGCCGGATGATCTGAACAGCGACATCCATGGCAGCGCCGCTTATCGGGCGCATCTGGTCTCCGTCATGGCCCGGCGCGCCGTTCAGGATGCGGGGTGAAATCCCGGTTTGCACCGCCATGCGCTGTCCGTTTGGGCTAGCAATCACGGCGCGGCGGTGCGAGGATGAAGTATGCCGGCCCTGCATCCCGTCGGGCCGTGTGAATGATACAGGTTTAAGACGCAGTGTTTCCGGATAACGACTCGCAGGGCGGCAACGAGCCGATCGAGGCCGAGGTCAAGTGGTACAACGGCCGTAAGGGTTTCGGGTTCGTGCTTGGCCCGGATGGCCAGGACGTGTTCTTCCATGCCTCGGCCCTGACCGAGGCGGGCATTGAGCCCCCCGAGACCGGCGACAAGCTGGTCTGCGAAATCGGTGCCGACCGGCAGGGTCGGCGCCTCGTCACCCGTATTCATGAGCGCAAGCTCGGCCCGGGCGCCCCGGCCGGCGATCGTCCGCCCCGGCGTGACTTTGGCGGCGGTGGCTTCGGCGACCGTCCGCCCCGCCGCGACTTCGGCGACCGTCCGCCCCGCCGTGACTTCGGCGACCGCGGCGGCTTCGGTGGCGGTGGCTTCGGCGATCGTCCGCCCCGTCGTGATTTCGGCGACCGCGGCGGCTTCGGTGGCGGCGGCTTTGGCGACCGTCCGCCGCGCCGTGACTTTGGTGGCGGCGGCGGTGGTTTCGGCGCGCCCCGCTCCTTCGGTGATCGTCCGCCTCGTCGTGACGAGGGTGGCCCGACCTATGCCGTCGGCGGCACGGTGAAGTGGTTCGACCAGGTCCGCGGCTTCGGCTTCGTGACTCCCGATGACGGCGGACAGGACGTGTTCCTGCACTCTTCCGTATTGCAGCGTGCCGGCAAGCAGGATGTGCAGCAAGGCGAGAAGCTGAGCCTGGAAGTTCGCGACGGCCAGCGCGGCCGTCAGGCTGTGGTGCTGAAGGGCGAGTAACCTGCCGGGGCCGAAAAGGCCCTGGATCCAACAATCTGGGGCTCCGGTGCTGAATCAGTGCCGGAGCCTTGGCTTTTTTAGCGTCATGTTCATTCCCCTGCCGCAAAGTACGGGCATCAGCCGGATTGCTCCGGCAAGAGGAAGAATCCGATGCACCTTCAGTCAGCCGCCTGCACGGCGTCACGGGCCGCACGCAATGCCTCGCTTCAGTCCGGTGACGTTGCGACCTCGATCCACAAATGCAGCGTGCTGCGAGGCGTCATCCGCGATTGCGGCCTGGCTGCGGGCATGTTGCGCGAGGCAGGGGAAAGGCTGCAGGAGCGGGATGGCTGGCCGGAAGGCACGCCAGCGGAGCGTTACCGTCACGCGACGGCCGAAGCCACCGGTCTCTGGCGCGCTGCATGGGCACTTTGCGCGGTCACCTTGCCGGAACAACCGGGCGGAGAGGACGCCATGCAGGCCCTGGATGCGGCCGGTACGGCACTTGCCGCCAGCACGCCTTCGTGCGTTCCATGCCTATCTCTCGCCGCCAGGGTGTTGGAGCGGATGCGGGCGGACGCTGTTCAGGCCCTGACGCAGCGGTTGACGGTTTTGGACCGGCTCGCGGGCGAGGTGGGTCCTCTCGCCGGCACCGATCTGGCGCGGGAAGCCGCCCGGCTGCGGGCGCTGCAGATCCGCCAGAACCTGTCTGGCCAGGCTATCGGCCTTGCAGGGATGATCCCGGCCTGTCTGCGCGACGAACCGGTGCAATTGGATGAGGGATCCGCCCCCACGGACTGGACAGGTGATCGCTGGTCGCCTGATTGGGGCGCGCAGCACCAGCCTGTCGCTCCGGATGCCGGCCTCTGGCGCTGAAGCTGCCACGCCGCCGGAGGCTGCCCAAGCTCTGAGCCGACGTGCCTGCTTCCACGGCAAAGGCGACGCAGGATTGGCCTATTGCCGTGCATGGCCGCTGTGCGGCATCGGTGGGGATTGATAGCCTGCTCAGGCTCACGAGACAGGATCACCGCCCGATGCGTCACATTCTGCTTGGCTTGGCTGCGGCCGGGCTGCTCTTCTCCTTGCCCGCTCAAGCGCAGGAGGCTTGGCCCAGCCGCGTCATCACTCTGATGAGCGGGTTTCCCAATGGGTCGGGCGTCGACATCTATGCGCGCAAGCTCGCCGAGCCGTTGTCGCGGGCGCTGGGCGTCACTGTTGTGGTGGACAATCGCACCGGGGCGGGCGGCAACATCGGTAGCGACATGGTCGCGAAGGCGGCGCCCGATGGCTACACCTTCCTGTTCGGCACAGCCGGGACCCACGCCATCAACGCGTCTCTCTACCGCAAGCTGCCTTTCGACGTAGTCAAGGATTTCACACCCGTCATCCATCTGGGAGACGTGCCGAATGTGCTCACCGTCAGCCCGGAGAAGCGGCCGGCCCTGAGCAGTTGCGCCGCGTTGGTGGCAGCGGCAAAGGCGAGCCCTGGCAAGCTGAACTATGCTTCCACCGGCAATGGCGCCTCTACCCATTTGGCCGCAGCGCAGTTCGCGCAGGTGGCGCAGCTGGATGTTGTGCATGTGCCATTCCGCGGCCAGCCGAGCGCGCAGACGGCGCTGCTGGCAGGCGATGTGGACTTCTTCTTCAACCAGTCCGGCCCGGCGATCGGCTACATCCAGCAGGGCCAGGTGAGGGGCCTCGCGGTCAGCACGGCGGAACGCCTGGCGGCCCTGCCGGATGTGCCGACCGTGGCCGAGGCTTGCGGCCTGCCCGGGTTCGACAGTTCCACTTGGTACGGCATCCTGGCGCCGGCCAACTTGCCGGCATCGATCCTGGAACGGGTCAACAAGGAGATCCACCGGATCATCTCGGCGCCCGACTTCCGGCAATGGCTGATCCAGACCCAGGGCATCACGCCGACGGACGTCGTTACGCCCGAAGCGTTCCGTACCGTGCAACTGCGGGACATCGAGCGGTGGGCCGAAGTGGTGCGGCGCTCCGGCGCTCAGGTGGACTGACTGGCGGGGCTGCGTCCAGGTGGAAGCAGCCCGGCCTTTCTCAGCCGCGGCCGATGAAGGGCATCTTGGTCGCCATCACGGTCATGAACTGCACATTGGCATCCAGCGGCATGGACGCCATGTGCAGCACCGCCTCGCCGACATGGCGCACATCCATGCGCGGCTCCACCATCATGGTGCCGTTGGCCTGCGGCACGCCGTTGGTCATGCGCTCCGTCATCTCGGTGGCCGCATTGCCAATATCGAGCTGGCTGCAGCAGATGTCCCATTTGCGGCCATCCAGGCTGATCGACTTGGTCAGGCCAGTGATGGCGTGCTTGGTTGCCGTATAGGGAGCCGATCCGGGCCGCGGGGCATGCGCGCTGATCGAACCGTTGTTGATGATCCGCCCGCCGCGTGGCGATTGCCGCTTCATCATCGCGTAGGCCTGCTGGGCGCACAGAAAGGCGCCGTGCAGGTTTGCGGCGACCACCCCGTCCCAATCTTCCGGTGTGATCTCATCGAAATCCACTGACGGGCTGCCGCGTCCGGCATTGTTGAACAGCATGTCGCAACGACCCCACTTCTTGTCCACCGCGGCAAAGAGGGCGGCGACGGATGCGCGGTCGCCCACATCGGTGGGAACAGGCAGGCAGCGGCTGGCCACGTCGCCGGCGGCGCTGACCGTGCCTTGCAGCGCGTCCTCGCGGCGTCCGGCCAGGGCCACGCTCCACCCGGCCCCGAGCAGCGCCAGGGCGGCGGCGCGGCCGACGCCGCTCCCGGCGCCGGTGACAACGGCGATCTTGGTCATGGACGGTTCCTCTTCTCTTGCAACGGGATGCAGACAGGGTGCGTCCGCCCGCGTTACAGCGCAAGCGAGCGGACAGCAGAAGGATCGCCTGCCATGCAACCCATCACCGTTCTTCGCGGTCGCCGTTCCGCGTTTCGCCTGGGCGCTTCGCTGGTGGCGGTCTGCGCTGTGGCGTTGCCCGGCCCGGCGGAGGCCCAGGCCAGCCCGCAGAACCTGCGGCCGGTGCGCGACGTCGCCGTGACTTATGATGTGCGGGTCGGTCAGCGTCCTGCGCGCCAAGTGCCGGTTTCCTGGCAAGCCGCGACCCAGCGTGTGCGCGCCGAGCCACCTGGTCTTCCTGGCTGGATCCTGGTTGCCCTGCCGGAAGGCCGTGCGCAGATGGTGATGGACGCCGCCGGCATGGTGGTGGACCTGCCAGCGGGCGACATGGCGCCGTTCCTCGGCGGCGTACCGCCCGGCACCAGGCTGATCCGCCAGGGTGAGGCCACGATCGCCGGGCAGCGATGCACCGATTGGCGCGTCACCCGCAAGGATGGCGAGGGCACGGTTTGCCTGACTACCGACGGGGTGGTTCTGCGGGCCGAGGGAAGGCACAAGGGACAGGAAGGCCGAATCGAGGCCTTGACGGTATCCTATGCCACCCAGCCGGACGGGCGCTTCAGCGTCCCGGCAGGATACCGGCCCCTTGCGCTGCCGCCGGCGTTGCTTTCCGGCCTGCTCGGTGGCGGCTGAGCGGATCAGCCTGCTGGTGGCCGTTCATCGGCGGCGAGGCATGCGAGAAGCGTCAAGGCAGCGGCATAGTAGTGCGGCGCGTCTGCCACACGCGGGAGCCTTTCCGGCGTGACGCCGCGATCGCGTAGAAGGCTGGCGATGGCTTGGAAGCCGCTATTGGCGGAGTAGGGCGCCAGACTGTCCTGAGACACATCGGTCCAAGCCGGCACATGCTGCGGCGCATGGTCCCAGAAGCGGATGGCGGCTTTGGCCGCCGGCTCGTCCTCCAGCCCTGCCCAGGCCAGGTAAAGTGGGACGCGAACCGCGTCGTAGGAGAAGCGTGGCGGCCACCCCGGCGCGGGCACCGGCGGTGTGCTGCCTTCACGCGGCAGGCGCACCCAGTCTGCAGGTAGCCCCCAACGCCCGAAGCGGGCCTCGCGCAGCAAGGCCAGGCCGTCGCGCCGCACGGCATCCCATCGCCCTTCAGGCTGAAGCCTGGACAAGGTGCCGAAAGCCGGCATGACATAGTAGGACGGATTGACCACCACATGGTCCCGATGTTCGAAGCCGAAGGCGGCGGGCAACAGGAGATGGCGGCCATTCACGGTGCGCACGCAGGCGGCGTGAAGATCCCGGGCAATCCTTTGCGCCAGTTCCAGCAACTCGGGTCGATCCCAGCGCCGCGCCCCGCGTTCCAACGCCCACGCCATGAACACGTCTCCGTCCGTGGCGTTGTTGAGGTCTTCGACAGGGTGGGCCCGGTTGGGCCGCCAGCCCCATGCCAGCAGAAAATCGCCGGGCCGGCGCAGCACTCGCCGTGACCAGCCGAGAATGCGGTTGAAGGCTGCTTCGTCGTTGAACGCTTCGGCCAGCAGCAGAGCCCAGCCTTGCCCCTCGGAATGGGAAGAACCGCCATTGGCGGTGTCCACCACCCGCCCTTCATCGGTCATGTAGAGGCGCTTGAAGCCGGTCCACTCAGAACGGGGCGCGGGAGGCGGGCGGGCCACCGGCTGCCCGGAGGCAGGGCGCAGCGGAAGGAGGGCCGTCAGCGCGGCGGCCAACGTTGCGCGTCGCGGCGGGAGCATCCGTCCTCCTTCGCCGCGCCGGCAGGACGCGGCATTCTATCGATGCGTGCTTAGCATAACGAACAAGAACCTTAAAGTTGCAGACACGCGGTCGGATGCCCGTTGTTACACTTCGTTCACCGGGATGCTGGTCGCAGGCCGGCGGCCAAACAGAGAGCCAAGGCGGCCGCGCAGAGCCACCAGCTTTGCCAGGCGCCGAAGCTGCTCAGGAAGCTGACGAAGGCCGAAGCGAGGGCACCTGAAGCTGCGGCCGGCGACGCGACGCCTGCCGCCGCCTTTCCCAGCAGGAACCACATCACCGCCGCCAAGGCCACGCCGATCCATCCCAGCTCGATCCGGATCTGCAGCGGCCCATTATGCGGGTGAAGGGGCATCAGCTCCAGGTGGGGAGCCTGGAACCAACTCATCATGGCCTCGCTGCGAACGCCAAGCCGTGCCAGCCTTTCAGGCTCCGGCTGTTCATCGCCGCCAGGCAGGGCACGTGATGCCTCCATTCCCCAGCCGAGCCATGGATGCTGCGCCGCGCGCTCCAGCCCGAAATCCCAGATCGCCAGCCGGTGCACGGCGGAAGGCGGAAGACGGTCCACCAGCGGTGCCAGTCTTCCCATGGCCAGACCGAGCAGCAGCGGCACCAGAAGCACGGTCGCTGCCATCCCTCCACCAAGCCAAATCGGCAGGCGGGGAAGGGCGGCCGGGCGCAGGCGTTGCTCCAGCGCCACCAGCGCTGCGGTGGAGAGCCCGGCCACGGCGGCGATGCGAGCCGTATCCCCCGGCACGATCATCAACAGGACCAGTCCCAGCAGCATGGCTGCGGCTCGGCCCCGGCCCGGCCACCCAATGCCGGCCAGAAGGGGCAGCATCAGCGCGATCACCGAGGCCGCAGGCTTCAGTCCAAAGGTGAGTTGCGGCGGAATGCGGTCCAGTCCGCGAACGGCAGCCCGGATCTGGGAGCCGCTCAGATGGTCCGTCACGGCCATGACGAGGCCGATCAGCAGGCCCCACAGCACTGCTTGGCCCAGCCTTCGCCGTGTGTCAGGGAGTTCCGATCCGACCAGCCGCGCGGCGGCTGCCGCCAGCAGGGTCAGCCCGGCCACGGAAAGACCGTTGGAGACAGCCCTCCCAGGCTCAATCGCCCAGAGTGAGGAGGTCACACCCCAGGAGCCGAGAAGCAGAGCCGCCCAGCACGCCGCTCCGCCAGGCATTGGAAAACGGCCGCGAGCGCGCCAGCCCAGCAGCAGCATTGCCGCAAGGGTGAACAGCGCGAGCGGCGCCATGGCTTTGGATTGCAGCACCGCGATGCCGGGCGCGAGAAGCGCCGCAGCCATCAGCGGAACGGAAGGCGCGCCCCATTCAAGGCGGGCGCGCGATTCAGCCTGGTTCAAACGACGGCCAGTCCCTCACGCCGCAGCTGCACCGACAGCGCGTCCAGCGCCTTGCTGAAGCGGGTCACCATGATCTCCACCTCGTCCGGCGTGATGATCTGCGGAGGCGAGAAGGCGATGCTGTCATTCGGCAGGGCGCGCAGGATCAACCCGTGCTCCTCGCCCAGTGCCACCAGCTTGGCGGCAACCTTCTTCGCAGGGTCGAAATTGCGATGCTCAGCCTTGTTTTCCACCAGCTCCACCGCACCGATCAGGCCGATGCCGCGTACCTCGCCCACCAGCGGGTGGTCCGCCACCGCCTCGCGCAGCCTCTTCTGCATCACCGCGCCCGAGGCCGCAGCATGGCTGACAATATCCATCTCGTCATAGATCTTCAGTGTTTCCACCGCCACTGCGGCGGCCACCGGATGGCCGGAATAGGTGTAGCCGTGGCCCCAGGTGCCGATCTGGCTGGAGCCTTCCGACAGCGCCTCGTAGACCCGCTCATTGACCAGCACGCCCGAGATCGGCAGGTAGGAGGAGGAGAGGGCCTTGGCGCAGGTCAGGATGTCCGGCTGCATCCCCATGGTCTGGCTGCCCCAATAGCTTCCAGTGCGGCCGAAGCCGCAGATCACCTCGTCGGCGACCAACAGCACGTCATACTTCCGCAGCACCGCCTGGATCTTCTCGAAGTAGGTGGCCGGCGGCACGATCACGCCGCCCGCACCCATCACCGGCTCGGCGAAGAAGCCGGCCACCGTGTCCGGACCTTCGCGGACGATCATCTCCTCCAGCTCGGCGGCAAGGCGGGTGGCGAATTCCTCCTCGGACTCACCGGGCTGGGCGTTGTGGTAGTGGTGCGGACGCGAGGTGTGCAGGATGCCCGCGATCGGCAGGTCGAACAGCTTGTGGTTCGCCGGAAGGCCAGTCAGGCTGGCCGCCGCCACCGTCACACCGTGGTAGCCGCCAATGCGCGAGATCACCTTCTTCTTCTGCGGCCGGCCCAGTGCGTTGTTCATGTACCAGATCATCTTCAGCGCGGTGTCGTTCGCCTCGGATCCGGAATTGGCGAAGAACGCCTTGCTCATCGGCACCGGCGCACGCTCGATCAGCATTTCGGACAGCTCAATCAGCGGCATGTGCGAACGGCCGGTGAAGGCGTGGTAGAATGGCAGCTTGCGCATCTGCTCCGCCGCCGCCTGTACCAGCCTCTCGTTCTGAAAGCCCAGTCCGGCACACCAGAGGCCAGCCACCGTCTCCAGGTATTCCTTGCCGTTCTCGTCCGAGACGTAGACGCCCCGCCCGCCGGTGATCACCAGCGGACCCTTTTCGCGATGCGCCTTATGGTCCGTGTAGGGGTGCAGCACATGGGCGATGTCGCGCGCGGCAGGTGAGTTGGCACCATGGGCGGGATTGGCGGGCGGAGGCGTCATTTGCGGCGTTCCTGCGTTGAACCGGGAAACGTCACACTACGCCTGCCACGCGCCGGCGCAACCGGCCCCGCGATGCAACCCCGCACCGCACCACCCTGTTCTGTTACCGATGGCCGGCCCGCCCGCCGGCCTCCAGATTGGAGGACCACACGCATGACCAACCACAGCACCGGCCAGCCCGGCGGCAAGACGCCGCCCTCCGAGAACGCCAAACCCGAGAACGAGCAGACGCGGGACGAAGGCAAGCTGCAGGAAGAGCTGGAGGATACTTTTCCCGCCAGTGATCCCCCGTCCAGCTCCGCCCCCGAAACTTCGATCGGTTGGGATGACCAGAAGAGCAAGGCGCCGGTCGGCAAGCCCTGATCAAGCGAACACTTGGCCGGGCTGCGCCGTGACGGAGCCCGGCAGGTGCAACCCGAAGCGGGCGACGGGATGGCGCAGGACCACCACTCTGCCCTCAGGCTGCCCGACGCAGCATTGCATCCGCATCATTCTGTAGCCACCAGCTCAGAGTGAGGCGGGCTCATCGAAGCCGGCGCCGTTATCCTCGACCCAGAGCAGGAAGCTGCCCGCATGTAGGCGGGTGCGACGGTCAGCAGGACCCTCGAACCCCGGGGCGAAAGCACGCTGCGCTGCGTCGCTGACCATCTCGATCAAGGCCATGCCGAGAAGCAGCGCATGGCAATCCGGCACAGCAGTCGAGCCGGTGCCCTTGCTGAACTCGGCGCGGAAGCCAGCGGTGACGATCAAGGCGCTCCTGGTAACCGAGTAAGAGCTCTCGACATCTTCGCCGGATGCACAAGGGTGTTGGGCTGACCGAGGCTGATCGGCCGGGTTCGGGCCGGACGTTCGAGAAGCTCCTACGCTACGGGGCAGAAGGTGAGGGCGGCGCCGTCTTCCTGCGTCGTCCACGTTCCAGGCCGTAAGAGCGCCGGCAGGGTCCAGGCTCGCTTCCGTTCTGGCTGCGCCTTCCTGGTTCGAGCGCAGCGATCCGGCCAGCAGCGGGATCAGCCACCAACCAATACCAAATCCCCGGTTCCGCCAGAGCCTGCCTGGTCGCGGCCTGACCCAGCGTCCGCCAACCATGCACCAGTGCCTGCAGCGCCAGAACGGCAAAGGTCCCCATCCGGCCGGCCAGCAAGCCCGCCAGTGCGGTGGTCGGACCAGAAGGTGAGGTTGGATGACCCGCCGGGAAGCGCCGCCGTGAGCAGGAAGCGCAGCAACAGGCCGATCATGGCCGGCAGAAGGGGCGCGGACCTCGCCACTTGCTGCGTGGTGGCGGCGGGTAGCGGCCGTAAGCGCGAGATACCCTGGGTAGAGCGGGTGAGCTCCTGGCCGGGTGAACCCGATGCGCTCCGGTGCCTCCTTGTCCGTGGCTTCGACGAGATGCCGGAAGAAGCCGTGAAGGGTGAACGCGCAAGGAAGATGTGTCACATTAGCTTCACAAAACTGAAATACACCGGTCGCGCATCGAACCTAGAACCCCGCCCACCGAACCGGTTCCGCGTCTGCTCTTCGCCGGCGCCTGGGCCAATGAACGGAGAGATATGGTGAGCAATCGGCTTCTGGCCCTGGCGGCTGGCATGGTGGCGGCAATCGGCGTGACGGCGGGCGCGTCTGCGCAGCAGGCGGGCATCACCGGCGCCGGCGCCAGCTTTCCCGCGCCCCTGTACCAGAAGTGGGGTGAGGCTGCCCGTCAGGCGACCGGCATCCAGCTGAACTACCAGTCTGTCGGCTCCGGCGCTGGCCAGACCCAGATCCGCAACCGCACTGTGGATTTCGGCGCGACCGACGCCCCGATGTCGGCCGAGCAGCTTGAGCAGAACAATCTGCTGCAGTTCCCGTCCACCATGGGCTCCATCGTGCCCATCGTGAACATCCCGGGCGTCACCGATCACCAGCTGAAGCTGACCGGCGAACTGATCTCCGACATCTATCTCGGCAAGATCACCCGCTGGAACGACCCCAAGATCGTCGAGCTGAACCGCGGCGTAGAGCTGCCAAACATCGCAATCGCGCCGGTTTACCGCGCGGACGGCTCGGGCACGACCTTTGTGTGGGTGAGCTACCTTTCCGCCGTGTCGCCCGAGTTCCAGCAGAAGGTCGGCATCGGCACTTCGGTGAAGTGGGCGGCCGGTACCGGTGCCCGCGGCAATGAAGGCGTTGCCGGAACGGTCCGCAACGTGCGCGGCGCGATCGGCTATGTCGAGCATGCCTACGCGGCGCAGAACAAGTTGACCACGACGCAGCTGCGCAACAAGGCCGGCAAGTTCGTCACCGGCACCTCGGAAGCCTTCCAGGCCGCCGCCGCGAACGCCGATTGGTCGGTGCCGAACTTCGCCGCCAACCTGGTGGACACCGGGGGTGAAACCTCCTGGCCGATCGTGACGCCGACCTTCATCCTGTTGCCCAAGAACCCGACCGATACCGCCAAGACGCAGAACGTCATGAAGTTCTTCGACTGGGCCTACAGCGCGGGCGACGGCGTGGCGACGCAGCTTGAATACATCCCGCTGCCGCCGGCAGTGGAGGACGCGGTGCGCAAGTCCTGGTCGAGCATCCAGGTGGACGGCAAGCCGGTGTGGCCTGCCAACTGAACACGGTTTGACAGACCGGACCATCGGACGGGCGGGCCGCAAGGCACCGCCCGTTTACGCCAGGACGGACCCGGCCTGACCGGCACGGGGGCCGATCATCCCGTTGGGATAGTGGAGTTTGACCTTGCAGCAGGCCGTTCCTGTCTCCGACCTTCCATCAGGGCCGCAACCGAGCCGGCGCGCCGATCTGCGCAGCGGCAAGAGTTCCGGCGCCCTCGGTGACGCGATCTTCGCCGCGGCCTGCCGCGGTGCGGGCGTTTTCGTTCTCTTGCTGCTGGGCGCGATCATCCTGCAGCTCTTTCTGGGCGGCCTCGATGCCTTCCGCGCCTTCGGCCTCGGCTTCGTCTTCAGCACGGAGTGGGACCCGGTCCAGGAGGTATTCGGCGCGGGCGTGTCGATCTACGGCACCGTCATCACTGCCGTCCTTGCGCTGCTGATCGCCGTGCCTTTCGCCTTTGGCGTGGCTTTCTACCTGACCGAGCTGGCGCCCGCGTGGTTGCGCCGCCCGGTCGGCACCGCGATCGAGCTGCTGGCCGCTGTTCCGTCGATCATCTATGGCATGTGGGGGTTCTTCCTGATTGTGCCCTTCATGTCGATGCACCTGCAGCCCCTCGTCATCGACACCATCGGCACCCTGCCGCTGATCGGCCGCTTGTTTGAAGGGCCGCCCTTCGGTACCGGCATCCTGACGGCCGCTGTGATCCTGGCGATCATGGTGCTGCCCTTCATCGCCGCGACCATGCGGGACGTCTTCGAGACCGTGCCGCCGGTTTACAAGGAAAGCGCCTATGGGCTGGGTTGCACGCAGTGGGAAGTGGTGCGCAACGTGGTGCTTCCGTACACCCGCGTGTCCGTGGTGGGCGGCATCATGCTGGGCCTCGGCCGCGCCCTGGGTGAGACCATGGCGGTCACCTTTGTCATCGGCAACGCCAACCGCATCTCTTCCAGCCTGTTCGGACCGGGCAACACCATCGCCTCGGTGGTGGCGCTTGAATTCGGCGAGTCGACGATGGGAAGCCTGAAGCTTTCGGCGCTGCTGGGCCTCGGCTTCATCCTCTTCGTCATCTCGTTCATCGTGCTCGCCGCGTCGCGCTTCCTGCTGCGCCAGCGTCTGAAGGGCTGAGTTCCATGAGTGCGACCACCATTCCCTCCGCCGGCCCGGCCAAGAACATGCGTGTGGCCGAGGCGCTCGGCCGCCGCCGCCGCAACTTCGCCAACATCATCAAGGTGCTGTGCTACGTGGCAACCGGCATCGCCCTTGCGCTGCTGTTGTCGATCCTGGGCACGCTGCTGGTGAACGGCGCCTCCGCCATCTCGCTCCGGGTGTTCACCGATGTGACCCGCCCGCCCGGCTCGGGCGGCGGATTGCTGAACCCGATCATCGGCAGCCTGATCCAGGCCGGCATCGGAACACTGATCGGCACCCCTATCGGCCTGCTCGTCGGCACCTACCTGGCCGAGTATTCCAAGGGCTCGCCACTCGCCAATGCCGTCCGCTTCGTGTCCGACATCCTGCTCTCGGCGCCATCCATTCTGATCGGCCTGTTCGTCTACCAGTCCCTGGTGGTGCCGATGGGCGGTTTCTCGGGCTGGGCCGGCTGCGCCGCGCTCGCCATCATCGTCATTCCCGTGGTGGTCCGCACCACCGAGGACATGCTGCGCCTGCTGCCCGACACGCTGCGCGAGGCGGTGATGGGACTTGGCGCGCCGAAGTGGAAGATGGTGACGCTGATCTGCTGGCGGGCGGCCATGAGCGGCATCGTCACCGGCGTGCTGCTGGCGGTCGCCCGGGTCGCCGGTGAAACGGCGCCGCTGTTGTTCACCTCGCTCGGCAACCTGAACTGGTCGCTTGACCTGGGCGCACCCATGTCCAGCCTGCCCATCACCATCTACTCCTATGCCGGCTCCCCTTACCCGGACTGGATCGCGCTGGCCTGGGCCGGTGCCCTTATCATCACGCTCGGCGTGCTCGGGCTCAACATCGCGGCGCGCAGCCTGCTGCGGAAGAAGTGAGGACATCATGGGCGATCAGATGACCCAGCAGACCACCACCGCCGAGGCCGCGGCGCAGAGCGGGCTTCAGGCGCGCTCCACCGCCGCGCTGAACGAGCCGCGGATCGCCGTGCGTGGCCTCGACTTCTTCTACGGCAGCAACAAGGCGCTGAAAGGGATCGACTTCGACCTGCCGGCCCGTCAGGTGACCGGCATGATCGGTCCTTCCGGGTGCGGCAAGTCGACGCTGCTGCGCGTGTTGAACCGGATGTACAGCCTGTATCCCGGCCAGAGGGCGACAGGCCAGGTGATGATGGACGGCCAGAATCTTCTGGACGACAGCATCGACATGAACGCGCTGCGGTCGCGCATCGGCATGGTGTTCCAGAAGCCGACGCCGTTCCCCATGACGATCTATGACAACATCGCCTTCGGCATCCGCCTGCATGAGAAACTATCCAAGTCGCAGATGGATGAGCGGATCGAGTGGGCGTTGACCCGCGCCGCCATTTGGGGAGAGGTGAAGGACCGTCTTCATACCTCTGCCATGGGGCTTTCGGGCGGGCAGCAACAGCGGCTGTGCATTGCGCGCACCATTGCCGTGCGGCCCGAGGTGATCCTGCTCGACGAGCCGACCTCGGCGCTGGATCCCATCTCGACGCTGCGCATCGAAGAGCTGATCGACGAGCTGAAGCGCGACTTCACCATCGCCATCGTCACGCACAACATGCAGCAGGCGGCGCGCTGCGCCGACCAGGTTGCGTTCTTCTATCTGGGCGAGCTGATCGAAGTTGCGCCGGCGGAGCAGATGTTCACGGCGCCCAAACAGAAGAAGACGCAGGAATACATCACAGGCCGGTTCGGGTGATCGACATGGAAGCCGACAAGACGACGAGCGAGCATATTGTCCGTGCCTATGAGGAGCAGCTGAAGCGCCTGCGTGAGCTGGTCGCCCGCATGGGCGGCCTGGCCGAGCGTCAGGTGGCCGACGCGGCCTCTGCCCTGATCCGCCGCGACACCGAGCTGGCCAGCGAGGTGGTCGGGCGCGACGGCGAGATCGACGCCCTGGAAACGGAGATCGAGAGCTTCTGCGTCCGCTTGCTGGCGCTGCGCCAGCCGGTGGCGGCCGATCTTCGCCTGATCGTCGCGGCGATGAAAGTTTCCACCGACATCGAGCGCATCGGTGACTATGCCCGCAATGCCGCCAAGCGCGCCATCGTGGTGTCCCAGCAGCCTCAGCTGGGCAGCCTGAACGGCTTCCAGTGGATGGCCAAGCTGGTTCAGGAGAACCTGAAGGACGCGATCGACAGCCTGGTGAAGGAGGATGCCGCGGGCGCCGAGCGCGTCTGGGCCGCCGATGCACCGGTGGACGACATCTACAACGGCATCTTCCGCGAGATGCTGACGCACATGATGGAAGATCCGCGCAACATCACTGCGGCAACCCATCTGCTCTTCATTGCCAAGAACTTCGAGCGCATCGGCGACCATGCGACCAACATCGCCGAAACCGTGCACTACGCCGTCCTGGGCCACATGCTGCCCGAGGACCGCCCGAAATCCGACGCGTCTGCCTACACAGTTGTGCGGCCGCCGGCGTAAGGTGTGAGAACCGCAACCATGGCCGAGCTGAATCCCAGCATGTCGCGCCCGACCATCCTGGTGGTGGAGGACGAGGCACCGCTCCTGACCCTGCTGCGCTACAACCTGGAGAAGCAGGGTTTCCGTGTCGACGAGGCCGCCGACGGCCAGGAAGCGCTGATGCGCGTAGCCGAGGCGCCGCCGGATCTGGTGCTGCTGGACTGGATGCTGCCGGCGCTTTCCGGGCTGGAGGTCTGCCGCCAGCTCCGCCGCCGGCCCGATACGCGCGACATGCCGATCATCATGGTGACGGCACGGACCGAGGACCAGGATGCGGTGCGCGCGCTGGACACTGGCGCCGACGACTACATCGCCAAGCCCTTTGTGATGGATGCGCTGCTGGCGCGCATCCGTGCGTTGCTTCGCCGTTCAGGTGGCATCGCCACCAAGGGCACCCTGTCCTGGCACGACATCGCCATGGATCAGGATGCCCACCGGGTGTCCCGTGGCGGCCGTCCTCTGCATCTGGGTCCCACGGAGTACCGGCTGCTGGAGTTCTTCCTGCAGCATCCGGGCCGTGTCTTCTCTCGCGAGCAACTGCTGGACGCTGTCTGGGGCCGCGACATCCATGTGGAGCCGCGCACAGTGGACGTGCATATTCGCCGCCTGCGCAAAGCGGTGAATGGCGACGCCGATGTGGACATCATCCGCACCGTGCGCAGCGCCGGCTACGCGCTGGATCTGGAGCAGCATTGAACCGAAGGCGCCTTCCCGGGACCGACTAGAGGTGGGAAGGCGCATTGCTTCACGGTCGCCAGGGCAGTGTCCCGGGCGGCAGGCGGCGGCCCAGCAAGGTGGCCGCGCCGATCAGGCCTCCCACGGTCAGCAATGCCAGGCATGAGACGGCCGCTGCCTGCGGCGATTGACCGCCATCCTGCAGATTGAACACCAGAACCCCGAGTGTCTGCGTGCCAGGCCCGTGCAGCAGGCTGCTGACCGTCACTTCGTTGACTGCCAACAGAACCACCAGGATGCCGCCTGCCGTCAGTGCCGGAAGCAGGGGCGGCAGGTGCACCCAGACCAGCCTTGCCCACAGCCCGGCTCCCAGGCCACGCGCTGCATCCTCCAGCGCCGGGTCCAGACGGGCGGCTGCGGCGGCGACGGGCCGCAAAGCCAGCGCTTGAAACCGGGCAAGATAGGCGAAAAGGATCAGCGCCATCGTGCCATAGGCCGCGCCGCCCCCCGGCAGGCTCAGGACCAGCAGGATCACCGACACTGCCGTGCAGGCTCCTGGCAGAGCATAAGGCAGGTCGGCACCCGTGCTTGCCCATCGCACGGGGCGGTGATGCAACGCCAGCGCCACGGGCAAGGCGGCGACCGCCAGGATCAGCGCCGCTCCGCCGGACAGCAGCAGCGAATTGCCGAAGGCTCCAAGCGTATGAGCGCCGGGTGACAGCATGGCGTCGAAATGTCTGAGCGTCGCGCTGTCGGCCGTCAGAGCCATGCCCATCGCCGGCACAATGGCCGAGGTCAGAAGCGACGCCAGAGGCAGGAGGAGGACAACCGCGAGATAGAAAGCCAATAGCAAAAGGGCGGCGCGGGCACGAGGCGTCGGGTCCAGCGGCACGAAGGGCCTGCCTGCCCGCCCACCACTGCCGCGCCGGGCGGCCAGGAACTGCGCCAGCAATCCCGGCAAAGCCAGCGCCGCCAGCAGCAGCGACAACGCCGCCACCTGCGACAATGCGGCAGGTCCCGTGGCTGACAGGCGCTGCCAGATCAGTACGGTCAGAACCGTGTAGCGGCCGGGAATGCCCAGCATGGCGGCGATGCCGAAATTGCCCAGGGCCGCCACGAAAGCGAGCCCGGCCCCGGCCAGCACGCCGGGCAGCAGCAGCGGCCAGATCACTTGACGCAGCGCCTGAGCCGGCGTCGCGCCCAGGCCGCGCGCGGCGGTCAGAAGTTCGGCCGGCAGGCGCCGCAGCAGCCCCGCGATGGCCAGCAGCACCAGCGGCGCGCCCTGAATGCCCAGCAGCAGGATCATGCCGCCCGGGCCATGAAACGGGTTTCCGCTGCCCAGTGGTGGTGCCAATCCCAGCGAGATCAGCAGGGGCGAGGATGGACCGCCCGTCTGAATGAAGGCCAGGGCCAGGATCTGCGGCGGAACCAGCAGCGGCAGGATGCAAAGGAACAGCAGCATGCCTCGTCCGGGCATGGCACGCAGAAGCAGCAGGCTGGCCTGCGCGGCACCGATCAGGGTTGCCAGCAAGGCGCCACCGAGGGCGACCACCAGGCTGCGGCCGGCGGCGCGCCAGATGCTGCCATCCTGCAACAGCGGCGGAAGCGCCGGGCCCGTGGCCTCCGCCAGAAGGCGCAGTGCGGGCGCCAGCCCGACCACCGTCAGCCACAGCAGCGCGAGAAGGGCGAGGGTCGGCAGGGGCGACCGGAAGGCGTTGCCCCTGGTGACGGGCTTACTGGCCGGCAAGCTGGTTGAAGCGCTTCAGATCCTGCTCGCCCTCCGCCACGGCACGCGCGGCGTCGAAGGGCAGGAGATTGATGCCGCGGCGGTCGGGAAATCCGGCAGGAGGCGCCACCTCCGGGTCGGCCGGCAGGAAGCCCTGGCTGGAGGCCAGTTCCTGCCCCTCGCGGGACAGCAGAAAGGAAACAAAGGCGGCCGCCGCCTCGGGGTTCCTGCTGGATTTCAGGATGGCGACCGGCTCGGTGATGGCGCTCGCGCCGTCCGCCGGGAAGATAAACTGCACAGGCGCCCCCTTGGCTGCCTCGCGGATCGGCATGTAGTCCACCACGATGCCAAAAGCCCTTTCGCCACCGGCCACCGCCTGCATCACCGCGCCATTGCCGCCACGCGGCTGGACCCCCGCTTTCAGCAGCTTTTCCCAGTAGTCCCAGCCCAGCCCCGGCGCCTGCGCCACTGTCTGCACATGGATGGCTGCTGCCCCGGAGACGCTGGGCGACGGCATGGCGGTCAGGTTCGCCGCTTCCGGCCGCAGCAGGTCGCCCCACCCCTTCGGGGTAAAGGGCGCGCGGGTGTTCATGACGATCCCGGTTGTCAGTAGCTTGGTGCCGAAATAGGTCCGTTCGGGATCATGCACGGTGTCCGGCGTGTTGCCGGTGGCCACGTCCGGACTGGAGCGCAGCAGGCCTTCCTTTTTGAGGCCCTCAAAGGTCAGGCTGTCGGCCAGCAGCAGCAGGTCGGCACGCGGGTTGCCGGCGGCGATCTCCGCCCGCAGGCGGGGCATGATCTGGTTGGTGCCGCCACGGATCCACTCCACCTGCACCTTGGGATGCTTCCCTTGGAAGAGCTGCACCGTGCGGGCCGCATCCGGCTCCAGCTGGCTGGTGTAGAGCACCAGCTTGCCGGCGGGCTCGGCCATGGCCGGAGCCAGCGGCGCTGCCAACAGGGATAGGCCAAGAAGCAGAAGGGCTTTGCGCCGCATGTCAATATCCTCGCGCACGGGTTCGGGTTTCCCGTAACGGCGCCGCCGCCGGCAGGGCAGGGGGGCATGATGAAGTTTCGATGAACCCGAGCATCGCCGTCCAGTTTACAGCCCCGCCGCCCATCCGTAAGACCGGAACAAGGGCATGATGCGCCCCTCCAAGGAAACCCGGGAAGGATCAGAGCATGGACGCCAAGGTAGTGGATACCCAGGACGACATCCTGTTCGAGCGGCTGGAAGGGGGCATCGCCCGCGTCACCTTCAACCGCCCGCAGGCGCGCAACGCCTTCACCTTCGCCATGTACGAGCGGCTCGGCCAGTTCTGTGCCGAGGCCGCTGAGGATCCGGAGGTCAAGGCCATCATCCTGACCGGTGCGGGCGACAAGGCCTTCGCCGCTGGCACCGACATCAACCAGTTCCGTGCCTTCAAGACCCCGCAGGACGCCATCGACTACGAGGCGCGGATCGGCAAGATCCTTTCCGCCATCGAGGCCTGCCCGAAGCCGGTGATCGCCGCCATCAACGGCGCCTGCACCGGTGGTGGTGGCGCGATCGCCGCCGTATCCGATATCCGCATCGCCACCGCCCATTCGCGCTATGGCTTTCCCATCGCCAAGACGCTGGGCAACATCCTGTCCATGGCTTCCTTCTCGCGGCTGGTGACCTTGATCGGCCCCTCGCGCGCCAAGGAAATGATCTTCACCGCCCGCCTGATCGGCGCGGATGAGGCGCTGCAGGCCGGGCTGCTGCACGAGGTGGTGCCCGAGGGCGGCGACCTGCAGGCGCGGGCCCTCGAAGTGGCCACCACCATCGCCGGCAACGCGCCGCTGACGCTGCGCGCCACCAAGGAGGCTATCCGCCGCCTGGCCCATAAGATCTCCGCCGAGGAAGGCGAGGATCTGGTGCTGATGTGCTATATGAGCGAGGATTTCCGCGAGGGGATGGACGCCTTCCTGAACAAGCGCCCGCCCCAGTGGAAGGGCCGCTGACCTTCACCGAAAGACCGCCTGCCCGATGATACCGCGTCTTGCCGGGGTTCCGGCGCCTGCCTCGCCGGCCGTGGCCTTTCTTGAAGAGCTGCGGCTGCGCGGTTTCTCCGGCGATCTGTCCCATGGGGACGGTGACCGCACGGTCATGGCGACCGACAATTCCATCTATCAGCGCCTGCCCCAGGCCGTGTGCTTCCCGCGCACGACCGAGGACCTGGTGCGGATCGCGAAGGTGTCGGCCGATCCGCGCTTCACGGGGGTCCATTTCGCGCCGCGGGGCGGTGGCACCGGCACCAACGGCCAGTCGCTGACGGACGGCGTGGTGGTGGACCTGTCCCGCCACATGACCCGCATCCTGGAAATCAACGAGAAGGAAGGCTGGGTCCGGGTCGAGCCGGGCCTGGTCAAGGATGCGTTGAATGCCGCGTTGAAGCCACTCGGGCTGTTCTTCGCGCCGGAATGCTCCACCAGCAACCGCGCCACCATGGGCGGCATGATCTCCACTGATGCTTGTGGCCAGGGCTCCTGCCTCTACGGCAAGACGCGTGACCATGTGCTGGCGCTCAAGGTGGTTCTGCTCGACGGCACGATCTGGGATTCGTCGCCCATAGACGATGCGGAACTCTCCGCCGTCGCGCGCCGGCAGGACATGGTGGGCGCCATCCACCGCGTGGCAGACGGGATTTCGCGAGAGCATGCGGCGCTGATCGCCGAGCGCTTTCCGCGGATGAACCGCTGCCTCACCGGCTACGATCTGGCGCATCTGCGCGACGCCGAGGGCCGGTTCGACCTGAACTCGGTGCTGTGCGGCTCCGAGGGCACGCTGGCGATGATCGCCGAAGCCAGGATCCGCGTGCTGCCGATCCCGAAGCGCAGCGTACTGGTCAATCTGCGCTACGGCTCCTTCGACGCGGCGCTGCGTGATGCGCGGGTGCTGATGGCGCTGGGTGCCGCCTCGGTCGAAACGGTGGACAGCAAGGTGCTGTCCCTGGCGCGCGGCGACATCGTCTGGGAAGGCATCAAGGAATATTTCCCCGACGATCCGGAAGGCATCGCCGCCGGCATCAACCTGATTGAGTTCGTCGGCGACAGCGAAAGCGAAGTGCGCGGGAGGCTGGCCCCGGTGGAGGCACGGCTGGCGGAAGAAGGGCGAAGCTTCGGCCGCTACGGCTATACCATTGCCTGGGACGAGGCGGGCGAGCGCATCCAGGGCATGCGCAAGCGGGGCGTCGGCCTGCTCGGCAACATGCAGGGCGAGAAGCGGCCCATCCCCTTTGTCGAGGACACGGCCGTCCCGCCCGAGCATCTGGCCGACTTCATCGCCGAGTTCCGCGCGGCGCTGGACCGGCGGGGGCTGGAGTACGGCATGTTCGGCCATGTGGATGCCGGTGTGCTGCATGTCCGCCCGGCCATCGACATGAAGGAGGAAGGCGCCGAGGCCCGCATCCGCGCCATTTCCGACGAGGTGTTCGCGCTCACCCGCAAATACAACGGCCTGCTCTGGGGCGAGCACGGCAAGGGCGTGCGCTCGGAATACGTGCCGGAGGTGTTCGGGCCGCTCTACCCGGCGCTGCAGGCCTTGAAGGCGGCCTTCGACCCGCGCAACCAGCTCAACCCTGGAAAGATCGCCGCCCCTGATGGCGAGGCGCTGCTGGCCATCGATACTGTGCCCATGCGCGGCCAGCGCGACCGCGTCATCCCTGCCGAGACCCGCGCCGTCTTCGAGGAGGCGCTGCACTGCAACGGCAATGGTGCCTGTTTCAACTACGACGCGCAGGATGCCATGTGCCCCTCCTTCAAGGGAACGGGCGACCGGAGGCATTCCCCGAAGGGACGTGCCAGCCTGATCCGCGAATGGCTACGCCAGCTCGCCGATGCAGGGGTCGATCCTTCGGCCGAGGCGAAGCGCATCCGCGCAGGCGGGTTCTTCACCGATTTGCCAGCGAAGATCCGCAACAGCCGGGAGCTGCGGCGGGGCAAGGCCGATTTCTCGGCCGAGGTAAAGCAGGCCATGGATGGCTGCCTGGCCTGCAAATCCTGCACCGGGCAGTGCCCGATCAAGGTGGATGTGCCGAGCTTCCGCGCCAAGTTCATGGAGCTTTACTACGGCCGTTATCTGCGCCCGTTGAAGGACCATCTGGTTGGGCAGCTTGAAGGCATGTTGCCGCTGGGCGCCCGGATGCCGAAGCTGGCCAATGCGATGATGGGCAGCGGCATCGGTCGTGCGCTCTCCGTCAAGGCCGGGCTGGTGGATGCGCCGCTGTTCAGCGGCATCGCTCTGGAAGCGGAGGCGGCGAAGCGTGGCGTCCGCCGCGCCATGCCGGAGGCCCTTCGCGCGGTGCCGGAGACGGAGCGCGAGCGCCATGTGGTCATCGTGCAGGATGCCTTCACCAGCTATTTCGAGACGCGGCTGGTGCTGGACCTGGCCGAGGCGCTCCAGCTCATGGGCTTCACCCCCTGGCTCGCGCCTTTCCGTCCCAATGGAAAGCCGTTGCATGTGCATGGCTTCCTTGGAAAGTTCCGCCGCCAGGCCGAGGCCAACGCCGCCATGCTGCGCGAACTGGCGCTCACGGGCATTGGCCTGATCGGCGTCGATCCCTCCATGACGCTGACTTATCGCAGCGAGTACAAGGCGATCGAGGGCGAGGTGGCGCCGGTCCTGTTGCCCCAGGAATGGCTGGCGAGGCGCCTGCACCTGATCCCGACTCTGGCCAGCGGGGAAGGCTTCGCTCTGCTGCCCCATTGCACGGAGCGCACCAATGCGCCGGGCTCGGTCAAGGATTGGCAGGCGGTGTTCGCGAAGCTGGGCACGCCATTGAAGGTTCTGGCCTCGGGCTGCTGCGGCATGGCAGGTACCTTCGGACATGAGGCGGAGCACAAGGCGCTGTCTGAAAAGCTCTACGGGCTGAGCTGGCAAGGACATGTGGCGAGGAATGGAGAGCGGCTGCTGGCCAGCGGCTATTCGTGCCGTTCCCAGGTGAAGCGCTTCGATGGAGTGACGCTGGCGCACCCGGTGCAAGCCCTGCTCCTGCGGCTGCGCGAGGCATCGCCGGCAGCGGAAAGGCCGGTTTTCCAGGCTGCCTAGTGGAGGAGGGGGCTTTGGCTCCCTCCGACGTTCCTGGCGAGAGACGCCCTGCGATCCTGTGGCGCTTCCCGGACGGTGTCCCGGTGGCCCTCGGAAACTTCAACGGCGACCACAAGCAATTGCTGCCCATCTACCTGTCAACGAGGTGAAGGGTCACCGCCCTCCGGTGTCCTGGAACCGACGCGGTGGATGTCGGGCGCTTGTCAGGCCGGTGGGGGAGGAATGGCACCTCTCGGGCCTTTCTGCCGCGGCGCCAGATGCACCCGGTTCTCTTCCCGAAGCTTTGCGGCCGCCTCGTCGTAGAGGAAGGGCAGAAAGGCGAAGCGCCGTCCATGCGTCACTGGCGAAACCGCATGGAGCAGCGAGCAGGAGAACACCACGCCGCCGCCGGCCGGCGCCTTGAAGCTGCGCGGCCCGTATTCCGGGAAGCTGACTTCGCCGCCCTCGAACGCATCGTTCAGGTTGACCGAAACGGCGAAGCGGCGGTGCGCCGTGCCCAGAGTGGTGTTGTCGCGGTGGGCACGGAAATGCCCGCCTTCCTCGGCGGCGTAGCAGGACACGATGTAGCGCTCCATCCGTGTGACCTGGAACTGAAAGGCCCTGGCGATCTCCGGCACCACGCGGCGATGGAACCGCTCCTGCAATCGCTTGATCAACGCGGAATCGGCGATGGTGCAATCCCGGCGCTTCTTGTGGCCTGCATCGGTCATGAGCACGGTGCGGCCACCCACATCGCGCATGAAGCCGGATTCCTCTCCGCCCTCGCTTTCATACAACGCGATCAGTTCCTGACACAGCGCCGGCTCGAAGAGCCCGGGCAGCACGAGAACCGGCGCCTGGAGCGGAAATCCCGCGAAGGCAGCGGGCGGTGGCAAGGCATCCAGCGCCGCCAGTGCCTCCGGGATATCGCCACGATCGGGCCTGAAGGGGATCACATGACGGATGCGAAGGGTAGGATCCATCACCACCCAGAGACGGCGCAGCGGAGCTGCCGTGTCGTCCTGCGCCGCAGCACCGTAGAGGCGGCTGACGGAACGATCCATGTCCCAGAGAAAACGATAGCCCGGGTAGCGGTCGCGCAGCTGGCCCCTGGCTTCGTCCGCCGGATCGGTGCTGACGCCGAAGAAGCTGGCATGCTCGTCATCGAACAGGTCCGTGCGGGCCGTTACGGCAGTCAGCGCGGCCTGGCTGTGAGCGTCGGCGGCGCTGCCCAGAAAGCAGAGAACCAGCCAGCGCCCGGCGGCCGTGTCGAAGGCGTAGTTCGGATTGGCCACAGAACGCTGGTGAAAATACGGCGCCGGATCGCCCGGTAGCCGATTGATGTAGGCCGCCATCGTGCTGGTAGTCTCCCACGCCGCTTTCTCAACCGCCATCTTGGCCGGAGGGATGTGGCTGGTCCAGCAGCGCCCGCACCAGCCGCAGCCGTGCCGGGTTCCGCGACCAGAGCAAGCCGATGCGGCGTGGCGGCACGGGCAGCGGAAGCGGCAGGCGCGAAAGGGAAAGGCCGGCCGGCCAAGGTGGCGCCCAGTCTGGCACCAGGGATACGCCGAGCCCGCGATCCACCATCACCGCGATGGCATCCAGCGCATCCAGCTCAAACCTCTCGCGTGGGCGGATGCGGGCCTCGCGCAGGTAGCGATCGGCGATCCTTCCCCCCCACTGATGGCGGTCGTAGCGGATGAACGGCTCGGCGCCGAGCAGCGCGTGCGGATCGGCGGTGCCAAGCCGCGCCGGAGCCAGGGCGATCAACTTCTCTTCCCGAAGCACGCGCCAGTCGCAACTCTTGGGCAGGGCGAACTCCGGTTGCACGATCAACGCCACGTCCAGGCCGCCCGCCACCACGCGCTGGTACAGGTCGGACGAGATGCCGGGCGAGACATGCACCTCCACGGCCGGGAAGCGCGCGGCAAGGCCAGCCAGCATCCCGGGCAGCAGCCCCGTCAGGCCGGTGGCAATGGCGCCCAGCCGCAACTCGCCCGCCACCACGCCTTCCTGGGCACTGTCCCGCAGATCCCGAAGGTCACGCAGCAGGGCACGGGCGCGCGGCAGGATGGCCAGTCCTGCCTCCGCCGGCACCACGGCACGGCCGGCGCGTTGCAGTAGTGGGCTGCCCAGATCGGCCTCCAGCGTCTGGATGCGTTGCGCCAGGGCGGCAGGCGTGAGGTTGAGGCGGCGGGCGGCAGCGGCGATCGAGCCTTCCTCCACCACGGCGACAAAGCTTTCCAGGAAACGCGTGTCCATCGATGGAAAACCTATCGCTCGAAAGCAGGAAAGAAAGGGTTTTCCGGTGGCGCGTGGTCCCGCAGGATAGGCGGAACTCCGACCCTATGAGAAGGCACCCCCATGGCGACCGAAGTCCAGCCGCTCGACCGCAAGGTCATCGAGATCCTGTCGGGCATCTCCACCGCCACCCTGACCACCGTGCTGCTGAAGAAGGGGCTGCGGAACGTGTGGATGCGCGGCACGCGGCCCCTCAAGCCCGGTCAGCCGCGCCTGGTGGGACGCGCCTTCACCCTGCGCTTCGTGCCGGCGCGCGAGGATCTGGCGACCCCGGCCTCCTGGTCGAACCCGATCTCCACCCGCTCGGCGATCGAGGCCATGCCGGAAGGGGCGATCGTGATCGCCGATGCCATGGGCGTGACCGATGCCGGCATCTTCGGCGATATCCTGTGTGCCCGCATGGCCAAGAAAAAGGTCGCGGCGCTGGTTACTGACGGCGTGGTGCGCGATGGGGCTGGCGTCATCGGCACCGGGCTGCCGGTTTGGTGCCAGGGGGCCGCGGCGCCGCCCTCGGTTGCCGGGCTCACCTTCATCAATTGGCAGGAGCCGGTGGGCTGTGGTGGCGTCGCGGTGTTCCCCAACGACGTGGTAGTGGTGGATGACGACGGTGCGGTGCTGATCCCGCAGGCGCTGCTGGACGAGGTGGTGGAGCAGGCCGCCGAGCAGGAGGCGCAGGAAAGCTGGATCATGTCGGAGGTGGAGGGGGGTGCCTCGCTGCCCGGCCTGTATCCACCGAACGCCGAGAACAAGGCCCGCTACGAGGCCAGCCGCAAGACCAAGGGCTGAAGCCCGGCCAATGCCACCCCGTTCAGGAACAGGGGCGGGTGGCGGGTGTGCCGGAGAATGGGAGAGGAAGACAAGAATGGAATGGACCCGCCGCGGCCTCTTGGCCAGTGGGGCGGGGCTCGGTGCCGTCACGGCGCTGGCTCACCCCACATTGATCAGGCACGCCGGCGCCGCAACGGCATGGCCCGAGCGGCCGATCGTGATCATCGTGCCCTTTCCGCCCGGCGGTGGCGTGGATCAGATGGCTCGGCTGGTCGCCGTGGCGGCGCAGCGACACCTGCCAGGCAGCAACTTCATCGTGGAGAATCGGCCCGGCGCCGGCAGCCAGATCGGCATGGAGGCCGCTTTCACCGCGCGACCCGATGGCTACATCCTGGGGGCGGTGACCTCGCCCGCCATGATGACCATCCCATTCGAGCGTCCGGTACGCTACCGGGTCGCCGAGTTCGATTACATCGCCAATGTGGTGGACGATCCGGGTGGCCTCTGGGTCAACAAGGATTCGCCGGTCAAGGATCTGGCGGACATGATCGAGCGCGCCAAGCGCGGCCCGTTGAGCTTCGGCACCACCGGTATCGGCTCGGATGACCATCTGGTGATGCTGGAACTGGAACAGGCGCTGCCGGGCATTCAGCTCAGCCACGTCCCCTTCAACGGCGCGGCGCCGCTGCAAACAGCGGTGCTGGGGGGGCACGTCGATATCGGCTGCTTCAATGTCAGCGAAGGCAATCCGGGATTCCGGGACGGGCGCTTCCGTTGCCTGGCGCAGGCCGGGGCACAGCGCGATCCCAATCTGCAGGAAATCGCCACGCTGACGGAGCAGGGTGTCAAGGTCGTGGCAGGAGCTCAGCGCGGCATCGTGGCGCCGCCAGGCCTGCCGGGAGAGGTGCGGGAGAAGCTGCTCGCCGTATTCAAGGCGGCACTCGCCGACCCGCAATTCCAGGCCGAAGCGCAGCGCACGCAGATGCCGCTGCGTCCCATGATCGGGGACGAATACCGCAGCGCCGTGCTGGGGCTGGATGCACGCTTGCAGGAAATGTGGGCCCGCAAGCCCTGGAAGGATCTGTAGCAGAGTTCAGCCGGAGCGCGGCTAGCCAAGCCTGGCCGGCCGCGCCCGCCGGGTGTCACACAGCCTTGCGGAGGTTGGGGGAGGGTTTGAAGCGTACAGTTTTGCCGGCCTTTACCTTCACCGCCTCGCCGGTGCGTGGGTTCATGCCTTTGCGGGCCTTGGTCTTGCGCACGGAGAAGGTGCCGAAGCTCGGCAGGGTAAAGCCGCCATTCCGTTTCATTTCGCGGACAATCGCGGCGATCAGCTCGCCGGCGGCACGGTTGGCGGCGACGCCAGTGCAGCCGGTGGATTCCTGGATGACCTGGGTCAGAAAGGCCTTGGACATGGTGTTCGTGACTCGCTTTGCGGCTGCGGGATCCTTGCCATGCGTCAGGTTCGATGTAGTCCAGTTCTACATCCGATATGACGCGGGGCGGAATGTTCTGCCCCACTGTGGCAGGAACAAGGCAACCCGCGCGCAAAAGTGAAGCGACGTTCAGCAAAGCCGGGCAGGGCCTGCGGAACTCTCGCGGCGCGCGTGCATGCGCGCCATGCGAGGTTGTTCTAACCGGCCTGTGCCAGACGCTCCGGCGAATAGTCCTTCTTCCAGGCACGCAGGCGTTGCAGCGCTTCTTCCAGAACAGATTCGCGTTTGCAGAAGGCAAAGCGCACATAGTGCCCCGGCGCATCGCCTCCCGCGTAGAAGGCAGAAACGGGGATCGCCGTCACCTTGGCGACCTCTGTTAGGTGTCGGCAGAACGCCACATCGTCGCCGTGGAAGCCAAGCGGGGTAAAATCGGCGGTGATGAAGTAGCTTCCGTTGCAGGGCAGCAAGGAGAAGCCCAGCGCCGTGAGTCCGGATGCCAGTTGATCGCGCCGGGCCTGCAGGCCTGTTGCCAGGCTGGTGAAGTAATCGTCATCCTTGGCAAGCCCTACGGCCACAGCGCGCTGCAGGTTGGGCGGCGTGGTGAAGGTCAAGTTCGTGTGCGCCTTGGCGACATTGCCGGCCAGCGAACGGTCACAGGTGATGTAGCCGACCTTCCATCCGGTCAGGCTGAAGGTCTTCCCGGCCGAGCCAATGCGCAGACACCGCTCCCGCATGCCGGGCAGGGTCATCAGCGGGATGTGGCGCCAGCCGTCAAAGGTCAGATGCTCGTAAACCTCGTCGCACACGGCATAGGTGTCGTGGCGCTGACAGAGATCGGCGATAAAGGCCAGTTCGGCGGCGGTGAACACCTTGCCCGCCGGGTTCATCGGCGTGTTCAGCAGGATCGCCTTGGTCTTCGGGCCGAAGGCGGCGGCAAGCTCCGCACGCGGCAATTCCCATTTCGGTGGTGCGAGCCGCACGAGACGCGGCACACCGCCTAGCAGCCGCACTACTGGCAGGTAAGTGTCATAGAGCGGCTCCAGGAGCACAACCTCGTCGCCGGGGTTCAGCACCGCCATCAGGGAAGCCGTGATCGCCTCTGTGGCGCCGGAAGTAACGACCACCTCAGCGTTGGCGTCTATTTCCAGTCCATAGAAGCGGCGGTTGGCGTCGGCGACGGCCTGGCGCAGCTCCGGCAGGCCGGTCAGGGGCGGGTACTGGTTACGGTTGTCCAGCAGCGCTTCGGCGGCGGCGCGCACCACATCTACGGGCCCTTCCTCGTCCGGGAAGCCCTGGCCGAGGTTGATGGCGCCATGCTGCATGGCAAGGGCCGACATCACCGTGAAAATGGTGGTACCGCTGGCGGAAAGCAGTTCGTTCTGGTTCTTCATGGGAAAGGATACGGCTTGTCCAGGTAGGGCCGACGGCGTCGAGTCCGCCGGCACTGCGCAGCCCGCTGATCCGGAGCGCTCTCATCCTCACAGGGCGCGCGCCCCCGCCCCGGCCCCGGGCGGCGGCGGATCATGCCGCCCGCCACCCCGGGATGCAACAGCAGGCTGGGCATGGCTGCCACTTCCTGAGGCAGGATGCCTGCTTCCGAGGCGCGGCCATGTCTCGCGGAGCGGAAAAACCGTCACGCTCCCATTGCCCGCGAAGGCTGCCCCATGCGACACAGCGGTTAAGCCGCCCCGACGCCCGTGACAGTCAGGCGTGGGCGGAAAACCCGGGAGGATGGAAGGACGGTCTGTGATCCGCGTCGGTCCCCGCCGCCCCGGGTCGCAACCGTGAACGGAGCCGATGAAGAAGATCGAGGCGATCATCAAGCCCTTCAAGCTCGATGAGGTGAAGGACGCGCTGCACGAGATCGGGCTTCAGGGCCTGACAGTTCTGGAGGCCAAGGGCTTCGGCCGGCAGAAGGGCCATACCGAGCTGTACCGCGGCGCCGAGTACGTGGTCGACTTCCTGCCCAAGGTGAAGATCGAGGTGGTCTGCGCCGACGATCTGGCCGAGCGTGCCGTGGAAGCGATCCAGAACGCCGCCCGCACGGGCCGCATCGGCGATGGCAAGATCTTCATCTCCGACGTGCAGGAAGTGATCCGCATCCGTACCGGGGAGCGTGGCGAGGACGCCGTCTGAGCTCCAAAGAAAATTTCTGCCGCAGTCGCCTCCGGCGCGCTGCGTGCATGAGGACGACCCGGCGAATGGTCTGGCCAGCGCCAGCGATATGCCGACGTGGTTCCGGCACTGACCGGGGCCGCGAAGTGGTTTGAGCGTTGATTAGGGAAACAGGACAGCACGATGGCGAAGAAGCCCGCAGCCGCTGAATCAGGCGCCGTTGCCAAGGTCATGGAGATGATCAAGGAGAACAGCGTCGAGTACGTTGATTTCCGCTTCACCGACCCGAAAGGCAAGTGGCACCACACCGCCCAGCATGTCTCCACCATCGAGGAGGAGATGTTCACGGACGGCATCATGTTCGACGGCTCCTCGATCGCCGGCTGGAAGGCGATCAACGAGTCCGACATGATCCTGATGCCGGATGCTGACACGGCCTGCATGGACCCGTTCGCCGCCAAGCCGCAGCTGATCCTGATCTGCGACATCATCGAGCCTTCGACGGGCCAATCTTATTCGCGCGACCCGCGCTCCACGGCCAAGAAGGCCGAGGCCTATGTCGCTTCCACCGGCATCGGTGATGCCGCGCTGTTCGGCGCTGAGGCCGAGTTCTTCATCTTCGACAACGTGAAGTTCGGCACGGGCGGCAATTACGGCATCTATCAGCTCGACAGCATCGAGGGTCCGGGCTCCAGCCTGAAGGACTACCCCGAGGGCAACATGGGCCACCGCCCGGTGGTCAAGGGCGGCTATTTCCCGGTGAACCCGGTCGACAGCGAAGTCGACCTGCGCGCCGAGATGCTGTCCACCATGATCGAGATGGGCGTGGCCGGCGAGAAGCACCATCACGAGGTGGCGCAGTCGCAGCACGAGCTGGGCACCCGCTTCGGGCCCCTGGTGCAGCATGCCGACCACATGCAGATCTACAAGTACGTGATCCACAACGTCGCGCACAGCTACGGCAAGACCGCGACCTTCATGCCGAAGCCGATCTACGGCGACAACGGCTCGGGCATGCATGTTCACCAGTCGATCTGGAAGGGCGGCAAGCCGGTCTTCGCCGGCAACGGCTACGCCGACCTGTCGAACGAGGCGCTGTACTACATCGGCGGCATCATCAAGCACGCCAAGGCGCTGAACGCCTTCACCAACCCTTCCACCAATTCCTACAAGCGCCTGATCCCGGGCTTCGAGGCACCGGTGCTGCTGGCCTATTCTGCCCGCAACCGCTCGGCCTCCTGCCGCATCCCGTATGCGACGAACCCGAAGGCCAAGCGCGTCGAGGTCCGCTTCCCGGACCCGACGGCCAACCCCTACCTGGCCTTCGCCGCGATGCTGATGGCCGGCCTTGACGGCATCAAGAACAAGATCCACCCGGGCGAAGCCATGGACAAGGATCTGTACGACCTGCCGCCGGAGGAGCTGAAGGGCATTCCGACGGTGTGTGGCTCGCTGCGCGAAGCGCTCGAGGCGCTGGCCGCCGACCACGAGTTCCTGCTGGCCGGCGACGTGTTCTCGAAGGACCAGATCGAGAGCTACATCGAGCTGAAGTGGCAGGACGTGTACCGTTTCGAGCACACGCCGCACCCGGTCGAGTTCGAGATGTACTACTCGGTCTGATCGCCCCGCGATCAGCCGGACAGGACGCCCCGCCCCAGGCGGGGCGTTTTGTTTTGGACCATCCGGTGCCCGCCACCGGCGGCGACTCCTCGGGCATCGGCGGCTCCGGCGTCTGGTTAAACGGGAGGACCCGATTCTCAGTCCGCGGCCTCTGCTGAGGCTGCCTGATAGGCCGGCCTGGCATGAATACGGTGCAGCCAGTTCCACAGCCCCGGCCTTGCCGCGTCGAGTCCTCCGATCTGCGTCGAGACTTCCAGTGGAAAGCTCATCAACACGTCGGCGGCGGTGAATTCGCGCCCCGCGAACCAGTCCCGGACGGACAGCTCGTTCTCCAGCCAGTCGAGATGGTTGTCCAGCATGGCCTGGCGCTGCGGCATCGCCGGTGCGCCGGCCTCACCCAACTGCCGCAGCACCAGGATGTTCAGCAGGGCCGGCATCAGCGAGCCCTCGGCGTAGTGCAGGAACTGCCGGTACAGCAGCCGCTCGCCCGGCACGGCCGGCGCGCCAAGCTGGCCACCGGCCCGATCCACCAGGAACTCGGCGATGGCGCCGCTCTCCGCGATGCACAGGCCATCCACCGTGATGACGGGCGCTTTGCCCAGCGGATGAACCTGCTTCAACTCGGCCGGTGCCAGCCTGGTCACCGGGTCGCGCTTGTAGCGGCGGATCACATGCGGGAGGTCCAACTCCTTCAGGAGCCAGAGCACCCGGAGCGAGCGTGAGCGCTCCAGGTGATGCAGGATGATGGTCATGGCCTCTTCCTCATTCCAGGCGCAGCAGCTTGCCGGGGAGCGAGGGGAGGGAACAAGCGTGGCGTTTACCCGGCCGTGGCCAGATGCTTCGCCCCGTGCTTCAGTGAGTGCTCGCTGACGCGGATGCCGAGGCCCGGTGCTTTGGGCACGATCACCGCGCCATTCTCATGCGGGATGCGCTCTTCCAGCACGTCTTCGGTCAGCACATGGTGCGGCATGTAGAACTCGCAGCCTAAAGAGATGCCCGCCGACGCGGCAATCAGCTGCGTGCCGGCAGCCAGCGCGATCCCGCCTTCCCACAACGTGCCGCCATAGCCCGGCAGGCCGGCTGTATCAGCAATCGCCATCATTGCCTGTGCCTTCAGCATGCCGCCGCATTTCATCAGCTTGACGCTGATGGCATCGGCGGCTTGGCGCCGCACCACTTCCAGCAGGTCTGTTGCGTCGAAGCAGCTTTCATCGGCCAGGATGGGCGTGTCCAGCGCCTGGGCGAAGCCGGCCATGGCGTCCAGATGCCTTCGCGGCACGGGCTGCTCGATAAAGGTGGGGCGGAAGCGGTCGACTTCGCGCAGCACCGTCATGGCGCGGAACGGCTCCAGCGCTTGGTTGTAGTCGAGCCGGAGGTCAACCGTATCGCCAAAGGCATCGCGGATCGCCTCGAGATGCGCCATGTCCTCGGCATGTGGCTTCACGCCGGTCTTCACCTTGAACAGCCGGTTGCCCGCTGGAACCATGGCGTGCATGCGCGCGAGGTCGGCGGCGAAATCCGGGTCGGCAATGGAGAAGGAAAGGGGGATGCTTTCGCGCACCCGCCCGCCCAGCAGGTCTGCCACCGACACCCCTTGCGACTGGCCCAGGATGTCGAGCACGGCCATCTCGATGCCCGCCTTGGCATCGGTGCAACCCGTCACGGTACGGTCCAGCTTCGCCATGAGCGCGCGCACATGCCGCGCCGGATGGCCGATCACGACAGGGCGAAGATAAAGATCCAGCGCCGAGAAGGCGCTTTCCGGCGTGTTGGTGAAGACCTCCCAAGGTGCGGCCTCGCCCCAGCCGGTGACGCCGCAGCGCGTGGAAAGCTCGATCAGCACGCGCTTGACGCTGCCCCTGACAGAGCCGACGCCCTGGGCACGGGCCATCTTGATCGGGCTCTCGACCAGGAACAGGCGCATGCGGTCGAGGATGGGGCCTTCTGTCACGGCTCAGGATTCCCGCTGGCGATGGAAGTGGGAAAGGAAGGCACGCGTTGCCTCCTCGCGCGGCGCATCGATCACCTGCCGCGCCGGTCCGTCCTCGATGATGATGCCGTCGCGCAGGAACACGACGCGGTCGGCAACATCGCGGGCGAAGGCCACCTCGTGCGTCACGATCACCATGGTCATGCCCTCTGCGGCGAGGGCTTGCATCACGGCCAGCACTTCGCCAACCAGTTCGGGGTCGAGGGCGCTGGTCGCCTCGTCGAACAGCATCACCTCGGGCTGCATGGCGAGGGCGCGGGCGATGGCCACGCGCTGCTTCTGCCCACCCGAAAGGCGCGAAGGATACTGGTCCGCCTTGTCCGACAGCCCGACCTTGCCGAGCAATTCGCGCGCCAGCGTCTCCGCCTCGCCCCTTGCCATGCGGCGGACCACGACGGGCCCTTCCATGACGTTCTCCAGCGCGGTCTTGTGCGGGAACAGGTTGAATTGCTGGAACACCATGCCGGTCGCGGCGCGGAACTTCGCCAGTGCCTGGGTGCCGGGCAGAGCAGCGCCGCCGCCAAAGGTGAAGCGCCGCTCGCCCATGCGCACGGCACCACCATCCGGCACCACCAGCAGGTTCAGGCATCGCAGCAACGTCGACTTTCCGGATCCCGACGGACCGATCAACGCTACCACCTCGCCACGCCCGACCTTCATGTCGACACTGCGCAGCACCGTGTTGTCGCCGAAGCGCTTCTGCAGGGCAGCGACCTCGATCATTGCTTCGCTCATCGCCGCCTCCTCAATCCGCGCGAGCCAGCCGGCGTTCCAGCCGCCCGACCAGCAGGGTCAGCGGGAACAGCACAACGAAGTAGATCACCGCGATGAGGCTGTAGATCTCCAGCGGTCGGTAGCTGTCATGCGCCGCCGCCTGCCCCTGGTAGAGCAGATCCGGGACAGCCAGCACCGAGACCAGCGAGGTGTTCTTGAGCTGGATGATCGACTGGTTCATCAACGGCGGAACCATGCGCTTCAGCGCCTGCGGCAGCACGATGCGGCGCATGGATTGCGCAGGCGTCATGCCCAGCGCCAGCGCCGCCTCGCTCTGCCCGGCCTCGATGGAGTTGATGCCGCCGCGGATGATCTCCGCGTAGAACGAGCCGCCATAAAGGGAAAGGGCCAGCACGGCCGCGGTGGTCGCCGTCATCTCGATGCCGGCCAGGATCGGCAGGGCGTAGTAGAACCAGACCAGCTGCACCAGGATCGGCGTGCAGCGGAACACCTCGACATAGCCTTGGGACAGCCAGCGCAGCGGCGCGAAGCGCGACAGGCGCATCAGCCCGGCCAGCAGCCCCACGCCCAGCCCCAGCACCACGATGGCGACGGTGAACGCCAGCGTGACCCAGAGCCCGTTCAGGAACAGAAAGCGGTATCCCCAGAGGATGCCGAAATCCCATTGGTACATGCGTAGAGTCCGGAAGGGGACGCGCTGTCTTGGCAGCGCGCCCGTTCAAGTCAGAGCGTGATGCCCGGCGGGAAATCGGCCTCGGTGATGCCAACGAGGTCCATGTTGGACACGATGGCGGAGCGTACCGCGCCCAGGCCCTTGTTGAACTCGATCCAGGTGTTGACGTAGTCGCGCCAGGTCTTGTCGGCCTCGCGGCGGAACCCTGCATTGGAGGTGGTGGCGAAGACCGGGCTCGGCACGAACACGTCCATGCCGGGGATCTTCTTCTTCGCCGCCAGCGACAGCATCATCACCAGGCATTGCGCGTTCACCCGGCCGGACTGCACCGCCATGGTTGCCTCGTCCGCGCTCTTGAAGCGCGACACACTGGCCTTGGGCAGCAGCCGCGTCACGACCTGATCCTGCGAGGAGCCGGTATCGACGGCGATCTTGACTTCCGGCTTGTTCAGCTCGTCCCAGGTCTTGGCCTGGAAGCCGCTCTTGGCCAGGAAGGAAAAGGCGTTGTTGAAGCAGGGAACGGAGAAATCCACGACGAGGGCGCGCTTCGGCGTCGGGTTCAGCCCGAAGAAGATGTCGATCTTGTTGGACTGCAGGTCGAGTACCGCGTTGCCCCAGGTCGTCTCAGCCAGCTCCAGCTCGGCCTCCAGCTCTTCCGCCAGCATCCGCAGCATGTCGATGTAGAAGCCGCGCCACTGCCCGCTGGCGAGGTCCTTGTGGTAATAGGGCGCGGCGCCGATGACCGCCGCGCTGCGCAGCTTCTTGGTGCGGCGGATGCGGTCGAAAGTCGTCTCGCCGGCCTGTGCGGCGGCAGGGCCCGCGCCCAAGGAGGCCGAGCCCACCACGGCCAGGGCGAGGCCGGCGGCGGTTCCCATCATGCGGCGTGACACCATTCGTCTGGTCTCCTGATCTGCGCAGATCGCGCCTTCTGGTAGGCCGGGGGCTCGCGGGTGTGCGGCGTTGCGGCTTCTCGACCTTCTTTAGACCGGCTCGGGGCCGGGTGGGAGAGCACCTGGCCGGCGAATAACAAATCTGGGACAAGCTCTGCCTCGTACTGGCATGCCTATTGCCTCATTCTTGGGCCACAGCAGGGAGATGGTGCCTTGGAACGTTTCTTCGGCCTCGCCGAGCGCGGAACAACCCCGCGCCGCGAGGTGCTGGCCGGCCTCGCGACTTTTCTGACCATGGCCTACATCGTCGTGGTCAACCCCGGCATCATGGCTGCCGCCGGCATCGACCATGGCGCGGCCTTCGTGGCCACCTGCCTCGCCGCCGCCATCGGCTCCGCGCTGATGGGGCTGCTGGCCAATTATCCCATCGCGCTGGCGCCGGGCATGGGGCTGAACGCCTACTTCGCCTTTGCCGTGGTCGGCGCCATGGGCGTGCCATGGCAGGTGGCACTGGGCGCGGTGTTCCTGTCGGGCATCATCTTCTTTGCCGTTTCGCTGGCCGGCTTCCGCGAGTGGCTCATCAACAGCATTCCCATCTCGCTGAAGCTGGGAATTGCCGCAGGCATCGGGTTCTTTCTGGGCCTGATCGGCTTGCGCGGCATGGGGCTTGTGGTGGACAACCCGGCCACGCTGGTGAGCCTGGGCCCGCTGGGCGAGGCTGCGACGCTGATCTCCTGTGCGGGCTTCGTGTTGACGGCCGGCTTGGTGGCACGGGGCGTCACCGGAGGCATCGTCATCGGAATCCTGGTGACGGCGCTGCTGGGCCTTCCTTTCGGACTGACCCAGTTCAATGGCATTTTTTCCCTGCCGCCTTCCCTGGCACCCACCTTCCTGCAGATGGACCTGGCCGGAGCTCTGGGGCTCGGCTTGGTGGGCATCGTCTTCACATTCTTTATCGTCGATCTTCTCGACAATGCCGGCACGTTGATCGCGACAACGCACCGCGCCGGGCTGATGCGCAAGGATGGCTCGGTGCCGCGGCTTGGACGGGCGCTGATGGCCGATTCCGGCGGCGCGATGATCGGCGCGGCACTCGGCACCTCGACCACCGTGTCCTACATCGAGAGTGCGGCGGGGGTCCAGGCAGGCGGCCGCACCGGCCTCACGGCGCTGACCGTTTCGGCGCTGTTCCTGCTGACGCTGTTCCTGGCGCCCTTGGCGACCTCGATCCCCGCCTTCGCCACGGCGCCGGCGCTGCTGCTGGTGGCCTGCCTGATGACGCAAGGGCTGCGGGACATCGACTGGGACGACGCCACCGAATTCATGCCGGCCGCGATCACCGCGCTGTCCATGCCCTTCACCTTCTCGATCGCCACCGGCATCGGCCTCGGCTTCATCAGCTACGCGCTGATCAAGCTGGTGGCGGGAAAGGGGGCGCAGGTCGGCGGGGCCGTCTGGCTGATCGCGGCGGCGTCCGCGCTTAAGTTCTCACTTCAGGGATAATGTTGGGCCGGAGCGGCATGCTCCAGCCCAACCATCGTTCAGCCGGGCGCCTCGGCCAGTTCCAGTAGCGCTTCGCCGTTGCGCCGCTCGCGCGCCATCTGGTTCTGGCTGCCGCACCGCGGATCACCGAGTGCGCTGCTGCCAGGGCTTACCGCCTGCAGCTTGGCCTCCACGCGGCAGACCAGCTTGTTGTCCTTGGACCCCGCGCCATTCCAGCGCCGGACCGCCGCGGCCCAGTCGCCCGCGGCCTCGTAATGCCCGCGCAGGTAGCGCGCCGCCCAATCCGCGGCGCGTCGGGGATCAAGTGGCCAGTCGCTGCCATTGCGTGCGTGCACTTTGGCATTCACCTGGACGCAGCCGGCCATGACCGATTCCCCGGCCGAGGACCGGGCCAGCAGCGCCCGGGCTTCAGCCCGTGAATCGGGATAGTAGGCCTGACCGCCGATGTTCAGCGCGTGAGCATGCAGGCCGGATTCGGCCAATGCCACGGCCACCAGCAGGCCATCAGGCAAGTCGTACTTCGCCTCAGCCGCACGGACGGCATCGAGGCATGCCGAACGGGGCCCGGCTTCCGCGGGGCGGCTCAGCATCAGAGGTGCGCAAAGCAGGGCGACACCCATTGTTAAACCCGTCAGCCACTGATGTGGGATCCTACGGGGGAAAGCGGTGTTGCCTCTCGGGCGAGGCGGTAAGGCGCTCCTTGCCTCATGGCAGTGGAACGCCGCGGGGCTTGGGCGGCGCGCAAGCGCCGTCCTGCGGATCGCGGACGTCATCCCTTCTCGCTACCATGGCGCGCATGCCAGGGGAACCTCAATCGCAAAGAGCTCAGCTTTTCAGACGAATGTCTACGGAAGGCTAAGAGCGCTTGCTCAGGCAGGTGCCGCCGCACGCCGGCGATCTCGCGCACCAGCTTGACCCTCATGGCGCGGGCGAAATCCTCCCGCCCTGCCGCGGTGACAACGAAGCAGCCCGGCCCACCGATCACCTCCGCCTCGTACTGCGCGGCCAGGCCGGGTCGGTAGGCATTCTCGATCGCCAGCGCATTGATGGTGAGCCCCTGCGCCACCGCGGCGTCGCGCGCCACGGCGGCCGGGCGGCGGCTGCGCATGTCGCCGGCATCGCCGGAAAGATCGATGACGCCGCGCATCGCCTCGAAGGGGCAGCCGGCAATCTCCGCCACGGCATGATCGATGGCGTCGCCGATCGCGTTGTAACTCTGCAGCGACCGTGGCGCTTCGCGAAAGGCCGCGGCCAACTTCCCCGCGGAGGCAGCGTCGCGGACCGTGCGCCAGGGCACCACTGTCACCGCGCCGCCCGGCGCGCCCCATTCCACCATGGCCAAGGCGACGCCGCCCAGCGGGCCGCCCGTGATGGCGGCCAGAACGGCCGGGTGTGTCACCGCTTCGGCACAGCCCTCGCGCTGCAGCTTGAACTCCGCCTCGGCAATGCTGCCCGAAGCATCCACTGCCAGAACAAGTGCAACATCGACCTGATCCGCAGCGGTGGCGGAACGGACTGGCGGCGCGCTTAGGCCGAGCATGGCGGCGCCGAGTAGGGGACGTCGCAGCATCCTGTCGCTCCCGAGGGTGGCACCGGCGAAACACGGCACTGGAAGAAGTTTGGGTCCAGGTCGTTGGCCCCGCAAGGCGGTGGGTCCCAGCTTCCGGCCCCTTGGTGCCCCTTTGCCGAGGCCGGCAACGCCGTCGCCGGATGCACGCATGCCGCTGCGTTGGGCAGGCCAGGGTCGTTAAGGCCAAAGCGGGGTGAAATCTCGCGTGAAGGCAGCTTGCGCGGAGAGGTTACGCGCGTTCAACTCGCAAGAGACTTCCAGAGGGCCCGATCCGCGAGGGGCCATTGCCTGATCCTTGCGTGATCTTTCATGAGGACGCCGGAACGAACGTGCCCGAACGCACCACCCCCGCTTTCGACGAGATGCATGCCGATGGCGGCATCCGCCCTCCCTACGAGGAGATGGCCCGATTTCTCGAAGCGGCCGGTCAGCCCGCGCTGGAACAGAAGCGGCGGGAAGCGGAGGTGCTGTTCCGCCGCATCGGCGTCACCTTTGCCGTCTACACAGAGGGTGGCGATCCCGAGCGGCTGATCCCCTTCGACGTGATTCCGCGCATCCTGTCGCGCTCCGAGTGGGACCGTTTGTCGCGTGGGCTGGAGCAGCGGGTGCGGGCGCTGAACGCTTTTCTTGCCGATGTTTACGGACCGCAGGAGATCATCAAGGCGGGCCGCATTCCGGCCGAGTTGGTGTTGCAGAACGAAGGCTATCTGCCGCAGATGGCGGGTTTCACCCCGCCGGGCGGCGTCTACACGGTGATCTCCGGCATCGACCTGGTGCGTACCGGGCCGGACCAGTTCTATGTGCTGGAGGATAATTGCCGCACCCCTTCAGGCGTCTCCTATATGCTGGAGAACCGGGAGGCGATGTTCCGTCTCTTCCCCGAGATCTTCTCCCGCCACCGCGTGGCGCCCGTGTCCCACTACCCCGAGGAATTGCTGGAAACGCTGAAGAGCCTGGCGCCGCCCGCGTGTCAGGGCGATCCGCGGGTGGTGGTGCTGACGCCGGGCTCCTACAACAGTGCCTATTACGAGCATTCCTTTCTGGCCGACGAGATGGGCGTCGAGCTGGTCGAGGGCGCGGACCTGTTCGTGCGCGACAAGGTGGTGTTCATGCGCACAACCGCCGGACCCCGGCGGGTGGACGTCATCTATCGCCGCATCGACGACGATTACCTGGACCCTCAGGCCTTCCGGCCCGACAGCGCTCTGGGCGTCGCCGGGCTGATGGAGGCATACCGCGCAGGCAACGTCACCCTGGCCAACGCACCGGGCGCCGGGATTGCCGATGACAAAGGCATCTACCCTTATGTGCCCGAAATGGTCCGCTTCTACCTCAAGGAGGAGCCGATCCTGGCCAATGTGCCGACCTTTATGTGCGAAGGGGAGGCGGACCGGGACTATGTTCTGGCTAATTTGGACAAGCTTGTTGTGAAGCTTGCGCGGGGCTCCGGAGGCTATGGAATGCTGGTGGGGCCGCATGCGACGGAAGCGCAACGGGCCGATTTCGCCACCCGCATTGCTGCCCGGCCGGGAGACTACATCGCGCAGCCGACCCTGGCGCTCTCCACCGTGCCCACCCTTTGCGAAGCCGGCATCCAGCCGCGCCATGTCGATCTGCGACCCTTCATCCTGTTCGGCCGCCGCATCCGCATGGTGCCGGGCGGGCTCACCCGGGTGGCGCTGCGGGAAGGCTCGTTGGTGGTGAATTCCAGCCAGGGCGGCGGCACCAAGGATACATGGGTTCTGGATGAGGGAGCCTTCCAGTCGCAGGGACCGGGCGGCATGGTGCAGAGCCTGGGCGGCATGACGCAATCGCTTGCCGATCCGGGTGCCGCTCCGCCGGACGACGCCGCCGGGCAGGAGGCGCGCTGATGCTGTCGCGCACCGCGGACAGCCTGTTCTGGCTGGGCCGCTATTCGGAGCGGGCGGGCAATGTGGCGCGCGGCCTTGGCGCCACGCTACGCATGGCGCTGATGGCCGAATCGCACGGTGCCGCCGAGGGAGAATGGCGCGCACTGATGGTGGTAGCGGGCTGCGAGTCGGAATTCCGTGAACGTCATTCCGCCATGGCCCAGGCTGAATCCGTCCGGTGGCTGACGCTCGACCTTGCCAACTCTTCTGGCATCGCGGCCAGCATCGAGGCGGCACGTCGCAATGCCCGCTCGGTCCGCACCGCGCTGACCGTGGATATGTGGGAGGCGATCAACGACACTTGGATCGAGTTCCGCCGCTTCGATTCGGCCGCCATCATGGGCGACCAACTGCCGGGATTCCTGGAATGGGTGAAATCGCGCACCCTTCTGTTCAATGGCGCGGTGGGCGACACCATGCTCCGCGACGACGCCTGGCGCTTCACCCATCTCGGCACCATCCTGGAGCGGGCCGACAACACGGCGCGGCTGCTGGATGCCCGCCACGGCTCGTTCGGCCCGGATGCGGGGGAAGATGCCGCCTGTTATGCGCATTGGCAGGCAGTGCTGCGTTCTGTGGGTGCCCTGAGAGCCTACCAGCATGTGTATCATGCCCGTCTGGAACCCGGCCGGGTGGCGGAGTTGCTGTTGCTGCGGCCGGAACTGCCTCGCTCTCTGCTGGCCTGCTACGGCCGTGTGGAGGCAACCTTGCAGGAGATTGCCGTCGCGAATGGCGGCGACAGGGGCGAATGCCACCGCCTGGCCGGTGCCTTGCACGCCCGGCTGCGCTTCGGCCGGGTCGAAAGCATCATCGGAGCTGGCCTGCACGACTTCCTGACCGAAGTCATTGACGACAACATCACCTTGGGTCAGGAAATCGCCGCGCACTATTTGAACGGCCGGGAGCCCTGAAGCGCGGCGTCGGCGCCAAGTCTCCCTGTCGGGACGGAACGGCCGGGAGACTTGCATGACCTATTGCGTCGGTCTGTGGCTGCGGCAGGGGCTGGTGATGCTGGCCGATACCCGCACCAATGCCGGGGTGGATCACATCTCGAGCTATTCCAAGATGTACACTGCGGTGGTGCCGGGCGAGCGTATGCTCTGCCTGATGGCGGCCGGCAATCTTGCCATCACCCAGGCGGTTTGGAGCCGATTGCAGGAAGGTGTGAGGCTGGATGGCGAGGTGCACACGCTGAGCAGCGTCGGCAGCATGTTTCGCGCGGCGCAGCTGGTGGGTGCGGCCATCCGCTCAGTTTACGACACCGATGGCGAGATGATGGAGAAGCAGGATGTGCGGTTTTCCGTGTCCATGTTGCTGGGAGGCCAGATCGCCGGCGGGGCGATGAAGCTTTACCTGCTCTATTCCGCCGGCAACTTCATCGAGGCGACGGTCGACACGCCCTTTCTGCAGATCGGCGAGCACAAATACGGCAAGCCGATCCTGGACCGGGCCCTGAAGCATGACACCGGCCTCGATGACGGGGTCAAGCTGGTGCTGGTCAGCATGGACAGCACGCTGCGCTCCAACCTGACGGTCGGTATGCCACTCGACCTGCTGGTCTATCAGGCTGGCAGCCACCATGTACGGCTGCAGAGGCGGATCACTGAGGACGACGCTTACTTCCGCGGTTTGCGCGATTGCTGGTCCGTGGCTTTGCGGGACTCCTACCGCCGGATACCGGATCCTGGTTGGCTCTAGGGTCGATCAAAGCCAAGTCTCACTTCCGCGTGCAGAGCCAGGTCAAAATGCGCGCGGCGTCTCACATTTTGCGCCGGATTGGCCTACTCCGGCACCACCCCACTTGCCGCAGGAAAGGCCGAGCCGAGATGCGCCGAGCAGCCCCGACCCATGCCTACCGAAACCCCAAGCCACGGGGACGCCGCGCGCCCCGTTTCCTTGCCTCCCTTCTTGCCCCGTTGGTGTCGCTGCCCTTGTTGGCAGCACCGGTCGCCGCGCAGGCGACGCCACTCAGCACCTATGCCGCGAACGACCCTGCGCTGGTGGGCAAGTTCGAGAACTGGCTGGGCTGCCGGGTAGACTTTCTGATGGTCTTCACCGACCAGGCCAGCTGGGAAGGCATCGGCTGGCCCTCCTGGTTCATCAACCAGTTCAAGGCGCTGAACAAGCCGACCCTGTGGTCCGTCGCCATGATCCCACGGGGTTCCAGCCTCAAGGAAGCCGCTACCGGCAAGTATAATCGCTACTACGTCTCGGCCGCCAAGTTGCTGGCGCAAACCAAGCCATTTCCGGACGGAACCATTCCCATCCGCATCGGCTGGGAAATGAACGGTGACTGGTTTCCCTGGGCTGCCCAGGGCAAAGAGGCCGACTTCGTCGCCACCTTCCGCCACATCGTGGATTCCTATCGCTCCGTTTCCGATAAGTTCCGCTTCGAGTGGAACGTCAATTACGGCCAGCGCATGGACGTGATGAAGGCTTATCCGGGCGACAACTACGTCGACATCCTCGGCATGGATTTTTACTGGAAGCCGCAATACGAGGGGAATGATCCGGTGAGCGCCTTCGAGAAGATGCGCGACCACCGCGTCGGGCTGCGCTGGCTCGAAGAGATGGCGAAACAGAAGGGCAAGCCGACGGCCTATTCGGAATGGGGGGTCCAGGGCAACAACGCCGCGCCTTTCATCAAGCTGGTGCGCGACTGGATCGCCCAGCATCCCAACGTGCTCTACACCAACTACTGGAACCATGACGCCGACTACGCCGGCACCCTGTCCAGCGGGCGCTGGCCGGCCTCGGAGGCGGCGTTCAAGCAGGCCTTCTGCCCGGCGCAGGGCGGCCCGGCGGAGATCCGACGCTAGGGCAATAGCGAGGCCGGGAGGAGCAGTCCCTCCCGGCCAGCCGAATGCCGACGCTGCCCGAGGCAGCCAAAGCGCGGCCCATGCATTGTGCCGCTATGGCCGCGCCGCACCCTGAGACCTGGATCCGCATCACCCCCGAGGGGCTGTATTGCGAACCAGGCGATTTTCACATCGATCCAGCCCGGCCGGTGCCGCGCGCCATCATCAGCCACGGCCATTCCGACCATGCCCGGCCCGACCATGGCGCCGTGCTCGCCACGCCGGAAACTCTCGCCATCATGACAGCCCGGCTGGGTGAGGGCCGGGCGGGGCTTCAGCAGCAATCCATCGCCTATCACCAGCCTCTGATGCAGAACGGGGTGCGCGTCACCCTGGTTCCAGCCGGTCATGTGTTGGGCTCGGCGCAGGTGGTTATGGAATGGCAGGGCAGCCGTCTGGTGGTCTCGGGCGACTACAAGCGCGAGCCGGACCCGACTTGCTTGCCCTTCGAGCCCATCCCCTGCGACGTGTTTGTCACCGAGGCCACCTTCGCGCTCCCCGTCTTCCGCCACCCGCCAATCGGGCATGAGATCGCGCGGCTGCTGGACAGTGTCGCCCTGTTTCCGGATCGCGCGCATCTGGTCGGGTGTTATGCGCTGGGCAAGTGCCAGCGCGTGATCGCCGCGCTGCGCGAGGCGGGCTTCGACCGGCCGCTCTATCTGCATGGAGCGCAGGCCTCGATGTGCAGGCTCTATGAACGCTTCGGCGTGGCGTTGGGCGAGTTGCGCCCCGTGCCGCGCCCGGCAAAGCGCGGCGAGACGGTTCTGCCGGGTCAGATCGTGCTGGCGCCGCCCTCCGCCGAGAGCAACCCCTGGGCGCGCCGCCTGGCCGATCCGGTGACAGCCGTAGCTTCGGGCTGGATGAGGGTACGCCAGCGTGCCAAGGCACGTGGCGTCGAACTGCCCCTGGTGATCAGCGACCATGCCGACTGGGACGACCTGCTTGCCACCTGCGCCGAGGTCGACGCGCCGGAAGTGTGGGTAACGCACGGGCGGGAGGAGGCCCTGATCCATGCCCTGGACGGGCGCGGGGTGCGCGGCCGGGCCCTGCATCTGGTCGGGCGGGAGGAGGATGAGGGCGGCGATCCCGAGCCGGCTGCTGACACTGCCGAAGGCGAGGAGGCGGCATGAGCCTGCCCGCCTTCGCCGAATTGCTGGAGCGCCTGGTCTTTACCCCCGGCCGCAACGCCAAGCTGGCCCTGCTGAAACGCTGGTTCGCCACGCAGCGCGACCCCGACCGTGGAGTGGCCCTGGCGGCCATCGCCGGGGAGTTGTCGCTGAGCACGGCCAAGCCTTCCCTGGTGCGGGAACTGGTGGCCTCCCGTACGGATCCCGTTCTGCTGGCCTGGAGCCATGACTATGTGGGTGATCTGGCCGAGACGGTGGCGCTGATCTGGCCAGAGCCGGAACACCGGCCCAATCGCCCGCCACCCGATCTGGCAGAGGTTGTGGAGGCGCTGGAACTCGCCGCCAAGGCCGATATCCCCGGGATGATGGCGGAATGGCTGGATCTGCTCGACCCCGGCGGAAGGCTGGCGCTGATCAAGCTGGTGACGGGTGGCTTGCGCGTCGGCGCCTCCGGCCGGTTGGCACGTCAGGCCCTGGCCGACTGGTCCGGGCAGCCGGTCGAGGAGATCGAGGAAGTCTGGCACGGCGTGCCGCCGCCCTATCTGCCGCTCTTCGCCTGGCTGGAGGGCAGGGGGGAACGCCCCGACCCGCGCGACGCGCCGGTGTTCCGCTCTCCCATGCTGGCGCAACCGCTGGAGGCGCCCGACATCGCAGCGCTGGACCACACCGCCTTTCGAGCCGAATGGAAGTGGGACGGCGTGCGCGTGCAGGCCTCCGCGGGGCCTGGCGGGCGGCGGCTCTGGACCCGCACCGGCGAGGACATGTCCGGCGCCTTCCCGGAGATTTTGGAGGCTTTGAATTTCCACGCCGTGGTGGATGGCGAACTCCTGGTGATCCGCGATGGCGAGGTGGCGCCGTTCGCCGACCTGCAGCAGCGGCTGAACCGCAAAGTGGTCGGCGCCAAGATGCTCAAGGACTACCCGGTCGGGCTGCGCCTCTACGACCTGCTGTTTGAAGCCGGCGAGGATCTGCGTGCCCTGCCATTTGACTCACGGCGGGAACGGCTGGAAGACTGGTTTGCCCGCGTGAAGCCGGATCGCATGGACCTGTCGCCGCAGGTCGCCTTCGCCTCCATGGAGCAGCTCTCGGCACTGCGCGACGGTGCCCGCGCCGCTGGCATCGAGGGGCTGATGCTGAAGCGCGGCGACGCCCCTTACATTGCTGGCCGTCCCAAGGGGTTGTGGTGGAAGTGGAAGCGCGCGCCGCTTTCCGTCGATGCCGTGCTGATGTACGCGCAACGCGGCCATGGCAAGCGTTCGAGCACCTATAGCGACTACACCTTCGGCCTGTGGCGTGCCGATGCAAGCGGGGCTGAGGAACTGGTGCCGGTGGGCAAGGCCTATTCCGGCTACACGGATCAGGAACTGGTCTGGCTGGATCGCTGGATCCGCAATCACACCACGGCTCGCTTCGGCCCCGTGCGGGAGGTGGAGAAGGAGCTGGTCATGGAGATCGTGTTCGACGCCGCGCAGCTTTCCTCGCGCCACAAATCCGGTGTCGCCATGCGCTTTCCCCGCATCGCCCGCCTGCGCGCCGACAAGCCCGCCGCCGAGGCCGACCGGCTGGAGTCGCTGATGGCCATGGTCGAAAATCGTCGCGGCACCTGAACAACGCCTTGGCGGCCGATTGGGCGGAACCCGCCGCAGGCTCTGGCGTTGCCATGCGAGACGCCTGAGCCGGAGACCACCATGCTGAAATGGGCCCTGATCTTTCTGGTTATCTCGGTGGTGGCCGGCGCGCTGGGCTTCACCAGAATTTCCTCGGCCGCCGGCAAGGTCGCCCAGATTCTGTTCGCCGTTTTCCTGCTGTTGTTTGTGGTGCTGCTGTTGCTGGCGCTTCGGGCGGGTGAGATCGCCTTCTGAGCGACCTTGGCCGCCACTAGCCTCATTCGCCCTGTTGACGTGCGGCGGCCCGGGGATTATTTCCCGGCTCCTCGGCGCCGCATGGTGCTGAGGATTGTATGGCGGCCTTAGCTCAGTTGGTAGAGCGCCACGTTGTGGTCGTGGATGTCACGGGTTCGAGTCCCGTAGGTCGCCCATCCTTCCCTCACTTCTTCCCGTTTGATCGATACGCTGGCTCGTTGCGTCACCGACGGACCCGCTCCAGCGCCATCAGCAGCGCGCCCGCCAGCAATCCCCAGAACGCCGCGCCGATGCCTAGAAGGGCCAGCCCCGACGCCGAGGTGGCGAAGGTCAGCGTGGCCGCCAGCCGGTGTCGTTCGTCGGCAAGTGCAGCCGTCAGCGCCGCACCCAGCGCGCCCAGCAGCGCCAGACCCGCCACGGCCGTGATCAGCAGCGGCGGCGAAGCGGCGATGAAGGCTGCGGCAAAGGCGCTGCACAAGCCCAGCACGCCGTAGGAGAGAGCCGCGGAGAGCGACGCGATCCAGCGCTGCTTCCGGTCCGGATGGGCGTCCGAGCTGGCGCAGAGCGCCGCCGTGATGGCCGCCAGATTGACGGCATGGCCACCAAGCGGTGCGATCGCCGCGGTCGCGATGCCGGTTGTGGCGAAAAGCGGCCCTGGCTCCGGCCTGTAGCCCTGGCTATGCAGCACCGCGAGGCCTGGCACGTTTTGCGACGCCATGGTGACAATGAACAATGGCACGCCGATACCGATGGCGGCACCGATCTCTGGCCGCGGCATCACCCATTCCAGATGTGGCGCAACATGGCTGAGCGCCGGGATCGGGGTCGCCAGCAGGATCAGCGCCGCGGCTACCGCCACCGCCGCCGGCACGGCGTAAAGCCGGGCGAAGCGCCAGGTGACGGCCCAGACCAGCACCACGGGGAGGGCCAGCGCCGGCATGGCACCCACGGCCCGCATCGGTGCTAGGCAGATCTCCAGCAGCACGCCAGCCAGCATCGCATTCGCGAGGCTCGACGGGATCGAGGCGACCGCGCGGCCGAAACCCTTCCAAAGCCCCGCCAGCAGCAGCAGCAAACCGGCCACCAGAAAGGCGCCGCAGGCCACCGCGAAGCCACCTTCGGGCTGTCCGGTGGCAGCCAGCAGCGCCGAACCCGGTGTGGACCACGCAAGCACGATGGGCATCCGGCGCTTCACGCTGAGCCACGTGCCGAAGCCGGCCTGTGCCAGGCAAAGCGCCGTCAGCCCAGAGGCCGCCTGCCCCGGCGTGGCGCCCATGGCGAGGAAACCCTGCAGCACCACGGCGAAGGAGGAAGCAAAGCCCACCAGCGCCGCCAGCACGCCGGCGACAATCGGCTGCGCCAGGCCTGGGGAAACGTCGGGATGAGGTGGAGCAGACAGGGAATGCTTGGCCATGACGCGCAGCCTAGCTTAGGATTGGATCCAATCAACGATGGGATTTTGGATGGCTGCATCGCCGCTGGACAGGCTGGCCGGCATGACGACGCCGCGCAGAACAGCCGCCGAGCATGTCGAGGCAGCACTCCGCTCGGCCATTCTGGAAGGGCACCTGCCCGCCGGGCTGGCCTTGCGGCAAGAAGATCTGGCTGCACGCTTCGGATTGTCCCGCATGCCTGTGCGTGAGGCGCTCCGGCGCCTGGAGGCGCAGGCCCTGGCCGAATCGGTGCCGCACAAGGGAACGGTGGTGGCCGAGATCTCGGCGGCCGCCATCGCCGACAGCTTCGCCATTCGGGCCGGCTTGGAGCCTGAGGCATTGCGCCTCTCCGCACCCCGGCTCACACCGAGCGATCTCGACGCCGGAGCGGATCTGATCACGCAAATGGAAGGCGAAGACGACTTGGCCCGGCTCGGCGAGTGGAACCGGCGCTTCCATTGCCTGCTCTACGCGCGGGCCGGGCATGCCCGGCTGTTGCGGCTGATTGACCAGGAACTGGCCGTGTTCGACCGGCATCTGCGCTTTTTGCTTGCCATGCGAGGCCGCGAAAGAATGGCGCAGGACGACCACCGCGCCATGCTGCAGGCGCTACGCCTGGGTGATGGAGCGGCGGCGGTGGCGGTGCTGCAACACCATATTCGCGGAGCCGCAGCTGAAATGGCTTCCCTGCTGGAAGCCGAGAAGCATGGGGCGGGCCGGTGCTCCGGATGACCGGATCGTAGCACCGCAGCTGTCTTCGTTCCGTAACAGGATCAACCGAAAACCGTCACCGGAATCACCTATTCGCGCGCTGAAGCGCTGCGCCCCTGCGGCCGCTCACTCAGATAAGCGGAGTCCTGCCATGCCTGAACACACAAAGCCGCTGGAGATCGAGGACATCGGCAGCAACCCCGCGCCGCGTGAAACGATCGGCGAGCTGATCGAACGTCGCCTGTCCCGACGCGCCGCTCTCGGAGGCTTGTTCGGCGCCGCCGCGGCAATCACCTTGTCCGACCAGCTTCTGGCCTCCGGCAGCAGGGCACTCGCCCAGGGCGTCTCGCCAAGCACCCTGGGGTTCCGCGAGATCGCCCACCAGCTGGGCGAGCGCGATGCGGTGCCCGAGGGCTACGAATCACAAGTGGTGATTCGCTGGGGTGACGCGGTGCTACCTGACGCTCCCGCCTTCGACCCCCGCGCGCAAACCGCTGCCGCCCAGGCGACCCAATTCGGCTACAACAACGACTATGTAGATTTCTTTCCGCTGCCGCGCGGCAGCCGCACGGCCACGCACGGCCTGCTTGTGGTCAACCACGAATACGCCGACACGCAGCTGATGTTTCCCGGCATGGGCGACGATGAAACCTCGAGACTGCGTGCCTCGCGCGAACAAGCGGCCGTGGAGATGGCATCGCACGGCCTGTCGGTGGTCGAGATCCGGCGGGACAACGGGCGTTGGGCACCGGTTGCCGAAGGCCGGCTGAACCGCCGCATCACAGCCTCCACCCCCATGCGCATCAGCGGCCCCGCCGCCGGGCACGACCGGTTGAAAACCAGCGCCGACGCCACCGGGACGCGAGTGCTCGGCACGCTGAACAACTGCGCCGGGGGCAACACGCCCTGGGGCACGGTTCTGACCGCCGAGGAGAACTTCAACCAGTATTTCGGCGGCGCCGCGGCCAAGACCGGCACCCAGGCTGCGATGTATAAGCGCTACGGCATTGTCGAGAAGGCGAGCTATTCCTGGCCGCAATACGAGGATCGCTTCAACCTCGACCGCGAGCCCAACGAGCCCAACCGCTTCGGCTGGATCGTGGAGATCGATCCGCACGACCCGGACAGCGTGCCGGTGAAGCGTACCGCCCTCGGCCGCTTCAAGCATGAGGGGTGCACCCATGCAGTCTGCCCCGACGGCCGTGTCGCCTTCTATTCCGGCGATGATGAGCGCTTCGACTACATCTACAAATTCGTCACGGCCCGTCCCTTCGACGCCAACAATCCCCAGGCCAATCGGGACCTGCTGGATGACGGAACGCTTTTCGTCGCGCGCTTCCACGAGGATGGCCGGTTGGAATGGATGCCGCTGGTGCACGGCCAGGGCCCGCTGAGCGCCGCCAATGGCTTCAACAGCCAGGCCGATGTGCTGATCGAGACCCGCCGCGCCGCCGACCTGCTGAAGGCCACTCCGATGGACCGGCCGGAGGATGTGCAGCCCAACCTGGTCAATGGCCGCGTCTACGCGATGCTGACCAACAACACCCGCCGCAAGCCCGAGCAGGTGGACCGCACCAACCCGCGCGCGGCCAACGCCAATGGTCATGTGATCGAGATGATCCCGCCCGGGGCCGGCACGGACAAGGTGGACCACGCCGCGACCGAGGGCCGCTGGGAGATCTTTCTTCTGGCGGGCCGGCCGGGCGTTGATGCCGGGGCGCAGTACCACCAGCAGACAAGTGCCGAGGGCTGGCTGTCCTGCCCCGACAACTGCACCTTCGACGCCAAGGGCCGCGTCTGGATCTCCACCGACGGCGCGCCGTCCACGCACAAGGTGGCGGACGGGCTCTACGCCGCCGATACCGACGGCGCCGGGCGCGCACTGACCCGCCTGTTCTACCAGGCGCCCGTCGGCGCCGAGGTCTGCGGCCCCTGCTTCACCCCGGATGACGAGACCATCTTCCTCGCCATCCAGCATCCGGGCGACAGCAAGGGCAGCTCTTTCGACAATCCCTCCACACGCTGGCCCGACTTCGAGGCCGGGATGCCGCCGCGCCCCTCCATCATCGCCATCACCCGCAAGGGCGGCGGCGTGATCGGCAGCTGAGGCGTCATCGCTTGATTGGCGGGGGCACCGGGGCAATCTGAAGGGCATGAACACCTCTTCACCCCGGCGGCCGCGCCCCTGGCGGGGCGATGCCGCACCAACCCCGGCCGAGCCGGGACCCGGCTCCTGGTCCCCCCCGCGCGAGGCAGGGCCTTGGTCGCCGCTGGGCGCCGTGTGGAATCGCGGTCCCTCCGTGGCCGAGGCTTGGCGCCGCATCGGCGGGTTCCTGCTGCTCGGCCTGTCGCTCTGGCTGGTCGGCGCCGTCGCGTTCATCCGTGCCGTGGCAGGGTTGTTCCAGTGAACGGCAAGGAAATGCGGGACAGGTTCTCGCTACGGCTGCGCAGCCTGCGTGGCGCGCTGCTGGTGCTGTTCGCGCTGCCGCTACCCGCCGCGCTGCTGATTTCCCTGTTCGGCGGCGACCAGCGCGCCATGCTCGGCCTTGCCCTGGGGCTTGGGGCGCTCGCCCTAGCCTGGCGCTGGCTGCGGCGGGGAAGGGTGCGGCCGGCCGCGCTCTTGGTTGGCGCCGCCACGGCGCTGATCGGGGGACTGGCGGGCGGCATCGCCCCGTTCGGTGCGCTGCTCTTCGGTGTGATGGCCGGCTTCGGCACGAAGATGCTCTATACCGATGCGCCGCCGGCCGAGGCGGAGCCGGCGCCGCCACCGCAGCCAGACCTGCTGGCGGGACCAAGCAGCCGCCTCGCCGCGCTGGAAGCCGCCGATGCGCGGCTGCGGCCGGCTGTGTTCGGCCTGCGCGAGCTGGTGAACGACATGGCGCTGCGCCCGGATGGCGGCACCGATGCGCGCCGCTTCCTGAATCTGCAGCTGGATGGGCTGGAGCGCATCGAGGTCCGCCTGCGCCAAGGTATCGAGCCGCCCCATGGGCTGGCTCCGCTCGTCGATGACATGGCACGCGGCAGTCAGGCCCTGCGGGAGCGGCTGCGCAACCAGGAGCAGGAAGCGCTGGAGATCCAGGTCAAGGTCCTGGCCGACCGGCTGCGCGAGGAGGGCTACGCATGAGCAGAACGATGGATACCACGATCGAGACGCCGGTGGCCGGCGAGGCCGTGGACCGCCTCGCAGCCGCCATCGACCTGCGTGATCCCTCCACCATCCTGCGCTTCGGCGCCGAGGCGCAGAGCCGCGCCGCTTCCGCCGCCGATGCCATGCTGGGTGCCGCGCGCAACCAGGCCACGGGCGAGGCGGGGGAGGCCTTGTCCGGCCTGCTCTCCACCCTCCGTGGCTTCGACGTGACCGAGATGTCGGAGAAGCCGGGTTTGGTGGGCCGGTTGGCACGGTTGGCCGGACGTGGCCAGACCCAGGCAACGGCGATCATCCAGCGCTATGAAGGCGTGCGCGGCCAGATCGAAACGGTGGGCGACCGGCTGGACGGGCACCGCACCCGGTTGCTGGAGGATGTTGAACGGCTGGAGCGCCTCTACGGCGCGACGCTCGAATGGTTCCACGCACTGGCCGAGCACATCGCCGCCGGCGAGGTGGTGCTGGCCCGTACCGATGCCGAGGCCATCCCCGCTGCCGAGCGCGAAGCGGCAGACTCGGCCAATGACCTGGCGCCGCAAAAGCTGCGCGACCTGCGCGCGGCACGGGACGAGCTTGACCGGCGGGTGCACGATCTGCGCCTGACCCGGCAGGTGGCGATGCAGTCGCTGCCAGGACTCAGGCTGATCCAGGAGAACGACAAGGCGCTGGCAGCCAAGATCCATTCGGTGCTGGCCAACACCGTGCCGCTGTGGCGGACGCAGCTCGCGCAGGCGCTGGCCATCCAGAACATGCGGGAGGCGGGCGATGCGGTGCGCGCCGCGACTGACCTCACCAATCGTCTGCTCACCGCCAATGCCGAGACGCTGCGGCGTGGCAATGCGGAGGCGCGGGTGGAGCTGGAACGCGGCGTGTTCGACCTGGCCGCCGTGCAGCAGGCCAATGCCGCCCTGGTTGCGACATTAGAGGACAGCCTCCGTATCGCCGAGGAGGGCCGTGAAACGCGCAAGCAGGCGACGCGGGAACTCGCCAAGGCGGAAGCCGAGATCCGGCGCGCGCTGACCTCGGCCGGAACCGGACCGGGGCGCCGTTCTTCCTGACCTTTCCGTCCCACCGGCCGGGGGGGCCGGAAGCGGCTACGCCGGAGATCGTGGACGCCCGCGCTCCCGGCGCGGGGATGCGTATGATGGCCAAGCCGCGGGTGATCTGACAGGAAATCGCCTTGGCGGCCGCATTGCAGGGGCCGCCGCCTTGACCTTTCACAAAACCCGGTTTCCCCTGATGGCATAAACAAGTCATCAGGAGGAATGTTCATGCGCGGTTGGGCAGTGGTCGAGACGGGAGCGCCGCTCGAGGACATCGAGTTTCCCACGCCGGAGCCTCAGGGCGAGGAAGTCCTGATCGAGGTCACCCATTGCGGGGTGTGCCATTCCGACCTCCATATCTGGGAAGGCGGCTACGACCTGGGCAGCCGTGGAACCATGTCGTTGAAGGATCGCGGTGTCGTCCTGCCGCTGGCCATGGGCCATGAGGTGGTCGGGCGCGTCGCGAAGCTCGGACCGGACGCCAAGGGCGTGAAGGTGGGCGACATGCGCGTCGTCTTTCCCTGGCTCGGGTGCGGCCAGTGCGAGCGCTGCCAGGCCGGCGACGACAACATGTGCGCGGTGAAGCCACTCAGCATCGGCGTGTTCCAGAACGGCGGCTACGCCACGCATGTTCTGGCCCGTAGCCCACGCCACCTGGCGGCGTTCGACGGACTCGACCCGGCCGTGGCGGCGACCTATGCCTGCTCTGGCATCACCGTCTATTCCGCCATCCGCAAGGTGATGCCGCTGCCCGCGGACAAGCCCATTGTGATCGTCGGCGCCGGCGGGCTCGGGCTCAACGCCATCGAGATCCTCAAGGCCATGGGGCACAAGCGCATCGTGGTCGTGGATGTGTCCGACGAGAAGCTGGCCGGCGCGCGCGAAGCCGGAGCCAGCGACACGGTGCTGGCCGGAAGCGATGACACCACAGCCCGCATCACTGGTGCCTGCGGCGGGCCGGTGGAGGCGGTGATCGACCTCGTGAATGGCACGGCCACGGCGCGCTTTGCCTTTGACGCTCTGGTCAAGGGCGGCAAGCTGATCCAGGTGGGACTGTTCGGCGGTGAGCTGAACCTGCCTCTGCCTCTGATGGCGACCAAGGCCCTCACTGTCCAGGGCAGCTATGTCGGGAGCCCGAAGGATCTGCAGGAGGTGATCGCACTGGCCCAGCAGGGCAAGCTGTCGCCGCTGCCGGTGAGCACGGAACCCGCCTCTGCAGTGAACAGCGTGCTGAACCGGCTGCGGGACGGCAAGGTACGCGGCCGCGTGGTGCTGACGGCGGCCTGAAGGGCGCGCAGGCGGCGGGGTCAGCCCGCCGCCTGCAAGGGTTCCCGCCGCTCGGCCATGGCCGGGGCTGATGCGGAGCGCATGGCATAGCGCCGGGCCAGCGTCGCGCAGACGAAGAGCTGGATCTGATGGAACAGCATCAGCGGCAGCACGATCATGCCCAGCACCTGGCCGGGAAACAGGATGTTGGCCATCGGGATGCCACTCGCCAGGCTCTTCTTGGAGCCGCAGAACACCGCCACCACTTCGTCCGCCCGCGCCAGCCCGGCAGCGCGCGCCGCCGCCCAGGTGCCGAGCATTACCAACGCCAGCAATACGGCGTCGAGCAGCACCACCAGCAGGATCGTGCCTGCATCCATCTGGCTCCAGATCCCCGTCACCATGCCCTCGCTGAACGCACCGTAAACCACGATCAGGATGGAGCCGCGATCCATCACACCGGTGATTGCCTTGTGCCGGGCCACGAATCCGCCGACGAAAGGCCGCACCGCCTGACCCAGGGCGAAGGGCAGCAGCAGATGCAGGGCGATATCCCGCAACGCATCGAAGCTGAAGCCGCCGCCATTCCCGCCCGCCACCAGCAGAAGCGCCACCAGGGCCGGTGTGATCACCATTCCCGCCAGGTTGGACAGGGTCGCCGCACACAGCGCCGCCGGAACGTTGCCGCCTGCGATGGAGGTGAAGGCAATGGAGGATTGGACCGTGGAAGGCAGCACGCAGATGAATAGAATGCCGAGCGCCAGCGAGGGCGGCAGATAGGGGGCGGCGGCCCACATCACGCCGAGCCCGATGGCGGGGAAAAGCAGGTAGGTTGCGGCAAAGACCAAGCCCTGCAGCCGCCAATGCAGCAATCCCTGCAGCATGTTCCGCGGCGCGAGCCTCATGCCGTAGAGAAAGAACAGCAGCGCTACGGCGGCAGTGGCCATCCGATCGGTCCAAAGGGCGCCGGCCCCATTCGCAGGCCACAATGCGGCCAACGCGACCGTGGCGATCAGCAGCATGAGGAAGCGGTCGATCGGAAGACGAGCGAGAAGACAAGACATGGCGGCATCCGGCGTGAACGATGCCGCAGAGAATAGACATTTCACTTCTGAATACTTTAGATAACAGTCAACACAATCTGTGATGGCCTAATGCCATGCTGCCGCCCGCCCTGCTCCGTTCCTTCCTGGCCGTTGCCGAGACACGCTCCTTCACCCGTGCCGCCGAGCGGCTCGGGCTGCGGCAATCCACCGTGAGCCAGCATGTCGGGAAGCTGGAGGCCGCCGTGGGGCGCACGCTGTTCGCCCGCGACACCCACGCTGTAGGGCTGACCCCGGATGGCGATGCCATGGTGGACTTCGCACGCGGCGTCCTGGACGCGAATGAGCGGCTGGCACGCTTTCTCGATGGCTCGCGGCTGCGCGGCCGGATCCGACTGGGCGCTTCGGAGGATTTCGTGTCCGCCCGCCTTGCAGAGGCGCTGGTTGAGTTCACCCGTGTTCACAGCGCCGTCGATCTGGAACTGACGGTAGGCTTATCCGGCACCTTGTACGAGCGGTTCGACGCGGGGGAGCTGGATGTCATTGTGGTGAAGCGCCGGGCAGGGGACCGGCGTGGTGCATTTGCCTGGCGCGAGCAGGTGGCGTGGGTGGGTCGCCCTGGCTGGCGGCCGGACCCTGCGCAACCCCTGCCGCTGGTGCTGTATCCGCCTCCTTCCATCACCCGGGCCCTGGCACTGCAGGCGCTGGAGCGGGCAGGACGGTCCTGGCGAATCGCCTGCACCTCCTCGTCCCTGTCCGGGTTGCGGGCCGCCGCCATGGCGGGGCTCGGGGTCGCGCCTCATTCGGCACGGCTGCTGCCACCAGGGCTGGCTCCACTGCCCACCTCGCGTCATCTGCCGGAACTCGGCCAGATCGAGTTCGTGGTGATCGGCCCGGGGCCGCAGCACCGGCCGGCTTCCGCGTTGATGGCGGCGCTGCTGGAGCGGGCAGAACGGCTGCACCCAGAGTAAGAGGAAGCAGCAGGACATTCTGGCATCCGGCCGCCGCCGTCCCCATTGTCAGCGCCATGCCGTCTTTCCAGCAAGCCGGCGCGCCTTCCGGCATCCAGGTCGCGATGTCGCCCGAGGGCGTGCTGCACTACGCAATTCCCTGCCGCCCCGAAGCCCTGCCGCCGGTGACCCCTCAGGCACTGAGCCTGGCCTGGGATGCTGCCCGCGCCGCCGCGTCCGCCGAGGCCTGGGGACCCCACCGGATGCTGGCCTTCCAGGACGGGCCGGTGCTGGCGCTGGCCGATGCCGATGCCGCCTGCTGGGCCGAGGCGGTGGACCGTGCGGTGGGGCTGCAGAACCTGTCAGGCCTGGCACTCTGCCTGCGCCTGCTGGCGCTGGTGGAGTTGCTGGGACGTGCCCCGTGGCTGTCCGGGCTCTTCGCCATTGCACGGGATGGGATCGAGATGCACCCCGCACTGCTTTCGGCGGCCGCCTCGGAGCCGCTCGACTCCGCAGCCCGGTTCGACGAGCGCGGCATGAAGCGTCTATTGTCGAACCGCATCGCCGGCACCGGGGGTGCGGCGGGGGAGATGGCTCCGGGGCAATGGCCCCGCGCTGGGCTTTGAACCGCGTTCCGGTGCGGCCTGTTCTGTCCGGAGCACCCGATGAAACGCCTTCTGCCGCCCCTTCTTGTCACCACCGGCCTGCTGCTGGCAGCCTGCGCCGCACCGTCCTCCGGCCCGGTGCCGCGCCCCGGCCCGGCTGCTGGCGCCGGAGATCCGGCACAGGATGCGGCGATCGCCGCCTGCCGGCAGGAGGTGGAGCGCAGCATGCGCTACCGCGAACGCGGGCAGACCATGCGGGTGGATGAAGCCGAATCGCGCCTGGGGGCCGGCGCCTTCACGGGTTCCTCGCTGCGCAATGAGCAGCTCGGCGCGCGCTACGAGCAGGACCGGATGATGGAGGCCTGCCTGCGCGGCACGCAGCCCGGCACAGGCACTCCGGCCACGCCGCCGCCAGGAGGTGGGCGGGGCTCCTGAGCTGCCGTCGTTTCGGTCGCCCTTCGGCGCGCTAAGCCGCGCGCTGGCGACCCGCAACGCACGCATTTTCTTTGCAGCAAGCCTGGCATCCTGGACCGGGCTGTGGATGCACCGCATCGCCGTCGCCTGGCTGACCTGGGAGATGACGCGCAGCGCTCTCTGGGTTGGGCTGGTGGCCTTCGCCGATCTGGCGCCGGCGGCTGTGATCAGCCCCTTCGCGGGGGCTATTGCCGATCGAGTGGACCGGCTGCGCCTGGCCACCATTTCCCAGGCGGTGATCGGGCTGGAGGCTGCCACGGTCGCCATCCTGGTCGCCACCGGCAACATGCGGATCGAGTATCTGCTTGTTCTGGAGTTGTTGGCGGGCACGGCGGCGAGCTTCGCCCAGCCCGCCCGGCAGACGCTGATGTCGGGCATCGTCGGACCCGCGGACCTGCCCGCAGCAGTTGCCTGCAACTCGCTGGTCTTCAACATCGCACGTTTCATCGGTCCGGCCCTGGCGGGGCCGGTGATCGCCGCCTTCGGCGTGGCGCCGGCCATTGCCTGCAACGCATTGGCTTATGGTAGTGCGGTCATCACCATGCCGATGCTGCGTGTCGACCCCAGGCACCGTCATGGTCACCCGGCAACGGCCAGCCTCATGGGCGAGATCCGGGAAGGGTTCTCCTATATTGCCGGGCATAAGGGACTAGGGCCGTTGCTGGCCTACGCGGCCATCATGGGCGTGCTGCTGCGTTGCGTACAGGAAATGCTGCCACCGCTGGTGGAGCGGCATTTTCATCGTGGTGCCGAATCGCTGGCCATGCTGACGGCCTGCTTCGGAGTGGGCGCGCTGGTGGCCGGCCTTTGGCTGGCGGCGCGCGGACGAGTGGAGGGGGCAACCCGCCTCGCTATCCTGGCCGGGCTGTGGCAGGCGGCCGCGACGATGGGGTTCATCGCCACCGGCTGGTTCCCTTTCGGCCTGCTTTGCGCTGCTGCCATCGGGGCGGCCGCCTCGCTGCACGGCATCTCGGTGCAGCAGCTGGCGCAGCTCTCGGCGGCACCGGAAATGCGGGGGCGAGTGCTCGCTCTGTGGGGACAGATTACCCGCGCCTGCCCGGCACTGGGCGCGCTGATCCTGGGCGCCGCCGGCGAAGCGTTTGGTCTGCGCATGCCAATCCTGGTGATGTGCACGCTGGCCCTGCTGGTCTTTGCCTGGGGCTTGCGCCGGGAGGCCGGGATTCGCGCCGAGCTAGAGGGGCCGCAACAGGATGCGGATAACCGCTGAGCGGAGAGAAGCGAAGGTGGGCGCCTTGCCCGCCTTCGCCTCGCGTCTTAGAAGCGATGCGCCTGATCGGCGCTTTGCCGGGCTTTTCCTGGCAATCCGCCGGCGCAATGCAGGGAGCCTCCTTCAATGGCCAAGATCACCCGTCACGATGTCAGCCCGGTTCTGTCCGGCGCCATCGAGTACCATAATTTCGTCTTCCTGGCCGGGAAGACGGCTCCCGACCTCTCGCAGGACGTGGTGGGGCAGACCCGACAGGTTCTGAAGGCAATCGACGAAGCGCTGGAAGGCCATGGCACCGATAAGACGCGGCTGCTTCAGGCGCAGATCTGGCTCAAGGACATTCGTGACCGCGACGCCATGAACAAGATCTGGTCCGAGTGGCTGCCGGAAGGCGGTGCGCCGGTGCGGGCCTGCGTTGAGGCCAACATGGCCGATCCTCGCCACCTGGTGGAAATCATGGTGACCGCCTGTCGCTGAGGATGAGAGGCCGGACTTTTGTCCGGCCAATCTTTCCGCTTCCTTTACGATGGTGGGAGCGAATCTTTCGATTCCCGAATTCTTCCATAGGCTTGCGAAGGCTTGTTGCCAAATTGCCGCAACACTGTGGCATTTGGTGTGCAAAGCACCTGGGCTAGGACTAAGGTCACATTAACGGCATCTGAATCGCTGCCATTTGTGCAAATTGCGGTAACGGTCCGTGATAAGCGGGGGGCGTGGATTGCCGGCCTCATCAACCCTTTGCTACCGCCTGATACACACGGTCCAAAAGGCCGGGTCGGGGGATTGAGGCACTGGGGGTCGCATGCGGGGCAGCCGTAAAGCGCTGACTTTGGCCATTTTCATGAGCGCGTTCTGCAGCCTTCCGGCTGTTGCGGACACGACAACAGGCCGAAGCGTGCGTGAAGCGACGAAGCAGCCGCGTATCAGCCAGCAGCACGCTGCGTTGCGCAGCGCCAAATCGCAGCACGTCAAGCTCAACCCGACACGGCGCGCCGCGGTCGAGAGTTCCCGCGTCGCCCTCGGCGAACCCGGACCGATCTCCTGCGTGCCTTACGTTCGTGCCGTGACTGGCATGGGCATCATCGGAAATGCTCATACCTGGTGGTCCGGTGCCGAGAGCCTTTATGCCCGCGGTCAGGTGCCGGAGCCTGGCGCTGTGCTGAGTTTCCGGTCCTCCGGTGGCATGCGCCTCGGCCATGTGGCTGTGGTGTCGCGGGTCGAGGGGAAGCGCGAGCTGCGGATCGACCATTCCAACTGGGAAGGACCCGGCATCCGCAAAGGCACGGTGATGAAGAACGTCTCCGTCATCGACGTTTCGGAGCGCAATGACTGGACGGCGGTGCGCGTGCAGATCGGCCACAGCGACGCAGCCTATGGCCGGGTCTATGCAACCAACGGCTTCATCTACAACCGTGCGCCAGGCAGCACGCCCGCGCCGCTGATGACTGCTGGAGGGAGCGGCGCGGCGGCATTCGAGGAGGTGGCTGAGTCGGCTTCGGGCAGCCTGTCTCACGCAGCCCATCTGACCGAGACCATGCGCCGCCTCAACCTGGACGCCAGCCTCCGGTAAGGCCGGCGCACGGCGCATTGCGTCCGCAGTGCTCCCGCACCATCTTGCGCGCTTCTTTCTGGCTTTGAAGGGGCGGCAATGTCCGAGATCCGGCCGCATGCAGCGCACTGGGGCAGCTTCGACGCGGTGGTCGAGAACGGTCGGCTGACCGCAGCACGCCCCTTTCCCCGCGATCCTCATCCCGGCGCCCTTCTGGACTCGGTTCCGGCTGTGGTGCATGCCGAGTGCCGCATCGACCGCCCGCATATCCGCGCCGGATGGTTGCGGGGTGAGCGTGCCGGCGCTGAGCGCGGCGATGGCGACTTTGTTCCGGTCGAATGGGATCGGGCGATCCGCCTGGTGGCCGAGGAAACTGCACGCGTGCGTGCGCAGCATGGCGACAGCAGTATCCTGGGTGGCTCCTATGGGTGGTCCTCCGCCGGTCGCTTCCACCATGCCAAGAGCCAGTTGCAGCGCTTCCTCGGCCTCGGCGGCGGCTACACCACCCAGCTGACCAACTATTCCTACGGCGCCGGCATGACGCTGATGCCGCATATTTTTGGCACCAACGATGTGCTGCAGGGTCCGGTGACCGACTGGCCAAGCATCGAGAAGCACACGCGGCTGATGCTCTGCTTCGGCGGCTTGCCGCTGAAGAACGCCCTGGTGACTGCGGGGGGCGCGGGCGCACATGAGTACGTTCCCTGGCTGCGGCGCGTGGCGGCGGCGGGTATCCGGTTCGTCAACATCTCGCCGTTCCGGGGTGACGCGCCGGATTTTCTCGGTGCCGAATGGGTGCCGATCCGCCCCAACACCGACACGGCGCTGATGCTCGGCATGGCGCATGCGCTGGTGACCGGTGGGTTGGAGGATCGCGGCTTCCTCGCCACCCATTGCAGCGGCTGGAACAAGCTGCGCCCCTACATTCTCGGCGGCAGCGATGGGACGGCAAAAACGCCGGAATGGGCGGCCGGCATCACCGGAGTGCCGCCGGAAACCATTCGCGCCCTGGCCTTCGAGGCAGCCCGCCTGCCCACCATGCTGACCGCTACCTGGTCGTTGCAGCGCGCCGAGCATGGTGAGCAGCCCTGGTGGATGCTGGTGGCCCTGGCCTCCGCGCTGGGTGGTATTGGAAGACCGGGCGAAGGGGTGATGTTCGGCTATGGCTCGCTGAACGGAATGGGTACGCCGCGGCGCGAACTGCCCTCGGTGGGCCTTCCGGCCAGCCGCAACCCAGGCGGGATCGGTATTCCGGTTTCCCGCGTCACGGAGTTGTTGGAGCGCCCGGGCGAGATCCTGCAATACAATGGCCGCGACATCCGGTTGCCGGAGATTCGCCTGATCTGGTGGGCAGGCGGCAACCCCTTTCATCATCACCAGGACCTCAACCGGTTACGGCGGGGCTGGAACCGTGCGGAGACGATCATCGTGCAGGAGCCCTGGTGGACCGCCGCCGCACGCCATGCCGACATCGTGCTGCCGGCCACCACGACGCTGGAGCGCAACGACATCGGCTCATCCTCCCGCGACCGCTTCGTGCGCGCCATGCACCAGGCCATTCCTTCGCAAGGACAGGCGCGCAACGACCATGACATGCTGGCCGACATTGCTGAGGCGCTGGGCTTCCGCGACCGCTTCACCGAGGGTCGGGACGAGGGCGCCTGGCTACGGCACCTTTACGAGCGGTGGCGCCAAGGCTGTTCCCGCTTCGGCTTCGACGCGCCGGACTTCGACCGGTTCTGGACGACCGGCCATGTCGAGGTGCCGCCGCCGGAGGAGGATTTCGTTCTGTTCGCCGACTTCGCGGCTGATCCGGCCGCCAATCCGCTGAACACGCCTTCCGGCAAGGTCGAGCTGTTTTCCGAGACCATTGCCGGCTTCGGCTACGACGAGATCGGCGGCCACCCTCGCTGGCAGGCCCCCACCGAATACCTCGGCTCCGAATTGGCGAACCGCTTCCCGCTGCACCTCCTGTCGTTTCAGCCGGAAACCCGCCTGCACGGGCAGCTTGATCCGGGGCCGGTGGCTGCCGCCAGCAAGATCCAGGGGCGCGAGCCGATCCTGATGCATCCCGAGGATGCCGGCGCACGCGGCCTCGCCGCGGGCGACGTGGTGCGCGTGTTCAATGATCGCGGCGCCTGCCTGGCGGGATTGCGGCTGGATGCGGGATTGCGGCGCGGCGTCGTGGCCATGGCCACCGGCGCATGGTGGGACCCGGTTCCGGATGGAAAAGGCCTGGATGTGCACGGCAATCCCAATGTGCTGACGCAGGATGTCGGCACTTCGCGTCTCGGCCAGGGCTGCGCCGCGCAATCCTGCTTGGTGGAAATCGAATCCTTCTCCGCTCCCTTGCCGCCCGTCACCGTGCATCGTGCTCCTTCGCGGCGGACCGCCGGGGTGGCTTCGTGACCCGCTTGCGCCGGCGAGAACTGCTGGGCAGCGTCGGTGCCGCCCTCTCCATGCCGTTGGTGCTGCGGCCGGGCACGGCGCGTGCACAGACCGGGAGGCTGTCCACCCTCGACATGCCGAGCCAGCGTATGCCGCTGAAGCTCGATGACACGGTGGCGGAGGGTTACCGTCGCGATGTGCTGGTCCGCTGGGGCGACCGCGTGACCTATGATGCGGCGGTGTGGAGCCCCTACGAGCCCACTCCTTCGGCTGCCGCCACGCAGTTCGGCTGGGATGCGCGGATCTGCGGCATGGTGGTGCCGCCCATCGCCGCCGACGGCGTGCCCAGGGCGCTGCTGGCGGTGGCGCATCCCTGGGTCGAGCCGATCCTGGCGTTTCCGGATGGGCGAGACCGGCCGGGTGTTTCGGCTATGATGCAGGGCGCCTCGTTGCTGAACATCGCGCGCCAGGGCGGACGCTGGACGGTGGTGGACGGCGGCTACCAGTCCCGTCGGCTGACCGCGGGCACGCTTTGCCGCATGAGCGGACCTGCTGCCGGCGCGGTGGGCGGGCTGGTGCAGGGCCTGTTGGGCCCGACCGGCGGCTGTGCCACGCCCTGGGGCACCATTCTGCTGGGCGAGGGCGATCCGATGCCGTGGCTGGCGCGTCTCGCCGGACTGGATCAACGTTTCTCCCAGCCCAACCGCTTCGGCTGGGTGGCAGAACTGGATCCGCTTGATCCGGGGGCATTGCCTTGCAAGCGCACGGCCCTTGGCCGGTTCCCACATGCCGATCTCGCGGCCAGCTCCACCCGCGACGGCCGGGCCGCCATCTACATGGCCGATGCCGGACCGGGAAATTTCCTGTTCCGCTTCCTGAGCGATGGGCCTGGGGCGGAGCGGGACGCGCTTGACCGGGGCGAGATGAGCGTTGCGCAGATGAGCGGTAGCCGGCTGCGTTGGCTTCCGCTCCCACGTGATCCGGCATTGCTGTTCGACCCAACCGAAGCGGCGCGCGCCCTTGGGGCAACCGGCTTCGACCTTCCCTCCGGCCTGGTGGTCGATCCCGGCAATGGCGTGCTCTACATGGCGTGTCGGGGTCGGGCGAGGGTGCCGCAGGCGCCGCCGGGCCAGCGCCCAGTCGGTGGCTCCGGAGGAGGGATGGGCATGGTGCTGGAGGTTGCGCCGGATGGCGGGGATCATGCCTCCTCCACCGGCACGGCCAACATCCTGCTGGTGGGCGGATCGCCAGAGGCGCATCTGGCGCCTTTGGCGCGCAGCTGGCCCACCGCCCCTGCCTCGGTATCCGTGGATGGGGCGGGCCGGCTCTGGGTCGGCAGCGATCACCGGGGGCGTCCGCTGGACACGCCGGATGTGCTGTTCGGTGTCGATACGGCCGGGCAGGGACGGGGCCTCGCCCTGCCGATCTACGCCGCCCCGATCGGGGCGGCCATCGGCGGCTCGGCCATGACGCCCGACGGCACAACCTTGTTC
>NZ_JBHRTN010000007.1:181458-432433 GCF_042646265.1 Teichococcus globiformis
CGGCACCGGGCCCGGTGCCAGTTTCGCAAATCCCGCGACGCGTTGGCCGGCCTTCGATCCCGCCCTGCCGCCTCGCACGACGCTGATTGCGCTGTCCAGCGCCAATGGGGCCCCGGTGGGCGGCTGAAGGGGATTCAGGTTCAGTCCGGCACCTTACTCCGAATTCAGAAAACATGGTTTGTCATCGGTCGCCCTAGCTGCTGCTTTGCCAGCCGCCTGCCCGGCGATTCTGTTGCCTGATGAGTTCCCCCTTCGCCTTTGCTTGCCGAAGGGACACCAAGCGTAACGTCTCACCGGACCGGTTCCTGCATTGGGTAGCAAGGGAGCGGTCATGCCTCACTCAACACGTCGCCAGTTGCTGTCGGCGACAGCGCTGGTGGCTTTCGCAAGCCCCGTGCTCGCCCGAAGCGTCACCGGACGCCTCCCCTGGTCGCCAAACGAAGCTTATCCGGTTGAACTGGTCCGGCCGGGCGGTTGGAAATTCCTGCGTCCGGAGGAAGTCGCGGCGCTGGATGCCATTGTCAGCCGGCTGATCCCCGCCGATGAGCTCAGCCCGAGCGGAAAGGATGCCGGCTGTACGGTGTTCATCGACCGGCAGCTCGCGGGTCCCTGGGGAACCTATGACTGGTACTATATGCAGGGTCCCTTCGCCGAGAAGCCGTTGCCGCAACAGGGCATCCAGTCGCCACTGGTGCCGCAGCAGCAATACCGCGCCGGGCTCGCAGCACTTGCGAAGCACTGCCGCCAGAACTTCGGTGGCAAGACCTTCGAGCAGCTTTCACCCTCCGATCAGGACAAGCTGCTGACGGCCATGGAGAAGGGCGAGGTGCAGCTGCCCGACCTCAGCGCGCCCAAGCTCACCACCACCATGTTCTTCAATCTTGTGCTGCAGAACACGATGGAAGGCTTTTTCGCCGACCCGATCTATGGCGGCAACAAGGACATGGCGAGCTGGAAGATGATCGGCTTCCCCGGTGTACGATACGATTTCCGCGATGTGCTGGCCGATCCCGGCAAGCCTTACAACAAGCCGCCCGTTTCGCTGATGGGCCGTCCCGATTGGAATGGAAAGCCGGCATGAACGCGACCCGCCTCCCCAAGAAGGATGTCGTTGTTGTCGGGCTCGGCTGGATGGGCTCGATCATGGCGTATGAGCTGTCCAAGGCCGGCCTGGACGTTGTCGCCATCGAGCGCGGTCCGTGGCGCGACACCGCCACCGACTACAACATCGGCACCGCGCCGGATGAGCTGCGCTACGCGATCCGCCAGGACATCTTCCTGCGCACCGCGCAGACCACGGACACGGCGCGCAACACCATGAGCCAGACGGCGCTGCCGATCCGCAAATGGGGCTCCTACCTACCGGGCAATGGCGTGGGCGGTGCCGGCATGCACTGGAACGGCCACACCTGGCGCTTCTTCCCGAACGATTTCCGCCTGCGCTCGCACTACACTGAACGATACGGGGCTCACTACATCCCCGAGGACATGACCATCCAGGACTACCCGGTCTCCTACGACGAGTTGGAGCCTCACTATGATTTCTTCGAGAAGGTATGCGGAATTTCGGGCAAGGCCGGCAACATCCGCGGGGTGATCCAGGAAGGCGGCAACCCGTTCGAGGGTTGGCGCTCCGACGAGTATCCGACCAAGCCGCTGCGCCCGAATCTGGCGCAGATCAAGTTCAAGAAGGCGGCCGAGGAACTCGGGCTGCACCCGTTCCCGCTGCCTTCGGCCAATATCTCCGAAGCCTACACCAATCCTTACGGCGTCCGCCTCGCGCCCTGCACCTATTGCGGGTTCTGCGAATGGTTCGGCTGCGCCAACTACTCGAAGTCCAGCCCGCAGACCTGCGTGCTGCCGGCGCTGATGCGTCACACGAATTTCGAGGCCCGCACGCTGTGCGAGGTGACGCGCATCAACAAGACGATGGATGGCCGCATGGCCTCCGGCGTCACCTACGTCGATTCCGCCGGGCGCGAATGGGAACAGCCGGCCGAGCTGGTCATTGTTGCCGCCTACGCCACCTTCAACGTCCGCCTGCTGATGCTGTCGGGCCTCGGCACGCAGTATGATCCTGCGACAGGCAAGGGTACGCTGGGCCGCAACTACGCCTATCAGACGAATGCCGGCGTTGTCGGCTATTTCGACAAGGACACGCATTTCAATCCGTTTGCTGGCGCCGGCTCGCAGGGCATGATGGCGGACGACTTCAACGGCGATAATTTCGACCACGCCCGGCTCGGCTTCGTCGGTGGCGCCAACATCAACTGCAACACCCCGCATGGCCGTCCGATCTCGTCGCGCCCCGTGCCGCCCGGCACGCCGCGCTGGGGTTCGGAGTGGAAAAAGGCAACGGCCGAGACCTATGGCCATACGCAAAGCGTGGGCAGCCAGGGTTCGTCGATGGCCTATCGCGACGTTTATCTGGACCTCGACCCGACCTACAAGGACCGGCTCGGCAATCCGCTGATGCGCATGACATTCGACTTCAAGGAAAACGACCTGAAGATGTCGCGCTTCATCGTGGACCGCACGGAGGAGATCATGAAGGCGATGGGCCCGCAGCGCATCGTCAAGACCTACAAGCGCGGCCCCTGGAGCGTCGTTCCCTACCAGACGACGCACAACACCGGCGGCGCGGTGATGAGCAGCACACCCGACCAGGGCGTGGTCAACCGCTATTGCCAGCACTGGGATGCGCCGAACGTCTTTGTCACTGGTGCCTGCCTGTTTCCGCAGAATGCCGGCTACAACCCGACGGGAACGGTCGGCGCGCTGACCTACTGGGCGCTGGATGCGATCAAGAACCAGTACCTCAAGAACCCTGGCCAGGCCCTGGTGGACGCATGATGCGCGCTTCTATCCTCGCGGCGACGCTGCTCGCCTCCATTGTGCTCGGCACCGGCACCGTCCGTGCCGACGCGGACAATTTCGTCGAGGTGGAGCGCGGCCGCGCGCTTTCCAACGCCGGCGATTGCATGGGCTGCCACATCGGGCCCGACGGCAAGTCGATGGCCGGTGGCCACATGCTGGAGACGCCATTCGGCAAGATCTCCGTGCCCAACATCACGCCGGACAATGAGACCGGGATCGGCCGCTGGACGCGCGACGAGTTCGACGATGCCATGCGCCGCGGCATCGGGCCGGGCGGCACGCACCTCTATCCCGCCTTCCCATACACCGCGTTTACCAAGATGCCCCGCAAGGACATCGATGCGATCTACGATTATCTCCGCACGCTGCCTGCCGTGCACAACGATGTGGACCGGGATACACTGCCCTTTCCCTTCAACATCCGCACGGCGATGATCGGCTGGAACTGGTTGAACTTCACGCCGGGCGAGTTCCGGCCCGACCCGTCGAAGTCGGACGAGTTCAATCGCGGCGCCTATCTGGTGGAGGGGCCAGGGCATTGCGGCATGTGCCACACGCCCCGCAACATCATGGGCGGTGACAAGTCGGCCGAGCATCTGCAGGGCGGGGACTTGCAGGGCTGGTTCGCGCCCAACATCACCGCTGACCGCCGCCTTGGTATCGGCGCTTGGTCGGTGGAGGAGATCGTCACCTACTTGAAGACCGGCCATACCGAACGAAGCGCCGCCAGCGGCCCCATGGCGGAGGTGGTGCAGTACTCCACCAGTCTGATGCCCGAGACGGAACTCAAGGCCATCGCTGTTTATTTGAAGGAGCGCGGCGCGGCCGGTCCTGGTACGCCGCAGCCTGTTGCTGCCAGTGACGCGCGGATGCAACGTGGCGCGGCAATCTATGACGATGGCTGCGCGGCCTGCCACGTCGGGAACGGCTCCGGTGTCGCCGGCATGTTTCCGCGCCTGGCGGACAACCAGAACATTCAGCAGAACGATCCGTCCGGTATTCTGAGGGTCGTCCTGCAGGGCGCGCAGTCTGTTGCGACCCGGCATGCCGTGACGGGTCCCTCCATGCCGGCTTTCGGCTTTCGCCTGAGCGACCAGCAGGTCGCGGATGTGGCGACGTTTATCCGCAACAGCTGGGGCAACGCGGCCGCTCCCGTGACAGCGGATCAGGCACGCCAGATGCGTGAGCGCAGTGCCGGGGTGGCGATGCCAGCCGCCGGGCACTGAGAAAAAAGGGCGGGGGCCGCTGCTCCCGCGCACACATCCGCCGGAGCACGTAGAACCTCCTCCTCTCTGCGGCGTTGGCTTGCCTGTTCAGCAAGGATGACCGGAGATGGAGTACGGACTTCGCGGGCAGGGCGCCGTTGTCACGGGCGGCGATTCTGGCATCGGATTGGAAACCGCCCGCAAGCTGCTGGGCGAGGGCGCCCGGGTCGTGCTCAGCGATAAGTCGGATGAGGCGCTCCGCCAAGTGGCGGCGCAGCTGAGCCCGCTGGGAGACATCGTTACCTTTTCCGCCGATCTGACGCAGCCCGGCGAGGTCGAAGCCCTGTGCCGCTCAGCGCTGGATCACCTCGGGCAGGTGCACATCGTGGCGCATTGCGCCGGCATCACCGGTGCCCAGGGCCTCTTCCACGAGCAATCCGATAAGGATTGGATGGAGGCGCTGGACACGAACCTGATGAGTGCCGTCCGTGTTCTGCGGGGTTTCATTCCCAGCATGCTGGCGCAACGTCATGGTCGAATCGTGCTCGTCTCCTCCGAGGACGGGGTGCAGCCCTATCCGGATGAGCTGCCCTACTGCGCCAGTAAGGCCGCGTTGCTCAACCTCACCAAGGGGCTGGCGAAAGCCTATTCCGGCCAAGGCATCCTGGTGAACGCTGTCAGCCCGGCCTTTATCGAAACCCCCATGACGGATGCGATGATGGAGAAGCGCGCAGGGCAAGATGGCACAAGCTTCGACGAGGCCGTACAAAGCTTCCTCAAGCAGGAGCGGCCCGATCTGGTGCTGGGCCGGCGTGGCCGGGCCGAGGAAGTGGCCGCCGCCATTCTGTTCCTCTGCTCCGCCGGCGCCAGTTTCTGCACCGGCACCAACATCCGCGTCGATGGCGGTTCCGTTTCCACCATGGCGATCTGAGCCTGCAGGAGCCTGCGGCAGCACCTCTGGCTGGAAAGCCGCTGCCGGGGCAGGATCATGTGCGGATCAGGGCTCGGAACATGGCGGAAGAGCGAGGCAACAGCCAGGAGTACATGGCCACAGGGGCAGGCTTCCTGGCTGAACTTCCCCTGGCGGAGCTGTCGGCGGCCGAGGCGGAAGCCATGGCTGCGCGTCATTTCGGCTTTCATGGCCGGGCAACGCGGCTGGCGGGCGGGCGATACCTGGCCTTCCATCTTGCCACCGAAGATGGACGAGGCTTCGTCCTGCAGGTGTTGCACCCTGCAGAGGAGCCCGGGCTTGCCCATTTTCAAACCGTCACCCTGTTGAACCTTGCCCGCGCGCACCCGGAACTGCCGGTGCCGCGACTGCACCGGCCTTTGTGCGGCCGGGGGGCGGAAGCGACCGCAGGAATCGGCGGGCAATCCTGCCGTCTTCGGCTGCTGGATCACCTGCCCGGTCGGCCCATGCACCTGACGGCGCCATGCCACCGCCAGCGTCGCGCTGTGGGCACGATGCTGGCGCAGTTGGATCGTGGCCTGGCCGAGCAAGCCGACGGCGCTGACCCAAAACCTTCCGGACTGCCCGTCAGGCGCATGGCCGGCCTGTGGAAGCTGATCACCAGCCTGCCGCAAATTGGCGATCGTGGTTTGGCCGCCGGCCTGCTGGAGCGGTTCGAGCGCAACCTGGCGCCGCGCTTGCTGCGCCTGCCGGTGCAGCCCGTGCATCTCGAGCTGATCCGCCGCAACCTCCGGGTGTCCGAGGACGACCATGCAGCCATCATCGGCATCACCGGCTTCGAGGCGCTGGCCTACGCACCATCGGTAGATGCTCTGGCCCGTGCCTGTGCCGATCAGCTCCAGCCGGAAGGGCATCCGCTCGCGGGCCCGGGCGATGTTGTTGAAGCTTTCCACGCCCTTCGTCCACTACGGCCGGAGGAGCTGGACCTGCTCGCAGGATTGATCGCGGCCCACGTCGTGATGGTGACCATCCAGCATGCCTGGACACTATCCCGCCGGCGGGCCGAAGCGCCTGATGTCCGGCACGACTATGCCCATGCCTTGTCTGGCCTGCGCCGCCTGGGCGTTCTGCCTCAGGATGAGGCAGAGACCTACTTGCGGCGCCGGATCGCCGCGGCGAGGACCTAGCCGCGGCCAAGCCAACTCCTCCCGAAAGCTGGAAATACCTGTTCCGCGGTGCGGAGGGAAGATGCGAGCCGCTTGGCGGATGCCACACTTTCCGTTTTTGTTCTATATGATCGGCTTCTCGCTTGCGTTCATGTTCTGTTTATGTTCGCATCTTCGTCATGCCGATGCCGTATCCAAACCCTCTCGACCCGGCCAGTTGGGCCATCCCGCATCCCCCGGGAGGACCCCCCGACAACTGCAACGGGCGAGGCGGACGGCATGGCGGGGCGCGGGCAGGGGCGGCGACCCTGTCCGCGCTTTTTCAGGCGCCCCGTGCAAGGCGGCAACTTCGACGTGCCGAAGCATTGTTCCGCGACGTCATGCTGGGAGGTGTTATCGGTATTCTGGGTGGCTGGTTAGCGGGATGGCTCGTCTTCTGGATGCTGGGGTAGGAGGCCGGAGACGGTGATGAAGGCGTTTGATCCATGGGGGCCCGGCCTTACCGGATCAGATATAGCAGGCATTTTCCGGTGCCTCATTGATCGTCGGCAATTTGCGGATGGAGCCTCGAAGGCGGCGGCGGACTCGGCGCTCGGACGTGCCGCAGTTCTCAGACCGCCAGATAGCGTTGGCGCAATGCGGCATCCTGCAGAAGCGCCGCCATGGCTCCTTCATGGCGCGGGAGACCGGTTTCCAGCACGAGAGCGCGGTCCGCGACAGCGCCGGCAAAGGCCAAGTTCTGTTCCGACAACAGGATTGCCAGCCCTTCCTGCTTCAGCGCCATCACCGTAGCGGCCATGCTTTCCACCACAACCGGCGCCAGCCCCTCGGATGGCTCATCCAGAAGCAGCAGGGCAGGATTACCCATCAGGGTTCGCGCAACGGCCAACATCTGCTGCTCGCCGCCGCTCATCCTGCTGGCTGGTCGGGATCGCATGGCGGCCAAGGCGGGGAAGAGGGCGAAGACCCGATCCGTATTCCAGGGCGCAAGTCCAGGCGACGCGGGGCGTCGTCCTACCTCGAGGTTTTCCGCAACGGTGAGCCCCGCGAAGATGCGCCGCTCTTCAGGCACGTAGCCGATTCCGGCTCTTGCGATCGCGTGCGGCCTGCGTCCTGCCAGATCTTCGCCGCCGAAGCGCACGCTGCCGGCGGTGACTGGCACCAGCCCCATGATGCTCTTCATGGTCGTGCTCTTGCCGGCGCCGTTGCGCCCTAGCAAGCAAAGCACCTCGCCCTTTGCCACGGAAAGCGAGATCCCGTGCAGAATGTGCGCCTGGCCGTAATGTGCGTGCAAATCCCGGACTTCAAGCATCCGCCAGCCCACCCAGGTAGATCCGCCGCACCAGGGGATCGGCCCGGACCGCTTCCGGCGCACCCGCGGCAATCAGCCGGCCCCTGTCCAGAACCAAAACCCGGTCGGCGTGGGTGAAGACAACGTCCATGTCGTGCTCAGTGAACAGAACGGCGATGCCTGCATCGCGGGCGATGCCGGCGGTCCGCGCCATCAATGCCACGCGCTCTGAGGGGGCCATGCCGGCGGTGGGCTCATCCATCAGCAGCAGCCGCGGATGGTTGGACAGCGCCATGGCCAGCTCCAGCCGCTTCAGCTCACCATAGGCCAGCACGCCGGAGGGACGAGCGGCCTGGTCCGCCATGCCGACCCGGCTCAGCAAGACCTCCGCCTCGCGCGTCATCAGCTGGTCCGCCGGCCGCCAAAGGCCGAACAGGCGACGATGGTGCGAGAGCAACGCCATTCGCACATTATCCAGCACGCTCATCGAGCCGAAGGTGGCCGTGACCTGAAAGGTCCGCCCGACGCCAAGTCGCCAGATGGCGCGCGGGCGCAGCCCAGTGACGTCCTGCCCCAGCAGCCGCACGCGTCCCGAATCCGGTTGGAGCTGGCCGTTCAGCAGATTGAAGCAGGTGCTCTTGCCGGCGCCGTTGGGGCCGATCAGCGCCAGCATCTCTCCCGGTGCCAGGGTGAAGGACACCTCATCCACCGCCCGCACGCCACCCCAGGACTTCACCAACGCCTCAGCCTGCAGCAACGGGATCATGCCCGGCTCCGCAGCCGGAAGGCACCGGCGAGGCCCCGGGGAAAGAACAGCACCAAGGCCAGGATCACCATCCCGAGCAGCATCCGCCAGAGATCGGTCAACCGAGCGAGCTGCTCCTGAAGCCCGGCATAGGCGATGGCGCCCACCACGGGGCCGGCGAGGGTCTGCACTCCGCCCAGCAGCACCATGAGCAGCGCGTCCACGCTGCGCGGGATATCAAGTGACGAGGGGAACACGCTGCCCTTGCCATAGGCGAAGAGCGCACCGGCCAGCCCGGCGCCTGCGGCGCCCAAGCCAAAGGCGGCCCAGCGGATGCGGAAGGCGTCGATGCCGATGGCCTCGGCGCGCCGCGGATTGTCCCGCTGCGCCCTCAGAGCCAGTCCGAAAGGTGAACGAATTGCCCGGCGCAGCAGCCAGATCGCGAGGCCGCACAAGGCCAGCGACAGGTACCAGTAGGTCAGCTTTCCGGCGGCCCAGGCGCTGGGCCAGACGCCGAGGATCCCGTTGTCCCCACCCGTCACCTCGCTCCACTGGAAGGCAACGCTCCACGCGATCTGCGCGAAGGCCAGCGTCAGCATGGCGGAGTAAACCCCGGAAAGCCGCACGCAGAAGGCGCCGAACACCAGCCCGACCAGTCCGGCGAAGAAGGGAGCGACGAGCAGCCCGGCCTCCATCGGCGCAGCGAAGTGGTGGGACAGCAAGGCTGCGGCGTAGGCGCCGGCACCGAAATACGCGGCATGGCCGAAGCTCGCCATGCCGCCCGGACCCATGATGAAGTGAAGCGACGCCGCGAACAGGGCCAGTGCCACGAAATCGGCCAGCAGGATCAGCGGATACTCGCCGAGCCAAGGCGACACCGCCAGAAGCGTCACCAGCGCGGCCAGAAGGAAGCCGCTGACCCAGCGAGGCGTCGGCCCGGGAAGGGGGGGCGCCAGTTCCGAGGCGGGCGGCTCACCCTCAGGTTTGCGGCCCAACAGCCCGTAGGGTCGCAGCACCAGCACCACCGCCATCACCAGGAAGACCAGGACCAGCGTGATGCGGGGAAACACCAGAATGCCGAAGGCGTGCAACTCGCCGATCAACAGCGCCGCCAGGAAGGCTCCCGGCAGGCTACCGAGCCCGCCAACCACCACCACCACGAAGGCCTGGACGATCACGGCCATGTCCATGTGGATGGTCACCGCCTCACGCGGGATCTGCAACGCGCCGCCCAGCCCGGCCAGTGCCGATCCCAAGGCGAATACCCCTGTGAACAGCAGCTTCTGATCGACGCCCAGCGCGGCCACCATCTCCCGGTCCTGCGTCGCAGCACGCAGCAGGATGCCGAAGCGGGTGCGGTGGAACAGCAACCACAGCAGACCCAGCACCACCGGCCCCACCGCGATCAGGAACAGGTCGTAGAGCGGAAATCGCAGCCCCAGGATCTGCACGGCGCCTCGCAGCAGTGGAGCGCGGGGGCCGAACTTGTCATCCGCGCCCCAAAGCAGCAGCACCAGGTCCTGCACCACCAGCACCAGGGCGAAGGTGGCGAGCAGCTGGAACAGTTCCGGCGCTTGGTAGATGCGGCGGAGAATGGCCGTCTCCGCCAGCGCGCCCAGGGCACCCACAGCCAGTGCTGCCAGCAGGATACCGCCCCAAAAGCCCCAGAACCCCGCATCGGCGAGCGGTCCTTGGCTCAGCAGCGTCCAGCCCAGATACGCGCCCAGCATGTAGAAGCTGCCATGGGCGAAGTTGACGATGCGGCTGACGCCGAAGATCACCGTCAGTCCCGAGGCCACCAGAAACAGGGACGAGGCGCTGGCCAGGCCGTTCAGGGCCTGGAGCACTAGGATCTCCAAGGCCGGATCAGCCCTGCGGACGCCAGGCTTTCACCTGCTCGTCCGAGGGCAGATATCGTGCGCCATCCGCGTATCGCCAGTCCACCATGCGACCCACCCGGCCGTTCAGGCTGGTCCGCCCGACAAAGGCGCCCAGCGTGGCCTGGTGATCCAGGGCGCGGAACTCTACCTCGCCGGTGCCATAGCCGGTCGGGTAGCGCAGTCCCTTGAACGCCTCCACCATGCGCTCGACCTCCGTGCTGCCGGCCTTTCGCAGCATGGTGGCGATGGCAAGGGCAGTATCGTAGCCGACAATGGAGCCGCAGCGCGGCAACTCCCCGAACCGCGCCCGGTAGGCGTCGCGCAGCGCGGTGTGGACGGGATTGTCGAGCTCGTCGCGCGGGTAGCCGGTGACGATCCATCCCTCCGGACATTCCTCGCCCAACGGCTCCAGATACTCCGGTTCCCCGGTCAGCATGGAGGCGACCGAACGGCCCTCGAACAGGCCGCGCGTATTGCCCTGCCGGACAAAGTTCAGCAGGTCGGTGCTGAAGGTGACGTTGAAGATGCCATCAGGCCGCACCCGCTCCAGCGCTTGAACCGTGGAGCCGGCCTCGATGCGGCCCAGCGCGGGGAACTGCTCGCCGACGAACTCCACATCGGGCCGTGCCTTGGCCAACAACTCCTTGAACCACCGCACGGCCGACTGGCCGTATTCATAGTTGGGCGCGATGGTTGCCCAGCGCCGGGCGGGCAGTTTCGCCGCCTCCTCCACCAGCATGGCGGCCTGCATGTAGGTGCTAGGCCGCAAGCGGAAGGTGTAGCGATTGCCCCGGGACCAGACCAGAGCATCGGTCAATGGTTCGGATGCGGCGTATAGCACTTTGTTCTGGCGGGCGTAGTCGGCCAGGGCCAGCCCAACATTGGACAGGTAGCCGCCACCCAGCAGTGCCACCTTCTCCGACGCCACCAGCTCGGCGGCGATCCGTACCGCGTCTTCCGGGCGTCCGGCATCATCCCGGAACAGGGTTTCCATGGGCCGCCCGTCGATGCCGCCTGCGGCATTCACCTGCTCCTGCGCCAGCAGCCAGCCATTGCGGTAAGGGCCCAGAAAGGCAGGCTGGGCGGTGTAGGAATTGATCTCCCCGACGCGGATGGACGAGGACTGCGCGCGCACAAGGGCAGGCATTGCGAGGCTCGCCGCGGCCAGCCCCGCTGCTCCTGCCAGCAGGGCCCGCCGTCCGTTCGGGGGCGGGGCGGTGAGGCGGTCGGTCATGGCGGAAACGTCCTTTGTCGGGCGCGGCGTCGCTGCCGCATCATTCAGGCCGTGGCGCAGATGTCCAGGGCGGCGAGCCGCTCCGGCAGAGCGGCCAGCGATTCTTCCGGCGCATTGGCGAAGGCCAGCCGCAAATGCCGCTCCTGCCCCGGACCGAAGAAGGACCCAGGAAGCGTCAGCAACCCGTGCCGGGACGCTAGCGCTTCAGCCACCGCCAACCCGTCAGGCAAAGCCTCCGGCAGGCGGAGATACGCGAAATACGTGCCCATGGCATCGATGCGCCAGGACGGTGCCGCGCCCATGGCGGCACGGAAGCTCGTGGCGCGGCGAGCCATGATGGCGCGGTTGCCTGCACGCCAGCCAGCCAGCGCCGGGATCGCCCAGCAAAGCGCAGCCTGCGCCGGGCGCGGTGCGCAGATCTGCATGGTATCGATCAGCTTCAACAGCTCCGCCCGGAAGGCGCCGCCACCGAGGATGGCGCCGACGCGATGACCGGGAATGCAGTAGGATTTGCTGAAGGAATAAAGCTGTACGACGTGATCCCGCCAGTCTGCTTCAGCGAACAGGTTGTGCGGCGGAGTGGCCTCCTCAGGCAGGAAGTCGCGATAGGTCTCGTCCAGCACCAGCCACACCCCCCGTGCACGGCAGATCGCCGCGATCTCGGCCAGGATAGCGGGCGGAATGATAGCGCCGGTTGGATTGTTGGGCGTCACCAGTACAACCGCCCGCGTGGCGGGTGTCAGAGCCGCCGCCAAGCGTTGCGGATCGGGGATGAAGCCGTCCTCAGCCCGGGTTTGAAGGGCGCGGGTACCGATACCCAGCAGTTCCAGCGCCATCCGGTGATTGAAATACCAGGGCGTTGGCAGAAGAACCTCATCCCCTGTACCGGCCAGCACCGTCATGGCCATGGTGAAGGCCAGGTTGCAGCCCGCGGTGATCGCCACGTCGCCGGCGCTGATCGGGCTGCGGTAGAAAGCCGAGAGTTCCGCCGCAAGCGCTTCGCGCAGCCCGGGTTCGCCATCGATCGGCCCATAGCCGGCGGCCGCCCTGCTGACGGCGGCCTCGGCCAGCTTCGCCAGCATATCGGCATGTGGAGGGTAACCTGGAACGGCCTGGGTAAGATCCAGCATCGGCCCGGCATCGCCGTTGTAGAGGGCGGCCCATTGACGCGCCGCGGGAATGGGGGGGGCGGTTGTGGCCCGGACGCGGGCGGAAAAGGGGAGGCTCGGCATGGTGCCGCGAGATTGTCACGCGGCTGCGCGGACGGCCACCCCGGCTCAGCCGGATTCTCCGGCCGGACGGCCTGTCACATGCCGCCAGTGGTGCCACAGCAGGCGTGCCGCCAGTGAGCGCCAGGGCCGCCACAGGTCCGAGATGCCGATCAGGGCAGGGGCTGAGGGTCGAGCCGACAATTGCTTCAGATGCTGCACCGACGCCGCCAGGGCCACATCGGCATAAGGAAAGATGTCGGCCCGGTCCTCGGCGAACAGCAGATGGACCTGCGCAGTCCATGGACCGAGGCCTCGCTGCGCCGCCAGATGGTCTATGGCCACCTCATCAGACATCCCCGGCAACTCATGGAGCCGCAACGATCCGTCCAGGCACGCAGCTGCCAGGCTCCGAAGATGGGCCACTTTGGGCCGCGACAACCCCGCGATCCGCAACTCTTCATCGGTCAGTGTCAGCATGCCTTCGGGCGTGGAGGCGCCGGGGAGGGCAGAGAAGCGGCGCCAGATCGCCTCCGCGGCCTGATTGCTGATCTGCTGCCCGAGAACGGTGCGCGCCAGCCCGCCGAAGCCGCGGGAGCGGCTTCGCCAAGGCAGTGGCCCCGCAGCCGGAATGATGGACGCAAAATCGGGATCAGCAACGCAAAGGGCGGCAAGGCCCGCCTCCACCCAGGCCGGCAGCGCGCCCGGCAGTGGTGCGCTTTCCGTGCTTGCACCACATGTCATTGCGGTACCCTTTGAAACGAAATGCAACAACACATGGAATCGAAAAAACCTGTAACATGCCAGGCAGGCGGCATCGCCATATCCGCATTATGGTCGAGAATATGGAACCCCCCCCGCATATCCTCGTCGTCGATGATGACCGGGAAATCCGCGATCTGCTGTCGAAGTTCCTCGAACGGCAGTCGTGTCGCGTTTCGGCCGCACGCGATGCCCGGGAAGCGCGTCGCCTCTGGCCGCTGGGCCGCTATCACCTGGTGGTGCTGGACCTGATGCTGCCTGGGGAGTCTGGCCTGGAATTTGCGCGCTGGCTGCGCAGCCAGTCGGATGTGCCCATCGTCATGCTGACAGCCATGAGCGAGGAAACCGACCGCATCGTCGGTCTGGAGTTGGGCGCCGACGATTACGTCGCCAAGCCGTTCAACCCGCGCGAGCTTCTCGCCCGCATCCGGGCGGTCCTGCGCAGAGCCAATGGCGAAGGGACGGCCACGCAGGACCCTCCTGCCAAGGCCATCAGCTTTGCCGGCTGGACGCTGGAGCCGGCGCGGCGGCGCCTGTTGAATCAAGACGGTGTCGAGGTTCCGCTGACCGGCGGCGAATATGAGTTGTTGATGGTGCTGGTGGAGCGGCCCAACCGGGTGCTGACCCGCGACATGCTGATGGACCTGCTGCGTGGGCGGCAGGCCGGCCCGTTCGATCGCGCCATCGATGTTGCGGTGTCCCGGCTGCGGCGCAAGCTGGAGGATGACGGACGAAACCCCAGCCTGATCAAGACGGTGCGCGGCGGCGGCTATGTTTTGGCGGCCACTGTGGAGAAAACGGCGGATCGGGCCACTGCCGCGGCGTCCGGCCCAGCGGAGGCGCATTTCTGAGCGCCCGCGCGCCGGCTGAGAAGGCATGATCCGCCGTTTCCTGCCGACCAGCCTGGCTGGTCGAACGGCGCTGTTCCTGACCCTCGCCCTGACAATGGTGCAAACGGCAGGCCTGACCATCCACGCGCTGGATCGGCTGGACCTCCAGCGCATCACCGTGTCGCGCGAGATTGCCGGACGGGCCTTCATCTTCTGGCGCACGGCCATCCTCGCCCCGGCGGACCGGCGCGAGGCCATGCTGTTTGAGGTCGATCTGATGCGCGGCCTACGGGCCGAGTTGTCGCCGGTGCCGGCGGTGAGGCCCGGCATGCCGAGGGCCACGCCCGGGCTGGTGGAACTGTTCGAGTTGCGCAAATGGCGCCTGCTGCCTGCACGGCTCCGGCCCCGCTCGCTGCTGCTGGCCAATGGGCCTGGGCCGGGGATGCTGGTGGTCGCGGCGCAGCTGCCGGACGACAACTGGGTCAACCTGATGCTGGAACTGCCGCCGCCGCGGCCCTGGCACTCCGAAACCTTTCTTGTCGCCTTTCTGCTGATGACAGGCGCGGCGCTGGGCCTGATCCTGTGGGCGACCCGGCGGCTGACGCGGCCTGTCTCCGCGCTGGCCCGCGCCGCCGAGCGACTGGGACGTGACGTCAACGCGCCGCCGCTGCCCGAGAATGGGCCGCACGAGGTGGCCACCGCGGCACGAGCCTTCAACACCATGGCCGAGCGCATCCGTCGCTTCGTCGGCGACCGCACGCAGATGCTGGCGGCCATTGGGCATGATCTGCGCACCCCCATCACCCGGCTGCGCCTCCGCGCGGAGTTCCTCGACGATGACGAGCAGCGACGAAAGATGCTGGCCGATCTTGATGAGATGGAAGCGATGGTCAACGCCACCCTGGCCTTCGCCCGCGACGACGCCGCGACCGAGCCCTCGGTACCGCTCGACCTCGCTGCGTTGTGCCGCACAGTGCTGGACGAGGCCACCGACGCCCGGCCCGAACTTTCCAACGAGGATGCGGCCTACGAAGGGCCTGAGCGGCTGCGCATCCATGCGCGGCCTATCGCGCTGAAGCGGGCTCTGGCCAATCTGGTCGGCAACGCCCTGAATTATGGCGGACGGGTTCGCATCCGTCTGGACGGCAAGAGCGGGGTCGCCGCGGGGCTGGTGCGGCTATGGGTGGAGGATGACGGCCCCGGCATCCCGGAAGAGTCGCTGGAAGCAGTGTTCCAGCCTTTTCGCCGGCTGGAAACCAGCCGCAACCGCGAAACGGGCGGCACCGGCCTCGGTCTGCCCATTGCGCGCAATATCCTGCGCGCGCATGGGGGTGACGTGGTGCTGGCCAACCGGGTGGGCGGCGGGCTGTCGGCGGTGGTGACGCTGCCGGCCTGAGCGTGGACGCCCCGGCCGGCCGAAACATCAGGCGAGTTCAAGCTCTTCCCGTACCAGGCTGACCCAGTAGCCGACGCCGTAAGGGATGGCGTCATCGTTGAAGTTATAGGTCGGCGTGTGCAGCCCCTCGGAGGTGGCCCCCCCGGCACCTTGGCCCATGAAGATGAAGGCGCCGGGGCGGGCCTCCAGCATATAGGCGAAGTCCTCGCCCCCGGTGACGGGCTGGGCATTGCCATCGGTCTGGTTGGCGCCGACCAGGGCTGCGGCGGCCGCCACGGCGATCGCAGTCTGCTCCGAGTGGTTCACCAGCGGCGTGCCATTGCGGCGGTAATTTACCTCCGCCTGGCAGCCGAAGCTGGCGGCCAGCCCCTGGGCCAGTTCGGTCATGCGGCGCTCGATCGTGTCGCGAACATGCGGAAGGAAGGAGCGCGCCGTGCCGCCCACCCGGATTTCCGACGGCATGACGTTGGTGGAGCCGAAGGAGCCGCCCTCGATGGCGCCGACGCTGACCACCCCGGCCTCGATCGCGGAGATGTTGCGGCTGACGATGGTCTGCAGTGCCAGGATGAACTGTGCCTGCAGCACGGTAACATCGGTGGAGAGATGCGCTGCGGCCCCGCCATGGCCACCCGTGCCGCGGAAAGTGACAACCCAACGGTCCGGCGCCGCCATGAAGGGGCCGGAGCGGATGGCGAAGCGGCCCAGCGGCAAGGATGGCTCATTGTGCAGGCCATAGACGGCATCCACCGGGAAGCGTTCGAAAAGCCCGTCCGCCAGCATGGCCTTGGCGCCACCGCGGCCTTCCTCGGCTGGCTGGAAGATGAAATGCACCGTGCCCCCGAAATCGCGGTGCCGCGAAAGGTGCTGCGCCGCGCCAAGCAGCATGGTGGTGTGGCCGTCATGCCCACAGGCATGCATGGTGCCCTGGTTGGTGGAAGCATAGGGCAAGCCGGTGGCCTCATGGATCAGCAGCGCGTCCATATCGGCGCGCAGTCCAATGGCGCGCTGGCCAGGCAGCTTGCCCTTCAGCGTGCCGACGACGCCGTACTTGCCCACACCTTCGGACACCTCCAACCCATATTCCCGCAGCTTGGCGGCCACCAGGGCAGAGGTCCGCTTCTCCTCCATACCCATCTCGGGATGGGCGTGGATGTCCTGGCGGATGGTGGCGAGGCCGGACTGCGTGGTGCGCAGCTCGGCAAGAAGGGCTTGGTTCACGAGGGCGATCTCCCGGCAATCCCGGCACGCGGCGGGCGAGAGCCGTCCGCGCCTGCGAGAGCCGAGTCATGACCTGCCGTAACGCGAAGGGAAAGAGCGTCGTGTGGCGAATTGTGCGGGCCGCCCCTGTCGCCGCCGGGTGGCCTGCCGCTAGGCTCCCAGTGGATCAAGGAGATTGTCCCCATGGACAAGGACGCGCTCACGGCCTGGGCCCTGAAGAATGGCTGGCAGATGATCTGCGGGCATCCGAGTCTGACCAAGCCGAATGCCCCGAAAGAGGCCATTGTTCGTTTGGTGCTGAAGGCTACCGTGGTCAACCTCGAGGTCAAGAAGCCGGCCGGGAAGTGGGAGAAGGTCGGCGGCGAGTCTTACGCGAAGGTGACGCTGGAAGATGAGGAGGCGTTGCCAGCCGGCCTCGGCTTCGAGAAGGTGCCAAGTATCAGCCGGCTGATGCAGGACAACCGTGACCGGCGGGTCTTCGCCAGCTTCGGGTGAACGCTGAGAGGGGCTAGCCTCTCCCACCAGAGGCCGCAACGACCAATTCGGGACGCGCGAGAAAGCTCAGACTTGGGCTACGGCCGGGCAGGCCCGGCCGCGCTGCCCGGTCGCGGATACAGAAGATCACCTCGTCCGTAGGAAGTTTGAAGGGCAGTATCCCTCAGGAGTCCGCCGCCGCCCTGATCCGCGTCAAGGCTTCTTCCCGTCCCAGGGCAAACAGCACGGCGTCGATCGGCGGCGACTGGGTGGAGCCTGTCAGTGCTGCGCGCAGCGGCTGGGCGACAGCGCCAAGCTTGATCTCCTTCACTTCGGCATAGTCGCGCAGCCACTTGTCGAGATCCTCGCGCTCCCAGGGCGCCTCGGACAGAAATTCGGCCAGGTCGAGCAGCCGCGCCCTGGCTTCAGCCGTCAGCTGCGCCTGCGCCTTGGGCTCGAAGGTCAGAGGGATCGTGGCGATGGCGAAGCCGCACATGGCGGCGGCCTCGTTCAGGGTGCGGGCACGCGGCTGAATGTCCGGCATCAGCGCGCGGATGGTGGTGGCGGCTCCCTGCGGCAGCGGACCGCTGCGTCGCAGGATCTCCAGCACCTCGCCAGTCACCGCGTCCGAATCCTTCTGCCGCAGGTACTGGGCATTCAGATGTGTCAGCTTGGCGTAGTCCATGCGGCTGGCGGCGCGGCCGACATCCTTTAGCTCAAAGAGCTGGATGGCACGCTCTCGCGGAACGAATTCCTCGTCTCCATGGCCCCAGCCCAGGCGCAGAAGATAATTGCACAGCGCTTCGGGCAGGTAGCCCTGGTCGCGGAACTCCAGCGCGCCCACAGCGCCATGACGCTTGGACAGCTTGGCGCCGTCCGCGCCATGGATCAGCGGCACATGAGCGAAGTGCGGCCGCGTCCAGCCCATAGCATCGTAGACCATGACCTGGCGGAAGGTGTTAGTCAGGTGGTCGTCACCGCGGATCACATGGGTGATGGCCATGTCATGGTCGTCCACCACCACCGCGTGCAGGTATGTGGGCGTCCCATCCGACCGCAGGATGATCATGTCATCCAGCTCGGTGTTCTTCACCCGCACCTCGCCCTGGACGAGGTCGTTGATCACCGTCTCGCCCTGGCGCGGAGCCTTGATGCGGATGACGGGCTTCACGCCTGCAGGCGCCTCAGCAGGGTCGCGGTCGCGCCAGCGGCCATCGTAACGGGGCGGGCGGCCCTCCTTCATGGCCGTCTCACGCATCTCGGTCAGTTCTTCCGGCGTGCAGAAGCACTGGTACGCCTTGCCGGCAGCCAGCAATTCGCGCGCCACCTCAGCATGGCGGAGCTCGCGCGTGCTCTGCATCACCGGCTTCTCGTCAGCCTGCAAGCCCAGCCAGTCGAGGCTTTCCAGAATCTGTGCCACCGCTTCCGGGGTGGATCGGGCACGGTCCGTGTCCTCGATGCGCAGCAGGTACTGGCCGCCATGATGGCGGGCAAAAAGGTAGTTGAACAACGCCGTCCGGGCACCGCCGATGTGCAGGTATCCGGTAGGCGAGGGGGCGAAGCGGGTGCGTACGGTCATGGCTCGGCGAATTCCTTCGAGCAGACGCTTCTATCACCCCGGACGCCTGCTGTAGAGTGCGCGCATAAGTTGATGATCCGGAGATAATTCCATCGCCAAAAAGACATGGGCGGCTCTGTTGGAGCTGATGGCCGCCGAGTGGCACCGCCTGCCCTTGTGGCTCCCCGTGGCCATGGGTACCGGCATCATCGCCTACTTCTCCGTTGCGAATGAACCTTCCGCTGCCTGGTGGGTCCTGCCTCTGCCGCTCCTGGTGGCCGCTGTGGCGCTCCGACGACGCGCCTTGGCTGCCTGGCTGCTGGGCTTGGCCGGCATGGCCAGCCTGGGTTTCGCCCTGGCTGGCTGGCACGCCGCCCGGATGCCGCCGCCGCTCGACCTTCCGCGCACGGCGGTCATCGTGGAAGGGCTGGTTGAAGCGGTGGACATGTTGCCGAAAGGCCTCCGCGTGACCCTGACAGAAGCACGCTTTGCCCCGGAAGAGCCGGTTCTGCCGCGCTTCCTGCGCATCCGGCTGCGGGCTGATGATCCGCTTCAGCCCCTGCCGGGCGAGCGGATCCGGCTACGGGCATTGATCCGACCTCCCTCGGCGCCGCCTTATCCCGGGGGCTGGGACTTTCAGCGTGATGCCTATTTCAGCGGGCTGGGTGGCTCCGGCTTCGCCCTAGGGCCGGCGGAACGGCTGGAGGGAGCACGTGAAAAGGCGCCCTTCGGCCAGGCCCGGACGGTTCTGGAACGGCGGGTCATGGCCGTGCTGCACGGCGGACAAGGTGCCATCGCAGCCGCGTTGCTGACCGGCAGTCAGAGTGGCATTCCAGACGACGACATGATCGCCATGCGGGATTCAGGGTTGGCCCACCTGCTGTCCGTCTCGGGTCTGCACATTGCGATCGTGATGGGGCTGGGATTCGGCGTGGTACGCTTCATGATAGCGCTGGTCCCGGCCATTGCCCTGCGCTGGGACAGCAAGAAGATCGCGGCGCCCGGAGCGCTGCTGCTGGGCTTCGGTTACCTTATGCTGACGGGTGCGCAGGTGCCCATGCAACGATCCTTTGCCATGGCTGCGGTGGTCACCCTGGGTGTCATGCTGGGGCGGCGCGCATTGTCCCTGCGCGTCCTGGGTCTTGCTGCCATGATCGTCATGGCGGTTCAACCGGCGGCGCTTCTCGGCCCGTCCTTCCAAATGAGCTTCGCCGCCGTCCTCGTGCTCATCGCAGGCGCCGAGTTGAGCGGACGCTTCATGTTGCGGTGGCAGCGCGGCCCGGAATGGTGGCGGCGGCCGGTGGTCCTGCTTGCGGGATCAGTGCTGACTTCCTTTCTGGCGGGGCTGGCGACGACCCCCTACGGCTTGCATCATTTTGGCCGGCTGCAGCTTTACGGCGTGGCGGCCAACATGGTGGCGGTGCCGCTGACCTCCTTCATCGTCATGCCGGCAGGAATGCTGGCGGCTGCCCTCATGCCGTTCGGCCTGGAAGAATGGGCCCTGCGCGTCATGGGGCTGGGGGTCGAGGCAACGCTGTTCACGGCGCGAACCGTGGCGTCCTGGCCGGGCGCCGCTCTCACGGCATTCCCAATTCCGCCGGCGGGCTTGCTGCTGGCCACTTTCGGCTTGTTGTGGCTCTGCCTCTGGCGCATGCGTTGGCGCTGGTGGGGCGCGCCGGTGGCGATGGCCGGCCTGCTCGGCGCATTTTTCGTGACACCGCCGGACATGCTGGTTTCCGCCGATGCGCGGCTGATCGCCTTCCGGACCGAGGAAGGCATGATCATTCAGCGCAACACCGGCGCTTCCGGCTTTGTGAGGGCCAACTGGTTGCGCAGCATGGGAGAGGATGATGCAGAGGCGCTGCCGTCTGACGGAGGGCCGGAAAACGGCACGTTGCGCTGCGAAGACCGGACCTGCCGCTTCCAGCCGATAGCAGGTGGGCCGGTGGCCATGCTGATCCGTGTGCCGAGACCCAAGCGTGGGCAAGAGGCGGAGGAGGTGAGGGCGCTGGCCTATTGCGATGATGCGACGCTGATGGTCTCGGCTGAACCGATCCGGGGACGCTGCCGGGGGGTAGGCGTCGTGGACCGGTTCAGCGTCTGGCGTGACGGGGCCCATGCGATCTGGCTGGGAACCGACGGTGTAAGGGTGCTGTCGGACCGGGCCGCGCGGGGCGACCGCCCTTGGGTCCCGCCACCCCCCCTCCCGGCCTGGAAGCGCCGGGAGATGGAGCAACAGGCGACGCGCACTCAGTAGCGGCGGAGAAGCCCTACCAGGCGGCCCTGCACCTTGACCCGGTCCGGGCCGAAGATGCGCGTCTCGTATCGCGGATTGGCCGCTTCCAGAGCGATGGAATTGCCCTTGCGCCGCAGCCGCTTCAGCGTCACCTCGTTCTCGTCCACCAGGGCCACCACCACCGATCCATTGTCCGCGATGTCGCCGCGGCGGATGATGACGGTGTCGCCATCCAGGATACCGGCACCCTCCATGGAGTCGCCCGCAACCTCCAACGCGTAGTGATCACCGCCACCCAGCAGCGCGGCGGGCACCTCCACCGTGCTGCCCTGGTCCCGCAGCGCCTCGATCGGCTGGCCGGCAGCAATGCGGCCATAGAGCGGGAGGTGAACCGCAGCGGCATCCTGCGCATTGCGGCTGGCCCCAGGAAGATTGGAGGCGAAGTTCCCGCGAATGACATTGGGAGCAAAGGCGGTTGCCGCCCGGGCGGTGTCGGTCCGGGGCGCGGGAGCCACGCTTTCCGGCAGGCGAAGCACCTCCAGGGCCCGTGCACGGTGGGCGCGGCGACGAAGGAATCCACGTTCCTCCAACGCCGTGATCAGGCGGTGGATTCCCGATTTGGACTTCAACTGCAACGCCTCCTTCATTTCCTCGAAGGAGGGCGAGAAGCCTGTGCTGCGCAGGTGATTGTCGATGAAAATCAGCAACTCATGTTGCTTGCGCGTGAGCATGCGGGGCTCCCCGGAACGGCCGGATCGGCGGCGTGTGCGGTTGCGAACAAAGCAGCAACCCGTACGATGTTCTAGGAAAGTTCTTGGTGTGCCGTCAACAGAGGATCGTCCCGATTCTCAACACAGCGGACTGCGACGCCTCTGCGGCACCGTTCAGATACCGAGCTCGGACAGAATGAGCGCCTCCGTCCAGGCTCCGGCGTCAAGACCCGGAGCGTCCGGAGCACGCCGGATCAGCGCGTCGCAGCCGGCCAGTGTTCGGAGCATCGAACTGTCCTGGCGGGAAGCGGGGGTGACTTGCAGAACGCCATCTTCGCGGCGGGTCACCGTTGCCCGAAGGTAGTCCTCGCGCCGGTCATTCTGCGGCAGGGGCGTTCCCAGGATCGCCGGGCGCAGCGGCGGAGCGGCGGCGGGCCGGCCGCGCAGCACTGCCAGAGCAGGCCAAAGGAACAACACGCCGCAAACCAGTGCGGAAACCGGATTGCCCGGAAGGCCGAGCAGCGGGGTCTGACCGAGCCTGCCCCAGATGAGCGGCTTGCCCGGCCGCATGGCGATCTTCCAAAAATCCAATGCGAAGCCTTGCGGACCCAGTGCCTGCTGGATCAGGTCGTGTTCGCCCACGCTGGCGCCGCCAGTGGTGAGCATCAGGTCGCAGAAGCGCGCCTCCGACGCGGCGGCGGCAATGGCGTTCACATCGTCGCGGGCGATGGGCAGCACCAGCGGCACTCCTCCTGCGGCCCGCACCAGGGCGGCCAGGGCATGGGCATTGGAGGATACGATGCCGCCGGGCGGGAGAGGTTCGCCGGGCAGCACGATCTCGTCGCCCGTGGCGAGGATGCCGATGCGCGGCTGACGGTGTACGCTGAGCCAGGGGTGATTGGCGGCGGCGGCGAGGCCGATGTCGCGCGCCGTCAGTTGCCGACCGGCCGGCAGCAGCAGGTCGCCGGCTGTGAAGTCAAGCCCGGCGCGACGGATCCAGCGCCCGGAGGCCACGGCTTCTTCCACCAGCACGGAGCCGCCTTCCGGCATCGCATCCTCTTGCAACAGGATGCCATCGGCACCTGCGGGGACCACGGCACCGGTGAAGATGCGCACGGCCTCGCCGGGACCGACCCTGCCGGAAAAGGGATGGCCCGCCGGCGCACTGCCGGTGACACGCAGCCGGGCACCCTGGCTCGCATCGGCGGCGCGCACGGCATAGCCATCCATGGCCGACACGTCGGCGGGCGGCTGGGTCAGCCGAGCATGCACCGGTGTAGCCAGCACACGGTTCCAGGCTTCCGGCAGGGCAACGCTTTCGGCACCCGTGGGACGAAGGGCGTCCAGGATGCGGGTGCGGGCTTCCTCGACCGGGATCACCGGGACGCCTCCCACAGCCCCGACTTGCCGCCTTCCTTGCGGGCCAGGTGGATGTTCTCCAACCGCATGCCGCGGTCGATTGCCTTGCACATGTCGTAGATGGTCAGTGCGGCGACGGAAACGGCGGTCAGCGCTTCCATCTCCACGCCGGTGGGACCGGTGGTCTTCACCCGTGCTTCGATTGCCACACTGCCCGGCGCCTGCGGCACCAGATCAAGCTTTACCGAGGTCAGGGCAAGGGGATGGCAGAGCGGGATCAGATCCGCGGTGCGCTTCGCCGCCATGATGCCGGCGACGCGCGCAATACCCAGCACGTCGCCCTTGCCGATGCCCCCGGCCTGGATGGCGGACAGGGTTTCCGGCGCCATCTGCACGCATCCCCGGGCAATGGCGAGGCGCTCCGTCGGGGGCTTGGCCGAGACATCGACCATGACGGCGCTGCCCTCGGCATCGAAATGAGTGAAGCCGCCCTGCGCGCTTCCTGGCTTGCCTGCCGGTTCCCGCTCGCCGCGCGGCGGCAAGGGCGGGTCGAAGCCTTCGCCGCCGCCCTCGCTCATCTCGCCTGCACCATGGCGCGGGCGGCGGCGCTGACATCGGGCTGCCGCAGCAGGTGCTCGCCCACCAGGATGCAGCGCGCTCCTATGGCGGCCATACGGCGCACATCCTCGGGGTTGCGCAGGCCGCTCTCGGCCACCGGAATGCGGTCGGCAGGGATGCCCGGTACCAGCGCCTCGGCGGTCGCCAGATCGGTCTTCAGTGTACGCAGGTTACGGTTGTTGACCCCGATCAGGCGGGTATGCAGACCCAGCGCGCGGTCCAGCTCGGCCTGATCATGAACTTCGGCCAGCACCGCCATGTCGAGGCTGCGGGCAAGGCCCTCCAACTCCCGCGCCTGGCCGTCGGACAGGGCCGCCAGGATCAGCAGGATACAGTCGGCACCCATCGCCCGCGCCTCGAACACCTGGTAGGGGTCGATCATGAAGTCCTTGCGCAGCGCGGGAAGGGGACAGGCGGCGCGGGCGGTGACAAGGTCGGCGGGCCTGCCCTGGAAATAGGGCTCATCCGTCAGCACCGACAGACAGGCGGCCCCTGCATCGCAGTAATCCCTGGCCAGCGCTGCGGGATCAAAGGGATCGCGGATCAGTCCGCCCGAAGGGGAAGCGCGCTTGATCTCGGCGATCAGCCCGATCCTTCCATCCGCGACGGCATCGCAGAGCGCCCCGGTGAAGTCGCGCGGCGGGGCCACCTCCCGGGCGCGGCGCTCCATCTCTTCCAGCGGCACCGCTTCCTTGCGGGCGGCCACCTCCCGCTCCTTGTCCGCCAGGATGCGGAGCAGCGTGTCGTGCAGCGTGTCGGTCGCGTTCACAGGGGCAACTTTCTTGATCGGTCAGGCGTCTGCGGCCGGACGGGTGGCAAGCCGTAGCCGCTCCAGCACGGCGAGGGCTGCACCCTCCTCGATGGAGCGGGCGGCCCGGGTGGCGGCCTCCCGCAGATCGTTCGATTCACCGGCAACAACAAGGGCGGCGGCGGCATTCAGGACCACGCAGTCGCGGTAAGGGCCGGCGGCACCGCGCAGCAGCGCTTCCAGGGCGGCGGCATTGTGCGCCGGGTCGCCGCCGGCCAGCGCCTCCGTAGGCGCTTCGGGCAGACCGGCATCCGCAGGGCTCAGGGTGAACTCTCGGAAGCGGCCATCATGCAGTTCCACCACATGGCTCGGCCCGGCGAGCGTCAATTCGTCAAGCCCCATGCCGTGCACCAGCCAGGCCCGTTCGCTGCCGGTGGCCGCGAGCGTTTCGGCCATTGGCCGCAGCCATTGCGGGGCGAAGGCGCCGGTCATCTGCCGCTTGACCCGCGCCGGGTTGGTCAGGGGCCCGAGCAGGTTGAAAATGGTGCGAGTGCCGAGTTCGATCCGGGGGCCGGCGGCATGGCGCAGGGCGGAATGGTGCCGCGGCGCCGCCAGGAAGACCATGCCGGCTTCGCGCAGCACGCGCGGCAGTTCCTCGAAGGGCAGGTCGAGATTGATGCCGAGGGCAGCCAGCGCGTCGGAGGCGCCGGATCTTGAAGACAGCGCGCGGTTGCCGTGCTTGGCGACCTTCACGCCCGCACCCGCCACCACCATGGCGGCGGCGGTGGAGATGTTCAGCGTGCCGGCGCCGTCGCCGCCTGTGCCGACCAGGTCGATGGTGCCGGGCGGGGCCTCGATGGCGGTCATGCGGGCCCGCATGGCACGCACGGCGCCGGTCATCTCGGCCACCGTTTCGCCGCGCAGCCGCATGGCCATCAGCAAGCCGGCGATCTGTGCCGGGGTCGCCTCGCCTTCCATGATGATGCCGAACCCGCTCTCGGCCTCCGATTCCGAAAGCGTTTCGCCCTGGGCCAGGCGGGCGAGCAGCGGCTTCAGCGTGTTCATGCCGGCGGAGCCTCGTGACGGAAGGGAGCGCTCATGGCGCGGTCACCTGGCCGAGCATCTCGGCATTGTAGGTCACCTCGGCACGGGCCCGCAGGGCGGACAGGTATTGCTGTTCCAGATCCGCGAGCATCGCCTGCTCCACCGTGCCGCGTGTCTGCCCCAGAGCGAGCTGGTCTTGGTCCGGATCAAAGGGCAGGACCTGCGCAACCTCGGCCACGGCGAAGCCTTCCGCCGTTTCGGCCATGGTGGCCTGGTTGAGCGGGGTCGAGAATACCGGGCCCAGCAGCTCGGCGGGCAAGGGCTGCGGCTGGCCCTGCGCCGGGCCACGGCCGAACGGGGCGGTGCGCTGCACCGCAAGCCCTGCCTGCCGGGCAGCATCGGCCAGGGACTGGCCGCCCTTGACGGCGGCAAGTAATGCGGCGGCGCGCTCTTCCTGCGAGCGGCGGCGCGCGTCACGTGTCCAGCCGGAGCGCACGGCGTCCTCGACCTCGGCCAATGGCCTCAGCGCCGGGGGGATGACCTCGTCGATGGTGAAGGCGAAAAGTGCGGTCTGCCCGGCTTCCACCAGGCGCGGCATCTCGCCCGGCTGCGCCTCAAAGATGGCGCGCAACGCGATGTCGCGAGCGCCGCCCGCGAGCGGCAGCTCGGCCGCACCCCTGTCCGGCGTGCGGCCGCCTGAATCCGTGGTCACCGTCGCGAAACCCAGGCCGAAGCGCTGCGCCGCCTCGGCAAGCGGGGTTCCGCCGGCCAGCACATCCTCCACCTGGTTGGCGCGGTCATAGGCGATGTCGAGGGCGCGCTCCTGCTTCACGGCGGCGGCCACCTGGCCCTTCACCGCCTCGAAGCCCCGGTCATCACCGGCCTCCACCGAAACCACCTTCACCACATGCCAGCCAAACGGCGTCTGCAGCGGGTCGCTGACGCCGCCAGCGGCCAGCGAAAAGGCAGCATCGGCCAGCTCCGGAAGCGGCATGCCCTCACGGTCGGTGGTGCCGAGGGACACGGCCTGTCCACCTGCGGCCCGCGCCGCCGCCTCGATCGCGGCGAAGTCGGTTCCTCCGCGCCACTGTTCGGCCACGGCTCGGGCAGCCTCCTCGGACAACATCACCGCCTGTTCGATGGTGCGCCTCTCAGGCGTCTCGAACTGGCTGCGCCGCTGCTCATAGGCGGCGCGAAGATCGGCCTCGCTCACCTCGATCTCCGGCGCCAGTACTTCGGGGGACAGCACGGCCACGCTGTAGCGGCGGTATTCCGGAGAGGAAAAGCGATCCGGGTTGTTCTCGTGGAAGCGTGCGAGCTGTTCGGGCGTGGGCGCCCCGGGCTCGGCGGCGGCGGCCAGTGGCAGGCGTACCAGATTGGCCACGCGCCGCTCGCGCTCCCAGGCCAGAAGAGGGCGAACCAGGGTCTCGGGTCCGGAAGCGCCGGCGCGCACCGCGCCCACCATTTGCTGGCGTTCCAGATCGGCGCGCAGCAACTGCAGGAAGGCCGGCTCGGTCAGGTTGTTGTTGCGCAGGAAGCTGTCGAACACAGGGCGGCTGAAACGGCCGTCGACGCTCTGAAAAGAGGGGATGGAGAAGACATAGTCGCGCAGTGCCGCCTCAGGCGCGGCCAGGCGCAGCCGCGCGGCCTCCTGCCGCTGCACCCGGTCCATGACCAGGGATTCCACTGACTGGCGGGCGATGGCGCCGCTCATCTGCGGCGTGATCTCCATGGCGCCGCCGAGCTGGCGCTGGATGCGCTGCATCTCGCGCCGGGCCGCCATCTGAGCTTCCGGCAATTCGATGGCCTCGCCGCCCACCCGCGCCACGGCACCGTCGCGGCCGAAATTGCGCACGATGTCCTCGATGCCCCAAATGGCGAAGGACAGGATCAGCAGAACGAAGAGCAGTTTGGCAAGCCAGGTGCTGGCGAGGCGGCGCAGGGCAGTGAGCATTGTTTTCCGCGGGTCTGAAGTCGGCGGACCATAGGCAAAAGCGGCGCAGTTGCCAAACGCCCCCGCCCCCTGTAGCGCCAGGGAAGTGAACTTCCGGGAAGGACAGGACGAGGATGACCCCAGGCGTGCGCCCGCTGATCGCCGGCAACTGGAAAATGCATGGCAGCCTGGCCGAGGCCAGCGCGCTGGCCTCCGGCGTCGCCGCCGGCAGCGTCAAGGATGCGGAGCTGCTGGTCTGCCCGCCCTTTCCCTACCTGATCCCGGTGAAGGAGGCGCTGGGCGGCGCCGTGGCCCTGGGCGCGCAGGATTGCCATGCGGCGCCGAAGGGCGCGCACACGGGTGACGTGTCGGCGCCCATGCTGGCCGATCTGGGCGCCACCTATGTCATCCTAGGCCATTCCGAGCGCCGCGCCGACCATGGAGAAACCGACGAGGTGGTGCTGCGCAAGGCCGAGGCGGCGCTGAAGGCCGGGCTGGTGCCGGTCGTGTGCGTCGGCGAGAGCGAAGCGCAGCGCGTGTCCGGCGAGGCTGAGGGCGTGGTCGCAGCGCAGCTTGCCGGGAGCCTGCCTCAGGGCTTCGCGGAGGCCGGGGGTGTGGTGGCTTATGAGCCCGTCTGGGCCATCGGCACCGGCCGCACCCCCACGGAAGAGGACATCGCCGCCATGCATGCGCGCATCCGCGCCGAGCTGGTGCATTGCTTCGGCGCAGCGGGCGAGGGCCTGCGCATCCTTTATGGCGGGTCCGTGAAGCCGGGCAACGCCAAGGCCATTCTGGCATTGCCGCACGTGGACGGCGCACTGGTCGGTGGCGCCAGCCTGGTCGCGGCGGATTTCCTGGGGATCGCCTCGGCGGCTTGACGGCTCCGGCGGCGGCCCGTCCGGGCGCGCCGCCCCTGGCTGGCCTCAGCCGGCGAGGGGCCGTAGGCCGTTATTTTCTGCCGGTATGAGCAGGTAGCCGCCAGGATCCTGCTCAAGGACCCTGCGCTGGCCGTTTCCGATGGTGCCGGTGCAGCGCCAGATCCTTCTGGGGCCAAGGTGCAGGGGGCACTGGGCGTTCGACGAGCAACGCCAGGAACGGTGTCAGATTCGTGCATAGGGCTGGTCTCGCAACGGCATCGCGCTGCCACTGCACAATCTGCTGGCGTTCGGCATGCTCCAGATCGGCGAAGCCCTCTTCCGCCTTGTCGAAGGCGAGGGTGAAGCCTGCGAGATCCCGGCAGAAGCCCAGGCGGGACCTGTAGGTCAGAGACAAGCGGCTCGGTGACCATTGTCGGCCAGCCGGTTTAGGACCGTCCGCCTGACATGTTGCGGTTCCTGGCATCCCGACGCACTTTCCATCGGCTGGCTGGCGCGCCGGTCCAGCGAAGCTGTCGGGCGCACGGGAGAGCTCCGCCTTGCCGCGCGCCCATCCCGGCGCGACACTGCCGGTTATGCCAAACAACAAGACCGCGCAGGCTCTGGCCGCGCTCGATTCCGCCCGCGACGCTACCGAGGCCAGCCTGGTCGAGTGGCTGCGCATCCCCAGCGTGTCCGCCCAGCCGAACCATGCTGGCGATTGTCGCCGTGCCGCCGAATGGCTGGTGCGGGAGCTGGCAGCGCTCGGGTTTGAGGCCGGGCTGGCCGAGACACCTGGCCACCCGGTGGTGATTGCCAGCCATCCCGGACCCGAGGGACAGGCCGAGGGCGACGCCCAGCACATCCTGATCTACGGCCATTACGACGTGCAGCCGCCAGAGCCGCTTGAGCTGTGGCACAGTCCCCCGTTTGAGCCGGTGGTCACAGATGGGCCGCGCGGGCGGCGCATCACCGCCCGTGGCGCAGTGGATGATAAGGGGCAGGTGATGACCTGGCTTGCCGCCCTGCGCGCATGGCACGCCGTGGCCGGTGCGCCACCGGTGCGCGTGACGGTGCTGGTGGAAGGCGAGGAAGAGATCGGCAGCCCCAGCCTGGACCCGGTGCTGGTGGCGGAGAAGGCGCGGCTCTCGGCCGACGTGGCGCTGATCAGCGACACCAACATGTGGGCGTATGGCGAGCCTTCGCTGACCGTCAGCTTGCGCGGCATGGTTTATGTGCAGATCGATCTCAGGCTGGGGGACCGAGACCTGCATTCCGGCCTGTTCGGCGGATCGGCGGGCAATGTGCTAAACCTGCTGACCAGGATCCTGGGCGAGCTGAAGGATACGGATGGCCGTGTGCAGATCCCTGGCTTCTACGATGGCGTGGCCGAGCCAACTGCTCAAGAGCGCGCCGCCTGGGACGCGCTAGGCTTCAACGAGGCTGCCTTTCTGGGGGCACAAGGCTTGTCCGTGCCGGCGGGTGAGAAGGGACGCTCGGCGCCCGAACGCCTTTGGGCGCGGCCAACCGCCGATGTGAACGGCATCTGGGGCGGCTACATGGGCGATGGCACGAAAACCGTGATTGCATGCGAAGGCCATGCCAAGCTGTCCTGCCGCCTCGTGCCGGGGCAGGATCCTGAAAAGGTGGTCGAAGGCATCCGGCAATTCGTGCAATCGCGTCTGCCGGCCGATGCTAAGTTCACGCTGCAGGTCTTCGGCAAGGCGCCCGCGGTCGCGGTGCCGCCCGACTCGCCGTGGCTGGTCGCGGCCGAAGCGGTGCTGGAGGAGGAATTTGGTCGCAAATCCGTGCGGACCGGCGGTGGCGGCTCCATCCCGGTGGCATCCAGCCTGAAAGGTGTGCTGGGGCTGGATTGCCTGCTGATGGGTTTCGGGCTGGATGACGACCAGGTGCATAGCCCGAACGAGAAGTTCGAGCTGGACTGCCTGCATTCCGGCGCCCGCGCCCATGTGCGTTTCCTGGGCCACGTCGCGCGTTAGCCAACGCCGGCGAGGGATGGCAGCCCCTCGCCGATACGCTTCAGCGTGCCAGGATGCGGCGGATCAAACCGAGGCTTTCCTCGACCATGGCCTCTGTCACATCGAGATGCAGGCAGGCCCTTACGCGGCCGCCAAGGGCCGAGATCTGCACGCCCTCGGCCCGCAACGCGGCCACCAGCGCGTCCGGCGCCATGCCGGCTTCTCGCGGGTCGAAGAAAACCAGGTTGGTGTCCGGCTCCTGCACCACGATGCCCGGAATTTGGCGCAGGCCGCGTGCCAGCGCCTTGGCATTCGCGTGATCCTCGGCCAGTCGCTCCACATGGTGGTCCAGCGCGTGGATGCAGGCGGCAGCGCAGATGCCCGCCTGCCGCATGGAGCCACCCAGGCGCTGCTTCCAATGCCAGGCCTGATCAACGAAATCGGCGGAGCCGCACAGAACAGCGCCGAGTGGCGCACCGAGCCCCTTGGTGAAGTCCAGCCAGACGCTGTCGAACCCGGCCACCATCTCCGCCGCGGGAATGCCGCTGGCGACCACAGCATTCATCAGCCGGGCCCCGTCCATATGCGTGGCCCAGCCTTGCTCGCGCGCCACGGCGACAACGGCATCGAGCTGCGCCTGCGGCCAGATTACGCCGCCCCCGATATTCGCCGTCTGCTCGACCTCCAGCAGACGCTGCGGCGGTGCGTAACGGGTGCGGGGACGGATGGCAGCGCGCAGCGTCGCCTCGGTGAACAGCCCGTACTCCCCCTGCAAGGGATGGATCTGCACCCCGGTCAACGAGGCGTGGGTCCCGCCCTCGCTGGACAGAATGTGCGAGGTTTCGTGGGCCAGGACCTCGTCCCCATGCCGGCAATGGGTGCGGATGGCGATGACGTTGCACATGGTGCCGGAGGGCAGGAACACCGCCGCCTCCTTGCCCATCAACGCCGCCATGCGGTCGCAGAGCGCTGTCACGGTCGGGTCGTCGCCGAACTGCTCGTCGCCAACCTCCGCCGCCATCATCGCCTCCTTCATGGCGCGGGTCGGGCGGGTTTGAGTGTCGGAATAGAGGTTGATGCGGACCGGCGGTGCGCCGGCGGGAGGACGGGGAGGAGCATGCACCATGACGGCAGCCTTTCGCGGCTTCAGGGTCAGTCCGAGAGATCGGCGATGCTGCCGCGGATGATGCGGTAGATGGCCAGCAGAGCCGGAAAGGCGAGAAGCAGCCAAAACACCCAGTCCGGCACGGCTTGAAGCCAGGCTGGCCCAGACGGGCGCCACAGATAGGCTGCGCCTACAGGCAGAAGAATCAGCAGGAACTTCAGCATCGTGCCGGGAGCATGGCAGGCGCTGGGGACCGCGTCACCTGTCTTGCGGCCGCGGATCGGGGATGGCCGATGCCGGTCAGGCGCGGATGGCAGCCTGAACCTACTCCGCGGCGGGAGAACTGCCGGGCACCGGCCGCCCTGTGCCGGCCGTGGCCGCGCCATTGCGGCCGTACAGCACCATCGCTCGACGCTCGAAAGCCCGGACCATCAGCCTTACCGCCTCATTGAACACGGTGCCGATCACCGCCTGCAGCAGCCGTGACTTGAACTCGAAATCGACAAAGAAATCGACCTCGGTGCCGCCTTCCACCGGCGTGAACTTCCAGGTGTTGTTCAGGTAGCGGAAGGGGCCATTCTCATATTGCACCCGCACCGAATGCGGCCGCTCCAGTTCCACGCGGGAGCGGAAGGTCTCGCGGAACATCTTGAAGCCGATAGTGAGATCGGCCAGCAACTCCGTGTCCGTGTGAGACACAACCCGCGAGCCTACGCACCAGGGCAGGAACTCCGGATACCGCTTCACGTCGGCTACCAGCGCGAACATCTGCTCGGGCGTGTAGCGCAGAATGCGCTTCTCGGCGTGGGTCGGCATCAGGCGGCGCTGCGGGCAGCGAGCTGAGCGTTGCGGGCATCGCGCAGCGCGGCGAAGTCGCGATCGGCATGGTAGGAAGAGCGGGTCAGTGGCGTGGCCGAAACCAGCAGGAAACCTTTGCCGCGTGCCATGCGCGCATAATCCTCGAACTCGGCTGGCTCCACGAAGCGGTCGACGGCGGCGTGCTTCACGGTCGGCTGCAGGTATTGCCCGATGGTCAGGAAGTCGATCTCGGCGCTGCGCATGTCGTCCATGACCTGCAACACCTCCATCCGCGTCTCGCCCAGGCCCACCATCAGGCCTGACTTGGTAAAGATCGACGGGTCCAGTTGTTTCACCTGATCCAGCAACCTGAGCGAATGGAAGTAGCGGGCACCTGGCCGGATCGTGGGATAGAGCTTCGGCACCGTTTCCAGATTGTGGTTGAACACATCCGGACGCGCTTGCACCACGACCTCCAGTGCGCCGTGCTTGCGCAGGAAGTCCGGTGTCAGGATCTCGATGGTGGTCTCGGGTGCCGCAACGCGGATCGCGGCGATAACCTGCGCGAAATGGCGTGCTCCACCATCCTTCAGGTCGTCCCGGTCTACCGAGGTAATCACCACATGGCGCAGGCCGAGCTTGGCCACGGCATCGGCGACCCGACGCGGCTCATCGGCATCCAGGTGCTTAGGCTGGCCCGTGGTGATGTTGCAGAAGGAACAGGCGCGGGTGCAGATCTCGCCCATGATCATCATGGTGGCGTGGCGCTGCGACCAGCATTCTCCGATGTTGGGGCAGGCAGCCTCCTCACACACCGTCACCAGCTTGTTCTCGCGCATCAGGTTGCGCGTCTCGTGATAGATCGGATGCGTGGGTGCCTTGACGCGGATCCAGTCCGGCTTGCGCTTGATCGGGTTGTCCGGACGGTGCGCCTTTTCCGGGTGGCGCAGTTTTTTCGCCTCGGGCGGGCCCTCCTGGGCGGCATCCGCTGCCGCCTCGAGATGCGCGGGCAAGGCGGACGCGGCCATGTCAGGCGCCTGGGCATGGGAAACCGCGCCGCCGGCCCGGTGGTCGATCAAGATGCGCGTGGCCATTCGGAACCCCGGTACAATGCAGGGCGGCCAGCCGCATGAGCCGCCGCCCGCCCTTATATGAGCTTGTCCGGCCCGGATGCGAGGGTCCGAGCCGTTCTGCTTCAGATGTGGATCACTCGGCCATAGGCATCAAGCACCGACTCATGCATGGCTTCCGAGACGGTAGGGTGGGGGAAGACGGTATGGGCCAGCTCGGCCTCCGTCGTTTCCAAGGTACGGGCGATGGTGTAGCCCTGGATCATCTCGGTCACTTCTGGCCCCACCATGTGGGCGCCCAGCAACTCGCCGGTCTTGGCATCGAAGATGGTCTTCACGAAGCCCTCGGGTTCGCCAAGGGCAATGGCCTTGCCATTTCCAATGAAGGGGAAGCGTCCCACCCGGATCTCGTGCCCCAGCTCTTTGGCCTTGACCTCCGTCAGGCCTACCGAGGCGACTTGCGGCCGGCAATAGGTGCAACCCGGGATGTTGGACACCTCCACCGGGTGCGGATGCATGCCGGCAATGGCCTCCACCACCACGATGCCCTCATGGCTGGCTTTGTGCGCCAGCCAGGGCGCGCCGGTCAGGTCACCGATGGCGTAAAGGCCTTCTTCACCGGTGCGGCCGAACTCATCCACCACGATGTGGGTCTTCTCGACCTTCACCTTGGTGCCTTCAATGCCGATATTTTCGACGTTGCCCACGATGCCGACTGCGGAGATCAGCCGGTCGGCGGTGATTTCCTGCACCTTGCCGTCCACCTCGACCACGGCCGCGACACCGTCGCCGGTCTTGCGGACGCCCTGCACCTTGGCACCGACCAGGATCTTCATCTTCTGCTTTTCGAAGGACTTCTTCACGAAAGCCGAGATCTCGGCGTCCTCGACAGGCAGGATGCGGTCCATCGCTTCGATCAGCGTGACCTCGGCGCCCATGTTCAGGAAGAAAGAGGCGAATTCGCAGCCGATCGCGCCTGAGCCGATGACGATCAGCTTCTTCGGCATGGTGTTGGGTTGCAGGGCCTCGCGATAGGTCCAGATCAGATTGCCGTCCGGCTCGATGCCCGGGATGACACGGGCACGCGAGCCTGTGGCCAGGATGATGTGCTTGGCCTCGATCTCGGCGACCGGATTGCCATCCTTGGTGACGGAAAGCTTGCCCTTGCCGGCAAGCTTGCCATGGCCGTCGAACACCGTGACTTTGTTCTTCTTCAGCAGGCCCTTCACGCCAGCGGAAAGCTGCCCCGCCACCTGGCGCGAGCGCTTCACCACCTTGGCGAAATCGTAGCGGATATTATCCGCTGCGAAGCCGTACTGATCGAGGGTATGCAGCACGTGGTTGATCTCGGAGGCGCGCAGCAGCGCCTTGGTCGGGATGCAGCCCCAGTTGAGGCAGATACCGCCCAGATGCTCGCGCTCCACCAGCGCGACCTTCATCTTCAGCTGCGAAGCGCGGATGGCGGCCACATAGCCACCCGGGCCACCGCCCACCACCACCAGGTCGAACTGCTCGGCCATGTTCTGCTTGTCCTCGTCAGGCCCCGGTGGCGAAGGCGGTCAGCGCCTCGCCCGAGAGCCGTTGATCGGTCCATTCATCCTGCGCCACCGCGCCGATCCGCCGGTAGAAGGCGATGGCCGGCTCGTTCCAGTCCAGCACCGCCCACTCCACCCGCGGATAACCCTCGGCCACGGCCAGCTGCGCCACCTTGCGGAAGATGGCGCTGCCGATACCGAGGCGGCGGTGCTCCGGCTCGACGAACACGTCCTCGATCCAGAACCCGGCCTTGCCGGTGAAGGTAGAGAAGGTTTCGTACCAAAGGCAGAAGCCTACGGCCTCGCCTTCCACTTCCGCGATCAGGCCACGGACGCGCTTGGTCGCCAGCGCGGCATAGAAATCGCCCGCGCTGGCCTTCGCCTCATGCCCCAGCTTTTCGTACTCCGCGAGGGCCCGCACCAGTCGTTCCACTGTTTCCGCATCGCGCGGGCGGGCATCGCGGAGCGTGAAGCCGGAGGCGCCGCTCACAGCATCAGGCTCAACGGGTCCTCGACCACCTTCTTGAAGGCGGCGATGAACTCGGCGGCGAGCGCGCCATCGACCACACGGTGATCGACGGAAAGGGTGCAGGTCATGACCGTCGCAATGGCCAGCGCCCCATCCTTGACCACCGGGCGCTGCTCCCCGGCGGACACAGCCAGGATGCCGGCCTGGGGCGGGTTGATGATGGCCGAGAAGTCCTTCACCCCGAACATGCCCATGTTCGAGATGGAGAAGCCACCACCCTGGAATTCCTCGGGCTTCAGCTTGCCGGACTTGGCACGGGCGGCCAGATCCTTCATTTCGCCGGAGATGGCGGCGAGGCCCTTCTGGTCGGCCTTGCGGATGATCGGCGTGATCAGCCCGTCCGGGATGGACACAGCGACCGAGATGTCCACGTCATGGTACTGGATGATGGCGTCATCGGTCCATGTGGCGTTGACATTCGGGTATTGCCGCAGCACCCGGGCCACCGCCTTGATCACCAAGTCGTTGACCGAGAGCTTGAAGGCGCCCGGTCCGTCCTTCGGCGCGCGGGCATTGAGGTCGGCGCGCAGCTTCAGCAGTGCGTCGATCTCGATGTCCATCGTGACATAGAAGTGCGGAACGGTCTGCTTGCTCTCGCTCAACCGCCGCGCGATCACCTTGCGCATCGAACTGTTCGGAACAGCGGTGTGCGGCGCGGTGATGGCGGGGGCAGGGGCCTTCGCCGGTGCGGGAGCTTGCGCGTTCCCGGGCGCTTGAGCAGGAGCCTGCGCATCCGCCTGCGGCTTCGCGGACTGCGGCTTGCCTGCCGCACCCTCGATATCCGCCTTCACGATGCGGCCATTGGGTCCGGAACCCTGGATGCCCGACAGGTCGATCCCGGCCTGCTGCGCCATGCGGCGCGCGAGCGGCGAGGCGAAGACGCGGTCGCCGGCATCTGCGGTCGTGCCGGCAGCACCGTTGGCGGCGGGCTGAGCCTTGTTCTCCACCGCCGTCGCGGCTTTGGGCTCCTGCTCACCGGGCCCCGTTTCGGGCTTGCCGCCGGCGCTGGAGTTCTGCTTGGGCGCGGCGTCGGGCTTCGGGGCAGGCTTCGGTGCGGCGGCGCCTGCATCGGCCGGCACCTCCTCGCCTTCCTCGACCAGGATTCCGATGGGGGCGTTGACCTTCACCCCCTCCGTACCGTCGGGAACCAGGATTTTGCCGAGGATGCCCTCATCCACGGCTTCGAACTCCATGGTGGCCTTGTCGGTCTCGATCTCGGCGATCACGTCGCCGGCCTTGACCGCTTCGCCTTCCTTCTTGAGCCAGCGCGCCAGGTTCCCCTCGGTCATGGTGGGGGACAGGGCGGGCATCAGGATGTTTGTGGCCATGATCCCGCTCCCTTATTTCTTGTAGGTGACGCTTTTCGCCGCATCGACCACATGCTCGATGGTCGGCAGCGCCAGCTTCTCAAGATTGGCCGCATAGGGCATCGGCACGTCGAGCCCGGCGACGCGCACCGGCGGCGCATCCAGGTGGTCGAAGGCGTTCTCGATGACCTGCATCGCGACCTCGCCGCCGATGCCGGAGAAGGCCCAGCCTTCCTCAACGGTGACGAGCCGGTTGGTCTTCTTCACCGAGGCCACGATGGTGTCGATGTCCAGCGGGCGGATCGAGCGCAGGTTGATGACCTCCGCCTCGATGCCTTCCTCGGCCAGCTTCTCGGCCGCCTTCAAAGCCAGCCCGACCTCGATCGAGAAGGCGACGATGGTGACGTCCTTGCCCTCACGCTCGATCTTGGCTTTGCCGATGGGCAGGATGAAATCTTCGTCCGTCGGGCATTCGAAGCTCTGCCCGTAGAGGATCTCGTGCTCGAGGAAGATCACCGGATTCGGGTCGCGGATGGCGGCTCGCAGCAGGCCCTTGGCGTCCGCTGAAGACCAGGGCGCCACGACCTTGAGGCCGGGAACATGGGCATACCAGGAGGCGTAGCACTGGCTGTGCTGCGCCGCCACGCGGGCTGCCGCGCCATTCGGGCCCCGGAACACGATAGGGCAGCCAAGCTGCCCGCCCGACATGTACAGCGTCTTCGCGGCGCTGTTGATGATCTGGTCGATCGCCTGCATCGAGAAGTTGAAGGTCATGAACTCGACGATCGGCTTCAGGCCGCTCATGCCCGCACCGACCGCCATGCCGGTGAAGCCGTGCTCGGTGATCGGCATGTCGACCACCCGTTTCGGGCCGAACTCGTCCAGCAGTCCTTGCGACACCTTGTAGGCGCCCTGGTACTGGGCGACTTCCTCGCCCATCAGGAACACCTTGTCGTCGCGGCGCATCTCGGCGGCCATGGCATCGCGCAGCGCCTCGCGCACCGTGATGCTCTTGGTCTCACCCCAATCCTTTTCCGGCTCGGAGGCGGGGGAAATCGGCTTGGCCGAGGCCTCGGGGCGCTCGGCGGCACCCTTCGCCGCGATCTCCTTGTGGTCCTCCGCCTTCTTGGCAATCTCGGCGGTTTCGCCACCAGCCTGGACCGCAGGGGAAACCGGCTGCTCCGGGCCATGCGCGGCGTTGCTGCTGTCGCCGCCATCGAGCTCGGCGATCACGGAGTTCACCTGCACACCCTCGGTGCCTTCCGGCACCAAGATCTTGGTCAACTGGCCTTCATCGACCGCCTCGACCTCCATGGTCGCCTTGTCGGTCTCGATCTCGGCGATCACATCGCCGGCGGCGACAGTGTCGCCTTCCTTCTTCAACCAGCGCGCCAGCTTTCCTTCCGTCATGGTGGGGGAAAGGGCGGGCATCAGGATCGTGGCACCCATGGCTCAGCGGGCCTCCAGCAGGATGTCGGTCCAGAGTTCGCTTTCATCCGGCTCGGGCGAGGTCTGGGCGAATTCGGCGGCGTCGGCGACGATGGCCTTGATCTCGTCGTCGACCTTCTTGATCTCGGCCTCTTCCGCGCCATTGGTGAGGAGGATCTTGCGCAGCGTCTCGATCGGGTCGTGCTGCTCGCGCATTTTCTGCACTTCTTCGCGCGTGCGGTACTTCGCGGGGTCGGACATGGAGTGGCCACGGTACCGGTAGGTCTTCATCTCCAGGATGTAGGGGCCGTTGCCCTCGCGGCAGTGGGCCACGGCACGAAGCCCGGCCTCCTTCACCGCCTCGACATCCATGCCATCCACCTGCTCGCCCGGGATGCCCCACGGCGCGCCATCCTTGGAGCGGTCCTTGGAAGCGGAGGCGCGATCCATGGACGTGCCCATGCCGTACTTGTTGTTCTCGACGATGAACACCACCGGCAGCTTGAACAGGGCAGCAAGGTTGTAGCTCTCAAAAACCTGGCCCTGATTGGCAGCGCCGTCGCCGTAGTAGGTCAGGCAGACCGAGCCATCGTCACGATACATGTTGGCGAAGGCCAGGCCGATGCCGAGCGATACCTGGGCGCCAACAATGCCGTGCCCCCCATAGAAGCCCTTCTCGCGCGAGAACATGTGCATGCTCCCGCCCTTGCCCTTGGAATAGCCGCCGGAGCGTCCGGTCAGTTCGGCCATCACACCGCGCGACTCCATGCCGGTGGCCAACATATGCCCATGGTCACGGTAGGAGGTGATCACTTGGTCGCCCGGCTGCAGGCACATCTGCATGCCGACCACCACGGCCTCCTGGCCGATGTAGAGGTGGCAGAAGCCGCCAATCAGGCCCATGCCATAAAGCTGTCCGGCCTTTTCCTCGAAGCGGCGGATCAGCAGCATGTCGCGATAGGCCTGCAGGCGCTCCTCGTCGGTGAGGCCCGGGGCCTGATTGCTGCCCGACTTGCTGCCACGGGCGAGGGCGGGTTTGGGGGTGGAGGGCGCGGCGCTGGCCTTGCCGCGTCGCGTGGTGGTGCCTGCTTTGGCGCCTTGGACCATCCGGCTGCTCCATTCTGCCCGCCGCCGCACGAGATTGGCGGAGGCGCCTGGCGGAAATACGGGTGCGGCGCCACTCCTGCAAGCATACTTGGTTGGCTAAGTCTCTGATGCTGCGCTGCAATAAAGAGATTAACCATTTTCCGGTTAATCTAGCCTGCAGGCGATGGCGTGCCTCACATTCCTCTGAATCCTCCGATGGCCCAAGGTTTCACGGCACTGGCGCAAACATGCGCGTGCACCCTGTGCAGGCAGCGTGAGGCGGCTGCTGATCACATGGAGAGCCTATGCCGCGGCCAGAATCACTCGCCCCCGACAACCCGGCCGATGCAGGGGTTACCGCCGATCCAATAGCAAAGTTCGGCAGGCTGATGGATGCGGTAAAGGGCCAGATCCGCCCGGGCACCGGCCCGCAGCAGCCCGCGATCAGTGAGCCCGAGGGCAGCCGCTGCGTGCCGGGTGACGCCCAGCAGTGCTTCCGACACAGTGAGACGGAACAGTGTGCAGCCCAGGTTGAGCGCCAGCAAAAGGGAGCGTAACGGCGAAGAGCCGGGGTTCATGTCCGTGGCCAGGGCCATCCGCAGCCCGCAGTCACGCATGGCAGCGATGTCCGGCAATCGTGGCTCACGCAGGAAGTAGGTGGCCCCAGGCAGCAGAACCGCGACCGTGCCGGCTTCCGCCATGGCGCGCAGACCATGCGCATTGGCATGTTCGAGGTGGTCTGCCGACAGCGCCCCGGAGCGTGCGGCAAGCATGGCTCCGCCCAGGTCGGACAGCTGGTCGGCATGCAGCTTCACCGGCAGGCCGGCAGCGCGCGCCGCCTCGAACACTCTGGCGGTCTGGGCCGGCGAGAAGGCGATGCCCTCGCAAAAGGCATCCACCGCATCGGCGAGGCCGGACCGGGCAGCGGCCGGGATCATCTCCCGCACCACAGCATCGACATAGGCGTCGGACCCACCCGGGAAGCCTGGCGGCACGGCATGTGCGGCCAGAAGAGCGGTCACGACGCCGACACCCTCGGCGCTACCAAGGGCCCGGGCCACACGCAGCATCTTCATCTCGGTGGCGAGGTCCAGGCCGTAGCCCGACTTGATCTCCACCGTGGTGGCGCCTTCCGCCACAAGCCCCCGCAGGCGCCCCGCGGCGGCGGCGAGAAGCGCGGCGTCGTCTGCGGCTCGCGTGGCGCGCATGGTGGACAAGATGCCACCCCCCGCCTGCGCGATCTGCTCGTAGCTCGCTCCCTGCAGCCGCTGCTGAAACTCGCCCGAACGATCACCGCCGAAAACCAAATGGGTATGGCAATCGATCAGCCCCGGCAGAATCCAGGCGCCGTCGCAATCGATGGTGTCCGCGGCGGGGCCAGGCAGACCGGCGCGGGGTCCTACATAGGCGATGCGGCCCTCGCGCACTGCCACCGCACCATCCTGCACCAGTCCGAGCGGGGCGTCTTCCGGCCCATCCATTGTGGCCAGGTAGGCGTTCAACCATACGCGATCGAACATTGCCCTCAGCCTTCGGTCAGGGGGGTGAAGGCACCCCGCTCCACCAGCCGCTTCACTGCGGCGATGTCGGGCGCCATGTAGCGATCCTCGTCCCAGGGTGCCGCGACGGCGCGGATGCGCTCCACCGCTGGCTGCAGCGCGGCCGAAGTGCGGAGCGGCGCATGGAAGCCAAGGCCTTGCGCCGCCGCCAGGAACTCTACCGCCAGGATGCCCGCCGTGTTGTCGGCCATGTCCGGCAGGCGCAGCGCGGCGCCGGTCGCCATGGAGACGTGATCCTCCTGGTTGGCGCTGGTCGGCAGGCTGTCCACGCTGCGTGGCGAAGCCAGCGCCTTGTTCTCGCTGGCCAATGCTGCTGCGGTGACCTGGGCGATCATGAAGCCGGAATTCAGCCCACCTTCGCGCACCAGGAAGGCCGGCAGGCCGGACAGCACGGGATCGGTCAGCAGCGCAATGCGCCGCTCCGACAGGGCTCCGATCTCCGCCAGCGCCAGGGCGATGATATCGGCGGCAAAGGCCACCGGCTCGGCGTGGAAGTTGCCGCCGGACAGCACCTCGCCCTCTGCGGTGACCAAGGGGTTGTCAGTCACCGCATTGGCCTCGCGCCGCAGCGTTTCGGCCGCCTGCTCCAGAATATCGAGGCAGGCGCCCATCACCTGCGGCTGGCAGCGCAGGCAATAAGGGTCCTGCACGCGTGGGTCACCCAGGCGATGGCTGTCGCGGATGGCACTGCCTTCCAGCAGGTCTCGCAGAATGGCGGCGGCGCGGATCTGTCCGCTCTGCCCGCGCAGGGCATGGATGCGGGCGTCGAAGGGCGTGTCGGAGCCGCGCGCCGCATCGGTGCTGAGTGCGCCGGCCACCAGAGCGCTCCGCCACAGAGACTGGGCGGTGAACAGGCCGGCCAGCGCCAGGGCGGTGGAAACCTGCGTGCCGTTCAACAGCGCCAGACCTTCTTTGGGACCGAGCTCCAGCGGGGCAAGGCCGGCTCGCCTCAGCGCCTCGGCACCGGGGAGGACTTCCTCGCCTACCAGCGCCTCGCCCTCGCCGATCAGCACCAGCGAAAGATGCGCGAGAGGTGCCAGATCCCCCGACGCCCCAACCGAGCCGCGTGCCGGAATGGCCGGCAGCACTTCCATGTTCAGGAGTGCCAGAAGCTGCGTCACAACTTCCGGCCGCACGGCGGAGGCGCCGCGTGCCAGCGAGAGAGCCTTCAGCGCCAGGATCAGGCGTACCACGGGGGTGGGGAGGAAGGGACCGAGGCCGGCCGCATGGCTGCGCAGCAGATTGCGCTGCAGCCGCGTCAGGTCGTCGCTGTTGATACGCTGGCTCGCGAGCTTGCCGAAGCCGGTATTGACGCCGTACAGCGCCTCGCCCGAGGCGATGCGCGCCGCCAGCGCCTCGACCGAGGCCTTGACCGGACCTTGCCAGTCATCGGGCAGGACGAGCGGCTCGCCCTCCATCACAAGCCGCAACTCCTGCAGCGTGGCACCGCCGGGTTGAATGATCATCACCGTGCTCCGATCATCGGCAGGTCAAGGCCCAGTTCACGCGCGCAATCGATGGCGGTGTCGTAGCCGGCATCAGCGTGGCGCATCACCCCCGTCGCGGGGTCGTTCCAGAGAACGCGCTTCAGGCGCCGCGCGGCATCCTCCGTGCCGTCCGCGACGATCACCATGCCGGCATGCTGCGAGTAACCCATGCCCACGCCACCGCCATGGTGCAGCGACACCCAGGTGGCGCCGGAAGCGGTGTTCAGCAGCGCGTTCAGCAAAGGCCAGTCGCTGACAGCATCCGATCCATCGCGCATTGCTTCCGTTTCCCGGTTAGGTGAGGCGACGGAGCCGGAATCCAGGTGGTCGCGGCCGATCACCACCGGCGCCGACAGCTCGCCCTTCGCCACCATCTCGTTGAAGGCGAGGCCGAGCCGGTGACGCTGCCCCAGCCCGACCCAGCAGATGCGCGCGGGCAGACCCTGGAAGTGGATCCGCCGCTGCGCCATGTCGAGCCAGCGATCCAGGTGCGGATCGTCGGGGATGAGCTCGCGCACCTTGTCGTCGGTTCTGCGGATGTCTTCCGGATCGCCGGAAAGCGCGGCCCAGCGGAAGGGGCCGATGCCGCGGCAGAAGAGCGGGCGGATATAGGCCGGCACGAAGCCAGGGAAATCGAAGGCGTTGGCCAACCCTTCATCCTTGGCCATCTGGCGGATGTTGTTGCCATAGTCGAGTACGGCGCTGCCCATGCGTTTGAAGTCCAGCATCGCCTGGACATGCGCCACCATGCTGCGCTTGGCGGCAGCCGCGACGGCCTTCGGGTCGCTTTCCCGCTTTGCTTGCCATTCCGGCAGGGTCCATCCGGCAGGGAGGTAGCCGTTGGAGGGATCGTGCGCGCTGGTCTGGTCAGTGACGATGTCCGGCACCACCCCGCGCCGCACCAACTCCGGGAAGATCTCAGCGGCGTTGCCGAGGAGCCCGATACTGACCGGCTTCTTCTCGATGCAGGCGGCGCCGATCATGGCCAGCGCCTGATCCACCGAGCGGGCGTGCTGGTCGAGGTAGCCGGTCTCCAGCCGTTTCTCGATGCGGGAAGGCTGGCATTCCACGGCCAGCACCGAGGCGCCGGCGAAGACACCTGCCAGGGGCTGCGCGCCCCCCATGCCCCCCAGCCCGGCGGTAAGGATCCAGCGCCCGGCCAAATCGCCGCCGAAATGCTGGCGTCCGGCCTCGGCAAAGGTTTCGTAGGTGCCCTGCACGATGCCCTGGCTGCCGATGTAGATCCAGGAGCCGGCGGTCATCTGGCCATACATCATCAGCCCGGCACGATCGAGCGCGTTGAAATGCTCCCAATTCGCCCAGGCCGGCACCAGGTTGGAGTTCGCCAGCAGCACACGCGGCGCGTCCCTGTGCGTCTCGAACACGCCGACGGGCTTGCCGGACTGCACCAGCAGCGTCTGGTGCTCTTCAAGCCGTTTCAGGACGGAAAGAATGGTCTCGTAGCTCTGCCAGTCTCGCGCGGCGCGGCCGATGCCGCCATACACCACAAGCTCCCCAGGGCGCTCGGCGACCTCGTCGTCGAGGTTGTTCATCAGCATCCGCATGGCCGCCTCGGTGGTCCAGTGCTTCGCGCTCAGGACGTTGCCGCGCGGGCTGCGGATGGCGGGGGCGTTGCGGAAGCGGGTCTGCGACATGCGAGACGTCTCCGATGACATCAGCTCAGCGCGCCGCCGAGGCGATAGCGCGAGCCAGGATGGGTGAGCAGCGCCCGGGTGGCGACCAGTTGCCAAGACCAGGTGCGGCGATGGATCAGCAGGCAGGGCTCGTCCAGCGCGATGCCGAGCGCCTCTGCAATCAACGGATCGGGGTGGCAGGCTTCCACCACATGCTCCACGCGCTCGGCTGGAGCGCAGGAGGTGAGGTATCGGTACGGGGTGAGGCGGGTGAAGTCCTGCTCCAGGAAGGCGGGTGCGATCACCGGATTGACCATGCGGTCTTCGAATTGCACCGGCACCCCATTTTCACTGTGGATCAGGCGGCAGCGGAACAGTTCCACATCCACGGGCACGCCGAAGGCTGCAGCGAGCGCCGCGTCGGCGCGACAGCGGCCAAGATCCAGCACGCGCGTGCTGTGCGCGGCGCCGCGCTCCGCCATTTCCTCCGCAATATCGCGCAGCTCCAGCATAGAAGATTGTGGCTTGGCCCCGGCAACAAAGGTACCGACGCCCTGCACCCGCACCAGCAGCCCCGCATCGGCCAGTTCGCGCAGGGCGCGGTTAACGGTTACCCGGGAAACCCCGGTCAGCTTCACCAGCTCGTTCTCTGAGGGCACCCGGTCCTCGGCGCCCCATTCACCGCTGGCGACGCGTGACAGGATCATCGCCTTGATCTGCTGGTAGCGGGGAGTGGCGGGCGAGGGCGTAGGCCGCAGCCGCAATTCGGTGGCAGACATGCATCTAGGGTGGTTGTCTTGACAAGTCTCGTCAAGCTGAAAGACGATCAAAGGCGCGCAGCAGGAAAGGATGCTCCCATGATGCGATTCTTCGCCCGGGAAGCTTTGTTGCCGGATGGCTGGGGGTCGGACGTGCTCATTGAGGCCGATGTTGCCGGTACCATCCACACTGTCCGGCCTAACGCTGTGTCGGTGGATGCGGAGCGGCTGCCTGGAGTGGTCATTCCTGGTATCCCCAACCTGCACTCCCATGCCTTCCAGCGCGCCATGGCGGGTCATGCGGAACGCCGCTCGCCATCCCAGGCCCGGACGGCCGAAGGGGGGGCAGACTCCTTCTGGACCTGGCGCCACACCATGTACCGCTTTGTAGGGCTGTTCTCGCCGGAGGATGCCGAGGCGGTGGCGGCACAGCTCTATGTTGAATGCCTGGAATGGGGCTTCACCAGCATTGCCGAGTTCCACTACCTGCATCACCAGCCGGATGGTTCGCCGTATGCGGAGCCCGCGGAGATGGCGATGCGCCACCTGACCGCAGCGCGCGAGGCCGGCATCGGCATCACCTTGCTGCCCAGCCTCTACCGATATGGCGGGATTTTCGGGAAGGAACCGGCTCCTGGACAGCGCCGCTTCCTGAACAATCCTGACCGCTTCTGGCGGATTGTGGAACGCCTGGGCGTTGCGGTGGCCGGCGACAAGCAGGCCGGGCTGGGGATCGCACCGCATTCCCTGCGCGCAGTGACGCCCGCCATGCTGCGGGACGCGGCTGGCTTCAACGGACCCATCCATATCCACGCCGCGGAGCAGCAGCGAGAGGTGGCCGAGTGCGAGGCAGCCACTGGCGCGCGCCCGGTACAATGGCTGCTGGAGAACTGCCCCGTCGATCCGCGCTGGTGCCTGATCCATTGCACGCACATGACCGAACAGGAGACTGCAGCGCTGGCGCAGAGCGGTGCCGTGGCGGGACTATGCCCCACGACCGAGGCCTCGCTCGGCGACGGCATCTTCGGTCTGCCCGCTTTCCGCGAGGCGGGCGGACGCATCGGGTTCGGGACGGACAGCCATGTCGGGACCTCACCGCGCGACGAGATGCGGCAGTTGGAGACCAGCCAGCGTCTGGCGCTGCAGGAACGCTCGGTCGCGGCGGCCGAGGCCTTGCCGCATCCGGGCCGCAACCTGATCGATGCGGCGGTGGCAGGCGGCGCTCAGGCCTGTGGCCGGCCGATCGCCGGCATTGCACCGGGGCAGCGCTGCGACCTTGTGGCGTTGGAGGACAGCCACCCCGCCCTATGCGGACGTCATCGGGACGAGTTGCTGGATGCCTGGGTGTTCAGCGGCCAATCGAACCCGGTGGCTCAGGTGGTTGCCGGTGGCCGAACGGTGGTGCGTGACGGACGCCACGTCGCGCGCTCGACGATTGCCGCGAGGTTCCGCGCCGCCATGGCGAGGTTCGCCGGGTGATGCCGGACCGCCGGGGCCAGCGGCGGTCCGGCATCATGACCGAGCAACGGCCGGACGACCTGTTCGCCGCCCTGGCAAAATCAGCTTCCCTGGATGGCGGCGCTTCAACCTTCCGCCGCCACCGCCTCGGCCGCGCGCATGACGCGCAGGAAGTTTCCGGACCACAACAAGGCGATGGCTTCGGTGTCGTAGCCGCGGCGTAGCAGCTCGGTCGTCAGGCTGGCGCTGTCGGCGGCGCTCATCCAGCCCTCGACGCCTCCGCCGCCGTCGAAATCCGAGGAGAGGCCGACATGGGCGATGCCCATGCGCTGCACGGCATAATCCACATGGTCGACAATGTCGGCCACAGTGGCATGAACCCGGCCATCGGCTCCCGGACCGCGCAGGAAGCCGGGCACGGCGGTGATCTGCATCAGGCCTGCGCCTCGCCGCAGAGCCTCCATCTGTTCGTCATCGAGGTTGCGGGGGTGGTCGCGCAGGGCACGCACGCAGGCATGGGTGGCCACCACCGGCGCGCGCGAGATTTCGACTGCCTGCATCATGCTGCTCTTGGCCGCATGCGATACATCAACCATCAGCCCCAGCGCGTTCATCTCGGCGACTGCCGAGCGGCCTAACTGCGACAACCCGCCGTGCAGCACGGGTCCATCGCCCAGGTCAGGGCGGGAAATGGCGGCATCGGCCAGCAGGTTGTGGCCGTTGTGCGTGATGGTGACATAGCAGGCCCCAAGGCCGCGCCATAGCGCCAGGCGAGACAGGTCGTCAGCCATGCCATAGCCATTCTCCACAGCCAGCAGCGTGCCGAGGACGCGACCGCCATGGAGCGCCTCCAGCTCAGCGGCGCGGGCAACGATGCGCCGGCCGCCACCGGCATTGGTGGCGCGGATGGAGCGCAGCATGGCTTCGGCCCGGGCGCCGGCCGCCGCATGAGCTTCCGGCGTGCGTGGCCCCTGCGGGAGGTAGGCGGCGAACACCACCGCCTGCAATCCGCCAGCCAGCATCTTCGGGTAGTCCACGCAGCGGTCTGTGCTGCCACGCGGATCGGGAGTCATGGGCCAGGGAATGTCCACATGGGTGTCGAGCGTCAGGGTCGCGGCATGGACGCTGGCGGGGGCGGGGCTGTCGGTCATCTCGCATCCGGCGGCGGTGAAGCCCGCAGCGTCCCGCCACCGGAAGGCGCCGTCAACCAGGGGCCTGGAGGGCGGAAGTGACGCGAGCCAGCATGTCCGGCAGTGCGGCAGGATCGAGCCAACGGAACACGGCAACAATGCCGTGGCCCGGGTCGATCCAGATGGTGTTGCCGCCCGCGCCCTGGGCAAAGAAGCTTTCGCGGCTGGCGCCCGGATGGCGGCCTTGGCCATTCAGCCACCACAGCAGCCCGTAATCCGGATTGAGCGCGCAAGGGGTGGTGCAGGCCGCGACCCAGCCCTCCGGAAGGACGCGCCGACCGTTCCACATCCCATCCTGCAGCATGAGCTGTCCAACCAGCGCCTGGTCCTCGGCATGGGTGATGACGCCGCCACCCCAGTGGCCGCCGCCCGAGACCGACTGGATCTGGCGACCATCGATGTCAACGAAGCTGGTTCGGTAGCCTTCCCAGCGGAAATCGCCACCGCCACCAAGTGGTGCCATCACCCGCTCGGCCCAGATCTCCGGCAGGGGCCGCCGGAAACGATGCAGCAGCGCGAGCGAGAGGGCGTTCACGCGGACGTCATTATACTCCCAGTAGGTGCCCGGCTCACGCATCGGCCGGTCGATCCCCTTGGGACCGCTGCCCTCCCGCTTGAGGTCGCGTCCCCGGTCGATCCGCTCGGCCTTTCCGAACAGCGATCCTTCCCATTCGCTGGTCTGTTGCAGCAGCATGCGCCAGGTCACCGCGCCATTGCGCTCCCCTTGGAAGGCCGGGTCGGCCACGCTGCCGGACACCGGCTCGTCAAGGTCGCGGATCAGGCCGTCGCCCAGTGCCAGTCCTGCCAGCAACGCCAGATAGCTTTTCGCGACGCTGAAAGTCATGTCCGCCTGCCGGGTGTCGCCCCAGCTGCCCACCCGCCGGCCATGCCGCAGAATCATCCCGTTGGGTGCGCCACGAGGCTGAGTGTGGCCAAGAACCTCATTGTCCGGGGCCGGCTCGAAGTAGCCGGATTGCAGATGCGCCAGCAGGTCTCGTGGAAACGGGCTTTCATGCGCTTTGGCAAAGGCGATCGCCTCGGCCAGACGTGTGGAATCGAAGCCGGCTTCGACAGGATCCTGCGGCGGGAAGGGGATGTTCTGTTGCATGGATGGACGGTGCCGGGGCGAAGGCGAGGGCGCAAGGGATGCAGATGCCGTCGCGGCACCCTATCTACCTCGCCGCAGAAGGAGACGAGCCCTATGGCCGAAACCACGACCGAGACTGCCATTCTGGGTGGCGGTTGCTTCTGGTGTATCGACGCGGCAATGCGCGACCTCCAGGGCGTCACCGAGGTGGAATCCGGCTATGCCGGCGGGCACGCCGAAAATCCAACCTACGAGCAGGTCTGCGGCAAGCGCACAGGGCATGCGGAGGTGGTCCGGGTCGCCTTCGATCCCTCGGTGATCAGCTATGCCGACCTGCTGCGCATCTTCTTCACTCTCCACGACCCGACCACGAAGGACCGGCAGGGAGCCGATATCGGCCCGCAATACCGCAGCATTATCCTGACGACCTCGGACCAGCAGGCGGAAACAGCCCGGCAGGTCATGGCTGAAATCGAGGCTGAGGGAATCTGGGATGCAACGTTGGTGACCGAGTTGTTGCCGGCGGAACGCTTCTGGCCTGCAGAACCCGAGCACCAGGACTACTTCAACCGCAATCCCTGGGCCGGATATTGCCGCGCGGTGGTCGCCCCCAAGGTCGCGAAGTTCCGCCACAGCTTCGCAGGAAGGCTGAAGAGCCAGGTTGCCTGAAAAGGCGGCGAAGGGCGGAAGGCAGAAAAGCGGACGGCGCCCTGGCATGGCCGGGCGCCGTCGTAACGCTGAACTTGGTCCCTTTGCGGAACCTTCCTCCCCAAACTCGGCCTGCGTTGCAATCCCGAGAGCCCTCTTCTAGCAGGTCTTGTATAAGACACAAGTCTTCTTTTGGACACCGGATCAGGCTGCGCGCCTGCGGAAAACTCGGCTATGGTGCAACTGCTCACAATGCCGCCGGAGATCCGCCCGCAGCCATGCCGACTGCCCTTCGCCCTGCCTCACCCCAGTTGGATGCGCGGCCGCTCTACCGGCAAGTGGAGGAGATCCTGCTCGGCCGCATCGTCGGCGGCGACTGGCCTCCCGGCCATGCCCTGCCTTCCGAGCCGGAACTGGCAGCGGAGCTCGGCGTGTCGCAAGGCACTGTCCGAAAGGCGCTGACGGAGCTTGAACTCCGCCATGTGATCGAGCGACGCCAGGGCCGTGGCACCACCGTATCCCGCCACAACAGCGAGACGGCGCGCCGCCACTTCTTCCGCCTGCGTGATCTGAGCGGCTCCGCGGTGATCTCCCGCATCATTGTCGTGTCCTGTGACGAAGGACGCGCCGAGCCCTGGGAAGCCGCGGCGCTGGGCATCAGGGAAGGCGACCCGGTGCATCACCTGCGGCGGATCCGCCTGCTGGACGGCAGCCCGCGCATCTTCGAGCGTTGCACGTTGTCCGCGACCCTTGTTCCCGGATTCGGCGTCCCGCCGGGCGAGTTCGCGCAGGAGCTGTACGTTTACTTGCAGCAGGCGCACAACGTGACGATCCGCCGGGCTGAGGAGGATCTTTCCGCGGCTGGAGCCGATGCCGAGACGGCCGAGGCGCTTGGCAAGCCGGTCGGCACGCCCTTGCTCATGGTGCAGCGAATCGCCTACGACGTGGCTAACCGCGCGGTTGAGGTGCGGTTGTCGATGATCGACACGGAGCGGCACCGCTACGCCGTGCGGCTGGATTGACGCTTCGTCCCCGCCGGGCAGGGGAGGGCACGCGATGCTTGCACCAGGGGGGGCAGGATGGTATTCGCCGCGCCTTCCTGTTTGACCGCTGACCCTTTCAGCACATCACTGACGAAAAGAGAGGCCCGGCGCCATGGCCGTTCCGAAAAAGAAGGTTTCGCCCTCCCGCCGCGGGATGCGCCGCAGCCATGAGGCCCTGTCCGCCCAGGCGCACCACGAATGCCCCAATTGCGGCGAGCTGAAGCGCCCGCATCATGTCTGCGCCTCCTGCGGCCATTATGACGGCCGCGAGGTTGTGGCCGCCGGCAAGCCGCTGAAGGCGGCGGTTCGCGTCTGAAACCGACGGAGCCGGCTAGGGATAGGCATATCTTGTCACAGGCGAGTTTGCCGCAGGACGGCGCCTCCGGTGCGCCGGCCCTGGCCGGTTATGACCTGGCCATCGATGCCATGGGTGGCGACAACGCGCCCGACGTTGTGCTCGACGGTTTGGAGCTGGCGGCTGAACGTCACCCCAAGGCCCGCATCCTTCTGGTAGGTGACGAGGCTCGCCTTGCGCCGCTGCTGGAACAGCGCAAGCGCGCCGCCAGGATCTGCTCGTTGCGCCACGCGCCGGATGCCATTCCGGGCGACATGAAGCCGACGGCCGCGCTGCGTCTGCGCAACGCTTCCATGCGGGTGGCCATCGACGCCGTGGCGGCTGGCGAAGCGTCCGGGGTGGTGTCAGCGGGCAACACGGGTGCGCTGATGGCGCTCGGCAAGATCGTGGTGAAGGCTCTGCCGGAGATCGATCGCCCGGCGCTGGCGGCGATCGGCCCCTCCGCCCGCGGCGATGTGGTCATGCTCGACATGGGCGCCAACATTGTCTGCAATGCCCGGAACTTGGTTGAGTTTGCGGTGATGGGCGATGCCTTCGCGCGCACCGTGCTGGGCTTGCCCGAGCCTAGCATTGGCCTTCTGAACGTCGGCAGCGAGGAGCTGAAGGGCGACGATCGCGTGCGGCAAGCTGCCGAGATGCTGCGCGAATCCGGCCTCGCCGGCAATTTCCACGGCTTTGTTGAAGGCCACGACATCACCGCCGGAACGGTGGACGTGGTGGTGACGGATGGCTTCACCGGCAATGTCGCACTAAAGACCGGCGAGGGCGCGCTGAAGCTGATGATCGGCCTGTTGAAGCAGGTCTTCGCTTCTTCCGCCCGGGGCAAGCTGGGCTATCTGATCGCCAAGCCGGCACTGGATCAGCTGCGCGCCTTTATCGACCCGCGTCGGTACAACGGGGCCGTGCTCATCGGACTCAACGGACTGGTGGTGAAGAGCCATGGCGGCGCCGATGCCGTAGGCTTCGCCCATGCCGTTGATGTTGCGATGGACATGGTGACGCACCGCTTGAACGAGCGCATCCGCGAAAAGCTGGCCACCCTGCCGCCCCCCCGCAGCGCCACCGCCGAAATCGGAGTGGCCGATCCTGGTTCGGCCGGAAGCGGCGTCGAGCTGCGCTGACAGGCTGCCACGGGAGCGATCATGCCATGACCCTTCGCGCCATCATTGCTGGCACCGGTGGCTATCTGCCAGAACTCGCCCTGGACAACGACGCGCTCGCCGCACGTCATGGGCTCGATACCTCGGATGCCTGGATACGCGAGCGTACCGGCATCAGGCGCCGCCACATCGCGGCGCCGGGGCAGATGGCCAGCGACTTGGCGCTGTTTGCGTGCCAGGCTGCTCTGGAGCAGGCCGGAGCGATGGTGGACGAGGTCGATGGCATCCTGGTGGCCACGGCTACGCCGGATTCGGTGTTTCCCTCCACCGCAGCCCGCTTGCAGGCCAAGCTCGGCATGGAGCGCGGCTTCGCCTTCGATATCGCGGCGGCCTGCACGGGTTTCGTGTATGCGTTGTCCGTCGCGGACGCGATGATCCGTGTGGGGCAGGCGCGCAACCTGCTTGTGGTTGGCACGGAGGTCTTCTCACGCATCCTCGACTGGACGGATCGAGGCACCTGCGTGCTGTTCGGGGATGGGGCGGGCGCCGTGCTGCTGCGGGCATCGGATGCTGAAGACGGCCGTGGCATCCTGTCCTGCCATCTCCATGCTGATGGCCGCCACGGAGACATCCTGCAGGTCGAGGGACTGCCAGGCCAGTTGCGCATGGCGGGACGCGAAGTGTTCCGCCATGCGGTCGCGAAGCTTGCGTCCGTTGTTGACGAGGCGCTGGAGTCCAATGGACTGACAAAGAGCGACGTTGCGTGGCTGGTGCCGCATCAGGCCAATCTGCGCATCATCGAGGCCATGGGCCGCAAGCTGGGCTTGCCGCAGGACCGCGTCGTGGTGTCCGTGGACCGGCATGCCAACACTTCCGCCGCCTCCATCCCGCTGGCCCTCGCGGAAGCGACACGGGATGGCCGCATCGCACGCGGTGATCTGGTGCTGATGGAGGCGATCGGTGGTGGCCTCACCTGGGGCGCGTCGCTGGCTCGTTTCTGATAGGCCTTTCGCCTGATCACAGAAAGCGGCGCGTATTCTCACTACCTTGTGGATTGTGGGCTGGGTCTATCCGGGGCAACCTCCTGATACCCCTTGGGCTGGGCGTTCAGCCCGGGCAGGGATCCGGAGCAAGGCTGGTCATGATCCTCGATGAGTCGCGCCGTGTTGCAAAAGCCGGGCGGGAGCTCGGCGTTGCCGAAAGCCGCCCCTCCCGTCCTGCCTACCATCCGGAGGAGGGAGCTTCCGACCGCTCCGATTGGGCAAGCCTCCTCAAGGCGGCGGCCATCATCCTTCTTCCCATCGCTTTGGTGTCGCTGCTGCTGACCCACTGAACGCAGGTACAACGAAGCGCCTGGAACAGGCTGCTGTGCCGAAGAATTCAGCAGAAGAGTGGCTGGCGCGAAAAATTCATGCTGATGCGGAATGCCCTGCCTCTTGGCGCGGGCGGGGCCGCCCTTGTATGGTCCGGCCGCCTTTCGGGGGGCCTCGCTGTGGTGCATCCGATCGGCTGGGGGATCGAACAAAATGCTGATTACCGTGCCGCCTGACTACCGGCCCTCGGATACCGAGGAATTCATGAGTCCCCTGCAGCAGGCCTATTTCCGGCAGAAGCTGCTCCGCTGGCGTCAGGATCTGCTGCGCGAGGCCGGAGACACCCTGGCCAGCCTCAGCGAAGGCGGCATTGCGGAAGCCGACCTGACCGATCGTGCCAGTGTTGAAACCGACCGGGCCTTGGAACTCCGCACCCGCGATCGTGCCCGGAAGCTGATCTCCAAGATCGATCAGGCACTGGAGCGGATCGACAACGGCACCTACGGCTATTGCGAGGAAACCGGCGAGCCCATCGGTTTGCGGCGCCTCGAAGCCCGGCCCATCGCGACGCTGTCCATTGAAGCACAGGAACGCCACGAGCGTATGGAGCGCGTACACCGCGACGACTGAACCTCCCTTTCGGGTGCAGCGGTGCCACCCTGCGATAGCCCTTGCAATCGGGCCGGATCCGGTGCATCTGCCGCCGCAAGGCTTGACGCCGTGAATCGTTTGATGGCGGTCTGGAACCGGCCCTGAAGAGGGGCGGCCCGGGCCTGTCAGGCTTCGCGGGTCAGGAGCTTGGCGGCAAGCTGCGGCGTAGGCCGTCTCCGGGGCGGGCTTGGCGATGCCTTGTCGGCTGCCACATGGTGTCCGCCATGTTCACCCGTCCAGACGGCGGGTGCCAGCCGGCTTCGGCCGGCGGCACTGGTCGTTTCATCATGGCGCGGCTCTCGCCGCGTGTTGTTTAGCGCGGCTGCCGCCGCGCATCATCGTCAGCGCGGCTGCCGCCGCGACGCGTATGGAGGCCCACCGTGGCGCGCACCCCGCTCGAAAAGATCCGCAATATCGGCATTACGGCGCATATCGACGCCGGCAAGACCACGACGACTGAGCGGATCCTGTATTACACCGGCAAGTCCCACAAGATCGGTGAGGTCCACGAGGGCAACACCACCACCGACTACATGGAGCAGGAGCGTGAGCGCGGCATCACGATCACCTCCGCCGCCGTGACGGCCGAGTGGAAGGGCCACCGGATCAACGTCATCGACACCCCGGGCCACATCGACTTCAACATCGAAGTCAACCGCTCGCTGCGCGTGCTCGATGGCGCGGTGTTCGTGATCGAGGGCGTCGCCGGCGTTCAGCCGCAGTCCGAGACCAACTGGCGCCTGGCCGACCGCTACCATGTGCCGCGCATCATCTACATCAACAAGCTGGACCGCACGGGGGCCGACTTCTACCGCGCCGCCGCGACCCTGACCGAGAAGCTCGGCATCAACTGGATCGCGCTGCAGCTGCCGATCGGCATCGAGGACACCCTGAAGGGCATCGTCGATCTGGTGGAGATGAAGGCGCTGATCTGGGAAGGCGACGAGCTTGGCGCCAAGTACCACGAGGCCCCGATCCCCGACGACCTCAAGGACAAGGCCGCGGAGTACCGTCAGCTGTTGCTGGACACTGCGTTGTCGGTCGATGACGCGGCGATGGAAGAGTATTTCGACAAGGGCGACGTTTCGGTCGAGACCCTGAAGAGGTGCATCAAGAAGGGCACCATTGCCGGTACCTTCCGCCCCGTGGTGTGCGGCTCCTCCTTCAAGAACAAGGGCGTGCAGCCGCTGCTGGATGCTGTCTGCGACTACCTGCCGAGCCCGATCGAAGTTGAGGGCATCATGGTCGCCCCCGAGGAAGGCCAGGACGAGACCGCGCCGCGCCGCATCATCGAAGTGAGCGAGACTGCGCCGTTCTCCGCGCTCGCCTTCAAGATGATCAACGACAAGTATGGCAACCTGACCTTTATCCGCGTCTATGCCGGCGTGGTACGCCAGGGCGACACCGTCCTGAACACCGCCAAGGGCAACAAGGAACGCATCGGCCGCATGTTCCAGATGCATGCCGACAAGCGCGAGGAAGTGAAGGAAGTCTACGCGGGCGACATCGTCGCCATCGTGGGCCTGAAGGACACGCTGACCGGCGACACCCTGGCCGACCAGGCCGACCCGGTGGTGCTGGAGCGGATGGCCTTCCCGGTGCCGGTCATCGACATCTCGGTTGAGCCGAAGACCAAGGACGGCGTCGAGAAGATGACGCTGGGCCTGCAGAAGCTGGCCGGCGAGGATCCCTCGCTGCGCCTGAAGACCGACCAGGAGACCGGACAGACCATCCTGTCCGGCATGGGCGAACTGCATCTCGAGATCATCATCGACCGCCTCCGCCGCGAATATGGCGTGGACGCCAACATCGGCGCTCCGCAGGTGGCTTATCGCGAGACGATCACCAAGGCGCACACCGAGACCTACACGCACAAGAAGCAGTCGGGTGGCTCGGGCCAGTTCGCTGAGGTGAAGATCACCTTTGAACCCAAGGAGCGGAACGAAGGCATCGAGTTCGTCAACGCGGTGGTCGGTGGCACCGTGCCGAAGGAGTATATCCCGGCCGTCGACAAGGGCATCAAGGTGCAGGCCGACACGGGCGTGCTGGCCGGCTTCCCGACGGTGGACTTCAAGTACACGCTTTCGGACGGCAAGTACCACGACGTCGACTCGTCGGCGCTCGCCTTCGAGATCGCTGCCAAGGCCTGCTTCCGCGAAGGCATGAAGAAGGCCGGTCCGGTCATCCTCGAGCCGATCATGGACGTCGAGGTCACCACGCCGCAGGACCATGTCGGTGACGTGGTGGGCGACCTGAACCGTCGCCGTGGCATCATCCAGTCGCAGGACATGGCCGGCACCTCGGTCATCGTGCGCGCCCACGTGCCCCTGAAGGAGATGTTTGGCTACATTTCCAACCTGCGCGGCATGACGAAGGGCCGTGCGTCCTTCTCCATGTCGTTCCACCACTACGATCCGGTGCCGCGCAATGTGGCGGACGAGATCATGAAGCAGTCTGCCTGATGACGGGGCAGGGGCAGTGTACTGCCCCTGCAGTCTGGGCTTTGCCGATGGCGCGGGTGAGCAATCATCCGCGCCTTCTTCGTTCAGGGTCGCGGGAACGTCATAGCGGCAGACAGCGATGCACTTCGCTTCGCCCTCGTGCCGGCACTGGACGTGTATCGGGCGGGCAGTCAGTGGAGGCTGTTCGATCAGGTGGCGGTAGGCCTCGGTCCCAGCGAGGCTCGGCCGCGCTGTCGCAACGTCCAGGTCGCCCCCGTACTGGAGTGCCGCCATGCGGGCATAGCCAGCGATGAATCGCCGCCAATTCTGCCGGCCCGGGCCTGCGGTACGGTTCGGCGAAAGCCGGCGATGTCGTCAGGATGGTGAGCGCCAGCAGGGCATCACGGACTCGGCAGCCTCGACCCGGTCTCACGGCCCTCCATGCCCTCTTGAATTACGGCCCGGTAACCGCGACATGGCAGCCATGGATCCGCGATCTAATGACCGCCCTGTTCTCGACATGACGCCCGACGGTGAATTCCGTGGGCCGACGCCACGTCCGACCTCCTGGCTGGACCGTCTTCTGGTCCGCCTGGGTGGCATCGCCGCATTGATCGCCTTTGTGGCGGCGGGCATCGTTGTGGCTGGCATTGCCATCGTCTTCTTTGCCATTGCGCTTCCGGTCGCCTTGGTGGCCGGAGTGATTGCTTTTGGAAGCCTTTGGTGGCGCGCGCGGCGGGCCGGCGTCGATCTCCGGCCATTTGTAGCCGGTATGCGGCGCCCGCGCGCCTGAGGCAACCTACTCGGCGGCCACGCCGGAAACGTAGTCGAGACGCTGACGATAGCTGAGTGCTTCTGCCATGTGTCCGCGTCCGATGCGCGTGTCCCCACCAAGGTCGGCGATGCTACGCGCGACCCTGATGCAGCGCGTAAAGCCACGGTTGGACAATCCCAGCTGCCCGGCCGCCCGCTCTGCTAGAGACAATGCCTCCGGAGCCAGTTCCGGCATAAGCTGGTCGAGGCTGGCCTCTGCGTTGTAGGTCACCGTGGCGCCCATGCTGCGGTCCACCTGCCTTTGCCGGGCGGCTTTGACACGAGCAGCGACGGCGCCAGTTGTTTCCCCAGCGGGCGCTCTCGCCAATGCACCCGGCGGGATCGGCGACAGCCCGAGGGTCATGTCCATGCGGTCGAGCAGTGGGCCGGAAATACGCCCCTGGTAGGTTTCGCCGCAGCGGGGCGCCTTGCTGCACTCGCGCGATGCCTGACCCAGATGCCCGCATCTGCACGGGTTCATGGCCGCGATCAACTGCACCCGCGCGGGGTAGGTGACGTGGGCGGCCGCGCGGCCGATGACGCATTCTCCGCTCTCCAGCGGCTGACGCAATGCCTCCAGTGCCGGACGAGGAAATTCCGCAAGCTCATCCAGAAACAAGACGCCACGATGGGCGAGACTGATCTCGCCAGGGCGCGCACGAGGCCCGCCCCCGACGAGCGCTGCCTGGCTGGCGGAGTGATGCGGATTGCGAAAGGGGGGACGCGCGGAGATCCGGCCGCCCTCGATTAAACCGGCGACGCTGTGTACCAAGCTCACCTCAAGCGCCTCGCGTGGCGTCAGGTCCGGTAGCAGACCCGGCAGGCGCGCGGCCAGCATGGACTTGCCGGCACCCGGAGGGCCGATCATGAGTAGGTTGTGCCGCCCGGCGGCGGCGATCTCCAGGGCGCGCTTTCCGCTTTCCTGCCCGCGCACCTCCGACAAACAGGCTTCCTGTCCGCGCTGCGCCGTCAGCCTTGGCGGTGGTGGGACGGCCAGGACACGGCGTCCGGTGAGATGGCCCATCAGCTGCGGTAGGTCGCGCGCCGCGAGCAACTCGATCTCGCCGGCCCAGGTAGCCTCGGCGCCCTGAACTTCCGGGCAGATCAGCCCCAATCCCCTTGAGGCAGCGCCCAGCGCGGCGGGCAAGATCCCAGCCACAGGGCCGATTGCTCCGTCCAATGCCAGCTCGCCCAGGGCGGCGAAGCCTGCCAGCTCTTCTGCCGGAACCAGGCCCATCGCGGCCAGCAGCGCCAGAGCAATCGGCAGGTCGTAATGCGAACCTTCCTTCTGGATGTCGGCTGGGGCAAGGTTCACCAGCACGCGCTTCGGCGGCAAGGCCAGCCCCATTCCAGTCAGGGCAGCGCGAACCCGTTCGCGGCTTTCCCCAACAGCCTTGTCCGCTAGCCCGACTACGATAAAGGCGGGCAAGCCGCTGGCGACTTGCACCTGCACTTCGATCGGCACGGTATCGATGCCGGAAAAGGCGAAGGTGGCCAGCCGCGCAATGCTCATGCAGCTGTCTTAGAATTAGACCAGCCAAATTTCAACTTAAGCGTTAGTTTTGCCAGGAAAGCAGGAAGCGTTCCAACAGATGACCCATCATCTGCACGTTGTAGCCGCCTTCCTGGACGATCACCGTGGGCAATCCCAGCGCTGAAAGGCCTTCGGCGGCGCGTGCGAAACCGTCGGCCGTGACGCGGAGGAAGCTCAGTGGCTCATGCTCGGAGGCATCGAAGCCGAGCGGGATCACCAGCGCTTCCGCTCCGAAGCGTTGCGCTTCCTCGATCGCCGCCGCCACGGCCTCCAGCCACCGGTCGTCGCCCGTGCCTTGCGGCAGGGGGAAATTGCGGTTGAAGCCGGCGCCGGGTCCGCTACCACGCTCACCGGCATGGCCGACATACCAGGGATAGTAGGCGGCCGGATCGCCATGTACGGACAGCGTCAGCACATCCGGCCTTTCCCAGAAGATGCCCTGGGTGCCGTTGCCGTGATGTGCATCGATGTCGATGATGGCGACACGGGCTGCTCCAGCCGCGCGGAGCGCCTGGGCAGCAAGGGCACTGTTGTTGACGTAGCAGTGCCCCCCTGCACGGGCGGCGTAGGCGTGGTGGCCGGGGGGGCGCGCCAGGGCATAGGCAGAACCACCTCCAACCACGTCCTGCGCCGCGGCCAAGGCGCAGCTGGCGGCGGACAGAATGGACTGCCAGGTGCCAGGGCCGATGGGGCAGGCTGTGTCGGCGGTGAACCACCCCGTGCGGCCAATAATGGGCCGCGACAGGGTGGCGCCCTGTGCCAGCATCTCTGGCGAGGGATGCATGTTGGCGACCACTTCCGGCCCTTTCTCGGGCAGGGCAGCCCATTCCGCCGCGGCCTCCGACAGAAAGGCAATGTAGTCGGCGCTGTGTACTGCCAGCAGCGCTTCCGGTGCCACGAGGTCTGGTTCGGCGATGTCGGCCTTCATCCCCTGCAGGGCGGCGAGCAGGGCCTCGGCCCGGGCCGCCACCTCGAAATGCGGCCGCACTTGGCCGCGTTGGAGAAAGAATTGCGGCTGGTGCCGCGACTGATCGGGATGGGCAAAGGCGCGCATGCCGCGAGGTTAGGGCGGGTGCGGCGCCTTTGTCGATGCGGCTTCAGGCCAGCAATTCGGCCTGGGCACCGTTGAGCCTGCGATAAAGCGGCGAGTGCCGCATCAGCTCCTCATGCGTTCCCTGCGCGGACACGCCGCCGGTTTCCACGACCACGATCCGGTCGGCATTGCGGATGGTGGCGAGGCGGTGGGCAATAACCAGCGTCGTCCGCCCCTGGGCCAGCTCCGTCAACGATTGCTGGATGGCCTTCTCCGTTTCCGTGTCGAGCGCCGAAGTGGCCTCGTCCAGGATCAGGATCGGCGGGTTCTTCAGAAAGATGCGGGCAATGGCAAGGCGCTGCTTCTGCCCCCCCGACAGCTTGACCCCGCGTTCGCCGATCAGCGTGTCCAGCCCCTCGGGCAGCGCCTCAATCACGCCATCGAGGCGTGCGCGGCGCGCGGCGTCACGAATCTCCTCTTCGGACGCACCCAGACGGCCATAGGCGATGTTCTCACGCAGTGTGCCGGCGAACAGGAACACGTCCTGCTGCACAATGCCGATCTGGCTCCGCAGCGAGGCAAGGGTCATGCTGCGGATGTCGATGCCGTCAATGGTCACTCGGCCCCCCTGCACCTCGTAGAAGCGCGGCAGTAGCGAGCACATTGTGGTCTTGCCGGCGCCCGACGGCCCTACGAAGGCCACTGTCTGCCCGGCGGGGATATGGAGGTCCACCCTTTCCAGGACCCGGCGCCCAACCCCATAGCCGAAGCTCACCGCCTCGTACCGGATCTCCCCACGCAAATTGGCGGCCGCCACTGCATCCGCGGCATCGGCAATGTCGGGCTGGGTATCCAGCAGCTCGGTGTAGCGGCGAAAGCCGGCGATGCCCTTGGGGTAGGTTTCGATCACGGCGCTGATTTTTTCCACCGGTCGGAAGAACACGCCCACCAGCAGCAGAAAGCCCACGAACTCCCCGTTGGTGAGTTGCCCGTTCAGCACGAAATAGCTGCCGGCCAGCATCACCACCATCTGCGTCAACCGCATGCCCAGGTAGTTCAGGGACATGCTGGCCGCCATGATGCGATAGGCTTCCAGCTTTGTGGAGCGGTAGCGGGCATTGTCACGCGCGAAGAGGGTGCGCTCGTGATCCTCGTTGCCGAAGGCCTGGACGACGCGGATGCCGCCCACGGCTTCCTCGATGCGTGCGTTGAACGAGCCTACCCGCCCGAACAAATTGCGCCAGGTGGTCGTCATCCGGGCGCCGTAATGCGTGGACCCCAGCGCGATCACCGGCACGATCACGGCGGTCATCAACGCCAACGGCACGTTCACGCTGAACATCAGGGCGAAGGCGCCCAGAAAGGTCATGATGGCGATGAAAAGATCTTCCGGCCCATGATGCGCGACTTCGCCCACCTCCTCCAGATCCTTGGTCACACGTGCCACCAGGTGGCCGGTCTTCTGGTTGTCGTAGAAGCGGAAGGACAGCTTCTGCAGGTGGTCGAAGGCTTTGCGCCGCATCTCCGTCTCGATGTTGATGCCCAGCGCATGGCCCCAGTAGGTCACGATGGCCATCAGCCCGGTGTTCATCAAGTAGACGGCCAGCAATCCCACAGCGGCCAGCAGGATCAGTGTCCAGTCCTGTTGCGGCAGCAACTCATCGACAAAGGCCTTCACCGCGATGGGGAAGGCCAGTTCCAGCACGCCGGACAGGACCGCGCACGAGAAATCGAGGATGAACAAGCCTCGATGAGGGCGGTAGTAGGAGAAGAAGCGCCGCAGCATGGCTGAAGAAGATCCCGGGTCCGGTCGGAGGCAGCGCTCTCTTCCGATTCCCAGGCTCCACAGTCAACCACCGCCGGCTCGGGGTCAGGGGCGCGTGGTGCCCCGATGCAGCAGATGTGTCATCGCCGCCGTGCCAAGGACCGGAACGGTGAGGTTCAGCACCGGCACCACCGCCAGCCCGGCCATCACCCCCCCGACCGCCAGCACCTCGCCGCGTCGGCGGCGGCGCAGCAGGCGGGACTCTGCCACCGACATTCGCCGTTGCGCCACTCCCTCGAAGAGGCCGTAGCCGAGCGACACGGCGGCCACGGCCCAGAACAGCACCACGCCCACCGGTGGGGCAGCGAGGGCGATGGGAAAGATCAGAAGGCTCAGCCCGAGCAACCTGGCGGACAACAGCAGATTGGCGCGGATCTGCGCCGCGAGGGATGCGCCGCTCGGTGCCGGAAGGCCCGGATAGTACCGGCGCTCCACCGCTTCCGCGACATCATCCAGGAACAAGCCTGTGAGGGCCAGCAGCACGGGCACGAACAGCCAGACGGCGGTGACCAGCACCAGTGCTCCTCCCAGAACGCCGGCAGCGGTCGCCATCCATCCCTGGCCACCCGCAAGGGCATCGGCGCCCCAGCTCGCGAGGCCGGCGAGCCCACCGAAAGCCAGCACCGAGCAGAGAAGGCCCTTCAGAAGCGGACCACGGAAGCCGCGCTCGCCGATCTGTCGCAGGGGCAGCACCAGGCTGGCGGGAACGGCTTTCATCGGAACTCCGGCGAGTTGTGGCGAGCGGATATGGGGTGAGGCGGAGAGCTGCGGAAGGTGCCGGCCGTGCAGCCACGGGGCCATGGGATGACATTGCCTCCGCGCACGGCGATCCGGATGCTCGCAGACAGGGGCTTGCCCTCCTTGTCCACCGCGGTTCTTTTGGCCGGCTCCGTTTGGTAGGCCGGCCTGCAATAGTGGCGCCTGCCACCGTATGCTGCGTGAATGTGCCGCGCCGGAGACGATGGAGCGAATCGCTACTGGGGAGGGAGCAGTGATGCTTGAACTGACACGGGCGGCGCCGCCGCCGTATGCCATTGGTCACGCGGCCCTGGCGAAAGCCGACTCATGAGGCGACGCGCCTATCTTGCCGGACCGGATGTGTTTCTGCCCTACGCCATGGCGCATGCGGCACGAAAGGCTGCCATCTGCGACCGCTACGGCATCGAGGCTTGCCCGCCCCTGAACGAGGATGTGGCGAGCCTGGAAGCGATGACGGCCGAGGAAGCCTGGAGCGGCATCTATCGCAAGGACATTGCGATGATGGAGGCATGCGACTTCGCCATCGCGAACCTTACCCCGTTCCGCGGCGTGTCGGCCGATAGCGGTACGTTGGTGGAGATCGGCTGGTTCCTCGGCAGGGGCAGGCCAGTCTTCGGCTACTCCAACAGCGCCGAGGAGTTTGCGCCGCGTTGCCACCGGCATCTGGGCGTCCTGCCCGATCCGCTACCCGGCATCACGGTGGAGGGGTTCGGGCTTCCCGATAACCTGATGATTCAGGGCGCGCTGATGCAGAGCGGAGGGCACCCGATGCTGACCCCGAAGGCAGGAGAGGATCTGCCTTTCGATTCCCTGGAACTGTTCGAATCCTGCGTCGCCCTCGCGGCGCGAAGCCTCGGTGAGATCTGATGGGACCGGCTGCGGCACGCAGGATCATCATCGACACCGATCCTGGCAAGGACGATGCCGTGGCCATTCTTTTAGCGCTGGCATCGCCGGAATTGGAGGTCATGTCGCTGATGGCCGTGGCGGGCAATGTTCCGCTGGCGAGGACCGAGACCAATGCGCGCGCCCTCCTGGAATTGGGCGGACGGCCCGACATTCCGGTGTTCCGCGGCTGCGAACGCCCCCTGGTCCGCGATCCGGTTACGGCCAAGCATGTGCATGGTGCATCCGGTCTGGAGGGCCTGGCCTTACCGGAGCCAACCTGCCCGGCCGCGGACGGGCACGCGGTGGACCACCTCATCGCCGCACTGAACAATACGCCTGCGGGCACCGTTACCCTGTGCCTGCTCGGCCCAGCGACGAACCTGGCCATGGCATTGGTGAAGGCGCCTGAGATCGCGACCCGCATCCAGGAGGTAGTCTGGATGGCGGGTGCCCGGCGCGAGGGCGGCAACGTCACTCCCGCCGCTGAATACAATGTGCATGCCGACCCTGAAGCGGCGGCTGTGCTGCTGCGAAGCAGGATCCCCATTGTGATGATTCCGCTTGACCTGACCCATCAGGTCAGGCTCAGCAAGGCACGGCTCAACCGGCTGCGTGCCATTCCGACGGCGACCGCCGCCGCCGTGGTGGACCTGTTCTCCGATGCCGCCGGCGATCCTGTCAGGGAGCATGGCATAGAGGGAGCGCCACTGCACGATCCCTGCGTCGTTGCTTATCTGCTGCGGCCTGCCTTGTTCTCGGGCCACGCGATCCATGTGGCGGTGGAGACGGCGAGCCCGTTAACGCTGGGCATGACGGTGGCGGACTGCTTCGGGGTGACAGGCTGCGATGCGAATGTCACCTGGATGTCCGGCATCGATGCGCAGGGCGTCTTCGACCTACTGTCCGAAAGGCTTGCGGCCGGTCCCCACCGACAGGGTCGCTGACCATCCGCGCCTGTTGCCGAGCCAGAGGGCGGGACGCAAGCTGGGCGAACCAGACCCTATGGAGCTTGTCGTGAAACTGCCGCCTCTGCCCTTCACCACAGTGCCCTGGGATGCGCTGCCCGCCACAGAACATGCCGGCGAGCGGGGTACCGCGCTGTGGCGCGTCCTGAACAACGGCGATGTGCGCATGCGGGTGGTTGAGTATTCGCCGGGCTACCTCGCTGATCATTGGTGCGATCGCGGCCACATCCTCTACGTCATCGAAGGGGAGCTGCGGACGGAGCTTCAGGATGGCCGCAGCTTCATCCTGCAGGCTGGAGAGGGCTACACGGTTTCGGATTTCGGTGATGCGGCGCACCGCTCTTCCACAGACAAAGGCGCGAAGCTCTTCATTGTTGATTAAGGCCGTCTTCCGGCCTATTCGCCGGCGGCTTCGGCGACAGGCGGCGGCAGCGGCGTGGCCGGGCCATCCTGGCCGCGCATGCCGATCCTGCCGATGCCAGGCAGCTTCAACGCCGGGCGGCGGATATCCAGCCCTACCACGCCACCGAGGAGGCTGATCTCGATGCCCTCGATCCAGCCGATCGTGAAGCCGAGATAGCCCCCCAGGCTGAGGCGCCAGCCGGTACCCGACTGGGTAGGTCGCACCCACTTGCCATCATAAGGATAGTCCTTGCCGATCGCGGTGGGTGGAAGGGTGACATCCAGGCCGGGCAGGGCATCCAGCACCGCCGCGACGAAGGTGTTAGAGTTCGGCCCTGGCCAGGCCCGGTAATCGCCCTGGTTGCGCCAGGCGTAATTCTCGATGGCACGCCGCATCAGGGGGATCAGCCGCTCGGCCTCGGCGCCGTCGGCGGCGAAAACAGTTTCCGGCCGATGTCCGAACCATCGTCCGTCCGGCTCGAACCCGTTGAGCCGGATAGGGGCGCCCCAGGCCGTGTAATCGTAGCGGGTATAGGTGCCAGTGCCCTCGGGCTTGAAGACGATCCAGCAATGCGTGGCGAAGATGCCGCGCCACCGCACCGTCTGAGCAGCGAAGACGCGGACCACGGCAGGTGAATGCGCATCCGGGGGCGGGAGCAGCCCGGCGCTGGATCGGTCGGCCACGCGCCATCCGGTGCCTGTGCCGCTGATCCAGTAGGCCGCGGCGGAAACGCCAATGGGCGTCAGGAACAGCAGCAGAAAGGCCAGCAGAACAATCTTCAGCACAATCATCCAGGCTCCGGAGTCGTCAGGTGGCGTAGGCGGGGATGATGCTGTTCTCGACCAGGTCGTGCAGCGCCTGCGCGTGGCCGCCGGCACCGCCGGAGCGTTGGGCGGCGTCGGAGGTCATCACGACGCTGAGGCTAAGATCAGGAATCACATGCGCCATCTGGCCTCCAAAGCCCCATGCGTAGAAGCGGCGAGGACCGAGGCCATCCCGGATGAACCAGCCATAGCCATGGCCGTCCCCCGTGAAGAAAGAGCTCGTTCTCGTAGTCCAGCAGCGTTCAACCCAACCTGGTGGCAGCACTTCTTGGCCGGACAGCCGGCCGTTCAGGCGATGCAATTCGGCGAAGCGCATCAGGGCACGGGGCGAGAGCTGCATGTTGTTGCCGCCGAGATAGATGCCTTGCGGATCTCGCGTCCAAGGAGGGATCGTCATCCCCAGCGGGTCTCCCAGCCAGGCCCGCGCCAGGGCAAGGGTGCTACGGCCGGTCACCCGCGTCAGAATCGCCGAAAGCAGATGCGAATTGCCCGTTGAGTACAGCATCGGGCCGCCAGGCTCGGCGACGAAAGGTCTTGAAAGCGCGTAACGCACCCAGTCCGGGCTGGAAACCCAGCGGCCATAGAAGGGGCCGGACGTCCGCTCCAGCCCTGCCTGCATGGAAAGAAGATGGCCAATCGTCAGTCTGCCGAGGCGCTCATTGGGCCGAGCGGGCATCTTATCGTTCAGCAGCGGTGCCACCAGCTGCTCCGTTCCCGTTAAATGCCCCCTGGCAATGGCGATGCCCGTCAAGGCGGCCATCACCGCCTTGGAGACGGATTTCACGTTGACCGGTTGCTCCAGGGGAGGTCCACGGAACCGTTTCTCCAACAGGACTTCTCCGTGCCTCATGACCAGCAGGGCCTGAAGCGACGCCAGGGCTGAGGCACGATGAACCACCTGATCGGGCAAGGGCCGGGCACGGGCGGAGCGCGTGCGGCCCAAGGGGGGTAGGGCCAGCATCGCGCAGGCGGCGCGACGGGTCAGTGGGATCGGCGCTGGTCGCATGCCGAAGCATATGGTTGCCGCCGCTAAGCTCCACCAGGGAAGGTTACGATTGGCGACGGAACGTTCCCGACCAAGGCGACATCTTCTCGTGAGATCAAAAGCTTCAGGAAAAAGCTTCAAGCTCCTCGGAAGAAAGCGCTGAGGCGCCGCATGGCTTCCCTGGCCAGTTCAGGGTCAACGGCGAAGCAAAGACGTAGCTTACCCTGACCCGCCGGACCGAAGGCGGTCCCAGGTGCCAGACCGACCTTAGCCTCGCGCAGCAGTCGGATGGCCAAGGCTCGGGCATCCGCTTCCCCTGCAACCGAGAACATCAGGTAGAAGCTGCCCTCGGGCGCCTGCGCGGTGATGCCGGGCAGGGCAGACAAGCCCTCGGCAAAGATCAGGCGGCTCTGGGCACAACGGGCCACCATGTGGCGGATGAACTCGTCGCCCTCATCCAGGGCTGTGATGCAGGCATGCTGGATGAAGGTCGGGATCGAGGTGGTGTTGTACTGCCCCAGATTGTCGAACACCGTGCCCATGCCCTCGGGGAAGACCAGCCAGCCGGCACGCCATCCGGTCATGGCCCAGTTCTTGGAAAAAGTGTTGCTGACCAGGAGCTTGTCGTCGCCACTGCAAATCTCGAGAAAAGAGGGTGCTATGGCGTTTCCGTAGGTGAAGTGGTTGTAGACCTCGTCGGCCAGGATCCACAGGCCATGGGCACGGGCCAGGTCTCGGAGCGCCGTCATCTGAGCGCGATCCATCATCCAGCCGGTGGGGTTGGAGGGCGAGTTGATGGCGAGCACTCTGGTGCGCGGCGTGATGGCTGCGGCCACGGCATCCAGGGAAAGGCTGAAGCGGCCAGCCGCGTCCTGATCCAGCGGGATTGGCACCGGTGTGCCGCCGAGAAGCTTCACCGTTTCCGCGAGGTTTGGCCAGTGCGGCGCGGGAAAGATCACTTCCTCGCCCGGACTTAGAACGGCCTGGAGGCCCTGCATGATCGCGTTCATGCCGCCGGCCGTCACGGTGAAGCGGTGCGGCGGAACGTCAACCCCCCAGTGGCGCCGATGGTAATCGGTCAGGGCCTGGCGCAGCCGGGGCAATCCATGGGCATAGGTGTAGCGCGTGTGGCCAGCACGGATGGCGGCGGCGGCGGCTTCGGCGACGAAGGGTGGAGTGGCGAGATCACCTTCGCCGATCCAGAGCTGGATGACGTCGGGATCATCGCGGCCCATATCCGCCACTTCCGCGATGCCGTTGAGCGAGAGCGTGCGGATCCGTTCCGGTAGGTCATCCAGGGGAGTCGGCTTGGTCATCAGGGCCTCCGGCATCACGTTTGACTGTGTGGCGCCGCGTTCTGGCGGGTGCAAGATCGCAGTGCCGATCCACCACAATCCCATCGCACCCTTTCAAAGAAGGGCCCGCTGCGCTAAACGCGCCGGCTCATGGATGCCGGCCAAGCTTTGCGGCGGGTCCGGGCGGGCGTGGTGGAATTGGCAGACACGCTGGATTTAGGTTCCAGTGGCGCAAGCCGTGGGGGTTCAAGTCCCTCCGCCCGCACCATCCGCATTCCCCGGAATGCTGGCGCTCAAGACTCGATTCGGTTGATTTCTTCAGGAGCTTAGGTGTGGCGATGCAGGTGACCGAGCTGGCGGCCGAAGGGCTGAAGCGGGCCTTTACCGTGGTTGTTCCGGCGGCGGACATCGCCTCGGCGCGTGACAAGCGCCTCGGCACGCTGGCCAGGGAGATCCGCCTTCCGGGCTTCCGGCCAGGCAAGGTGCCCATGGCGGTGGTCAAGCAGCGCTACGCCTCCGCGGTAATGAGCGAGGTGCTGGAGGAGCAGGTTCAATCCTCCACCCGCACCGTGGTCGAGGAGCGCGGCCTGCGCCCGGCGATGCAGCCCAAGGTCGAGCTGGTGAAGTTCGAGGACGGCACCGATCTCGAGTTCAAGATCGAACTAGAGCAGCTTCCCGAGATCCCGCTGCCGGATTTCTCCGCCATCGCGCTGGAGAAGCCGGTGACCAAGGTGTCCGACGAGGAGGTGACCAAGGCGCTGGAGGGCATCGCGGCCCGCAATCGCAGCATGGAAGATGTCACCGAAGACCGTGCCGCCGGCCAGGGCGACGTGGTGGTGACGGATTTTACTGGGCGCCTGGTGCAAAACGGTGCCTTGCTGTCGGGTAAGCCCGAGGAAGCCTGGAAGCTCACCACCGCCGGCGCCCAGGATGCATCTCTGACAGCGGTGGAGAATGGGGCGACCGCCAACTTGCCGGCCGGTGCCACGGCCGCCCGCATCGCGTTCCTCAACGGCTACGCGGTGAAGGGGGGAGAAGAGCTGAGCCTCAGCTTTGCCTGGAGGTCCGAAGGTCTGTCCAGCGCCGCCAAGGTGGTGGCGCTGTTCGAGGTGCTCGATCATGGTGGCAAGATCATCGAGTCTGGCGACACGGCCATCGCCGCTCCGGAGGCCGTTCCTACAGCCGTCACTGGCAGCTGGACCGTGCCGGAGGGCACTGAGGGTGCACTCCGCGTCAGCGTTCGGCTGGAGCTCGGGGATGCCTTCACCGGCGGAACCGTGACGGTGACGGGTGCAGATCTGAGCCTGGCCGGCGGCCAGGAAAGCCTGAGTGACCCGTTCCCCGGCGGCACGGGCAGCGACATGCCAGTGGAGATCGGCGGTTCCGGCTTCATCCCCGGCTTCGCTGAAGGTCTGGAGGGTGTGAAGGCCGGTGAGACGCGTCATGTGGACGTCACCTTCCCGGCCGATTACGGCTCCGCCGACCTGGCCGGCAAGCCTGCGCGCTTCGAGCTGACGGCGAAGAAGCTGCAGAAGCCGGTTGCGGCCGCGATCGATGAGCAATTTGCGAAGAAGCTTGGGCTCGACAGCGTGGACGAGCTGAAGAAGCGCGTGTCGGAGAGCCTCCAGGGTGAGTACGACCAGCTTTCCCGCCTGAATGTGAAGCGCAAGCTTCTGGATGCCTTGTCGGAGCAGGCAAGCTTCGAGGTGCCTCCTTCGATGGTGGAATCGGAGTTCAACCAGATCTGGCAGCGTGTCGAGGCAGACATGAAGGCCGGACGCCTGGACGACGAAGACAAGGGCAAGGATGAGGACGCGCTGAAGGCCGACTACCGCGCCATTGCCGAGCGCCGCATCCGCCTGGGCCTTTTGCTGTCGGAAATCGGCCGCACCAACAACATCCTGGTGTCGAACGAAGAGCTCTCCCGCGCCATGCGGACCGAGGCGCAGCGTTACCCGGGCCAGGAGAAGCAGGTCTTCGACTTCTTCCAGAAGAATCCGCAGGCGATCGAGAGCCTCCGCGCGCCGATCTTCGAGGAGAAGGTGGTGGATTTCATGCTGGAGCTTGCTCAGGTGACGGAAAAGGAAGTTCCGGCCGGCGAGCTTTCGGCCGATCCAGCAGCTTGAGCCGAGCGAATTCCTAGCTCTGAGACGCGTCCGGGGCGGCTTCGTGCCGCCCCGGCTGCGTTGCGGATGCGGCAAAAGTTGCGTGAAATTCGCCGGCCTGGGGCAGCCCCGCCCGCACTCCCTCTTTTGCGCGAGCGCCGTCTGCACCATGTTAACATTTGAAGTCTAGGGTGACGGAGGCCGGTAGGATTCGGGGTGTCCCCGCTCCCCGGTCACCGCGAGAGGATGCAAGATGCGGGATCGCGATCCGGTCGAAATCTACAACAACCTCGTCCCGATGGTCGTCGAGCAGACCGCGCGGGGCGAACGGGCCTTCGATATCTACTCGCGCCTTCTGAAAGAGCGCATCATCTTCCTGACGGGTCCGATCTACGACCAGATGGCGTCTCTGGTGTGCGCCCAGCTGCTGTTCCTGGAAAGCGAGAATCCTAACAAGGATATCGCCTTCTACATCAACAGCCCAGGCGGGGTGGTGACGGCCGGGCTCGCCATGTACGATACCATGCAGTACATCCGGGCGCCGGTATCGACCGTTTGTCTGGGCATGGCAGCTTCCGCTGGGAGCCTGCTGCTGACGGCAGGTGCGAAAGGCAAGCGCTTTGCGCTGCCCAACAGCCAGGTGATGATCCACCAGCCGTCCGGTGGGGCGCAGGGACAGGCCACGGACATCGAGATCCAGGCCCGCGAGATCCTGAAGACCCGTGCCCGGCTGAACCAGATCTACGTTCATCATACGGGTCAGACTCTCGAGGAAATCGAGAAGAAGATGGAACGCGACACTTATATGACGGCCGATGAGGCGCAGGCCTTCGGCCTCATTGACGAGGTGGTGCAGAAGCGCCCGGCAGGCATCGCCCCGGCAGCGGAGACGCCCAAGGCATGATGGGGTGCCAGGCCCTTTCTGGCCTGGTGCCGACCCTGTTCCGAATCCGGGGCGGGCAGGCGTTTTTTGCCTGCGACCCGTCCCGCTTCCCCCAGAATGACAGCGGGGCTACAGTCCCGCATGATTCGCCGGCCCATTGCCGGTGGGTCCAGGAGCGCGCATGAGCAAGTCCGGCGACTCAAAGAACACCCTTTATTGCTCGTTCTGCGGCAAGTCCCAGCATGAGGTGCGTAAACTCATCGCCGGGCCGACGGTGTTTATCTGCGACGAATGCGTCGAACTCTGCATGGACATCATCCGTGAAGAGCACAAGACGCATCTGGTGAAGTCGCGGGATGGGGTGCCGACGCCGCGCGAGATCTGCAAGGTCCTCGATGACTACGTCATTGGGCAAGAGCACGCCAAGAAGGTGCTCTCCGTGGCCGTTCACAACCACTACAAGCGCTTGGCTCATGGCGGGAAGACCGGCGAGGTCGAGATCGCCAAGTCCAACATCATGCTTGTGGGGCCCACCGGATCGGGCAAGACGCTGCTGGCGCAGACGCTCGCCCGGATTCTCGACGTGCCGTTCACCATGGCGGACGCCACCACACTCACCGAGGCCGGCTATGTTGGCGAGGATGTGGAGAACATCATCCTCAAGCTGCTGCAGGCTGCCGACTACAATGTGGAGAGGGCGCAGCGCGGGATCGTCTACATCGACGAGGTCGATAAGATCAGCCGCAAGTCCGACAACCCGTCCATTACCCGCGACGTGTCCGGCGAGGGCGTGCAGCAGGCGCTGCTGAAGATCATGGAAGGCACTGTGGCCTCCGTTCCTCCGCAGGGTGGCCGGAAGCACCCGCAGCAGGAATTCCTGCAGGTCGACACGTCGAACATCCTGTTCATCTGTGGCGGCGCCTTCGCCGGGCTGGACAAAATCATCGCGGCCAAGGGCAAGGGGTCCGGCATGGGCTTCGGCGCGGAGGTGCGGGGACCCGACGAGCGGCGTATGGGTGCCATCCTGCGGGAGGTGGAACCTGAAGATCTGCTGAAATTCGGTCTGATCCCGGAGTTCATCGGTCGCCTCCCGGTCGTGGCCACGCTGGAGGATTTGGACGAGAAGGCCCTGGTCGAGATCCTGACCAAGCCGAAGAATGCCCTGGTCAAGCAGTATCAGCGCCTGTTCGAGATGGAGGCGACGAAGCTCACCTTCACCGATGACGCCCTACGCTCTGTTGCGGGTCGTGCAATCCAGCGCAAGACCGGCGCGCGTGGCCTGCGCTCCATCATGGAGAGCATCCTGCTTGGCACCATGTTCGATCTGCCCGGGCTCGACGATGTCGACGAAGTGGTGGTGAACAAGGAAGTTGCCGAAGGGCGTGCGGCACCGTTGTTCATCTACGGTGAACGGCCTGTCGAGCAGACTTCCGCGTGAGGTCTGCCCGGCCAGTCGAATCGTGCAGGCCTTGCGTGGCTTGTCGTCGGCACTGGCCGGGCCCATCTCACGGGTGAACCCGTGGCGTGGTGCCGTGCCGATGATCGGGCGACGCTATGCCGGCTGTCCTGAGTGAGGTCCCCAATGGCGGATACGAATCCTGAACTGACGAGTGGTGACCTGCTTCCGGTCTTGCCGCTTCGTGACATCGTTGTTTTTCCTCACATGATCGTTCCGCTGTTCGTCGGACGCGAGAAGAGTGTGCGTGCCCTTGAGGCTGTGATGCGCGAGGACAAGCAGATCCTGCTTGTCGCTCAACGCAACGCAGCGCAGGACGATCCCGGTGCCGACGATCTTTATGATGTGGGCACGGTGTCGACGGTGCTGCAGCTGCTGAAGCTGCCTGATGGCACGGTCAAGGTGCTGGTTGAGGGCGGTAAGCGTGCCCGTGTGGTGGGCTTCAAGGAGACCGACCAGTATTTCGAGGCCTACACGACGCAGATCGAGGAGGCAGCCGCCGAGGCATCGGAGGTGGAGGCCCTGTCGCGGACCGTGGTCGCCCAGTTTGAGCAGTACATCAAGCTGAACAAGAAGATCGCTCCGGAAGTTCTGGTGTCGATCAATCAGATTGATGATGCCGCCAAGTTGGCGGACACGGTAGCGAGCCACCTGAATCTGAAGATCAGCGAGAAGCAGGAGCTGCTGGAGATTTCCGGCATTTCCCAGCGGCTTGAGCGAGTCTTCGCCCACATGGAGAGCGAAATCGGCGTTCTCCAGGTGGAAAAGCGCATCCGGAACCGCGTGAAGCGGCAGATGGAGAAGACGCAGCGCGAGTATTACCTGAACGAACAGCTCAAGGCGATCCAGAAGGAGCTTGGCGAGGGCGAGGACGGCAAGGACGAGCTTGCCGAGCTGGAAGCCAAGATCAAGGCGACCAAGCTGTCGACAGAGGCTCGCGACAAGGCAATGGCGGAGCTGAAGAAGCTACGCTCCATGTCGCCCATGAGCGCCGAGGCGACAGTGGTTCGCAACTACCTGGACTGGATCCTTTCGATCCCCTGGAAGAAGAAGTCCAAGGTCAAGAATGACTTGGCCCAGGCTCAGGAGGTTCTTGACGCGGACCATTACGGCCTGGACAAGATCAAGGAACGGATCATCGAGTATCTGGCGGTTCAGTCCCGCTCGCCGAAGATCCGCGGCCCTATCCTATGTCTGGTGGGACCGCCTGGCGTCGGCAAGACCAGCCTTGGCAAATCCATCGCCAAGGCCACCAACCGCAACTTCGTACGTATGTCTCTGGGCGGCGTGCGGGACGAGGCGGAGGTGCGCGGCCATCGCCGGACCTATATCGGCTCCATGCCGGGTAAGGTCATCCAGGGCATGAAGAAGGCCAAGACGTCCAACCCGCTCTTCCTTCTGGACGAGATCGACAAGCTCGGTGCCGATTGGCGCGGTGACCCGTCCTCCGCCCTGCTGGAGGTGCTGGATCCTGAGCAGAACTCCACTTTCGCCGACCACTACCTGGAGGTCGATTACGACCTGTCCGACGTGATGTTCGTGACGACCGCCAACAGCCTGCGCATGCCGCAGCCGTTGCTGGACCGCATGGAGATCATCCGCATCCCCGGCTATACCGAGGACGAGAAGGTGCAGATCGCGCGCCGCCATCTGTTCCCCAAGGTCACGGAAGCCAACGGGCTGAAGGAAGGGGAGTGGAGCGTCACCGACGAGGCGCTGCTGGATTTGGTGCGCTACTACACGCGTGAGGCCGGGGTGCGGAACCTGGAGCGCGAAGTGGGTGGTCTGGCCCGCAAGGCTGTGACGGAGATCGTGGCCAAGAAGGCGAAGAAGGTCGCGATCAACCGGCGCAATCTCGACAAATATGCCGGTGTACGGAAGTTCCGTTATGGCGAGGCCGAGGCTGAGGACATGGTCGGCGTTGTGACCGGCTTGGCCTGGACTGAGGTTGGCGGCGAGATTCTAACCATCGAGTCGGTCATTGTTCCGGGTAAGGGCAAGGTCCAGACCACTGGCAAGCTGGGCGATGTGATGCAGGAAAGCGTCTCGGCGGCCCTCTCCTACGTCCGTAGTCGATCGGTCAGCTTTGGCATCAAGCCAACACTGTTTGATCGGCGCGATATCCACGTCCATGTGCCGGAAGGCGCAACCCCGAAGGACGGACCGTCCGCGGGCATCGCGATGGCAACGTCGATTGTCTCCGTGCTCACGGGTATTCCCGTTCGCAAGGATGTGGCGATGACCGGAGAGGTGACGTTGAGGGGCCGGGTGCTCCCTATCGGAGGGCTGAAAGAGAAGCTGCTGGCGGCCTTGCGGGCAGGTATCACCACGGTGTTCATCCCCAAGGATAACGAAAAGGATCTTGCCGAGATTCCCGACAATGTCAGGAAGGCTCTGAAGGTCCACCCGGTGTCGCATGTCGATGAAGTCATCGGTCAGGCATTGATCCGGGCGCCAGAAGCGATCGACTGGACCGAGGCGGAGGAAACCCCGCCGGCATCTGGCGATGGGCGGCTGAACCAGCCCGCCAGCCTGCCGCATTGATCGGCGCCGCATGAACAAGGGCCGGAGCACCAGCTCCGGCCTTTTTTAGTGCTTGAAGCAGACTGCCGGAATGGCTGACCGATGTCGCCGGTTCCCGCCGGTCGACTTCCTCGTGACGTGCCAAGCTGCCGGGGTCATGCTCTGATCCGCTGCCACAGTCAGGGGATCGGCCAATGAACAAACAGGATCTTGTCGCCATTGTTGCCGAAGCAGGTGATCTTCCCAAAGCGAAGGCCGCCGAAGTGGTCGACTCGGTATTTGACGCCATCAGCCAGTCACTGAAAGACAAGCAGGAAGTCCGTCTGGTCGGCTTTGGAACATTCTCGACCTCTCGGCGGAAGGGCGGAAAGGCACGGAATCCGCGAACTGGCGAGGAGATCGAGGTTCCAGCGTCCACATCCGTGCGCTTCAAGCCGGGCAAGCTGCTACGGGATGGGTTGAACTAACGAGCTGGGGTGCGGCAGGACCTGAATGCATCTTTAGGTCTTGCATCCAGGCTACGGGGGCGGCATGGCTGCCTGGCTTGTTGCCGATCCCGTCAGGGCGCTTAGCTCAGCGGTAGAGCGCCTCGTTTACACCGAGGATGCCGGCGGTTCGAATCCGTCAGCGCCCATTCCCCTTTCCATGGCAGGGAAGGGCAGATCGATGCTTCACCAAATCAATCGCTACCTTCGCCATTTTACGTCATTGACGAGGTTATCAGGGGGCGCTATTTCCCCGCCCACGCCGCAAGCGGGTGTAGCTCAGTTGGTTAGAGCGCCGGCCTGTCACGCCGGAGGTCGCGGGTTCGAGCCCCGTCACTCGCGCCAAAGCGCTTCAAGAAACGCCGCACCGGATAGCCCGATGCGGCGTTTCTTGCGTTAAAGCTTTGGTGCATCGCGGCACGCAAATCATCTTTCCGGCTATGGCGATATGCGTTCTTGGGAGCTAATGTCCGGCCGACTTCGCGCCGCGGCATGAACCGGCTGCGGTGCAGGTGCCAAGTGCTCCCCTGCGCCTGGCGAGTTGGGCCATCAGGGCCCGAGGGACGGACACATCATGACCCAGCCCCTGCTGGCGACCTACTTTCCGATCCTGGTCTTTCTGGCGATCGCCGCCGTGATTGCCGCCGCGATGGTGGGCGGCAGCATGTTGGCGGCGCGTCAGAAGCCCTATGCGGAAAAGGTCTCCGCCTATGAGTGCGGCTTCGAGCCTTTCGATGACACGCGCCGCCGCTTTGACGTTCGCTTCTACCTTGTGGCCATTCTGTTCATCATTTTCGACTTGGAAGTCGCGTTCCTGTTCCCGTGGGCCATCGTCCTGGGCGACATCGGCTGGTTCGGGTTCCTGTCCATGATGACGTTCCTGGGTGTTCTGACGGTGGGCTTTCTTTACGAATGGCGCAAGGGCGCCCTGGATTGGGAATGATCCCATGAGCAGCACCAGCGACAAGGCCGATCTGGCCTGGAACAAGCAGGCCCTGCAACCCGGTCCCGGGCAGGACGCGGTTGTGCGCGGCGTGACGGAAGAGATCGAGGATAAGGGCTTCGTCGTCGCCAACCTCGACAAGGTGGTGAATTGGGCGCGCACTGGCAGTCTGTGGCCAATGACCTTTGGTCTGGCCTGCTGCGCTGTCCCGATGATCCATGCCTACATGCCGCGCTACGATCTGGATCGTTTCGGCGTTATTCCACGTGGTTCACCGCGGCAGTCGGACGTGATGATCGTGGCCGGGACCCTGACCAACAAAATGGCTCCGGCGCTTCGCAAGGTTTACGATCAGATGGCCGAGCCGCGTTGGGTCATCTCCATGGGCAGCTGTGCCAATGGCGGCGGCTACTACCATTACAGCTACAGCGTGGTTCGCGGTTGTGACCGCGTGGTGCCGGTAGACGTCTATGTTCCCGGCTGCCCGCCCACGGCCGAGGCGCTGGTTTATGGCATTCTGCAATTGCAGAAGAAGATCCGCCGCACGGGGAGCATTCTGCGTGGCTGACGATACCGAGAACGTTCCCGCCGCTGCCGCTCTGCCGACGGCACAGCAAGTCCTCTTGAACGCCGTACTGGCCTCCGTGCCGGGTGATGTCCTGTTGCGGTCGCAGATCGCCCGTGGATCGGAGGTCGAGATCGAGGTGCGGCGAGATGCGCTGCATCCTGTTCTGCAGCTGCTCCGCGACAAGCCAGATTTCGCTTTTGAGCAGTGCGTCGATATTTGCGGCGTGGACTGGCCCGGCCAGGAGCTGCGCTTCGAGGTGGTCTACAACCTCCTTTCCTTGACCCATAACCATCGCATCCGGGTTATCACCCGCACGGATGCCGTTCAGGTGGTGGCCACGGTTTCTGACCTGTGGCCCTCCGCAACGTGGTGGGAGCGCGAAGCCTGGGACATGTACGGGGTAGTGTTCGAAGGCCAGATCGATCTTAGGCGTATCTTGACCGACTATGGCTTCCAAGGGCATCCGCTCCGCAAGGATTTCCCGCTGACGGGTTACTCCGAGGTCCGCTATGACCCCGAGCGGCAGCAGGTTGTCTATGAGCCTGTGAAGTTGACGCAGGATTTCCGAAACTTCGATTTCCTTTCGCCCTGGGAAGGCATGACCACCCTTCCCGGTGACGAGAAGGTGCATCTCAACCGGATCACCCGCGAATGAGCCTCAGCACCGACGACACGCCCGCCGCCGGCAATACCCGGACGGTGGAAATCGACAGCCACACCATCAATTTCGGTCCGCAGCATCCGGCTGCCCACGGCGTGTTGCGCCTGGTGCTGGAGATGCAGGGAGAGCTGGTGGAGCGCGCCGACCCGCATATCGGCCTCCTGCATCGTGGCACCGAGAAGCTGATCGAGCACAAGAGTTATCTTCAGGCACTGCCGTACTTCGATCGGCTCGACTACGTTTCTCCTATGGCGCAGGAGCATTGCTTCGCGCTGGCGACCGAGAGGCTGCTGGGCATCGAGGCGCCGATCCGCGCACAGTTTATTCGCGTGCTGTTCGCCGAGATCAGCCGTGTGCTGAACCACATCCTCAACATCACCACCTACGCCCTCGATGTGGGCGCCACCACGCCCTCTCTCTGGGGTTTCGAGCAGCGCGAGATCCTGCTGGAATTCTATGATGCGACCTCCGGCTCGCATTACCACGCCAACTATTTTCGCCCGGGCGGCGTGGCCAAGGACATGCCGGCCGACCTGCCGGCGCGCATCGCCGAGTGGGCCGACGGCTTTCCGAAGTTCATCGACGATCTGGAGCGGCTGCTGACAGGTAACCGTATTTTCAAGCAGCGCACGGTGGATATCGGCATCATGACCGCCGAAGAGGCGATGGCGTGGGGCTTCTCCGGCCCCTGCATCCGTGCCTCGGGCTGCGCCTGGGATCTGCGGCGCGCCCAGCCTTACGACGTGTACGATCAGCTTGAGTTCGAGATCCCGGTGGGCAGCCACGGGGATTGCTACGAGCGCTACCTGGTCCGCATCGCCGAGCTGCGCGAAAGCCTGAAGATCATCAAGCAGTGCTTGGCCCAGATGCCTGGTGGCCCGATCAAGGTGCAGGACAGCAAGATCGCCCCGCCAACCCGCAGCGAGATGAAGCGCTCGATGGAAGCGCTGATCCATCACTTCAAGCTTTATTCCGAAGGGTACCACGTGCCTGCCGGCTCCACCTACACGGCGGTCGAGGCTCCGAAGGGCGAGTTCGGCGTGTACCTGGTGGCGGACGGCACCAATCGGCCGTATCGCTGCAAGATCCGTGCGCCCGGCTTCGCGCACCTGCAGGCCATGGAGAAGCTTTCCAAGGGCCACATGCTGGCCGACGCGGTGTCCGTGATCGGCAGCCTCGACATCGTTTTCGGGGAGATCGACCGGTGAGCGCGCCGCAGCATCAGGAACCCACCAGCTTCTCCTTCGATGCGGAGAGCGATGCGCAGATCGAAACGATCCTGAAGCGCTACCCCGAGGGCAAGAAGGCCAGCGGGGTCATTCCGCTGCTTTACGTGGTGCAGAAGCAGATGGGACGGCAGACCGGCAGCGCCTGGGTGCCGCGCGTGGCCATGGACGAGGTGGCTGTGCGTCTCGGGATGGCGCCGATCCGCGTCTATGAGGTCGCCACCTTCTACTTCATGTTCAACACCAAGCCGATCGGCCGATACCACTTGCAGGTCTGCGGCACCACGCCCTGCTGGCTGCGCGGATCGGACGATGTGCTCCGCGCCTGCAAGGATGCGGGGCACCTCAAGGGTTATGGCGACACCAGCGATGATGGTCTGTTCACCATGACCGAGGTCGAATGCCTTGGCGGCTGCGTGAATGCACCGATCCTGCAGGTGGATGACGACTACTACGAGGACATGGATTACGACAGCACGGTGAAGCTGATCGAGGCGCTGAAGCGCGGCGAGCGGCCGAAGCCCGGCAGTGCCAGGGGCCGCCTGTGCAGCGCTCCGGAAGGCGGCCCGGAGACGCTGTTGGACATCCCGTTGGCGGAGGAGAAGTGACGCCATGCCGCTGAGCGACAAGGACCGCATCTTCACCAACCTGTACGGCATCCATCCCTGGAATCTCCGGGAAGCGCGGCGACGCGGCAACTGGGACAACACGGCCGGCCTGATCGCAAAAGGGCGCGACTGGATCATCGAGGAGGTGAAGCAGTCCGGTCTGCGTGGGCGCGGAGGCGCTGGCTTCCCGACCGGCATGAAGTGGAGCTTCATGCCCAAGGAAAGCGTGGATGGGCGCCCATCCTACCTTGTGGTGAACTGCGACGAATCTGAGCCCGGCACCTGCAAGGACCGGGACATTGTCCGCAACGATCCGCACACCCTGATCGAGGGCTGCCTGCTGGCCGGTGTCGCAATGGGCGCGCATGCCGGTTACATCTACATCCGCGGCGAGTACTACAACGAGCACTTGGTGCTGCAGTCCGCCATCGACGAGGCCTACGATGCCGGGCTGTTGGGCAAGAATGCCGCTGGCGCCGGCTGGGATTTCGATCTCTACGTCCATCGCGGTGCAGGCGCATACATTTGCGGCGAAGAAACAGCGCTGATCGAGAGTCTGGAAGGCAAGAAGGGCATGCCGCGCCTGAAGCCGCCTTTTCCGGCCGCTGTGGGCCTGTATGGCTGCCCGACCACGGTGAACAACGTCGAGACCATTGCCGTTGTGCCGGAGATCCTGCGGCGCGGCGGCGCGTGGTTCGCGTCGTTTGGCCGTCCGAAGAACAGCGGCACCAAGGTGTTCTGCATCCAGGGCCACGTGAACAAGCCCTGCAACGTGGAAGCCGAGATGAGCATCCCGATGCGGGAGCTGATCGAGCGCTATGCTGGGGGCGTGCGCGGCGGCTGGGACAACCTGCTGGCGGTGATCCCCGGAGGCTCGTCGACACCGTTGCTGCCGAAGCACATCTGCGACGACGTGCTGATGGATTTCGATTCCCTGCGCGAGCAGAAGTCGGGCCTCGGCACGGCGGCGGTGATCGTGATGGACAAGTCGACCGACATCATCAAGGCGATCGCCCGGCTTGCGGACTTCTACAAGCATGAGAGCTGCGGGCAGTGCACGCCTTGTCGTGAGGGCATGGGCTGGCAGAAGCGCCTGATGGCCCGCATGGTCGAGGGCCGGGCCGAACTGAACGAGATTGACGTGCTGGAAAGCGTCACACGCCAGATCGAGGGTCACACCATCTGTGCTCTCGCCGATGGCGGCGTGTGGCCGGTGCAGGGCTTGATCCGGCACTTCCGGCCGGTGATGGAAGAACGCATCGCCGCGTACAAGGCGAAGAAAGCTGGCGGCCCGATGCCGCTGGCGGCGGAGTAGAGCCATGGCGAAGGTCACGGTTGACGGGATCGAGATTGAGGTTCCGAACGGCGCCACTGTGCTGCAGGCTTGCGAAGCCGCGGCCAAGGAAATCCCGCGCTTCTGCTACCATGAGCGGCTGAGCGTCGCGGGCAATTGCCGGATGTGCCTGGTCGAGGTGGAGCGGGCGCCCAAGCCGGTCGCCTCCTGCGCCTACCCGGTGGCGGATGGCATGAAGGTGTTCACGGACAGTGCGATGGTCCGCAACGCCCGCCGCAACGTCATGGAATTCCTGCTGATCAACCATCCGCTGGACTGCCCGATCTGCGACCAGGGCGGCGAGTGCGATCTGCAGGATCAGGCAACGGCCTATGGCGGGCAGGGCGGCCGCTACGTCGAGGAAAAGCGGGCAGTCAAGGACAAGTATCTTGGCCCGCTCGTCAAGACGATCATGAACCGCTGCATCCAGTGCACCCGCTGCGTGCGCTTCGCGACCGAGGTCGCGGGCGTGCCGGAGCTTGGCGCAACCGGCCGCGGCGAAGACATGCAAATCGGCACCTATGTCGAGAAGGCGTTGACCACAGAGCTGTCGGGCAACCTGATCGACATCTGCCCGGTCGGCGCACTCACCAGTCGTCCCTACGCCTATGTGGCTCGGCCCTGGGAGCTGAAGAAGACCGACAGCATCGATGTGCTCGATGCCACCGGCACCAACATCCGCATCGACACGCGCGGCCCTGAAGTGGTGCGCATCCTTCCCCGCGTGAATGAGGATGTGAACGAGGAGTGGATGGCCGATCGCGGCCGCTTCTCCTTCGATGGCCTGAAGCGCAAGCGGCTCGACCGTCCCTGGATCCGCAAGGACGGCAAGCTGCGGCAGGCGAGTTGGGAAGAGGCCTTTGCCGCCATCTCCGCAAGGATGGCCGGCGTCGCGGGTGACAAGGTCGGCGCCATTGCCGGTGACCTGGTTGATGCCGAGAGCGCCTTTGCGCTGAAGACCCTGTTGCGGGGACTCAATTCGCCGCATACCGACTGCCGGCAGGATGGCGCCGTCATCGATGCATCGCGCCGAGACTTCTACCTGTTCAATTCCGGCATTGCCGGAATCGACGAGGCCGACGCGCTGGTGATCATCGGCAGCGATCTTCGCAAGGAAGCTCCGGTCATCAATGCCCGGATCCGCAAGCGCTGGATGAGCGGCGCATTGCGGGTCGCGTGCATTGGGCCAGAGGGGCTCGACCTCACCTACCGCACGGAGCATCTGGGCGAGGGAGCCGCGGCGATCTCCTCGTTGATCGACGGCAGCCACAGCTTTGCCGAGGAACTGCGGAAGGCCAAGAGGCCCATGGTCATTCTGGGCCGATCGGCACTGGCCCGGCGCGACGGCGCAGCGGTTCTGGCCGCTGCCTGGGAGTTAACCAGGACGTTCGGTGGATTGTCGGCCGACTGGCATGGCTTCAATCTGTTGCATCATTTCGGCGGCCAGGTCGGCGCGTTGGATGCGGGGTTCCTCCCTGGTGAAGGTGGGCTGGACGTGGCCGGGATGCTGGACGCCGGCCTCGACGCATTGTGGCTGCTGGGTGCCGACGAAATCGATCCGGCCCGGATTTCCGCCGGCACTTTCGTGGTCTATCAGGGTCACCACGGCGACCGCGCCGCGGCACGGGCGGATGTTATCCTGCCCGGTGCCGCCTATCCCGAAAAGGAAGGCACGTACGTGTCGACCGAGGGGAGGGTGCAGCATGGTCGGTTGGCGCTTCATCCGCCGGGCGAGGCGCGGGAGGACTGGCGCATCATCCGCGCCGCCGGAGCTGCCCTGGATGTGAGCATGGGCTTCGACACGCTGGACGCCTTGCGAACCAGGATGGTGGAGGCCAATCCGGCATTCGGCCTTGTGGATGGGCGCATCGCCGGCGGCTGCAACGATACCACCGGGCCAGCCGCGTCCGGTCAGCTGGGGAGCGAGGCTTTCTCTTCGCCCATCCAGGATTACTGGTTGGCCGACAGCATCAGCCGCGCCTCGGAAACGATGGCGCAGTGCAGCCAGGTCTACAACAATCCCGCGCCGCGGCTGGCGGCGGAGTAAGCCCCGATGGAAGCCTTTCTTGCCTCCCCATTCGGGGTGCTGATCATCACGGCACTGCAGACCCTGGCGATGCTGGTGCCGCTGCTGATCGCCGTTGCGTACATGACCTATGCCGAGCGCAAGATCATGGCGGCCATGCAGATGCGTGTCGGCCCGAACGTGGTGGGGCCGTTCGGCCTTCTGCAGCCCTTCGCCGACGCTGCGAAGATGCTGCTGAAGGAAACCATCATCCCGTCCGGTGCCAACCGGGCGCTGTTCATCTTCGGGCCGGTGCTGACCTTTATCCTGGCGATGATTGCCTGGGCGGTGATCCCGGTGAACGAGGGATGGGCGATTGCCGACATCAATGTAGGCATTTTGTATCTTTTTGCTGTCAGCTCCCTTGGTGTGTACGGCATCATCATCGCCGGCTGGGCATCGAACTCGAAATACGCCTTTCTGGGCGCGCTGCGCTCGGCAGCGCAGATGGTGAGTTACGAGGTCTCCATGGGCCTCGTCATTGTCACGGTTCTGCTGTGCGTCGGTTCGCTGAACCTGACCGAGATCGTGCTGGCGCAGAAGACGGTGTGGTTCTTCATCCCGCTCTTCCCCATGTTCATCATCTTCTTCATCTCGACATTGGCGGAAACCAACCGTCCGCCCTTCGATCTGGCGGAAGGGGAGTCTGAGCTGGTGGCCGGCTTCATGGTGGAATATTCCTCCATGACCTACGCGCTCTTCTTCCTTGGCGAATACGCCAACATGTTCCTGATGTCGGCCATGACGACCACCCTGTTCCTGGGTGGATGGCTGCCGCCAATGGACATCGCGCCCCTGAACTGGGTGCCAGGGCCCATCTGGTTTATCCTGAAGATCTGTCTGTGCATGTTCACCTTTGTCTGGGTACGCGCGACCTTCCCGCGGTACCGGTACGACCAGTTGATGCGCTTGGGCTGGAAGGTCTTCCTGCCCTTCAGCCTGGTCTACCTGGTGCTGACGGCCTTCGTGCTGAAGCTGGCGGGGTGGCTGCCGTGACCTCCGCGGATAAGATGTTGACCACGACGGGCGCGGGCTGCCCCCGCGCAATGAGGTAAAAAATGGCAACGCTGGACCGCATGGCGCGCAGTCTGCTGCTGACCGAGCTGGCCTCGGGCATGGCGCTGACGCTGAAGTATTTCTTCAGCAAGAAGTCGACGATCAGCTACCCCTACGAGAAAACGGCGCTGTCACCCCGCTTCAAGGGAGAGCATGCCTTGCGGCGCTATCCCAATGGCGAGGAACGCTGCATCGCATGCAAGCTGTGCGAGGCCGTGTGCCCCGCGCTGGCGATCACGATCGAGGCTGAGCCGCGCGAAGACGGTTCGCGGCGCACGACGCGCTACGACATCGACATGACGAAGTGCATCTACTGTGGGCTCTGCGAAGAGGCCTGCCCGGTGGATGCGATTGTCGAGGGCCCCAATTTCGAGTTCGCGACTGAAACGCGGGCGGAGCTGTTCTACGACAAGGACCGCCTGCTCGCGAATGGCGACCGGTGGGAGCCGGAAATCGCCAAGCGGCTCGAGCTTGACGCGCCCTATCGCTGATTGAGGCAGGAGGGATGGTTCCGGCCGTGACATCCCTCTGCCTTTACAACACGGCCCCGCCCGGCTCCCAGGGCGGCTCTTCTTGGAACGGTGCCATGATGCTGCATCTGCGCGCGGGCGGGCCGCGATGATCGCCGCTCTTGCCTTCTACATCTTCGCGGCCATCCTGATCGCCAGTGCGGTCATGGTGGTGACCAGCCGGAACCCTGTGCACAGCGTGCTGTTCCTGATTCTGGCCTTCTTCAACGCCGCCGCCCTGTTTCTGATGGCGGGCGCCGAGTTCCTGGCGATGATCCTGGTGATCGTCTATGTGGGCGCGGTCGCGGTGTTGTTTCTGTTCATCGTCATGATGCTGGACATCGACTTTGTGCAGCTTCGACAGGGATTCCAGCGCTATGCACCGGTCGGTGCAGTGATTGGTGCGATCCTGTTCCTGGAACTGCTGTTCGTCTTCGGCGCCTGGCAATTTGCGCCGGACGCCGCGGCGCTGCGCGTCAATGCGATCCCGGCCGATCCGTCGCTGACCAACACCGAGGCTCTCGGCCTGCTGGTCTACACAGAGTATGTCTATCTCTTCCAGGTTGCCGGGTTGATCCTGCTGGTTGCCATGATCGGTGCCATCGTCCTGACGCTCCGCGACAAGCCGGCCAACAGCAAGCGGCAGGACATCGCCACCCAGGTTGCGCGTGGCGAGGCCGTGGTGTTGACCCAGGTTCCCTCCCGCGCCGGGCTTTCAACGCTCGGCATCACCCGCCGCAAGCTGCCTGAGCAGCCGAAGCCACGGCAGGTCGCGCACCATGGCGGCCATGGGCACGAGCATGAGAACGGGGGGCACCACTGAGATGAGCATCGGTCTCGGTCATTACCTAACGGTGGGCGCGATCCTCTTCGTGCTCGGCGTCTTCGGCATCTTCCTGAACCGGAAGAACGTCATCGTCATCCTGATGTCCATTGAGCTGATCCTGCTTTCGGTGAACCTGAACCTGGTGGCCTTCTCCGCGGCCCTGCAGGACCTTACCGGCCAGGTCTTCGCCATGTTCGTTCTCACCGTCGCGGCGGCCGAGGCGGCGATCGGCCTCGCCATCGTCGTCATCTACTTCCGCAACCGCGGCAGCATCGAGGTGGAGGATATCTCCACTCTGAAGGGCTGAAGCCATGTATGTCGGTGCTGTCTTCTTTCCCCTCCTGGGGGCGTGCATCTGCGGTTTCTTTGGCCGTTGGCTGGGCGATAAGCTCGCTCAATGGGTGACTGTGGTGTGTATGGCGCTGGCCGCGCTGTGCGGCGTCGCGGCCTTCATCCAGGTCGCCTATGGCCATGCGCCCACCACCATCGATATCGCCACGTGGCTGGATGTCGGTGGACTGCAACTGTCCTGGGCGCTGCGCTACGACACGGTGGCTGCGGTGATGGTCGGCATGGTGACCGTCGCGTCCACCATGATCCACCTCTACAGCGTCGGTTACATGTCGCATGACCCGACGCAGCCGCGCTTCTTCGCCTACCTCTCCCTCTTCACTTTCATGATGCTGATGCTGGTGACGGCCGATAACCTTCTGCAGCTGTTTTTCGGCTGGGAAGGGATCGGCCTCGCGAGCTACCTGTTGATCGGCTACTGGTACGAGAAGGAAAGCGCCAATCGCGCAGCGATGAAGGCCTTCATCGTCAATCGCGTGGGCGATCTGTTCTTTATGCTCGGCATGGCGCTGACTTTCTGGACTTTTGGCACCATCGAGTTCAACGGCATCTTCCAAGGTGTTGAGGCGGCGCAGAACATGACCTTCGCCGGCCTGCCGGTGCTGGAAGTGATTGCCCTGCTGCTATTCCTTGGTGCCATGGGCAAATCGGCTCAGATCGGCCTGCACACCTGGCTGCCAGATGCCATGGAAGGCCCGACGCCGGTTTCCGCGCTGATCCATGCGGCGACGCTGGTGACCGCCGGTGTGTTCCTGATGGCACGCATGTCGCCCGTCGTGGAGTATGCGCCGAACGTTCTGGGCTTTATCACCTTTATCGGTGCGACCACGGCATTCTTCGCCGCCTCGGTCGGCATGGTGCAGAACGACATCAAGCGGGTGATCGCGTACTCGACCTGCTCGCAGCTCGGCTACATGTTCTTCGCCATCGGCGTTGGCGCATACCAGGCCGCCGTGTTCCACCTGTTCACCCACGCCTTCTTCAAGGCGCTGCTGTTCTTGTCGGCCGGCTCGGTGATCCACGCCATGTCGGACGAGCAAGATATCCGCAAGATGGGCGGCATCTGGAAGAAGATCCCGGTCACCTATGCGATGTTCTGGATCGGCTCCTTGGCGCTCGCCGGGGTTCCTTACTTCGCTGGCTACTTCTCCAAGGATTTCGTGCTCGAAGCGGCCTATGCCGGATCCGGCTGGACGGCCAAGTACGCTTTCATTCTGGGCATTGTTGCCGCCTTCATGACCGCCTTCTATTCCTGGCGCCTGATCATCATGACGTTCCACGGGGCGCCGCGTGCGGACCATCATGTCATGGAGCACGTGCATGAAAGCCCCATGGTGATGCTGCTCCCGCTCCTTGGTCTGGGAATTGGTGCGGTGTTTGCCGGTGCGTATTTCTACGAGGATTTCGTGGGGCATCATTGGGCCGAGTTCTGGAACGGTTCCATCGTCAACGCGCCGCACAACCACATCATGCATGACGCGCACGAGGTGCCGAGCTGGGTTCCGCTGGCGCCGACGGTTGTCGGCGTGCTGGGTATCGCCCTGGCCTATGCGCTCTACATGTTCATGCCGCAGGTGCCTGGACGGATCGCCGCCGCGGTGCCGGGGCTGTACCGCTTCCTGCTGAACAAGTGGTATTTCGACGAGCTGTACGACAGGATCTTTGTGCGCCCGATCCGTGCCCTGGCGCAGACGCTGTGGAAGACCGGTGACGTCAAGATCATCGACGGTATGCCGAACGGCGCCGCCGCGCTGACGCTGCAGGCTTCCGGTCGCGTGGTGAAGCTGCAATCCGGGCGTGTGGCGAACTACGCCTTCGCCATGATCATCGGGCTTGTCCTGTTCGTGTCCATCTTCGTGTTCGGGGTCGGCCGATGAACGCCGCAGGTTTCCCTTTGCTCTCGCTGCTCACCTTCCTTCCGCTGGTGGGCGCGGGCATCATCCTGTTTGTCCGGGGGGAGGAGGCTGCCGTCGCCTCCAATGCCCGGTGGACCGCGCTGTGGACCAGCCTGATCACCTTCGTCCTTTCGCTGATGCTGTGGTTCCAGTTCGACAAGACAACGGCTGACTTCCAGTTCGTCGAGCAGATCGACTGGATGCCGGAATTCGGCCTGGGCTACCACATGGGGGTGGATGGCATCTCGGTGCTGTTCGTGCTGTTGTCGACCCTGCTGACGCCGATCTGCATTCTGGCGTCCTGGGAAGCGGTGCAGAACCGGGTGCGGGAATACATGATCGCCTTCCTGGTCCTCGAGACCATGATGGTCGGGATGTTCGCGTCGCTCGACATCGTCATGTTCTATATCTTCTTCGAAGGTGTGCTGATCCCGATGTTCCTGATCATCGGGGTTTGGGGAGGGGCACGGCGCGTCTACGCGGCCTACAAGCTGTTCCTTTACACGCTGCTTGGCTCGTTGCTGATGCTGCTGGCGGTTCTGCTGCTGTGGTACGAGGCTGGCACCTCGTCCATCCCGGCGATCTTCAACCTGACCCTGTCTCCCACGGTGCAGGTGTGGCTGTTCCTGGCCTTCTTCGCCTCCTTCGCCGTGAAGGTGCCGATGTGGCCGGTGCACACCTGGCTGCCGGACGCCCATGTTGAGGCGCCGACGGCAGGCTCAGTCATCCTGGCCGGCGTTCTGCTGAAGATGGGTGCCTATGGCTTCCTGCGGTTCTCTATTCCTCTGTTGCCGCAAGCGGTCGAATGGTTTGCACCGCTGATCTTCGCCCTTTCGGTGATCGCCGTGGTCTACACCTCACTAGTGGCCCTGGCGCAGGAGGATATGAAGAAGCTGATCGCTTATTCCTCCGTTGCTCATATGGGAATCGTGACGATCGGCATCTTCACCCTGAACCATCAGGGCATCTCTGGCGCCATCTTCCAGATGCTGAGCCACGGCGTGGTATCGGGCGCGCTCTTCCTCTGCGTCGGCGTGCTGTACGACCGGGTGCATAGCCGCGAGATCCTTCGCTACGGCGGCGTTGCCAAGATCATGCCCGCCTATGCGATGGTCTTCATGCTCTTCACCATGGGCTCGGTGGCGCTGCCCGGTACGGCTGGGTTTCCCGGTGAGTTCCTGGTGATCGTGGGGGCTTGGCAAGCCAACCCCTGGGTGGCGCTGGGTGCCGCGCTCGGCATGATCCTCGGCGCATGTTACATGCTTTGGCTGTATCGCCGCGTCGTCTTCTCCAGGATCACGCGTGAGGATCTGAAGACACTGCTCGATCTCAGCCCTCGGGAATATGCCACCTTCGCTCCGCTGATCCTGCTGACTCTGTGGATGGGGCTGTATCCGTCTTCCTTCCTTTCCTTCTTCGAGGCCAGCGTTACGGCGATGGTCGCCCGGCATGAGGCCGCCATGGCCCTGCCGCGCCTGGCCGGGATGTGACCATGAACACCTGGACGCTCATCCTCCCTGAAATGGCTCTGGCGCTGGCCGGGCTGGTGATCCTTACGGCGGGCGTGCTGCCGAAGCGCGACACCTATTTCGCCACGAACATGGCGAGCTTTGGCGCGCTGGCACTGGCCGCCGTGCTGGTTCTCGCCCAGCCGGACGGAACAGCCTTCAACGGCCAGTACGTGGCCGACGCCTTCACCAAGTTCATGAAGTTCATCACCCTGATCGGCGCGGCGCTGGGCCTGCTTCTGGCTATGGACTGGAACGCCAAGGAGGGGCTGGCCAAGTTCGAGTTCCCGCTGCTGCTGCTGTTCAGCAGCCTTGGCATGATGGTGATGATCTCCGCCAACGATCTGATCGCCCTCTACATGGGCCTGGAGCTGCTCTCGCTATCGCTCTACGTGATCGCGGCCTTTAATCGGGACAGCGAGCGTTCCTCGGAAGCCGGCCTCAAGTACTTCGTGCTGGGCGCGCTGGCGTCGGGCCTTCTGCTTTATGGCTCCAGCCTGGTCTACGGCTTCTCCGGCAGCACCAACTTCACCCAGATCGCGGAAGCGGTGGCCGGCAGCGACAACATCCCGTTCGGATTGGTGATCGGCCTGGTGTTCGTGCTGGCGGCGCTGTGTTTCAAGGTGTCGGCGGTACCGTTCCACATGTGGACGCCCGACGTTTACGAAGGCGCTCCCACCCCGGTCACGGCTTTCTTCGCGTCTGCCCCGAAGGTTGCCGCCGTCGCCCTGCTGGTGCGGGTTGTCGCGGTTCCCTTCGCCGAGCTGATGGTGCAGTGGCAGCAGGTGCTGCTGATTGCCGCGATCCTTTCGATGATCCTCGGAGCTTTTGCCGCGATCGGTCAGCAAAGCATCAAGCGGCTTATGGCCTATTCTTCGATCGGGCATGTGGGCTACGCGCTGATCGGGCTGGCCGTTGGCAGCGAGATGGGCGTCCGCGGCCTGCTGCTCTACATGGCGATCTATCTCTTCACCAATGTCGGCGCCTTTGCGGTGCTGATCGCCATGCGCCGGAAGGGGCGGGCGCTCGAAGGGATCGACGATCTGGCAGGGCTCGGCAAGACCGATCCCGCCATGGCCCTGGCCATGACGATCTTCATGCTGTCCATGGCAGGCATCCCGCCGCTGGCAGGCTTCTTCGGCAAGCTTTACGTGTTCCTCGCAGCCGTGCAGGGGGGCTTCTGGACCCTGGCCGTGATCGGGGTCCTGTCTTCGGCCGTGTCGGCCTACTACTACCTGCGCATCATCAAAGTCATGTACTTCGACTCCGGTGAAGCGCTGGATCCACGGCCGGCCAGCCTCTCTGCTGTGCTGGCGGGGACCGGCCTGTTTACCGCCTTCTTCTTTCTGTTCCCTGGCCCCTTTCTGGCCGCGGCACAGGCGGCAGTTGCCGCCCTGATCGGGTGAGCCGGAGCTGCGACTTCTGGCGCCTGCGGATCCACGAGGAACTGGCCAGCACCCAGGATGAGGTGCTGGCGGCAGCGAAGGCGGGCGAGCCCGCCGGCCTCGCCATTATGGCGCGGCGGCAGTCGGCGGGTCGTGGCACACAGGGTCGCGTCTGGCATGCTCCAGACGGCAATCTTTCGCTGTCGGTTCTGCTGCGTCCGTCCACGCCAGCGCGGGATATCGCGCAATGGGCCTTGCTGACTGCGGTGGCCCTCGGCTGCGTGCTGGCCTCGACATTGCCGTCCACCGCCGCGATGACCTTCAAATGGCCCAATGATGTGCTGCTGGACGGCGGCAAGGTGGCCGGCATCCTGGCCGAGGCAGCCCTGGATCAGGACAGGGTTGCCTGGTTGGTGCTGGGCATCGGAGTGAACCTTTCCGCCGCTCCTGAGCTTCAGGATCGGCCATCGGCCTGCCTTGCCGATGTTGCGCCGCCCCCTTTGCCGGAGAACTTCGCGGACAGGCTGCTTCCGGAACTCGCTAGGTGGTCCCAGCTTGCGGAAAGGGATGGCTTCGCGATGATCCGGCAGGCTTGGTTGAAGCGGGGGCCTGTGCTCGGTTCCCCCCTCAAGGTTCGCGCTGGAAAGAATGAGCTGGCCGGCACCTTCCTCGGCCTCGATGAACGCGGCCGTCTTCTTCTTCTGGAGGACCGAGGCGGCACACACGTGGTAGCGGCCGGCGAGGTCTGGCACTGAACCTCCTACCGAATGCCTGCGCGCTTGACCCGCGGGGTGATGCGGCTGCGGTTGCTTGCCGTGGATGAGGCCGCCGCCTAACCTCCTTGCAGAATGCACTGCCTGCAGCGCTGCCACTTCAAACCCACGAAGGTGCCCGCCTTCCGCGCCATTAGAGACCGTCGCACCGAATATGCCGGGCGCTGGCCGGCAGCGCCTCGATCCTGGCCAGCAGAAGGCCGTGTCCCGGTAACCGCCATCCAGGGGCTGCGGCAACGGCAGGGGGGATTGGCTGGCTTACCGAACCGTTGGCGAAACGCCTCATGCACCCCATCTGATTGCAAAGTTCTTTGCCCAGGCGCCGCTCTCCTTCCGGGATCGACGCGGCCAAGGGCCTTGGTGATCTGCCCCGATGGCACCTGCAAATCGATGATGAGAATGATGAACAAGACCACTAGTGAGGATAGATGAACCTGATTCAAGCAGAAGACGACCTGGCTTTCATTCCCCTTGGCGGCACCGGCGAAATCGGCCTGAACCTCAACGTATACCGTTGTGACGGGCAGTTGCTGGCTGTCGATTGCGGGCTGGGCTTTGGCGGCAACGACAATCCGGAAGCGGAGGTCATGGTGCCGGACCCGTCCTGGCTGGCCGATCGCCGCGACAAGTTGGTGGGCTTGGTTATCACCCATGCGCATGAGGACCATATCGGCGCCATAGCGCCCCTGTGGCCGCAGCTCCGCTGCCCGATCTATGCCAGCCCCTTTACCGCCGCCGTGCTGCGCCGAAAGCTTGGTGAGGCAGGGCTGATGGGGCAGGTGAAGCTGGTGACCGTGCCGCTTGGCGGGTCGATGGAGCTGGGACCGTTCGGCGTGCGCTTCATCCGTGTGACGCACTCGGTGCCGGAGCCGCAATCCATCGCGATCACCACGCGTTACGGAACGGTGCTGCATACGGGCGACTGGAAGCTGGATCCCGACCCGTTGATCGGCCAGCCGGCGGATGAGGAAGCCTTCGCGGCGCTGGGCCGCGAAGGCGTTCTGGCCATGATCTGCGACAGCACCAATGCGCTGGTGGAAGGCCATTCCGGCTCCGAGGCCGATGTGCGGCGCTCGATGACCGCCTTGCTCCGGCAGATCAAAGGACGGGTCGCGGTGACCTGCTTCGCCACCAATGTGGCCCGGGTTGAGAGCATCTCGGTGGCTGCCCGGGCAGCCGGACGACAGGTGGCCTTGTTTGGGCGCAGCCTCCGGAATGCCGAGGCGGCCGCCCGCGAATGTGGCTACCTGCAGGATGTGCCGGCCTTCCTGTCGGAAGACGAGGCCGACGACGTTCCGGACGATCAGCTGCTGATCATCTGCACCGGCAGCCAGGGCGAGCCGCGTTCGGCCATGGCCAAGATCGCGGCAGATACCCATCCCCGCATTTCCTTGGGGGAGGGAGACACGGTGATCTTCTCGTCCCGCATGATCCCGGGCAATGAGAAAGCCATCTTGCGCATGCAGGACGAGCTGGCTCGCGGTGGTTGCCGCGTCATGACGGCCGATGATCATATGGTGCATGTTTCCGGCCATCCGGCGCGGGACGAGCTGAAGAAGCTCTACTCCCTTGTGAAGCCGCGCTTCGCTGTGCCGGTGCATGGCGAGTGGCGACACCTTCAGGAGCATGCGGCCCTGGCACGGCAGATGGGCTCCACGCCCATCCTGGTCGATGATGGCGATGTGCTTCGCCTTGCCCCGCTTTCAGGCAATACGCGCCCCGAAGTGGTGGAAGGAGTTGTTACGGGCCAGCTGGTGGTGGATGGCGACCGGCTCTTGCCGCTCGACGGTCCGGTGATCGCTGCTCGGCGAAAAATGCTGTTCAACGGGGTTGTGGTGGCTTCGCTGGCCGTGGATCGGGATGGCCATGTGCTCTCCACGCCGCAGCTCTCCGCGCCGGGCCTGTTCGAGATGGGCGACCTGGAGCCTGGCCAGATCGCCGACGAGCTGGCGCGGGCCATTACGGATCTGCCGGCGCCGCTGCGGGAAGCCGATGACCTGCTGCGGGATGCCGCCAGGACCGCGCTGCGGAAGTCCGTTTCACGTCGGCTACGTAAGCGGCCTTCCGTAGAGGTGCATATTCTCCGCGTGTAGCACCGTTGCCGGACAGGCAGGATGAAGCAGGCCTTGTCCAGAGATCAGGCCTGTTCCATCGCTCCCCGGCGCGAAGCTTGGCGCCGCGGCTGCGGAACCCGCCGTGCCAGACGGTGGGCCGGCTGCTCCACGAGCATGTGCAGGGCGAAGGCCAGCGGCAGGGAGAGCGGTATGGCCAAGCCGGCGATGGCCCAGTCCGGCAGCATGCCGCGAAAAGCATGGGCCAGCGCCAGCATCAAAGGCATATGGATCAAGTAGAGGCTGAAGGAGATCTTGCCCAGCCAGAGCAGCCCGGCTTGTCGCAGGGTTCTGGCCAGTGGGCCTCCGCGCTCCGCCAGCAAGATCAACAAGGCCGAGGCAGCAATCACGCCGTAATCATGCGCTGCCATCACCATGACCAAAATAGCTGTACCGGCTGCAACGGCTTGAGTCTGATCCAGCTTCACTCCCGGCCGGAGGGCGAGTGCCGCACCTGCAGCGAAAGCCGGCAAGAAGCCAGCGCTGGCAGCAAGGCTTCCGGGCAAGCTTTGACCGAGCGCAACCTGGCCCTCCGGCATGCCGGCAAGCCGGGCGATGGCCGCGCCCAGAAGCGCGGTGGCAAGCAGAAGGGCCACCCGGCCGCGGAACAACAGCACCAGCGGCAGCAGCAACGCGATGCGCCATTCATGCACCAGCGACCAGAGCACCGGATTTAGCTGGAAGCCGTCACCGCTCCGCAGCAGCAGGGCCTGACTAACCACGTCGCTCCAGGTCCACATATCGCTCCAGATGGCCCCGGCGAGGATATGCGGCGTTCCGTCGGGGAGCGGGCCGCTCCAGAACATCGACTGGAGTGCCGCGGAGAAAAGAACCACTGCCAACACAGGAATACCGAGGCGGATGGCTCGCTGCAGCCCGTACTGCGCCCATCCTGAAACCGTCAGGACGCTGCCCGGACGTTTGCGCTCCTGCCGCAGCAGAGCCAGGGTCAACACGTAGCCGCTCAGCACAAAGAAGAAGATAACGGCCTGACGGCCCATGCCGATGGGCCGTAGCGGGGTATCGCTGAACAGCCAGACGAGCCAGGATGGCTGCTCGCTCAGGCTTAGCCAAGCATGATGCAGGACAACCACCAGTGCAGCGATGCCACGCAGGGAATCAAGTTCGATAAGACGTTGCGGGGCTTGAGCCGACATGGAACTCCCGGGGGGATCGGGCCGGGGACAACAAGGTCCGTGGCCGGTTAAGCACGATCCAAGAAGGATCGTGGCCGGTGAACCCAGCAAGCAGGACAGTGTGGCGAAATCATGCCACTGCGCTTTGGGTTCTCAGCCCTGCAACGCCGCTCGGGGCGGAAGGCTTTGGCTTCAAGTTCACCATGCTGTGAGTATGCCGCCGGCGCTGCTGCTTGCCGTAAGGGAGAGCACTGGTTCTGCTGGGTCTCTGCGGTTACGCAGATGGCATTGGGGGAGGGGAAGGATATCGCATGAACTGGTTCACCGGCATCATGGTGTTCGTGCTGGTCTGGTGGGTGATGTTGTTCACCGTCCTGCCAGTGGGCATCCGTCCAGACGAGGATGGCGTGACGGGGGGTTGGCGCGGCACGCCGCGAACGCCGCGCATTGGCCGCAAACTGCTGTGGACCACTCTTCTCGCATGCGGAGTTTTTGGCTGTATCTACTTACTGGCGACCAGCGATCTCCTGAGCTTTCGAGAAGGCTGGCTAGCCCTGAACATTACGTAGGCAAACGGACTGGTTTAAAGCATCATTTGCCTATTAATCGCGCATCTACGTTTGCTCCGCCTTTTTTTGCGGCGAAATCTCAGGGTTTTTGCATTGCAGCAAACATCAGGCGCGGTCAGGATCATAAGCAGAAAGAGAGTTGGTTCTCTTTCTGCCGTGTGACTGGCGTTTCCTCCCTAAACTCGGGGCCGCATCTTAGGATGTGGCCCTTCTTTTTTCCGGCACGGCGGCCTGGACTCCGCCTCTGGCGCATTGTCGAGGCAGCCTTTACCTTCCGCCAGCCTGTTATCCGGAGCCCATGCCTTGCGCCTCTCCCGCGCCTTTCTTCCGACCATGAAAGAAGTTCCTGCCGAAGCGGCCATCGCTTCGCACAAGCTGATGCTGCGTGCTGGCATGATCCGGCAGACCTCGGCCGGTATATATGCGTGGCTGCCGCTAGGGCTGCGCGTGCTGCAGAAGGTCAGCCAGATCGTCCGGGAGGAGCAGGACGCGGCCGGGGCGCAGGAAATCCTGATGCCGACCATCCAGAGCGCCGATCTTTGGCGCCAGTCCGGCCGCTACGACGATTACGGTAAGGAGATGCTGCGGATCACCGACCGGCATGATCGCGACATGCTCTTCGGGCCGACCAACGAGGAAATGGTCACCGATCTGTTCAAGAGTTATGCGCGGTCTTATCGCGATCTGCCGCGCAACCTTTACCACATCCAGTGGAAGTTCCGGGACGAGATCCGCCCACGCTTCGGCGTGATGCGCGGCCGGGAGTTCCTGATGAAGGATGCGTATTCCTTCGACCTGGACGCGGATGCGGCGCGCCTTTCCTACAAGAAGATGTTCGTGGCCTATCTGCGCACCTTTGCGCGCATGGGATTGAAGGCCATTCCGATGCGTGCCGACACCGGCCCCATCGGCGGAGACCTTTCCCACGAGTTCATCATCCTGGCCGAGACGGGCGAGAGCCAGGTCTACCTGCACAAGGACCTGCTGGAATTCGATGTCCTGGCGCAGAAGCCGGATTACGATGGCGATCTCGACTCTACGGTTGATTTCTGGACCAGCCGCTACGCCGCCACCGATGAGATGCATGACGAGGCCGCCTGGAACGCGCTGGGTGCGGAGAACCAAGTCTCGGCGCGGGGCATCGAGGTCGGCCACATTTTCTATTTTGGTGACAAGTATTCCAAGAGTATGGGACTGACGGTCGCTGGTCCGGATGGTGGTTCCGTGGTGCCGCAGATGGGCTCCTACGGCATCGGCGTATCCCGTTTGCTAGGGGCCATCATTGAGGCTCATCATGACGAAGCCGGCATCAAGTGGCCCGAGGCCGTGGCGCCGTTCCGCTGCGCGATCCTCAACCTGAAGCCCGGTGACCTTGGCTGCGACGCGCTGTGCGAGAAGCTCTACGCCGCACTGCCGGGCGACACGGTCATGGACGACCGGAGCGAGCGAGCGGGAGTGAAGTTTGCCGATGCGGACCTGGCCGGCTACCCGTGGCAGGCCATCATCGGTCCCCGCGGTGCGGCGGTGGAAAAGATCGAGCTGAAGCGCCGCGCCACCGGCGAGCGCGAGGAGGTTTCGATCGAAGAGGCCTTGCGCCGCATCATGGGCCACTGACGCAGCGATGTTCGGAGCCTTCGAGCGGAAGGTCGCGTTCCGCTACCTGCGGGCGCGCAAGGGTGAGCGCTTCGTTTCAGTGATCGCCACCTTCTCGCTGGTGGGCATCGCGCTGGGCGTGGCCACGCTGATCATCGTGATGAGCGTGATGAACGGCTTCCGGCAGGAGTTGCTCGGCCGCATCCTGGGACTGAACGGTCACCTCGGCGTGTATGCCGCGGGGCCTGGTGGCCTGCGCGACTATGACGACATTGCCGACCGGGTGCGCCAGCTGGCCGGTGTTTTATCGGCGACGCCCATCGTGGAAGGCCAGGTTCTGCTGACCAGCGAGGCCGGAGGCGCAACGGGCGGACTGGCGCGCGGCATCAAGCCGGAGGATCTACGACAAAGACCGCTGCTGGCCGGCAATATCCGCGCCGGGAGCCTGGATGACTTCCAGGGCGACGATGCCATCCTGATTGGCACGCGGCTGGCCCAGAAGCTCGGCGTACGCGTGGGCGACAAGGTGACGCTGGTGTCGCCACAGGGCCGCGCCACGGTGATCGGCACAGTGCCGCGACTGCGTGCGTACACGGTGGTGGCGGAATTCGAGGCGGGGATGAACGAGTATGATTCATCCTATGTCTTTCTGCCATTGCCCGCAGCGCAGGTTTACTTCCAGCTCCGCGACGCCGCCTCGCAGATCGAGGTCTTTGTCGAGAACCCCGATCAGGTGCGTCGCGTGACTCAGGAGATCATCCGCGCCCTGCAGCCCATGCCGTTCCGGGTGCTGGATTGGCAAGCCAGCAACTCCTCCTTCTTCGCGGCAGTGCAGGTGGAGCGGAACGTCATGTTTCTGATCCTGACGCTGATCATCATCGTTGCCGCCTTCAACATCATTTCCTCGCTGATCATGCTGGTGAAGGAGAAGGGGCGGGATATCGCCATCCTGCGCACCATGGGCGCCACCAGTGGCGCCATCATGCGCATCTTTCTGATCTGTGGCTGCTCGATCGGCGTATTGGGCACGCTGATCGGCTTCGTCCTGGGCCTGGTGTTCTGCCTGAACATCGAGAGCATTCGACAGGCGCTGCAATCCCTGACGGGCACGCAGCTCTTCAGCCCGGAAGTTTACTTCCTGACCCGTTTGCCAGCGGTGGTGGACCCGCAGGAAGTGACACAGGTGGTGCTGATGGGCCTGGGCCTGTCCTTGCTGGCGACGCTGTATCCGTCCTGGCGCGCGGCCAAGACCGATCCTGTGGAGGCGCTGCGCAATGAGTGAACCGCGCCTGCGGCTCGAGAAGGTCGAGCGCCGGTACCGCACCGAGGCCGGCGAATTACCGGTTCTGAGCGGAGCCGAGCTGTCGTTGCAAGCGGGTGAAATCGTCGCGCTGGTTGCGCCATCCGGCACCGGCAAGTCCACCTTGCTGCATCTGGCCGGATTGCTGGAACGCCCCGATGGCGGCGAGGTCCTCATCGATGGAAAGCCGGCTGGCAGGCTTGGGGACGAGGCACGCAGCGTCCTGCGTGGAAAGTCCATCGGCTTTGTCTACCAGTTTCACCACCTGTTGCCCGAGTTCACCGCGTTGGAGAACATCGTCATCCCGCAGATGGTGAACGGTGTTGCCGAGGCTGCCGCGGCGAACCGTGCCCGCGAATTGCTGCAGGGATTCGGCTTGGCAGAGCGGGCCGGTCATCGGCCGGGTCGCCTGTCTGGCGGCGAGCAACAGCGTGTCGCCATCGCCCGCGCGCTGGCGAACCGCCCCGGATTGCTGCTGGCCGACGAGCCAACCGGCAATCTTGATGTCAGCACCTCGGACCGGGTGTTCGCGCAGTTGCTGGAGGCGGTGCGGGGCGCCGGCGTTGCCGCGCTGATTGCCACGCATAATCCGGATCTGGCGGCGCGGATGGACAGGGTGGTCACGCTGCGCGAGGGCCGCGTCGTCCCCGCCTGAACTGCGCGACCGGCTGTGCTATGCTGCCGGCATGACCGGCAGCTTTGTCCACCTTCACAACCATTCCGCCTATTCCCTTGCCGAGGGCGCCATCAAGGCCGAGAAGCTGGCGGACCTTGCCAAGGCCGGCAACATGCCCGCCGTGGCCCTGACCGACACGGCCAACATGTTTGGCGCGCTCGAATTCGCCAAGGCGTGCGCCGGGAAGGGCGTCCAACCCATCATGGGTTGCCAGCTCTGGCTCGGCCGCGGCGCCACGGATGACAGGCCGGAGGTGGCGCGACTTGCGCCCGATCGCGTCGTGGTGCTGGCGACAAACGCGCAGGGCCTTGAGAATGTTCAGCGGCTTTCCTCGCACGGGTTTCTGCGCGACGATCCCTGTGGCAAGCCTGCGGTCACGCTGGAGCTTCTGCGGCAGCACGCCGAAGGTGTGTTTCTGCTGACGGGCGGTACCCACGGACCGCTGGGCCGGCTCCTGGTGGAGGGGCGCAGGGACGCGGCGCTGGGGCTGCTGGATGCGCTGCAGGAAAGCTTCGGCGACCGGCTTGCAGTGGAATTGACCCGGCACGGGCTGGAGCTGGAGCGCAGCCTCGACGCCGCGATGGTGGCCCTGGCTGATGCGTCCGGGCTTCCTCTGGTTGCGGCCAACGACGTCTACTTCGCAAAGTCCGCGATGTACGAGGCGCATGACGCGTTGTTGTGCATCGCCGAGGGACGTACCCTGGCCGAGCCGGACCGCCGCCGCCTGACACCGGAGCATTACTTCAAATCGGCCGCCGATATGCGCGCCCTGTTCGCCGATCTGCCCGAGGCCTGCGACAACACCCTGGCCATCGCGAGGCGCTGCGCCGTGATGGCGGAGACGCGCAAGCCCGAGCTGCCCATCTGCCCCAAGGTGCAGCCTGGCATGACCGAGGCCGAGACAGTGCGTGACATGGCCCGTCGCGGGCTGGAGGCGCGGCTCGACGCGCAGGGCACGGAAGAGCGGGAGGTCTACCGGGAGCGCTTGAATTTTGAACTCGACATCATCGAGAAGATGGGCTTCTCGGGCTACTTCCTGATCGTCGCCGACTTCATCCAGTGGGCCAAGCAGCAGGGCATTCCCGTAGGCCCGGGCCGCGGGTCCGGCGCCGGTTCCGTCGCGGCCTGGGCGCTGCTGATCACCGACCTCGATCCGTTGCGCTTCGGCCTGCTCTTCGAGCGCTTCCTGAACCCCGAGCGCGTGTCGATGCCCGACTTCGACATCGATTTCTGCCAGGATCGGCGTGACGAGGTGATCCAGTATGTTCGCCGCGAATATGGCGAGGACCGGGTGGCGCAGATCATCACCTTCGGCCGCCTTCAGGCCAAGGCGGTGGTGCGTGATGTCGGCCGCGTCATGGGCATGCCCTACGGGCAGGTCAACAAGATCGCCGAACTGATCCCGTTCAATCCTGCCAAGCCCGTTACGCTGCAGCAGGCGATCGACGGCGAGCCGCGCCTGCAGGAGATGCGCGAGGCCGACGAAACCGTAGGACGGCTGATGGAGACGGCCCTGGTGCTGGAGGGTCTCTACCGCAATGCGTCCACCCATGCGGCCGGGGTCGTGATCGGCCGCAAGCCGTTGATCGATACGGTTGCGCTCTACCGCGATCCGCGCTCCGACATGCTGGTGACGCAGTACTCGATGAAGTATGTCGAGAACGCCAGCCTGGTGAAGTTTGACTTCCTCGGCTTGAAGACATTGACGGTCTTGCAGCGCGCGGTCGAGATCCTTCGGCAGCAGGGGATCGAGATCGACCTGGCCAGCCTCCCGCTCGACGATGCGAAGACATACGAGATGCTGGCGAAGGGCGACTCGGCCGGCGTGTTCCAGTTCGAAGGGCAGGGGATGCGGGACTGCCTCCGCATGATGCGCCCTGATCGTTTCGAGGATCTGATCGCCGCCGTCTCCCTTTATCGTCCGGGTCCGATGGCCAACATCCCCGCCTACTGCGCCCGCAAGCACGGCGAGGCCTGGGAGCCGGTTCACCCGGCGATGCGCCATTTGGTCGAGGAAACCTACGGCATCCTGGTCTACCAGGAGCAGGTCATGCAGATCAGTCAGGACGTGGCTGGCTACAGCCTTGGCGGCGCCGACCTCCTGCGCCGCGCCATGGGCAAGAAGATCCGCTCGGAGATGGAGGCTCAGCGCAAGATCTTCGTGGACGGCGCCGTGAAGAACGGCGTGCCGGAGGGCAAGGCAGGCGAGATTTTCGACCTGATGGAGAAGTTCGCCGAGTACGGCTTCAACAAGTCGCACGCTGCCGCCTATGCGCTGGTCGCCTACCACACGGCCTATTTAAAGGCGAATCACCCGGTGGCGTTCCTGGCCGCCTCCATGACGCTCGACATGGACAAGACGGAGAAGCTGGCCAACCACATGCAGGAGGCCTCGCGCCTCGGCATCCCCGTGCTGCCGCCGGACGTGAACCGTTCGGCCGCCGAGTTCAAGGTGGATGTGGCGGAGGATGGCACGCCCGGCATCCGCTTTGCCCTGGCCGCGGTGAAGCGGGTCGGGCTGCAAGCGATGAAGGACTTGGTGGCCGCGCGGGATCAGAAGGGTCCGTTCCGCTCGGTGGCTGAGTTCGCGGGCCGGGTGGATCCGAAGCTGCTGAACAAGATGCAGTTGGAGAATCTCTCCCGTGCCGGCGCCTTCGACAGCCTGGAGAAGAACCGTGCCAGGATGACAGCGGCGGCGGAGGTGTTGCTGCGCCGCGCCCAGGCCAGTGCCGAGGAACGCAGTTCCAGCCAGATCGGCCTGTTCGGCGGCGGCGACGCCGCGCCTGAGCCGCTGCGTATGCCGAACCTGCCCGACTGGCCGGAACTTGAGCGGCTGAGCCAGGAGGCCGAGGCCGTCGGCTTCCACCTCTCGGCCCATCCATTGGACACCTATCGGGATGTGCTGGCGAAGCTGCGCGTCACCTCGATCGCCCAGTTGCAGAGCCGTGCAGAGGCTGGCGTGGGTGTGCTGCGCATTGCCGGGACGGTGGTGAACAGCAAGGAGCGGACGACGCGCACTGGAAGCCGCATGGCCTGGGTCAGGGTTTCCGACAGCAGTGGCAGCACCGAGGTGACTTTGTTCTCCGAAGTGTTGCTGAAGAACCGCCCGTTGCTGGTGGAGGGCAACGCCATCCTGGTCACCACGGAAGCGCGGATGGAGGGCGAGACACTGCGCCTGACGGCGCAAGGCATCGAAGCGCTCGACAAGGCCGCGGCAAGCATCGGGCAGACTTTGCGCCTCACCATCGAGGACGAGGCCGCGTTGGCGCCCATCCGCGAATTGTTGGAGCGGGAAGGTCAGGGGCAGGGTCAGAAACGTGGCCGGGTGTCGCTGATCCCGCGCCTCGGCCCGGGGCAGGAGGTGGAGCTGATGCTGCCGGGCCACTACAATGTCTCGCCCAGGCTTGCGCAGATCATGAAGGTATTGCCGGGCGTGGCCCATGTGGAGGCCGGCTAGCGGCGAGCCTTGATCACAGCCCCCTGGCTGTGCCATATGCCGCCCTGCCTGGCGCGGGGTGGTCCTGCGCCTCGGCAAATCCGCACGCGGCGCCCCCTTCCATCCACCGATGACAGGGTCCGGTCCCGGGATATCCCGGGCATAGCGCCGCGGAGGCTCAACCGGGCTAGATCTGAAGGAAGGACCGCCGCCATGGCGATGCCAGAAGTTTCCCTGCGCCAGCTGCTCGAGGCCGGTGTCCATTTCGGCCACCACACCCGCCGCTGGAACCCGCGCATGGCGCCGTACATCTTCGGCGTGCGCAACCAGGTTCACATCCTGGACCTGCAGCAGACCGTGCCGCTGATGGACCGTGCGCTCCGCACCGTGCGTGACGTGGTGGCCGGCGGTGGCCGCGTGCTGTTCGTCGGCACCAAGAAGTCGGCGGCCGAGTACGTGGCCGAGGCCGCGACCCGCTGCGGCCAGTACTACGTGAACCACCGTTGGCTCGGCGGCATGCTGACCAACTGGAAGACCATCACCGGCTCCATCAAGCGCCTGAAGCAGATGGACGAGCAACTCGGCGGCAACACCCAGGGTCTCACCAAGAAGGAGATCCTGATGCTGACCCGTGAGCGCGAGAAGCTCGACCGCGCGCTGGGTGGCATCCGCGAGATGGGCGGCCTGCCCGACATCATCTTCATCATCGACGTGGTGAAGGAGAAGCTGGCGATCGAGGAGGCTAACAAGCTTGGCATCCCGGTTGTCGCCGTGGTCGACTCCAATGCCGATCCCGAAGGCGTGGCCTATCCGATCCCGGGCAATGACGACGCGATCCGCGCCATCAACCTGTATTGCGACCTGATGGCTGCCGCCGTGTTCGACGGCATCTCGGCTGAGCTGCAGGCTTCCGGTGTCGATGTCGGTGCGGGCGAGGAGCTGCCTGCCGAGGACCTGCCGGAGGAAATCGCGGAAGGCGTCGAGGGTACGGCCCTGGCTGAAGCCGATGCGATCGTGGGCGAGAACGCCCCGGTGACCCCGACCCAGGCCTGAACCGAGCCGTCGAGACAGGAGCGACTCCATGGTTGACGTTACCGCCGCAATGGTCCGCGATCTTCGCGAGAAGACCGGCGCTGGCATGATGGACTGCAAGAAGGCGCTGGTGGAGAACAATGGCGACGCCGAGGCCGCCATTGACTGGCTGCGCAAGAAGGGTCTCGCCGCCGCTGCCAAGAAGTCCGGCCGCGTGGCGGCCGAGGGCTTGATCGGCACGGCTACCGGCCCGCAGGTCGCCGCCATGGTCGAGGTGAACGCCGAGACAGATTTCGTGGCGCGCAACGACCAGTTCCAGGCCTTCGTGGCGGAAGTCGCGGGGCTGGTGCTGACGGTGGGTGACGACGTGGAGGCGCTGAAGGCGGCGACCTACCCCGGCACGACCCACTCGGTGCAGGACGAGCTGACCCGCCTGATCGCCACGATCGGCGAGAACATGACCATCCGCCGGGCCAAGCGCCTGTCCGTGCCTTCGGGCGCGGTCGCCACCTATGTCCACAGTGCGGTGAAGCCCGGGCTGGGCAAAATCGGCGTGGTCGCAGCCCTCGAGGCAGCGTCCGAGATCGAAGCGCTGGAGACCCTGGGCCGACAGATCGGCATGCATGTCGCCGCAACCCGTCCGGATGCGCTTGACATCAACGCGGTCGATCCCTCCGCGCTGGAGCGCGAGAAGGCGGTCCTGACCGAGCAGGCCCGCGCTTCCGGCAAGCCCGAGAACATCATCGAGAAGATGGTCGAGGGCCGTGTCCGCAAGTACTACGAGGAAGTGGTGCTGCTGGAGCAGGTCTGGGTGCATGATGGCGAGAGCCGCGTGCGCGCCGTGGTGCAGAAGGCCGGCGCCAAGCTGACGGGCTTCGCCCGCTTCCAGCTCGGTGAGGGCATCGAGAAGGAGACCTCGGACTTCGCCGCCGAGGTCGCGGCCGCCGCTGGTACTGCCTGAGCATCATTGACGACATGGCCGGGCCGCCGATTGCCGGCGGGCCGGCCCTTTCTGCAAGCGGCAGCCTTGCCGTTGACCAGGACGTGAGCTTGCCGGGAGCGGATGCCGTCCCTATCGTGCCGCACGCTCCCTACTGACTTCCCAGCGACCGGAATCCGACCATGGCCACCCCGATCTACAAGCGCGTTCTGCTGAAGCTTTCGGGTGAGGCCCTGATGGGGGGTCGGGACTACGGTCTCGACAACTCCACCGTCCGTGCCATCGCCGAGGACATCAAGGGTGCCGTCGACCTGGGCGCCGAGGTGTGCGTCGTGGTGGGCGGCGGCAACATCTTCCGCGGTGTGGCGGGTGCGTCCTCGGGCATGGACCGTGCCCAGGCCGACAGCATGGGTATGCTGGCCACCGTGATGAACGCCCTGGCGATGCAGAACGCGCTGGAGAAGGCGGGTGTTGATACCCGCGTTCAGTCCGCGATCCCGATGAGCAGCGTTTGCGAGCCCTTTATTCGCCGCCGCGCGCAGCGGCACATGGAAAAGGGGCGGGTGGTGGTGTTCGCCGCAGGCTCTGGCAACCCCTTCTTCACCACGGACACGGCCGCCGCCCTGCGCGCCGCCGAGATGAACTGCGACGCCCTGTTCAAGGGCACCCAGGTGGATGGCGTGTATTCGGCCGATCCCCGCAAGAACCCCCAGGCCGAGCGCTACGCCACCCTGACCTATCTGGACATGCTGGCGCGCGATCTGGCGGTCATGGACGCCGCTGCCATCAGCCTGGCGCGCGAGAACAAGCTGCCGATCATCGTTTTCAATATCCACGAGAAGGGCGCCTTCACCTCGGTGATGCAGGGCGAGGGCCGCTTCACGACGGTTGTGGATCAATAAGAAGGACGCCACGCTCATGGCTGCCCCCGCGGATCTGAACACGCTGAAGCAAGATCTCACTCGCCGCATGGATGGCGCATTGGAGTCCCTGAAGAAGGAATTCTCCGGCCTGCGCACCGGTCGCGCCTCGCCGGCGCTGCTGGAGCCTATCCGCGTCGAAGTGTACGGCGCCAACCAGCCGCTGTCGCAGGTCGCGAATGTGTCTGTCTCTGGGCCGTCCATGCTGTCTGTCCAGGTCTGGGACCGCCAGGCCGCGAAGGCCGTGGAAGTTGCGATCCGTGATTCGGGGCTCGGGCTGAACCCGCAGACAGAGGGTCAGACCATTCGCGTGCCATTGCCGCCCCTGACCCAGGAGCGCCGCAACGAGCTGGCCAAGCAGGCCGCCAAGTATGCCGAGGCCGCCAAGGTCGCGGTTCGTGCCGTGCGGCGCGACGGCATGGAGCAAATCAAGGCCTGGGAGAAGAAGTCCGAGATCGGCAAGGACGAGGCCAAGAATTGGTCTGACGAGGTGCAAAAGCTGACCGACGCCACCATCAAGAAGGTCGACGACGCCCTCGTGGACAAAGAGAAAGACATCAAGGCCGTCTGAGCCGCAGCATGAGCGCCGCACCCCTGAACCAGCCGCTTGCGGCGCTGCCGGATGCTGCTGGGCCCACTGATGTGCCCCTGCATGTCGGCCTCATCATGGATGGCAACCGCCGATGGGCGAAGGCGCGGGGGCTTCCGCGCGCACTCGGGCACAAGGCGGGTGTCGACGCGGTCCGACGCACCGTGCAAGCCTCAGCGGATGCCGGGATCGGCTGGCTGACGCTGTTCGCCTTCTCCTCGGAGAACTGGCAGCGTTCCGCCGACGAAGTTCGCGACCTGACCGGGCTGCTGCGCATCTATTTGCGCCGCGAGGTCGGCGCGCTGGCCAAGAATGGGGTGCGTCTCAGGGTCATCGGCGACCGGGAAAGGTTTGGGCCTGAGACGGCTTCGGCCATCGCGGCTGCGGAAGCGGCCACGCGAGACAATTCCCGCCTGAACCTTACCGTTGCGCTATCCTATGGCGCCCGAGCTGAGATCGCGCAGGCGGCGAAAGCGGTCGCTGCCGAGGTCGCGGCCGGCAGGCTCGATCTATCCGCCATCGATGAGGCGGCGTTGGGACGACATCTCTCCACTGTCGGCATGCCAGATCCTGATCTGATCATCAGGACCTCCGGCGAGCAGCGCCTGTCGAACTTTCTGCTTTGGCAGGCTGCTTATGCGGAGTTCGTCTTTCTCGACGTGCTCTGGCCGGACTTCGACGCCACCCACCTCGATCAAGCGCTGGGTGAGTATCGCCGCAGAGTGCGGCGCTTCGGCGCCGGCAGCGGCTGAGCATGTCCTCTCCATCCGCTCCGGCGGCAGATCGGGCCAAGCGTTGGCGGGATCTGAAGAAGCGCGCCATTTCCGCTGCGGTGCTTGGGCCCGGCGCCCTGCTCTGCGCCTGGCTGGGCGCCGAGGCCTGGACAGCCCTGATGGCGGTTGCCGTGGCCTTGCTCTGCTGGGAATGGGTGAGGCTATGCGGCCTGCGGAGCCATCTCTGGCCCGGCATGGCGCTACCGGCCACGGTGTTTCTCGCCTGTGCCTGTGCGGTGTTCGGCCAGTCCTGGCTCGGACTCTGCGTTCTGATGCTCGGATTCGCCGTAACCTGGACGGTGCCGCCCCGGTTGCATCGCAAGCAAGGTCCGCCGCCACCTGCCTCCTGGCTGGCGCTGGGCGTGCTGTATATCGGCATTTCCGGCATCTCGCTGATCGCCCTTCGGCACGACAATGAGGCGGGCCGCGACAATGTGCTGTTCCTGTTCTTCGTCGTCTGGGCCAGCGACATCGGGGCCTACCTATTCGGGCGCCTGATCGGGGGTGCCAAGCTTGCGCCCGCCATTTCGCCAGGCAAGACGTGGTCGGGCGCGGCGGGTGGGCTTCTGTGCGCCATGGCGGTTGGCTGGATCGCGGCCGACTGGCTGGTGTCTGGCAATCCGCCCGCCCTCAAGGTGTTGTGGGTGGCGGCGGTGCTTGGTGTCGCAACCCAGCTGGGCGACTTGCTGGAAAGCTGGGTGAAGCGCCACTTCAACGTAAAGGACAGTTCCATGCTGATCCCCGGCCATGGCGGCTTGCTTGACCGGCTGGATGGGCTGATGGCTGCGGCGCCAGTGGCTGCGTTGCTGGCCTTCATGGTCGGCTACGGGGTGCCGCTGTGGCGCTGAAGCCCCGTCGCATCACCGTGCTGGGAAGCACAGGCTCCGTCGGGCGCAGCACGGTGGCTCTGCTCGATGCCGCACCGCCCGGGAAGTTCGAGGTCGCGGCGCTGGTGGCGGGCCGTGATGCGGAAGGCCTGGCGGCGCAGGCTCTGCGTCTGCGACCGGCCATGGCCGTGCTGGCTGATGAGCAGGCCGCGCCCGAACTTCGGCGGCGCCTGGATGGCTCGGGCATCGCCTGGGCGTGCGGACACGACGCCGTGCTGGCAGCCGCCGCCTTGCCGGCCGACTGGACCATGGCAGCTATTGTAGGCGCGGCGGGATTGCAGCCCATCCTCGCCGCCCTTCGCCGCGGCGGCACCCTGGCCCTCGCCAACAAGGAAGCGCTTGTCTGCGCCGGTGACCTCGTGCATCAGGCCGTGCAGGAGGCAGGCGCCACGCTCCTGCCTGTCGACTCAGAGCATAACGCGATCTTTCAGGCGCTGGATGCCCGTAACCCTGCGGCGGTGGAGAAGATCGTCCTGACGGCTTCAGGCGGACCCTTTCGCACCGCTAGCCGAGAGGTGATGCGGCGGGCGACCCCCGCCCAGGCTGTTAACCACCCGGTCTGGTCCATGGGCGCCAAGATCAGCGTCGACTCCGCGACCATGATGAACAAGGGCCTTGAGCTGATCGAGGCGGCGAGGCTGTTCCCGGTGCCCGAGCCACGCATCGAGATCCTGGTGCATCCGCAATCCACCGTGCACGGCATGGTACAGTATGCCGACGGCTCCATTCTGGCGCAGCTTGGCACGCCCGACATGCGGACGCCCATCGCCCATGCTTTGGCCTGGCCTGACCGCATGGTGGTCGATGTGCCGCGGCTGGATCTGACAGCGCTGGCGCGGCTGGATTTCCTGGCGCCGGATCCAGAGCGCTTCCCGGCGCTGCGCCTTGCTCGTGAAGCCTTGCAGGCCGGCCCCGGCGCCACCACCATCCTGAATGCCGCCAATGAGGTGGCTGTGGGCCTTTTCCTGCAGGAAAGGCTCGGCTTTCTGGACATTGCTGCGGTGGTGGAGGATTGCTTGACGGCCCTCGGCAGCCCAGTCGTGCCTGACCTCGACGCGGTCCTGGCGCTGGATGCTCAGAGCCGGCAGGATGCCGCCTACCGGGCCGCCCGCAGGGCAGCCTGAGATCGCGGCGGCGCCGGAAGGGGCCGCTGCCCTTCACGCGCGAGGCCCGCGCCACGTTGTCGCCCGGTATGCCTTGAAGCCGGGCAGGAGAGACGACCTTGGACCTGCTGCCCGAGCCGCTGCGCTCGATCCTCGCCTTCATTGTGGTGCTGGGCGTACTCGTCTTCATCCACGAACTCGGGCACTACTTGGCCGCCCGCTGGCGTGGCGTGCATGTTGAGGTGTTCTCCATCGGCTTCGGGCGCCGCATCCACGCCTGGACCGACCGGCAAGGAACGGAGTGGCGGCTGGCCTGGCTGCCGCTCGGCGGATTCGTGAAGCTGCATGGTCAGGAAGGACCCGAGGACGCTTCCCAGGAAACGCGGGCCGGCTGGAGGGTTGGGCAAACCTTCCACGACAAGCCTGTCCGCGACCGCGCCATCATTGTCGCTGCCGGCCCGATCGCCAATTTCCTGCTGGCCGCGGTATTGTTTGCCGGGCTCTACATGACGCTGGGTCAGCCGCAGCCGAGCAGCACCGTAGGCACGGTGGTGGCCGGCAGTGCGGCGGAGAGGGCAGGGCTTCTACCGGGTGACCGCATCGTCAGCCTGGACGGAACGCCCGTCACGCGCTTCGAGGATGTGCAACGCCATGTCCAGCCCCGTGCCGGCCAGGCGGTCGAGATCCTGATCGAGCGCGACAATGCTCAACAGAGCCTCACCGCCACGCCAGAGCCGCGGGACACCAATGGAGCAATCTCAGGTGTGTTGGGGATTGCCGGCGGCGCGGTTGAGTTCCAGCGACTGAACCCCATCAGCGCCCTTGGGGCTGGTGCGAACCAGACCTGGGACATCACCACCCAGACGCTGGCAGGCTTGTGGCAGATGATCGCTGGGCAGCGCGGCACCGAGGAGCTGGGCGGCCCACTGCGCATTGCTCAGCTTTCGGGCCAGGTTGCACAGCTGGGCGTTGCGAGCCTCGTTTCCTTTATGGCGATCCTGTCCGTGAACCTGGCCCTGATCAACCTGTTTCCGATCCCTGTCTTGGATGGCGGGCACCTGCTGTTCTATGCCGCAGAGGCGATCCGCGGCAGGCCTCTGCCACCGCGGGCAATCGAGTACGGGTTCCGAGCCGGATTCGCGCTGCTGATCGCCCTGTTCGTTTTTGCCACATGGAATGATCTCTCCAGTCTTGGCGTGGTGCGGTGGGTCAGCGGCCTGGCCGGCTGACCGCTGTTGACCCTCCTTGCCAAGGCGTTGCTGGGTCGTCGGATAATAGACTGAAAGACTTGTAGATCGCGGCGGCGCTCTGGGTTAAGGCTTGGGGGTGGCGAGGGGATGCGTTCCCAGCTAGTCTCCGCACCGCCCGAGACGTCCCCGTTTTCGGGGTTCCACAGGCCTTCTCCGGCCCTCATCACTGGCCCCGGATCCGACCCTTGCACGCCACCCGCGCCCTTCTGCTCGCCGCCACCTGCCTCGTACCTGCCCTGATGCCGGCTGATGTGCAGGCTCAACCACGTCGGGCCGCCGGTGCGCCGGGGCAGGTTTCCGGCAGCACGATCACCGGCATCGACATCCAGGGGAATCAGCGCATTGAGGCGGATACCATCCGCTCCTACATGCTGATCCAGCCCGGCGATGCCTATAATGGCGATGGGGTGGATCGCAGTCTGCGAACGCTTTTCGCCACTGGCCTGTTCCGGGATGTGCAGATCACCCGGCAAGGCGAACGCCTGGTGGTCCGGGTTCAGGAGAACCCGATCGTCAATCAGGTGGCATTCGAGGGGAATAGCGCCCTGTCGGACGACACGCTGCGTCCGGTGATCACCCTGCGGGAGCGCGCGGTGTTCACGCCGGCTACGGCGCAGGCGGACCGGCAGCGGCTGCTGGAGCTTTATGCCCGGCGCGGCCGCTTCGCCGCCCGGGTCGAACCCAAGATCATCGAACGCGACCAGAACCGCGTCGATGTGGTGTTCGAGATCACCGAGGGCGACTCCGCCCTTATCAGCCGCGTCAATTTCATTGGTAACGAGGCCTTCTCCGACAGCCGGCTGAAGGAGATCGTGGCATCCCGCGAATCCGCTTGGTATCGGGTCTTTTCCACCTCCGACACCTATGACCCTGAGCGCCTGAATTTCGATCGTGAGCTGCTGCGCCGCTATTATCAGCGGGAAGGCTACGCGGATGTGCAGATTACCGACGCGACCGCCGAGCTGGCGCCCGATCGCAGTGGCTTCTTTGTCACCTACACGATCAAGGAAGGCCCCCGCTACCGCGTCGGCAAGGTCGACATCAATTCAAGCCTGCGCAATGTCACCGGTGCGGACCTGACACCGGCACTGACCATCCGGCAGGGCGACTGGTATGATGGCGACGCCGTCGAGAACATGAACCAGACGCTGATCGACCGGGCGAATCTGGCCGGCGCACCGTTTGTCGAGGTTGAGCCTCGGATCACGCGCCACCCCGAGGACCGCCGGGTGGACGTCGCCTTCAATGTGGCGGAAGGGCCGCGCGCCTATATCGAGCGCATCGACATCACCGGGAATACCCGGACACAGGACCGCGTGATCCGCCGCGAGATGCGCATGGTTGAAGGCGATGCCTTCAATGCGGCACAGTTGAACCGCTCGCGGCAGCGTATCCGTGACCTGGGCTATTTCAGCGACGTGCAGATCGCGCCGCAGCCTGGTGGCACGCCAGATCGCGTCGTGCTCAATGCCAATGTAACGGAACGGGCCACGGGCGAAATCTCGCTCGGCGGCGGCTATTCCACGGATGCGGGAGCGTTGGCCGATTTGGGGCTGCGCGAGCGCAACCTGCTCGGTACCGGGATCGACGGCCGCATCAACACCACGATCGCCCAGCGCCGCAGCCAGGTCGATCTGTCGGTCACCGATCCGTCCTTCCTGGACCGCAACCTGTCGGTGGGCGCCGATCTCTTCTACGTTGTTCGCGACCTGACGGATTACTCGGGCTACGAGGAGCGCCGTGCCGGCTTCAGCCTGCGCGCCGGCTACGAGTTCAACGAACGGCTGCGTCAGTCCTGGGCCTATACGCTGTCCCGCCGCAACGTGTTCAATGTCGATCGGGATGCCAGCATCTACATCCGGGAGCAGCAGGGCGTGACGCTGCTGTCGCAGATCGGCCAGACGCTGACCTACGATACGCGCGATTCGCGCCTCGATCCGCGCAGTGGCTACGTGGTCCGGCTCGGCATCGATCTGGCCGGTCTGGGTGGTGACGTCAATTACGTCCGCGGCCGCCTGGACGGCACCTACTACGTCCCGTTCGAGCGTTTGCTCGGCGATCCGGATTATGTCCTCGCCATTTCGGCAGGTGCCGGCCACATGGAAAGCTATGGCGGCAGCGATAAGCGGGAGCGCATCCTCGACCGCTTCTTCCTGGGCGGCGAGAATCTGCGCGGCTTCGCGGTGGCCGGCGCTGGTCCGCGCGACACGTTGAGCGATGACTCTCTGGGTGGCCGAACCATCTGGACGCAAAGCACGGAGATGCGCTTCCCGCTTCCCGTGCCATCCGAGATCGGGCTGATCGGGCGTGCCTTCGTCGATGTCGGCTCGCTGAGCAACATCGATCCGGGTGCCACCATCGTCGATGATAGCGCGCCCCGCGTAGGTGCCGGCATCGGCATCTCATGGCGCAGCCCTTTCGGCCTGATCAATATCGATCTGGCGCAGGCCGTGGTGAAGAAGGACTACGATGAAACGCAGGTCTTCCGCTTCGGCTTCGGCACGCGCTTCTGATCCGCACGGAGTTTGATGATCATGGCCAGACGCGCCCCGGCCCTTTTTGCCGCCACCTTGTTCTCTTCCATGCTTGTGGGCAGCGGAGCTTCATGGGCACAGCAGCAGGAATGGTTCGTACCGAACCAGGGCCAGCAGCAGCAGCAGCGCCAGACCCCGGCGCAGCGACCGGCTCAGCAACAGCAGCAGCGTCCCGCCCAGCGCGCCGTGCAGCCCAATCCCGCGCCGCTGCCGCCGGGCGAGTCCCCGCCCGCTGCCGTGATCGGCATCGTCGATGTGCAGGCCGTGCAGCGTGACTCCACCGCATTCAATGCCGTGCGAGAAGAGGTGGAGCGTCGCCGCCAGAAGCTGAACGACGACCTTCAGCGCGAGCAGGCGCGGTGGCGCGAGGAACAGCAGGCGCTGGCAAACCAGCGCAGTGCCGCCTCGCCCGAAGAACTTCGCAACAAGGAACGCGATCTTCAGGAGCGCGTGCAGGATTCCCAGCGGGTGTTCCGCGACCGTTCGCGCGATATCGAGCAGGCCGCACAGGAAGGTTTGCAGGAGATCGAACAGGCTCTGGCCACGGTGATCCGCCAGGTAGCGGCCAGCCGCAAGGTGAACCTGGTGCTGCCGCGTCCCCTGGTCATCTACAACGACCCGCCCTTCGATCTTTCGCCCGAGGTGACCGCACAGCTCAACAAGGTCATCAAATCGGTGACCTTGCCGCCCGAGGGCGCTCAGCCCGCGTCAAATCGTCCTGCCGCGGCGCCCGCCCAGGGGCAGGCCCCGAGGCGGAACTGACGCGATGGCCGCCGATCCCCGCTTTCACCCGGCGGCCGGCCCGTTTCAGCTCTCCGACCTTGCCAAGGCTGCCGGCGCCGAAATGGTGGGCGAGGGTGCCTTGCCTTTCCGCGACGTCGCGCCGTTGGAGCTTGCTGGCCCGGACGAGGTGGCGTTCCTGGATGGCCGGAAGCACCTGGACGCCCTGAGGGCTAGCCGCGCCGGTGCGGTTGTGCTGCGGTCCGAGTTCGCAGGGTCTTTGCCCGCCGGCTGCGCCGGGCTGATCAGCCCGGCGCCGCACCTTGCCTTTGCGCGCATCGCAGGCCTGTTTCACCCGCCGCCGCCACCCGTTCCCGGCATCCATCCGACCGCCTCCGTGGCGGCGGATGCTATTCTGGGCGAGGGTTGCGAGATCGGTGCCTATGCGGTGATCGGCCCGGGCGCCATTCTGGGAGCTCGCTGCGTCCTGGGACCCCATGTGGTCATCGGGCCAGGATGCGTCTTCGGCGATGATTGCCGCATCCATGCCCATGCGAGCGCGGTTTGCTGCATTGCCGGCGATCGGGTGACTCTGCACCACGGCGCAAGGGTCGGACAGGAAGGCTATGGTTTCGCACCGACCCCGGACGGGCGCTTCCTGACCATTCCGCAGCTCGGGCGGGTGCGCCTAGAGGACGAGGTCGAGGTCGGAGCCAATAGCTGCGTTGACCGTGGCGCAATGGGCGACACGGTGCTCGGCGCCGGCACTCGGCTCGACAACCTGGTGCAGATCGGCCACAACGTGACCACTGGGCGCGGTTGCGTGATTGTGGCACAGGTCGGTATTTCGGGTTCCACAAAGCTCGGGGACTACGTCACCATAGCCGGGCAGGCGGGGTTGACAGGACACCTCACGATCGGCTCCCGGGCCAGGGTCGGCGCCCAGGCCGGTGTGCAGGGCGACATCGCGGCGGGCCAAGACGTTACCGGCTCACCCGCCATGCCCGTGAAGGATGCATTGCGGGCAGCATTGTATCTCCGGCGTGTCGGAGCGCGAAAGGCGCATCCTGCCGGCATGGAAGAACAAAAGGGGCCGCCGGCAGGGCGGCCGGAGCAGACGGACTAGCGGCATGGATCAACAGGAACAGCCCCCCAGCGAGGCGACCGACGCGCAGCGGACGATGGAAGTCTGCGACATCGCCCGGATCATGGCGGCAATTCCGCACCGGTACCCCTTCCTGCTGCTGGACCGCATGGTGGATGTGGTGCTGGGCGAAAGCGCCATTGGCATCAAGAACGTCACCATCAACGAACCGTTCTTCCAGGGCCATTTCCCCAGCCACCCGGTAATGCCGGGCGTGCTGATCATCGAAGCGATGGCGCAGACCGCGGCCGTGCTGGTGGTGGAAACTTTGGGTGCCGATGCGCGGGGCAAGGTGGTTTACTTCATGAGCGTCGAGAACGCCAAGTTCCGTCGCCCCGTTGGCCCTGGTGACCAGTTGCGGATCCATATCCGCAAGGAGCAGGCACGGCGGAATGTGTGGAAGTTCAATGCCGTGGTGCGGGTGGACGGCACCGTCGTCGCCGAGGCCACCTATTCGGCCATGATCATGGGCCACTGAGATCGGATGACCGTGCTCGAATCCTCCCCGGCCGCGCGTGAGCCTGGCATCCATCCTTCGGCGGAAGTTCACCCCTCCGCCATCATCGCCCCTGGCGCCGTGATCGCCGCGCATTGCCGGATCGGACCATTCAGCATCATCGGTGCCGATGTCACGCTGGGCCAGGGTGTGGCGATCGACGGCCATGTTGTCATTGATGGCCATGTGGAGATCGGGGAAGGCGTCAGGATCAGCCCCGGCGCCTCGGTAGGCCTGCCGCCGCAAGACCTCAAGTACAAGGGCGAGCCAACACGGGTCGTGGTCGGTGCGCGCACCTTGATCCGCGAGCATGCCACCATCCATCGCGGCAGCGTTGGCGGGCATGGTGTGACCACGGTTGGCGCCGACTGCCTGATCATGGTCAATGCCCACATCGGCCATGATTGCACGCTGGATCATCATGTGATCCTGGCCAACAACGTGATGCTGGGCGGACATGTGCAGATCGCCGATACGGTGTTTGTCGGTGGCGGCGCGGCCTTGCACCAGTTCGTGCGGATCGGTCGGCAGTCGGTGATCGGCGGCATGAGCGGCGTGGAAGCCGACGTGATCCCGTTTGGCGCCGTGCTCGGTAACCGCGCACGGCTGACGGGCCTGAACCTGATTGGGCTCAAGCGGCGCGGTTTTTCTCGGGCCGAGATTCACCAGCTCCGTGCCGTTTACCGAGCCCTCTTCCGGAGTGCAGGGAACCTACAGGAGCGGGTTCAGCACGTCGCGCGCGAGCATGGCGATCATCCGGCCGTCCAGGAAATCCTCGCCTTCATCCGCGGTGACAGCAAGCGCGGGCTTTGCCGGGCCCGGCGTGTGGCTCCGCTGGAGGAGGATGAGGGCGAGGCTCAGGGCTAGGCCGTGAGCCTGTCCACCGCCTTGCCGGCCCGGCTGCAGGGCGCGGCCGGCCAGCCACTCGGCATGATTGTCGGGGCAGGAGACATGCCGCGGCGCGCCGCCGCCGCCGCCGCCGCAGCAGGCCGGTTGCCGCATGTCGTGGTGCTTGAAGGCTTCGGAGAGCCCGCCTCCTACGCATCCTATCCGCACATCGTGTGCCGGCTCGGCGCCGCCGGCCGGATGCTGGAATGGTTGCGGGGAGCGGGAGTGCGGGAAGTTGTTCTGGCCGGACGCGTGACGCGGCCGAGCTTTCTTTCGCTTCGGCCCGATGCCGGCGCTGCCCGTCTATTACCGCGCGTGGGCATGAAGGCGTTCGGCGGCGACGATTCCTTGCTGAAGGCCGTTCTGCGCGTGCTGCAGGAAGAGGGCTTCGAGCCTGTTCCGGCGCAGGCCGTGTTGGCGGAATTCCTGGTGGCGGGCCCGGAACACCTTTCCTCCGTAGAGCCGGATGAAACAGCGCGGCGAGACATCGCGCGGGGCATTGCGGTGGTGCGCGCGCTGGGCTCGGTGGATGTGGGACAGGGCTGCGTGGTGCAGCAAGGGCTTGTTCTGGCTGTTGAAGCCATTGAAGGCACGGATGCCATGCTCGCCCGGGCAGGGGAGCAGAGGCGGGAAGGCCCCGGCGGCGTACTGGTGAAAATCCTGAAGCCAGGTCAGGACCGCCGGATCGACCTACCGGCCATCGGTGATGCCACCATCCGGGCCGCTGCGGCGGCAGGGCTGCGCGGCATCGCCATTGAGGCCAATGGGACCATTGTGGTGAACCGTGCCTCAACCGTGGCGGCGGCTGAGGCCGCCGGCTTGTTTCTGGTTGCTGTTGATCCCGGCGATCCCATCTGGTCCATACCAGTTTCCTGAGGAGAGAATGCCATGAGCAGCTTCCTGCACACCATGATCCGCGTGGGCGACCTGGAACGCAGCGTCGATTTCTACACCCGCCTGCTTGGCATGAAGGAGCTTCGCCGCAATGACGTTCCGGACGGCAAGTACACGCTCGTCTTTGTCGGATACGCACCGGAAAGCAGTGGCGCCGGCGTGATCGAGCTGACCTACAATTATGGGGTGGAGAAGTACGAACTCGGCAACGCGTTCGGACATTTGGCCATCGGCGTGCCGGATGTCTATGCAACCTGCGAGACGCTGAGGCAGGCGGGCGCCAAGATCACCCGCGAGCCCGGCCCGGTGAAGTTCGGCACCACGGTGATCGCCTTCGTCGAGGACCCGGACGGCTACAAGATCGAGCTGATCGAGCGCAAATCCGCCGAGGCTGGCACCCGCGGCTGACATCAGTAGGTAGGTCGGCTCCTCCACATAGGTGTCTGTTTGTTGGCGCAGCGCATGGCGGCGCCACCGGAGCTCAGAGGCCGGGATGCAAAGCTTCGGCCTCTGGCTGCCGGCAGGCTGCTGGGAGCGACCTCTCAAGCGACTATAGGGCCTGAGGCCGGCTGCACCTTGGCCCGCACCCACCGTGCGCCCACACCTCAATTCAGGCTGTGGCTTGAGGCCGAAGACGTAGCTGGTTAGGTTGTCAGCAGCGGGACAAGGGCATTTCGAAGCCTCTCAGGAATAGCCCGCGTGCGGTGCTGGTCGGCCAGATCGACCTGGACGTGGATGAAATGCCCGTCTGCGCAGGCCGATATGTGGCCAGGGCGAAAGATGCCGATCTCGTAGCGCACCGAACTGGTGCCGATGCGGCCAGCGCGCAATGCTGCGGTCAAGGTCTCAGGGAAGAAGGCGGGCGTATGGTGGCGGCACATGGTTTCCACAACCACGCCGATCCCATCCTGTTCCGGAGCCAGGGCAAGCGAGCCAAGGAACGAGGCAACCAGAGTATCGAAGTAGGTGTAATAGACAGCGTTATTGACGTGTCTATAGGCATCCTGATCAGCCCACCGCGTCGGGATTTCCAGGAAGTACCGATAATCCTCACGTGTGGGGATGATCTTGGCCATCGGTAGGCGTATCCTCTTCGGGGGCAGCGCGGCTTCGGCTTTTACGCGAAGCCGCGGCTTCTGTAAGACGCTGCGCTTCTGTATATGTTGCGAATCGCCGCGTGCCTGCGGACATATTCGAACCGTCTGTGCCGCAACCCGGATCAGCCGAGACGTCGTCTCTTCAGCCAGGATCGCATCCGCACCCGATGTCCGTACCCGCCGCCCATGCCCGCCTAGAGCCGTTTCGGTTGCGCGGCGCGAACTTCAATCTTCTTGTGCTGCGCCTGCTCGATCCGCGGCCAGAAGCCGTGATTCCGGCCTTGGCGGATCAATTTCGCAGGGCACCGGGCTTCTTGCGTTTCGCGCCGCTGGTGATTGGCCTGGATGATCTGGAAGGAGGAGGCCAGGGCGTGGATTTCGTCACCTTGGCCGCCGAGCTCCGCCGCATCGAGATCACACCGATTGGCACGGTGGGCGGTTCACCAGAGCTTCGTGCGGCCGCGCAAGGTGCGGGGCTTCCTCCGTTGCGCACAGCCGGCGGCAAGGAGGAAGCGGTTCCGCTTGCCCCGGCGCAGAATGCTCCTCCACCGCCGGTGACCGAGCCTGCCCTTTCGGCATCGCATGCCCCTGTGGAAGGCGCACGGCCTACCATGGTGATCGACCATGCCGTGCGGGCGGGCCAGAGGATCTGGGCGCAAGGTGCCGATCTGATCGTCAATGGCACGGTGAATCCCGGTGCCGAAGTCATTGCGGACGGCAACCTTCATGTCTACGGCCACTTGCGCGGGCGGGCGATTGCCGGCGGAGCAGACAACCTGGATGCACGGGTCTTTGCTCTTAACTTCGACCCGGAATTGGTGTCCATCGCCGGTTACTACGCGGTGCGGGATGGGCTGGCGGATGCGCCGATCGGCAAGGCCGTGCAGGTGCGGCTTGTCGGCGAGAATATGAGATTTGACCGGCTGGGCTGACCCGGCTTTCTGAGGCAAGGCCGCAGCGGCGGAGAGGAGATTTTCAATGGCGCAAGTGATCGTGGTGACGTCGGGCAAGGGAGGGGTCGGCAAGACCACAAGCTCGGCTGCCTTCGCCACGGGTCTGGCGCAAGCCGGCAAGAAAACGGTTGTCATCGACTTCGATGTTGGACTGCGCAACCTTGACCTGATCATGGGCGTGGAGCGCCGCGTGGTGTTTGACATCGTCAACGTCATCACCGGCGAGGCAAAGCTCAACCAGGCTTTGATTCGTGACAAGCGAGTGGACACCCTGTCCATCCTTCCCGCCAGCCAAACACGTGACAAGGACGCCCTGACCAAGGAGGGCGTTGCGACGATCATCGAGGAATTGGCGAAGGAGTTCGACTACATCCTATGTGACAGCCCTGCCGGCATCGAGAAGGGTGCGTTGCTGGCGCTGTATTTCGCCGACCAGGCCATCATCGTGACCAATCCTGAAGTGTCCTCGGTGCGCGATTCGGATCGCATCCTCGGCGTGTTGCAGTCACGCTCGAAGCGGGCCGAGGAAAAGCGCGAGCCCGTGAAGGAGCATCTGGTGGTCACCCGCTATGATGCCGCGCGGGTCGAGAAAGGCGAGATGCTGAAGCTGGAGGATATCCGGGAGATCCTGGCCATCCCATTGCTCGGCGTAATTCCCGAGAGCGAAAGCGTGCTCAAGGCTTCCAACACCGGTAGCCCCGTGATCCTCGACGAGGGCAGCACGGCAGGTCAGGCCTACAAGGACGCCGTCGCCCGCTTTCTGGGCGAAGAACGACCGCATCGCTTCATTGAGCCCGAAAAGCGTGGTTTCCTGGCGCGCCTGTTTGGGGGGAGGGCCGCATGAGCTGGCTTGACGTCTTTCGCGGCAAAAGCAAACCGCCGCCGAGCAGCGCTGGTGCGGCCAAGGAAAGGCTGCAAATTGTCCTGGCGCATGAGCGGATCAGCCGGACCGGCAGCGACTTCCTGCCGCGGCTGCAAAAGGAACTGATCGAAGTGGTGGCGCGCTATGTCGCCATCGATCCCAAGGCAGTCAACGTCTCGCTCGATCGAGGGGGAGATATGAGCACCCTGGCGATCGAGGTAGAGCTTCCGCCACCCAACAAGCACGCCGGTTCGGAGCCGGCAGAGCCGGAAGCGCGCGCGTCCTGAGCCAGGGCGCGTAACTGTCCCGAAAGCGGGACGGGCCTGACCGCGATGCGTGCCAGGCGACGGATCGCCTGGCGTGGCCGCACAAAGTCTCAGGTCACTTCCGTGGCGCGAGTTCTGTTTCCAACGCTTTGATCTTGGCCGTAAGCGAGGCGCGGAGGCTGGCGGCCGCCTGCGGCTTTAGGGCCGCAAGTGCATCCTTAAGTTCACGCAATTGGCGCTTCTTTTCCTCGGTCGAACGAGAGATCGGTCGATTGCCGGAAATCTGCCCTTCGAAAGCACGCATACTGATCGATTCTCCTCAACGCCTGACGAAGTGACACACAGGCGGAACGGAGTGAAGCGGTTCCGGCATCAGTATTCAAACTCGTAGGACAAACCTACCCTTTCGCCGTTCTCCCCGCCCGTGCTGCTCTCCACCTTCAGCCGGGGTGTGACTTCCAGTTCCACACCTACGCGCGGTCCGCCTTCCGCGCCTTGTTCGACCCCGACATACACGCCCTGTCCGACATAACCGCCAGCCTGCACTGTCGGATTGATGTTGCCGCTGTCGGCATTGTTGCTGCCGTTATTCCCGCCACCGCCGCCAACGCCCAGTCGGTCCAGGCCCAGGCGATCGGCAATGCCACCCAGAAAGCCGCGCGACCCTCCAGGTCCTGCGCCGGCCAAGGTCGCGGCGCCACCAGCCAGCTGGGCAATCTCGAACGGAGACAGTCGATCCAATGGTCGGTTGAAGAGAAGGCGTGCCAGCACCTCGTCCTGCGGCAATTCGGGGCTGGATGTGAAGCTGATCTGCGGATCGTTGGGCGGGCCGGTAATGCTGATGGTGATGGCCAGGCTCTGCGCCCTGGTGGTGGCGTTGAAGTTCAGCGTGGGCAGCATGTTGCCGTCAAAGGAGAGGCTGCTGCCGCGGTCGAACTGGATGCGCCGGTCTATGAGCTGGAAGGTGCCACGCCGCAGAGTGAAGGCGCCGTCCGGCTGCGGATCGCTGGCGGTGCCACCGACATGAAGCTGTCCACCCAATTCCGCGTCCAAGCCACGGCCGCGAATCAAAATGGATTGGGGCGCTTGGACGGTGATATCCAATGCCACCGGAGGCGCGGCAGGGCCAGGCGGCGGGGGGGCGGGTGCGTTGGCGCCGCGCTCCCGCACGTCTCCCAGCGTGGCGACGCCGCCTCCAGGCAGCGTGTTCGGGATGTTCACGGCCACTCGCCGCATCCGAACGGTACCACCGAGGGCAGGGCTGGTCTGAAGCGGGCCGGTGAAGCGAAGATCGGCATCCAGCAGCGCGGTCAGCAACTCGCTCTGGATCGGCGTGGCATCGCGGGCCGCGATGTCGATCTGCAAGGGAATGCCCGCAGCGAAGGGCTGTGCCTGCCCTTGCATGGTGATGCGGCCATTCCCGGCCAGGGCTACGAAATTCTCCAGCAGCACTTGCTCACCCGCGGCCCGAACGCGGCCTTGGATGTTGCGCAGCCGCAGCCCATAGACCGGATTACGCACCTCGCCGCCGCTGAGCGTCGCGGTGCCGTTGAGAATGGGCTGCGCCAGGGTGCCCGAGGCTCCGCCATCCAGAACAATGCGGCCGGTGACCTGATTGGCACCCCCGCCGAGGCTGGGTGACAGCAGCGGCTGCAGGTTGGTGTTGCCCGTGACACGGGCGGAGACCGGAGCCTCGCTTCCTGGACCCTGTGGCAGCGATGCCTCGGCATCCAGGGTGAGCATGTTGCCCATTCGCAGCGCGGCGTTGGCCCGCACTGCACCGGCGCCGGTCCGCGCCGCCTGCACCTGCAGCGAAGCTGCTGGCCAGCCACGGGACCAAGGGGCATCCACCCGCAGCCCGGTGCCGTTCAGCGTCGCATTCACCTCCGGCGCGGAAGTTGGTCCGGTGATGCGGGCTTCCCCCACCACTGTGCCGGATAGCCGCGGCTCAGGTGCGAACATGTTGACCAGGGAGGCGGGAAGTGCCGCCAGCGCGACCCGCAAATCGGCATTCTGCGGTCCCCACCTGCCACTGACAGTGAAGTTGCCGGCAGGTCGGGCAGCAAGACGCATACCAGGGATCTCAATAGCACCGGAGGGTGGCATCAGGACGGCGGCCGGAGCAGCCAACCGGATCCCAAGGTCTCCCTGCATGGCGCTGAAGGCGGCAATATCCACGCGCATGCCCTGGTCCGGGCGCTGGCTGAAACGTCCACGGCCGTCAATCCGCGCCTGCGGCAATGTGGCATCCAGGCGCCACTCAGCATCCGCCTCATTCCCGGAGAAGCTTGCATCCAGCGCGTAGTCCTGGCCCGCATACCGCAGGCGCTGGGTCCGCGCCCGCATGTCGAAAACCTGCCCGCCCTCGGGCGTGGCGGTGGCCTTCGCCTCGATCCGCAGTCCGCCAGCGACAGGCTGGCCGATCAAGGGCGCGAGGGGTGCCAAGTTCTCGGATCGCAGCACGGCCTGCCCGTCAAAGCGCGTCGTGGCCATGTTGAAGGTGCCACCGGCATCGGCATGCACAGGTCCGAACTCGGCACGGGCTTCGGCCAGCCTGACCAGATCGCCTTCACGTGCTGCGGTCAGTGCCACGGAGACAGGCTGCCCTTCGGCACGCCCGGTTAGGCGCAGCTGGCCGGCCATGCCGCTGATATTGGGCGCTTCGGCGTGCAGCATCAGTGCCTCGATCCGACGCCCTGCGGCGTTCACTCCCGGGCTTTGCACCTCCAGCGCGAAGCCGGGATCGGCCCTCGGGCCAAAGATGCGGACGTGGGCGGAAAGCGGGCCTTCCACCTCCGGGCGCGCTGCCTTCAGGTCCGGAACTTCGAGATCAGCGAGCAGGGCCAGACTCTCCCCTACGTCGCCGCTCAAGCGCAGCTTGGCGCCCGCGCCCTCAACCAGAAGTTCCTCCACATGCTGCGCTGTGCCCCGGAAGGTGATGACGGGGTCGGGCCCAACCACGCCGCCCATGGGCTCAGGGCCTGTCAGGCCACGTGGCAGAACCCGCACATCGAGTCGCTCGGCGTCATGCACGGAGCCGGCCAGGGTGATCTCCTGCCAACCGACGATCTCCGGCACAAGCGCTCCCAGCGTGGCCGAGGGTGCGATTCGCGCCTGAAGGTCGAGTTTCTGCTGATTGCCGCTGGCTTCCACCGTTCCGGCTGCGGCAGCGACCCGGAGGTGGCGAAGCTGCGGATCGCCACCCGCGGGCACGCTGGCATCAACATCGAACTCGATGGAACGAACCGGCTCCGGCGCCAGCGCCGCCGGCGGCTGGAGGCGCCCCTTGAGGGCCATGGCAAAGGCGCCACCGGCGGTCAGCGCCACTCGACCATCCGCCGTCATGCCGGCCTGGCCACCAAAATCACTTCGCAGGGTCAGGTCAGCACCTTCGGGCGGACCATCCAGGGTCAGGTCCAATTCAGCCGGTGCATCAGCGATGCCGAGAGCGGTGGCCATCAAGCCGCCCGGTGGCTCCTGGGCCCGCAGCCGCCCGGCTAGCCGGCTGGACGGGTCCAGGCCGAGATCCAGCTCGAACTGGCCAGGCGCATCCAGGCGCTGCACGGACAACCGGGCCTGGAGGATGGCCTCCACAAAGCTCGCATCGCCCTCGAGCGAGAGCACCAGCCCGTTCGGGTCGCCGGACGGCAGGGTGACGACCTGATTCGCAACCTCGATGCGATCAATCGCAAGGCGGTCGAGGTGGATGGAGATGGGCAGCTCTGGAAGCTGCGGCACAACACTGCCAGGTTCCTCGGCAGGCTGCGGCTCTTGCGGCGTTTCCCCGGGTGGTGGGATGCGAAGAAGGGCAACGCGCCTCGCCGCCAGTTCCTCGATACGTAGCTCGCGACCCAGCAGCGCCATGTAGTCGAAGCTCAGCCGGGCATCCTCAATTTCAAGCCAGGGGCCATTACCGTCCGACATGCTGAGGCGTGCGAAGCCGGGGCCGCCAGGGATCGGGCCGTGCAGGCCTTCGATCGACAGGCCCGGCACGAAGCGCTCGGCGGTGGAGGCAAGCAGCCTCTGGCCAGGTCCGGTGTTCACGCCGATGACGATCCCCGCAATCAGCAGAACGGGAAGCAGGATCAGGACCGCGAGTGCGATCCCTGCCCATTTCAGAAAGCGTCCCATCAGAAAGCCTGCCCGATGCCGATATAAAAGCCGAAGGCCGCGTCGCCTTCCTCCTTGTTGAGGGGAATGGCGATGTCGGCACGGATGGGGCCGATGCCCGTCTGGTATCGTACGCCAAGCCCGGCCCCGACCTTGAGATTGTCGAAGGTGGGCGTCGGGTCCTCGGTGACGGCGCCGGCATCCACAAAGGCCGCCATGCCCCAGGGTCCGCTAACGCGCTGCCGCAGTTCCACCGAACCCTCCACCAGGGAAAGACCGCCGCGGGGCTCGTCGTTCAGAGTACGCGGTCCAATCGATTGGTAGTCGTAGCCGCGCACCGATCCGCCGCCGCCGGAATAGAAACGCTTGTCAGGCGGCACGGATCCAACCGAAGCACCGACAATGCTGCCGACGACCCCCCGCAGCGCCAGAATGCTGCCTTTGTCGCCAAGAATATCGAGGTACGTGCTGCCCTGGGCCCGCAGCCGGGTGAAGGTGTTGCTCTCGCCCAGGCTGTAGATGGGGTTGACCAGTCCGGAAACGCGGACGCCGCGGCTCGGGTTCAGCGGGTTGTCCGTTGTGTCCCAGCGCAGCTGACCCAGCAGGCCAAGCAGCTGATACTCGTTCGTGACACCATCTTGCGTCACCCGGCTGAACTCGATCTGAGGCCCAAGGCCAATGGTCAGCCGCCGGGAAATCTCGCGTTCCAGAATCGCGCTGGCGGTGAAGGCGTCGCGGTCATAGGCGTCCGGCCGCTCGCGCAGCGCCGCAATATCAAAGGTCACGGTCTGGTTGCGGCCCAGGAACCAGGGAGTTGCAAGGCTGACGCCCACCCGGCCACCCGTGTCGCTGGTGTCGCCGGTGGTGCCGAGACGGTTGACCTCGCCCTCCACCCGAAAGCGCTCGGCACCGCCGAACAGGTTCCGGTGCTCCCAATAGGCGTTGAAGGTGGGGCCGTACCGCGTCTCGTAGGCGGCGCCGAAGCCGATGGCCCGCAATGGACGCTCGATAACGGTGAAGGTGACAGGAAGGTGGCCTTCCTGGTCCAGCCGCTCGCCGGCACGTGCGCGCACCGTTGAAAAAACCCCGAGGGCCAGCAGGTCGCGGCGCGTCTCGTCCAGCGTGGCCTGATTGTAGCGCTGGTCGGCCAGCGGGGCGACCACGGTCTGAACCAGGCTGTCCCTCGTGCGCTGCTGCCCCTCCACCCGTGGCATGGCGAAGTCGGCGCGCGGGCCAGGGGCAACAATGAAAGTGACTTCCATCTGCCGGGTGTCATGATCCACCGTGACCCTTCGGCGAACGGCGGCAAAGGGATGACCGGCCTCCTTGAGAGCGGCGGCAAGGCGGCCCTCCGCGTCGAGCACTGGCTGGGCACGGGCCGGTGCGCCGGTTTCCAGCCCTGTCTCCCCCGCATCGTCAATCGGAATGCCGGCCGGTTCAGCCTGCAGGCGCACGGGCGCGAGCCTGTACTGCGCTCCCGGCTCCACCGCCACGGTCACGGCAACAGGTGTTTCCCCATCACGGGCATCGGCAGGCGGGCGCGCCCGCGATTGAAGGCGCTCGGCCAGTCCGGGCGTGTCGGGCGCCTGGCCGTCCACGAGGATGCGAGCCATGCCCCGATAATACCCCTCGGATCGCAACGCCGCCTGCATCGCATCAGCCTCGGCGATGGCCCGGCCCACAAGCCCAAACCCGTCCACCGGCGCGGCTTCCCGCAACTGCTCCAGGCCGGAAGCGCGGCGGATCGCATCGTCGAGTGCCTCGTCCCCCGTTTCCGGCAAGGTCACCGTGTAGGGCAGCACGGGTTCGGCTTCGGCTTCCGCCGCGAGCGCCGCTTCGCCAGCCGTGTCATCCGCAGCCTGGGCGAAGGCCGGGGGCATCAGAACGTGCGGTGCCGCCGCGACCAGGGTAGCGGCAAGGCCAAGGCCGGGGAGCAGCAGCAGGGAGAAGCGTTGTTTGAGGCGCATCGTTTTAAGCGGTATGCCTTCCCGTATGGATCCGACCCTTGCAGAAACGCTCACCCGTTGGCGCCGGCATCTCCACGCCAATCCCGGACTGACCCATCACGAGGGCGCAACGGCGGCTCAGGTGGTGGAGTGGCTGAAAGAGCTCGGCATCACCGATATCACCCAGCATGTCGGTGGCCATGGCGTTGTCGCAACCCTTCAACGCTCCGGCAGCAACCGCAGCGTCGGGCTGCGCGGTGACATGGACGCCCTGCCGATCGAGGAGGCGGGGCAGGACCTGCCCTGGCGTAGCACCGTGTCGGGCGTCATGCACGCCTGCGGGCATGACGGCCACACCGTGGCGCTGCTCGGCGCCGCCGCCCTCCTGATGGCCGACCAGAACTGGAGCGGCACGGTGCGGCTGGTTTTCCAACCGGCGGAAGAGGGCGGCGGCGGTGCCGCTTCCATGATCAAGGATGGCTTGTTCCACCGCTTCCCGATGGACCAGATCTATGGCTGGCACAACTGGCCAGGCTTGGCGACAGGAACCATCGCGGTGCATGAGGATGCCGTCATGGCAGCTGGAGACCGCTTCGAAATCGCCATCGAAGGCCATGCCGGGCACGCGGCATTGCCGCACCTGACAAGGGACCCGGTTGTTGCGGCGGGCCATGCCATCGTTGCCTGCCAGTCCATTGTCGCCCGGTCGCTCGATCCGATGGACACGGGCGTGGTCAGCCTGACGACCATCCATGGCGGCGAGGCCCAGAACCAGATCGCTGCCCGGGTCGATATTCTGGGCAGCATGCGCTTCCTGCGTGACGAGGTTGGCGAGCAGATCCGCAGCGGATTGCGCCGGGTGGCGGCGGGGCTGGAGGTGACGTTTGGCGTGAATGCTTCCGTGGCCTTTCGTGGCGGCGTCCCGGTGACCCGCAATCATGCAGGGCCGCGGGAGATGGCCGCCGAAGCTGCCGCGGCCGTGTCGGCGCTGCGCCGCGACATTCCCCCGGCCATGACCGGCGAGGATTTTTCCCGCTTCCTGCAGGAGGTTCCCGGCGCCTTTGTCTGGATCGGAAACGGCTCGGCCGAGGGAGGGCGGGAACTGCATAATCCCGGCTACGATTTCAACGATGACGTTCTTCCCGTCGCGAGTGGTTTCCTGGCAGAGATCGCCCGGCGCTCCCTGGGCCGCTCCGCTTAAGGCGCCGGCTGCTGCCTTGGCAACGTGATGGAGGCGAGGGGGTTGCCGCAGGGCGCCTCCTGCCTGATCCTTGGCGGCAGACAAGCGAAGAGTAACCGCTGCCATGAAGATTCCTGTTCTCGAAACCAGCCGGATCGCCATCCCGAAGCTGGGACTTGGCACGTTCAAGATGACCGGCGCGGAAGGACAGGCAGGAGTCGAGGGTGCGCTCGCGCTAGGCTACCGTCACCTCGACACCGCCGCGCGCTACGAGAACGAGGCGGAGGTTGGCGCGGCCATGGCCGCCGCCGGCTTGCCGCGGGAGCAGATCTTCCTGACCAGCAAGGTATGGTGGGACAGCCTGGAGCCCGAGGCGCTGCGCCGCTCACTGGACGCCTCGCTCGCAAAGCTCCGGACGTCCTATCTCGACCTTTTCCTGGTGCACTGGCCGGCGCCGGGGATGGATCTGCCCGGGATTATCAAGACCCTTGGCGCGGCACGGGAGGCCGGGCTGATCCGGGCCTGGGGTGTCTCCAACTTCACGCCCTCACTGATGCGTCAGCTTGAGCAGATGGGCGCGGAGCCAGCCTGTCTGCAGGTCGAGTACCACGCGCTTCTGTCCCAGAAGCCGTTGCTGGATTGGTGCCAGCCGCGAGACATTGCGCTCACCGCCTATTCACCCCTGGCTCGTGGCATCCTGGCCGAGCAGCCTGTGCTGCGCGACATTGCTTCAAGCCATGGTGTCTCGCCGCTTCAGGTGGGTCTGGCCTGGCTTCTCCGTCAACACGGTGTGGTGGCCATTCCCAAGGCGTCGCGCCGCGAGAGCCAGCAAGCCAATCTCGACGCAGTTCAGCTGATGTCCCGTCTCACAGTGGAGGAGATCGCCACGATCGACCGGCTGCCCAAGGATCAACGACAGGTTCAGCCAGACTTCGCGCCGGACTGGAATTCCTGAACCGACCTGTCTTCAGCCGGCTGCGGGTTCCGCCGCTTCCACGCTGTTCCAGAGCGGCTCCTTGAGCTTCTGGACGAAAGCGTGGTGTGCGGCGATTTCCGCTTCCGTGGGCATGATGAGCCGGGGCGACCGTGCGGTATCTGCGGTGGACTGAACGGCGACGATCACCGGGGATTGCAGGACGGGGGCGGATACGAGGCCGAGGCCCGGCTGCTTGCCGCCCATCAGTTCCAGATAGACCTGCGCCAGAAGCTGGACGTCCAGCAAAGCGTTGTGCGATGTGCGCATCGAATTGTCGATGCCATACCGCCGGCACAAAGCATCGAGGCTGTTTGGCAGGCCAGGAAAACGCTTCTTCGCGAGCACCAGGCTGTCGATCATCCGCCGACGGTCAATGGTTGGCTGACCTGCCTTCTTGAACTCGGAGTCCAGAAAGGCGAAGTCAAAGCTCGCATTGTGGGCCACGATGGGATCGTCACCAAGGAACACCAGCATCTCTGGCAGGATCTCGGCGAATTTTGGCTTGCCGCGCAGCATGTCCCAGGTGAAGCCATGCACCCGTGCGGCTTCCTCCGGAACCTCGCGCTCCGGATCGATCAGCACATGGTAGTGCCGCCCGGACGGAACCAGATTGATCAGCTCCACCACGGCGACTTCCAGGATACGGTCGCCAGTCAGCGGGTCCAGCCCGGTGGTTTCGGTGTCGAGGATCAGAGTGCGGGTCATCGAAGGCTCTGCAGCAAGCGAGTGATGGCGCGGGTGGCATGGCCGCGGGACAGGCCGGTACGGACAACAAAATCCGCACGGCGCTGCTTTTCGGCATCCGGCATCTGGCGGGCCAGAATAGCGGAAAGCCGTTCCCGCGTCATGCCGGAGCGCCGAAGCACGCGCGCGCGCTGCACCGCGGCGGGGGCGGAAACCACCACCACCACGTCGCATCGCGCATCGCCTCCTGTCTCAAACAGCAGCGGGATGTCCAGCACGACCAGCCGTCTGCCCTGCCTGCGGCATCGCTGAATGAAGCGCCGCTCCTCCGACCGGACCAGGGGGTGCACGATTCTCTCCAGGCGCTTCAGGGCAGCGGGATTTCCAAGTACCGCCTGCCGAAGGGCTTCCCGGTTCACCCCGCCATTCGCGATCGTGCCAGGAAAGGCGTCGCCGATCGGCCTGACCGCGCGACCCCGCACGGATTGCAGGCGATGAACCGTGTCGTCCGCGTCGAAGATGGGGATACCGAGGCGGCGGAACTGCGTAGCCGCATGTGACTTGCCCATGCCGATGCCGCCTGTCAGGCCCAGAACCATCATGCCGCGCGCGGCAGGTCGCCGGCGACAAACTCCCGCAAGGCCGCGTCGACCTCGGGCGAAATGCCGAACCACGCCTCGAAACCCGGCCGGGCCTGATGCAGCAGCATGCCCAGCCCATCCACCGCACGCAATCCACGCCGGCGCGCCGCTGCGAGCAAGGGCGTTTCAAGCGGAACATAGACGGCATCCGCGACCACGGCGTGCGGCGGCAGAGGAGTGAGATCGATTTCCAATGGCGGCTGACCGACCATGCCAAGGCTGGTCGAATTCACCAGAAGCGCGGCTTGGGCAAGATCCGGCTTGGAGGCCACCTCCACCGCACCGCCAATCTCGCGTGCCAGGGTTTCGGCCCGCCCGATGCTGCGATTGACGATGGTGAGGCGGGGGCAGCCAGCATCCAGCAAGGCCGCGGCGATGGCGCGGGCGGCGCCTCCGGCACCCAGCAGAATCGCCGGCCCCGCATCCGCGCGCCACCCGGGTGCCTGCTCGCGGACGCTTTCCAGAAAGCCGAACCCGTCCGTGTTGCTGCCCAGAACACGGCCTTCCCGGAACACCAGCGTGTTCACCGCTCCGGCCCGGACCGCGCTGGGTGCCACCTCGTCACAGGCGGCGAAGGCAGCTTCCTTGTGCGGGATCGTTACGTTGGCGCCCTTGAAGCCCATTCGGAGCAGGGCGCGGACCGCAGTGGGAAAATCCTCCGGGCTCACCTCAAGGGGAATATAGGTACCATCGATGTCATGCTGCCGCAGCCAATAGCCGTGCAGTCTGGGCGACCGGGAATGTGACGCAGGCCAACCGAGGACGCCGGCCAGCCTGGCCTTGCCAGAAAGGATCGTCATGGAAGCATCAATCCGTTTCCTTCCACTTCGCCGCGGCCTCTGCCGGCTCTGAACGTCACCTCGACATTGCGCGGAGATCCCGGCGCGACGCCGCCTCTGGCCTTCGGGCCCAAGCAGTGCCACCAATCGGCCTGACCGGCCGTGTCACTCGGCCCCGCCCGAATGGAGCATATCATGGTGAAGCCCTTGAAAGTGGCTGTCCAGATGGACCCGATCCAGAGCGTCAACATTGACGGGGACAGCACCTTCGTCCTGATGCTGGAAGCCCAGGCCCGTGGCCATGCCTTGTGGCATTACCATGTGAAGGACCTGACCCTGCGGTCGGGCCAGGTGCTGGCTCGCGCGCAGCCGGTGGAGGTGCGACGGGAGAAGGGCAACCACTACACACTTGGAGAAGCGCGGGAAGTCGACTTGTCCACCATGGACGTGGTGCTGATGCGGCAGGACCCGCCCTTCGACATGGCCTATATCACGGCGACGCACATCCTGGAGATGCTGCACCCCCGCACCCTTGTGGTGAATGATCCGGTGGCCGTGCGTAACGCACCGGAGAAGCTTTTCGTGATGCAGTTCCCCGATCTAATGCCAGACACGATGATCACGCATGATCCGCTGGAAGTGCGGAAGTTCCGCGAAAAGCACGGCGATATCATCGTCAAGCCACTCTTCGGCAATGGCGGAGCGGGCGTGTTCCACCTCCGCCCCGAAGACGGCAACCTGAATGCCCTGCTCGAACTTTACGCCGAACGCTCGCGCGAGCCCCTGATGATCCAGCAGTATGTTCCGGCCGTGCGGCTGGGCGACAAGCGCATCATCCTGGTGGATGGCGAGCCGATGGGCGCGATCAACCGCGTGCCCGCTACCGGCGAAAGCCGCAGCAACATGCATGTCGGTGGTCGTGCCGAGAAGGTGGCACTGACCGAGCGTGACCGCGAGATCTGTGCCCGGATCGGACCCGCCCTGAAGCAGCGGGGCCTCATCTTTGTCGGGATCGACGTGATCGGAGATTATCTTACCGAGATCAACGTCACCTCGCCGACCGGCCTTCAGGAGGTGGCTCGCTTTGACGGCGTGAATTTGGAGAAGGCGCTCTGGGAGGCCATCGAGGCGAAACGCTGATAGGCGCTGGCGGCTGGTACCGTGCCGTGCTGCCTCAGCCTGGCTGCAGAACCACGATCAAGGCCAAGCTGAGCAGGGCAAGCAGAAGCAAGGACAGCAGCACGGTCATGGTCACCGCAGTGCCGGCCTTGGCCATGGCGCGCATGTCCACGCCCAGGCCCAGGGCGGCCATGGCCAGCACGGTCAGCACTTCTGCAGCCCAGGCGATGGGATGCAACAAAGCGGCGGGCAGCCATCCCATAGCCCGGATCGCCGCCAGCACTATGAAGCCGACAATGAACCAGGGAACCAGCTTGGCCAAGCCGGGCCGCTGCCCTGGCCCGGCGCGGCGTGCCGTCAGCAGGGAGAGTCCGAGCACCACCGGCCCAAGGGCAAGCACCCGGACCAGCTTGACCAGAGTGCCCATCTGTACCGCCAACGGTCCGACCGGAGCGGCGGCCGCCAAAACCTGTGGTACGGCATAAACGGTGAGGCCAGCGAGCACGCCGTATTGAAGCGGGTCCAGCGCCAGAAGGGGGACCAGAAGGGGCAAGGCCAGCACCACGCCTACGCCGAGCGCTGCCGTAAAGGCGATGGCGGCGGCCACATCCTTGGCCTGTGCGCCAATAATGGGTGCCACCGCCGCAATGGCGGAGTTACCGCAGATGGAATTGCCGCAAGCCACCAGCACAGCCATTTTACGCGGTAGGCCGAAGCCCCGGCCGATGCTGTAGGTCAGCACGATCGACAGGGCGACGATGGCTCCAATGCCGAGGATCAGGGCGGGACCGGCTGCCAACAGGGCCGTTGTGCTGAGAGAGGCGCCGAGCAGCATCACCGCGACCTCCAGCAACGTCTTTGCACTGAAAGCGATACCCGATGCCGCCTTGGCAGGAAGGGGAACCAAGGAGCGCCAGGCGGTGCCGAGCAGGATCGCCAACACCAGGGCGTCGAGCCAGGCCCGACCCAGCAGATGCGTCTGGAAGCTGGCGAGGATGGCAGCCACGACAGCGATCACTCCGCAGAGGGCGAGGCCGGGTAACAGTTTGAATGCGGGGTGGGACAAGGCGGAAGTGTTCGGCGGCATCTCACAAGAATGAAAGGATTGAACCAATCAATCCAACATGTTGCTCTTGTCATATCGTTCGTTAAAACCGATCAGTTATGACGCTGGAGCAATTGCGGATCTTTGTGGCTGTTGCGGAGTGCGAGCACGTCACGCGCGCAGCCGGTACGCTGCACCTGACCCAGTCGGCAGTCAGTGCCGCCATCCGCTCGTTGGAAGCCCGGCATGGTATCGCCCTGTTTCACCGTGTTGGCCGTCGGATCGAGCTGACGCAGGCGGGCAGGGTGTTCAGAGCTGAGGCGGTAGCGGTGCTGGCCCGGGCCGAAGCGGCAGAGCTGGTCTTGTCGGAGCTTGGCGGCACCCTCCGCGGTACCCTGCGGATTCAGGCCAGTCAGACGGTGGCAAGTTACTGGCTGCCACCATTGCTGGTGCGGTTCGGCACCATATGTCCTGAAGTCACGGTGGAAGTTGTCGCGGGAAACACCAGCAGCGTGGCGCATGCGGTGGAAGCCGGGGCGGCCGAGTTAGGACTGGTGGAGGGTGAAGTGGATAACCCCCTCCTTGATCAGACGATTCTGGCGCGTGATCAGTTGATCGTGGTGACAGCGCCTGGTCACGTCTGGGCCGGGGGAGGTCATCTCGAAGCGGAACGGATGTTTGAGACGTCGTGGGTTCTTCGCGAATCCGGATCAGGCACTCGCGCCGCCTTTGAGGTGTGGCTTCGCGAACATGGCCTGTTGCCGGAGAGGCTCCAGGTGACGCTGGAACTGCCCTCGAACGAAGCAGTGCTGGCAGCCGTTCAGGCCAACAATGGCGCGACGGTTGTTTCGGAACGCGCCGCAGGACCGCACCTCGCAGCGGGACTGCTGGTTCGCTGCGGGGTCACCATGCCGCCCCGCAGCTTCAAGGCGTTGCGGCACCGCGAGCGTTATGCAAGCCGTGCCTCGCGCGCTCTTGTGGAACTGGCGCTGCGCTGATGGCTCAGTAGAGACGCTGATTGCTGCCGTATGGCACCACCAACTCGTCCTTGCCTACCATGTTCAGCAGCGCCCTGGCACGCTCATCAAGCACGTCGCGGTCGATAAGATCACCACGCAAGCCCGCGACTTTCCGTTCCATCGCGTCGCGCTCAGCTTCCACCTTGGTCAGTATGCCATGCGCTGAGCTGATCTCGGCGGCTTTCGCTTCCCGTGCCAGCGAGCCGACGCGCGGGCCATGAACGGCGTACCAGGCGAAGTGCCAGATGAGCCCGCCAAAGACCAGCGGCAGCCAAAGGATGTTGATTGTCCGCTTGATGGCCCGCATGGAAGGCTCCCGCCAAATCAATGCCTTGAAAGGCTGATATCAGGCGGGAGGTTAACGCTGGCTTGCTAGATTCTTGCAAGCTTTACCTTCACGCGGTAGTGAATTTTTTCTGGTCGTGGCGCAGCTGCCACGACCTGGAGCTTCCTCAGCGCTTCAGAATGGTGCGCCCCGCGTAGCGAGCGGCCGGTCCCAGCCCCTGCTCGATCCGGATGAGCTGGTTGTACTTGGCCAGGCGATCGGAGCGCGAAAGGGAGCCAGTCTTGATCTGCCCGCAATTCGTGGCCACAGCGAGATCGGCGATGGTTGAATCTTCCGTCTCGCCCGAGCGGTGGGACATCACGGCCGTGTATCCGGCGCGGTGCGCCATTTCCACCGCTTCCAGCGTTTCGGTCAGCGAACCGATCTGGTTCACTTTGACGAGGATGGAGTTGCCGGTCTTCTTCTCGATGCCCTGGCGCAGGCGCTCCGGATTGGTAACGAAAAGGTCGTCGCCCACCAGTTGCACCTTGCCGCCGAGCTTGTCGGTCAAAAACTTCCAGCCTTCCCAGTCATCCTCGGCGCAGCCATCCTCGATGGAGATGATGGGAAACTTAGCGCAAAGATCGGCCAGGTAATCGACCATGCCGGCGGCATCCAGCTTCTTGCCCTCGCCCTCCATGTCGTAGGTGCCGTTCTTGAAGAACTCGGTCGAGGCGCAGTCGAGAGCGAACATGATGTCTTCGCCGACCCGGTGACCGGCGGCCTCGCAGGCTTTGGCGATGAAGCCCAACGCTTCGTCGGCGGACTTCAGATCGGGTGCAAAGCCGCCCTCGTCACCGACATTGGTGTTGTGGCCCGCATCATGCAGTGCCTTCTTGAGGCTCATGAACACCTCGGAGCCAATACGGGCAGCCTCGGCCGAGCTGCCTGCTGCCACCGGCATGATCATGAATTCCTGGATGTCGATCGGATTGTCGGCATGCTGTCCGCCATTGATGATGTTCATCATCGGCACGGGCAGGGTACGGGCGAAAACACCACCCACATACCGGTAAAGCGGCACGTCGAAATGGTTCGCAGCCGCCTTGGCCGTGGCCAGCGACACGGCCAGAATGGCATTGGCGCCGAGGCGCGACTTGTTTGGCGTGCCGTCGAGGGAGATCATCACCTCGTCGATCTTCACCTGCTCGGTCGCATCCATGCCGGACAGGGCGTCGAAGATTTCACCTTCGACATTGGCGATGGCCTTCAGGACGCCCTTACCATGGAACCGAGCCTTGTCGCCGTCGCGCAGTTCAACGGCTTCGTGCGCGCCGGTGGAGGCTCCGGAGGGAACCGCGGCACGACCAATCGCGCCGCTCTCCAGCACAACATCGACCTCAACGGTGGGATTGCCACGGGAATCCAGGATCTCGCGGGCGATGATGTCGGCAATGGCGGTCATGGGAGGCCCCCCTTCGGCAAAATGGCGCGCAGTTCACGCCGGTCCTAGCGCGGATAGGACGGTCCGCACGGCAGGGCAAGGGCCGCGCACAACGCGGGAGACGACATTTCCGTGGCCTAATTTCGCCGCATCGCCTCAGGCGGCCGAGTCATGATCCCTTGCGGCCCGGCCGCGCTTGACACCGTACATTGCCGCATCCGCATGGCGGAGCAGGGCGGAGGCGTCCGTCCCATGCTGAGGAAACAGGGCCACGCCCAGGCTGGCGCCCACAGTGACGATGTGGGCGCCGTGGCTCATGGGCTGGGCGAGGTTGCGCTGGATTCGCGCCGCCGCCAACTGCCACAGATCCGGCGCCGGAAGGTCGGAGAGCAGCACGATGAACTCGTCCCCTCCAAGCCGCGACACCGTGTCCGTCGGCCGAACAGCGCCGCAGAGGCGGCGCGCTACTTGGCGCAGGATGGCGTCGCCGGCATCGTGACCCAGCGTGTCGTTGATGGGCTTGAAGCGATCCAAGTCGATGAAGATGACGGCCAAGCTGCGTCCGCTTGCCATGGCGTCGGTGATAGCCTCATGCACGCGCACCTCAAGCAATGTCCGATTCGGCAGGCCGGTGAGTGGATCGTGCTGAGCGGCGTGGGCCAACCGGCGGTTCATGCTGGCGGTTTGCTCGTGATGGGTGGCGATGGCGCGGAGCAGCCAGCACAGGGTGAAGGTGATGCACAAGCCAGCCAGCAGCACGGCCAGGGGCAGGGCGGAGAAGGCAAAATTCTGCGACGGCCGTGTCAGGGCGACCGCCCATTGCCTGCCGGCAACAAGAATGGTCCGTTCCAGGCGATGTCCGCTTGCACGGGGGGCCGGCGCGTTCCCCTCATCCGTATCGAGGATCAGGATTGGCTCAGCGGGCGGCTTACCCTCGATGCCTCGATCTTCGATGCGCAGCCGGTAACCATTGCGGGCATCCGGCAAGACGCCGACGAACATGTCGGGGCCCTTGATGACGCCGTTCACCAGACCCTCAAAGCCCTGCCGACGCTGGACCTCGGTCCAGGCGGGAGCGTTGCCGCGGTACAAGGCCAGCCGCACCACGATCACGGTGCCATCCTGCGTTCTGACCGGCGGTCCGGCGGTGGCTACTCCCGTGTCCCGGGCGCGTTCGATGGTGCGCAGTCTCGCGGGTTCGGCACTGGCATCGTAGCCGAAACCGGATTCATTTCCGGCCATCGGTTCCATGTACAGCACGGGCGTATAGAAGTTCCGGTCACCGGCAGGCGTAATGGCGAAGTCCGGATAGCCGTTCGGATCCAGGCTGCGATCGGCGCGAGCACTGCTCTCGAAGGAGAGTTGCTCACCATGAGGCACAAGCGGCGCGTACTGCACCGACATCATGCCGGGAAAACGCTCGCTCAGGCGTAAACCTGCGGCGTGCTCATGGAACTGCATGCGGCTAACATTGCTGCCTACACTGAAGAGCCCGCGGAAGCCGGCAAGCAGATCCAGGTTCCGCAGCATTCGCTCATCCACCAACTGCGTGACGTGCCGGAAAGCGTCGGTGAAGCTCGCATCTGCATCGTGGGCGCTGCGCTTCCAGGTGACCTGCCACAGGATCAGGGTACCGAGGAGACCCAACAAGGCCATCAGCGCTGCGGCACGGTGCAACAGCCTGACCCGGTCGGCGAGAAGCTTCGACGCAGCAAGCATGGAAAACCTCCGACGGCAGGTCCGGCCGCCGCCACGAGGGATTCCGCAGGAGGGGACAGGCCGGCGCAGGATTCCTCCGCCGCCCTTGCCAGAGTGCTAAGGCGGTGGCGTGGTCAGACCAGGCGGGCCTGCTGTACGGCCGCGCCCACGAACCCACCGAACAGAGGATGCGGCGCGAACGGCTTGGACTTCAGTTCGGGATGGTACTGAACACCAATGAACCAGGGGTGATCGGGATACTCCACGATCTCCGGCAGCAATCCGTCCGGCGAAAGGCCGGAGAACTGCAGCCCGGCTTCCTCCAGACGTTCGCGGTAGCCGATGTTGACCTCGAAGCGGTGGCGGTGACGCTCTTCGATTTGGGCCTGTCCGTAGACCTTGCGGACCAGGGAACCTTCGGACAGTTGCGCAGGATAGGCACCCAGCCGCATCGTGCCGCCGAGGTCGCCTTCGGCGCTCCGGATTTCGCGCTCATTGCCTCGGAGCCAATCGGTCATCAATCCCACAACCGGTTCCGCGCAGGGACCAAACTCGGTGGAGGACGCCGCCTCGATGCCCACGAGGTTCCGCGCTGCCTCGATCACCGCCATCTGCATACCGAAGCAGATGCCAAGGAACGGCACCTTCCGCTCCCGTGCGAAGCGTACAGCCTCGATCTTGCCCTCCGCACCGCGCTCACCGAAGCCGCCCGGCACCAGGATGCCATGCACGCCCTCCAGGCGGTCCAGCGCATCCGGGGTCTCGAATACTTGGCTGTCCACCCATTCCAGACGCACCTTCACGCCGTGCTGGATGCCGCCATGGGTCAATGCCTCTGCCAAGGACTTATAGGCATCCAGCAGCGAGATGTATTTGCCGACCACGGCGATCTTAACCTCGCCCTCGGGATTCTCGAGTCGGCGGACAATACGCTTCCAGTTGGAAAGGTCCGGGTCACCATAGATCGACAGGCCGAAATGCCGCAGCACTTCGCGATCCAGCCCCTCCGCGTGGTACTGCAAAGGCACGGCATAGATGGAGCTGGCATCCAGCGCCGGGATCACGCTCTCAGGCCGAACGTTGCAGAACAACGCGATTTTGCGGCGCTCGTTCTCGGGGATCGGCCTGTCGCAGCGGCAGAGAAGGATCTGCGGCTGGATACCAAGGCCCAACAGCTCCTTCACCGAGTGCTGAGTCGGCTTGGTCTTCAGCTCGCCAGCGGAGGGGATGTAGGGCACCAAGGTCAGGTGCATGAACAGGCTGCGCTGCGGGCCGAGCTCATTGTGCAGCTGGCGCAGCGCTTCCAGGAAGGGCAGGCTCTCGATGTCGCCAACCGTGCCGCCAACCTCGACCAGAACGAAATCCAGCCCTTCGGTGTCGGCCGTGGCGGCTTCCTTGATGGCGTCGGTGATGTGCGGGATCACCTGCACGGTCCCGCCGAGGTAGTCGCCGCGGCGCTCCTTGGCGATCACCTCGGCGTAGATGCGGCCGGAAGTGTAGCTGTCGCCCCGCGACGCATGCACGCCGGTGAAGCGCTCGTAATGGCCCAGATCAAGGTCGGCTTCCGCGCCATCGTCGGTAACGAATACCTCACCGTGCTGGTACGGGCTCATCGTGCCCGGATCAACGTTGAGGTAAGGATCAAGCTTGCGAATGCGGACCTTGTAGCCCCGTGCCTGCAGGAGGGCGCCAAGGCTGGCCGCCGCAATGCCCTTGCCGAGGGAGGAAACCACGCCGCCGGTGATGAAAACGAACCGCGTCATGGGCCACCTTTCTAACGCGCCGCATCGTCGCCGGGAAGTGGCGGGATGGCAAAGCTGCTGCCTGATGAAAGCGGAGCTGGATAGGTTCCGCCGGGGATCGAGGGGCTGACGGCACCCTCCACAAAAGAGTCGGGCGCCTGGTTGCCCGGCGCCCGTTCAGCGGATCAGTTGGTCGGCACGCTGGCCGGCGGTGGAGTCGCTGGTTGCGGCGGCGCAGAGCTTCCGGTGGTGCTGCCAGGCTGCCCGGCCGGAGCGGATGGCTGCAAAGGCTGCTCACCGGTCACGGCGGGCGGCGGCGGGGCATCCAAAATGGAACCGGCTCCCGATTGTCCGCGTCCAATCAGCGCCATGGCCATGGCCAGGGCCATGAACAGTGTGGCGAGGACCGCGGTGGAGCGGGTCAGAAGATTGGCCGTGCCGCGCCCCGTCATGAACGAACCCATGCCTTGGGAAGAGCCGATCCCAAGGCCGCCGCCTTCGGAGCGCTGCAACAAAACCACGCCGATCAGGGCGAGGGTCACGAACAGATGCAGGACGAGCAGGATGGTCATCATGGCGGTGCGCTCATAGCCGTCTTCGGCGCCGCGCGCCAGCGGCGATCGCCATGCCCGCCGGAGCTTGCGCAGTGGTTTGGCGTCCGGCTCAGGCTTTTGCGGCTTCAAGAAGCAGGTTCAGGGCCTCAACCAGACTGGCTGAGCGCACGGCGTCCCGATCGCCGGCGAAGACGTGATGGCGCGCGACGGTGTCGCCGCCTCTTTTGGCAGCGGCGAAGTGCACCAAGCCTACGGGCTTGTCCGCAGTTGCGCCTCCTGGTCCGGCAATGCCGGTGATCGCTACGGAAACATCGGCGCTGGAGCGATCCAGGGCACCTTCCGCCATGGCGCGAGCCACAGCTTCGCTGACGGCGCCGAACTCAGCCAGGACGGAGGCGGGAACGCCGAGCATGCTTTCCTTGGCCTCGTTGGAGTACGTGACGAAGCCAGCCAGAAGGGTGGATGACGAGCCTGGTACTGCCGTCAGCGCCGCGCTGACCAGCCCACCCGTGCAGCTCTCGGCGGTCGCGATGCAGAGGCCCAATCGTTGAAACCGGACCAGTACCTCGGCGGCCTGTTCCAACGCTGTCGCCGAAGGCCAATGGTTCACGGCATGAGCTCCATCGCGTGCAGCGCCATGATGATGGAGGCGGCCAGGCCCCCTGCGAAAAGATCGTCAAGCATCACACCGGCCGTGCCCTTGCGCCGGTCAGCCCATCCTACCGGGCCTGGCTTGGTGATGTCGAAGAGGCGGAAAAGAAGGAAGGCCAGAACCAAGCCAGTCATGTCACCGGCGGTGGCCATGCCGGCAAGCGCCAGGCTCTGCCCGGCCCCCTCATCGATCACGATCCAGGACGGATCAAGGTGCCGGTCGGCGACACGCTCCACCGCCCACCAGCCCAGCAGGGCCAGCAGGGCTGCCAAGGCGAGGCAAAATTCAGGGCCGAGCAACCCTGCCGGCAGAATCAGCGCGCTGCCCCATGTTCCGGGCGCAGGGCGCAAGAAGCCTACGCCGCCCATGCTGGCCAGCAGGCGCGGCAGGGTGGCGGCCGGCAGGATGGGCGGGGCGGCTAAAGGCGTGGTCATTCAGCGAGACGCCACCTCGGAGTGGCTTCTGTCAAGCCAGGGCTGCAAAGGATGCTCCAGGTCGTTCTGCCCGAGCAGCGCCCGGTAGATCACCGCGTTCTCCACCACCCGCTGTGCATAGTTGCGGGTTTCGGAGAAGGGGATCTGCTCCATCCAGTCGATCAGATCTTCCCGCGGACCGCTGGATGGTAGGCGTGGATCACCGTAGGTCACGAGCCATTCCTCCACACGGCGTGGACCGGCATTATAGGCGGCGGCAGCCATGGCGAGGTTGCCGAACCGGGCTAATTGGTCCGACAAGTAACGAGCGCCGAGTCGAAGATTGTGGTCCGGCCGGCTGATCAGCCAGGCCGTCTGGTTCGGGATGCCCATCTGACGCGCCACAAGCACGGCAGTGTCCGGCAGCAGCTGCATCAGCCCGCGGGCATTGGCCGCCGAGGTGGCGGACGGATCGAAATTGCTCTCTTGCCGAGCCACGGCATAGACGATGGCAGGCTCCGCCGGAGAATCATCCGGCAGCGCGTAGGGTGTCGGGAAGCCTTCCGGAAGCAGCACCACGCCATCGGCCCCGGCACGGCGCGCTACCCACACAGCATGGTCCTGGCGGCCGATGCTCGCCGCCAGCCTGGCTGCCAGCATCTGCTCACCGGCGCTCGGCGCAGTGCCCTGAAGGCGCAGCAGGAAGGACCGCGCGCGGTCCGTGTCGCCCAGATCCGCCAGCGTCAGGACCGCGTGCACAAGATCCTTGTCGAGGAAGGCGGCGGCTTGATCGGCGGTGGGCTGCGGCGAGGCAACAGCGCGGATCCGGCTCGCGAGCTGCGCTGGGGATTCACCAAGCGCGCGGGAGGCAAGCTGCCCGTAGAAGGCGGTGGGGAACGCTGCGGCAGCGGCATAGAAGGCAGTGGCTTCCTTGCCCCGGGCGCGGGAGGCGGCGGCGCGCCCCTGCCAGTAGGCCGCGCGGGAACGGGTGATGACGCTGTTGCTGCCCCGGTCCAGCCGGGCGAAATGTGCGGCGGCCGCAGCCGGGTCGTTCAGCTTGCGGAGCGCAACGAAGCCCGCCAGGAACTCGGCCTCGTAGAACGCCTCGCCATCGGTGGCGCCATTCCGGGACGCTAGTCGATAGGCCAGGGCTGGCTCGCCCAGGCGCATCAGCTTTCGCGCCAGGATCTGCCGCTCCGCCCAGACTGCCCGGGCGGCTTCGGAGGTGAGGTTCTGCAGCAGCGGCTCCGCCGCTTGCCAGACCGACGCCGCCTCACGGTCACGCTCCTGTCGCCGGAGGTGCCGCGCCAGCTCGAAGGACAGGGAAAGATGCCGTGCCGCGCGGGGTTGCGCACCAGCCTCCGCCGCAGCTTCGCCCTCGGCCAGTGCCAGGCGCAGCTCGGCAGCCAGACGTTCGCCGGGGGGGAGAAGGGGAACCACGCGTGCGGCGCCCTGCATCTGCCTCTGCCAACCAAGCCGTTCGTAGCGGATCTGATGATCCTCCGGCGTCAGCACACCGGCGAGACTGGTCAGGAAGCCTGCCTCCGCACCCGGGTCCGGTGGTGTGTCACGCCAAGCTGCGCGGATTGCCCGCACAGCGCCGGCCTGATCACCACTTCGTTGCAGCGCCTCGGCATATTGCCGTGCGGCCGTGAGGCCTCGTGGCGGATGATGCTGGAACAGCTGCAGGATAAGGGCATCCTCCGCCATTACAGGCAGGGCTTCCTCGCCACGCAGCGTCAGCGATGCCATAAGCGGCCAGCCAGGATTGGCCGAAGTGAAGGCCGCAATTTCCTGGGCATTGGACAGGCCACGAACCTGCATCCGCATCCAGGCGATCAGTTTCACCGCCATCGGGTCAGCGCCCGCATCGGCAATGGACTGGGCCTCGCTCCAGCGTCCGGCATTGGCTGCCGCCAAGGCGAGCCGCCCCGTTGCGCGCTCGGATTCGGACGCCCAGGGCTGTGCCATGGCCGGTGCCGGCGCGGAACCTAGCGCAGGCAGGATCAGCAGGCAGGCCAGGCCGATGGCACGGCCACGTGCTGCGGCGAAAGGGGATGTGGTTCTGCTTCGGAGGCGCGGCGAGAGCATAAGCTGCAAGGTAGAGCAGAACCCGCCCAACGTATATCTTTCGGTTGCCCGGCCGGCGCCATGCCATGCTTTCCCACGCGGCAGCGCTTGCTCACGGAAGGCCACGCGCCTAGCTTCGCGTTTTGCCGACCTGCCCGGGAAAGTCTCAGTCAATGTTCAAGGGGTCTCTTGTCGCTCTGATCACGCCAATGGCCGCGGACGGCAAGCTAGACGAGAAGGCCTTCCAGGACTTTGTGGCTTGGCAGATCGGGGAGGGCACGGAGGGTCTGGTGCCTGTCGGAACGACGGGCGAGAGCCCGACTCTCTCGCATGATGAGCATCATCGGGTGGTGGAACTCTGTGTCGAGGCGGCCGGAGGCCGGGTCCCGGTCATTGCCGGCGCCGGCTCCAACTCCACGGAAGAAGCCATTGCCCTGACCCGCCATGCGAAGCAGGCCGGCGCCGATGCCGCCCTCGTGGTGACGCCCTACTACAACAAGCCGACGCAGGAGGGGCTGTACCTCCACTTCACGGCCATTGCCGATGCGGTGGACCTGCCGATCATTATCTACAACATCCCGCCCCGGTCGGTGATCGACATGTCGGTCGAGACGATGGCGCGGCTTGCGAAGCATCCCAACATCGTCGGGGTCAAGGACGCCACCGCCAACCTGACCCGGCCGCTCCATACCCGCCTGAGCTGCGGTGCTGATTTCTGCCAGCTTTCTGGCGAGGATCACACGGCCCTGGCCTTCCGTGCCGCCGGCGGCGTAGGCTGCATCAGCGTGACCGCCAACGTCGCGCCGCGCCTTTGTGCCGAGATGCATGACGCTTGGCAAGCCGGCCGGATCGACGATGCCATGGCCCTGCAGGACCGGTTGACCCCGCTGCACGATGCCATGTTCTGCGAGACTTCGCCCGGGCCAGTGAAGTTCGCGGCCAGCCTCCTAGGCAAGTCGTCGCCTTTCTGCCGGTTGCCGATGGCGCCCGTGTCGGACATCACGGAGGGGCGTGTGCGAGCCGCCCTGGCTCAGGCCGGCCTCCTCAACTAAGCCCTTGAACTGGAAGGGAGGCGCGCCATCTCTCGCGCCTCTGCCTTCTGCCGGATGAGACACCCATGGCCGAGCCCCGAAAGAAAGCGCTGATTGCGCACGGCACCGCCGCGCAGAACCGCAAAGCGCGCTTCGACTACAAGATCGGAGATACCTTCGAGGCAGGGATGGTGCTGCTTGGTCCTGAGGTGAAGTCGCTCCGGGCTGGGCGTGCAGCGTTGGCCGATGCATGGGCGGGCGAACGCGACGGCGAGATCTGGCTGTTCAACAGCTACATCCCGGAATGGCAGGCGGGCAGCTTCATGGCGAAGTTCGAGCCACGCCGCCCGCGCAAGCTGCTCCTGAAGAAGAAGCAGGTCCAGCAGTTGACGGGCGCCGTGACGCGGGAAGGGGTCACCCTGGTTCCACTCGAGATCCTGTTCAACGAGCGTGGCATTGCCAAGGTGCTCCTCGGGCTGGGCGAGGGCAAGAACAAGGCCGACAAGCGGCAGGCCATCGCCGCCAGGGATTGGCAACGGGATAAGGCCCGTCTGATGCGCGACAAGGGTTGACCCGCGGTTAGACTTCCAGAGCGAACCGCATGGCGCGGCTCACGGCGGGTGGAACGACGGACCCGTGGTTCTCGCCATCGAATAGAACAAAATCCACGCGTGGGCCTCTCGGCCCGAGCGAGGCCATTCTCGCAGCCAGATCCTGGACCTTGCCGATCATGAGCCGTCGCCTTGCGGCCGCCTGACGTTCGGGCGACATCATGGCGATTTGCTCAGGGGTCCGCTGCTCCAGGCTGCCAACGGTCAGCAAGAGGCGCTGGCCAGCTGCCTCCGGAGGAAGGGAGGCGGCATAACGCTGTTCCTCCTGCAGGACGACCCCTTCCTGCCACCAGATGGAAGGGCTGGCGGCGATCACCGTGCCGAACATCGCCGGCCTGGTCAGGAAGCTGTGCAAGGCACAGAGACCGCCGAATGAGTGGCCGAACAGGCTCAGTTGCCGCCGATCGATCGGGAATTGGCTGGCAATCTCCGGGATCACGCGTCCCGAAATGAAATCAAGAAAGGCATCTGCCTGGCCAGTTCCGTCGGGTGCCTTAAGCCCCGTCAGCGTATAGTCCCGATCGCGGGAGAATGGTCCCCCCGGTGTCTCGAAGGCACCGTCCGGATAGGTCATCCCGATCAGCAAGGCTGGCGCCAGCCGCGCAGCGCCTTGCCTCTTCTCCTGCTGCTGGGCGAAGGCTGTGGCAATGGGAAAGGTTGTGGAGCCGTCCAGCAGGAAGACCACGGGGTAGCCGCCAGGCGGTGGAGGCGAGGAGGGGCGGGCCAGCAGGATGCGGTGCCGGTTGCCTTCGGCGCTTTCTATGTCCCAGTGGGTCGTTTCTGCCAGGGTCACGGCGGCGGCGGTGCCACGGGACAGGGCGGCGGCAAGAGACAGACTCATGACGGCGCGGCGGCCGACATGCGTGGGTGCAGCGGGGAAATCGGCATCATGGTGTCCAGCAGCCATTCCGCGTGTTTATTGCGAGCTTCTCGCAGCGGCAAGCGCAGGGCGCTGATCTACCCCTCGCCGAGGCTCCCCCGCGCATCTTCGGCCACTGTTCGGGACGGAGGAAGCCGGCGTAGGAGGAACAGCATGATGGCCATGGCGGGGAGGGCAGCGATGGTGGTCAGCAGAAAGAAATCGGTCCAGCCGAGCCAGGCCGCCAGCGTGCCGGAGCCGGCGCCCAGCGTCCGCAGTGGCAGAGCAGCCAGGGAAGACAGCAGGGCATACTGCGTCGCGGTGAAGGCCCGCCGGGTGAGGCTGGAAAGATAGGTCACGAAGGCTGCGTCGGCGAGGCCGTCGGTGAAGTTCTCGATTCCAACCTGGGCATACAGCATCGGCATGCTGTGGCCCGCCTGGGCAAGTGCCACATACATGAGGTTGGACAACATTTGCGCCATGCCAGTCAGAATGAGCGCCCGTGCCGTTCCGATGCGGAGAACCAGCCACCCTCCCGCCAAGGCCCCTGCAAGGGTGGCGAAAAGCCCGAAGACGCCGCTGGCAGCCGCCACCTCGGTGCGCGAAAAGCCCATCTCCCGGTAGAAAGGTGCCGTCATCACCCCGGCCAACGCTTCGCCCAGCTTGAACAGGGCGATGAACAGCAGCAACCAGAGCCAGTAGGGCCGGCGCGTGAAGTCCACAAAGGGCTCGACCACTGCCGCACGTAGCCGGGTGGCCCATCCCCCCGTAATGGCCCGATTGTGCTGTGGTTCCGGGCCGAGCCAGACGGCGCAGAAGCCGATCCCGATCAGCGCGGCGCAGTAGCTGAATGCAACGCTCCACCCTGCCACTTCCGCAAGGGCCAGGGTTCCCGCATTTGCTGCCAGGAGAGCGCCACGGTACCCCCAGACATAATAGGCAAGTCCCAGCCCCTGCTGTTCCTCGCCCAGGATCTCAATGCGGTACGCATCCACCACGATGTCCTGGCTAGCAGACAGAAAGGCGACCAGCACCGCTACGCAAACCGTTATTTCCGGATCAAGGGCGGGGCTGGTCAGGCCAAGCGCCAGGATGGAAAGAGCCAGCAGGGGCTGGATAGTGGCGAGCCAGCCCCTGCGGCGGCCCCAGCTGCGGAAGGCAGGAGGCATCAGGTGGTCCAGAAGCGGGGACCAAAGGAACTTCAGGGAATAGGATAGCCCAATCAGCGCAGTAAGGCCTATGGCGGCTAGCGAAATACCGCTTTCCGACATCCACTGCCGCAGGATGAAGGCAGTCAATGGCAACGGCACCCCGGCCGAGAAACCAAGGGCCAGCATGATCAGGAAGCGGCGATCGGCGAAAACCGGTGATTGAGGAAGGCGCATCGGGACGGGTCTGCCATGGCCAGGGACGGTATCGAACCGCCCCTGGACCGGCAGGAGCAGCCTCCGCTCCTTTTAGCTGAGCTTGGCCATCAGGCCATGTTCACCATGATGGTTTTCTTATGGGTGAAGTGTTCCAGCATGGATTCCAGACTGGCTTCCTTACCGAGGCCGGAGGCCTTGACGCCGCCATAGGAAAGGTTGGGTTGCACTACCAGGTTCTGGTTGATCTGCACCAAGCCGGCCTCGATGCGATGCGCGAAGCGCATGGCGATCTTCAGATTGTTGGTCCAGACACTGGCGGCAAGGCCGAACTCTGTGTCGTTGGCATCGGCCAGTACCTGATCGGCATCGTCGAACGGGAAGATCACCGTGACTGGGCCGAAGATCTCCTCGCGCACCAGGCGGCTATCCTTGGAGAGGCCTGTGAAGATATGCGGCTGGATGAAGAGACCCTTCCGCAGGGCCGCGTCCGCCGGCATGCGGGCGCACGCGCGGCCTTGAGCGCCGGCTGTGGCCTTACCTTCCTCGATGAAGCCCGCGACCTTGTCGAACTGCGCAGGGGAGATGATGGTGCCGATGTCGGTCTTTTCGTCCAACGGATCACCCATCACCATCGCATCCACCCGGCGCGCCATTTCTTCGACGAAACGGTCATGGATCGAGCGTTCCACGAAGATGCGGCTCGCTGCCGTGCAGCTCTGTCCCTGCCGCGTGAAGCGCATCGAGGTTAGGGCGCCCTGCACCGTTTTCTCGAAGTCACAATCAGCGAAGACGATCATGGGAGACTTCCCGCCCAGTTCGAGCGTAACGGGAATCAGCTTCTCGGCAGCCGCCTTGTAGATGATGCGTCCGGTCTCGACGCTGCCGGTGAAAGTCACTTTCTTGACGAGCGGGTGCTCCACCAACGGCGCACCGCATTCCGGACCCTGCCCGGACAGGATATTGAAGATGCCGGGCGGCAGCACGCGGTTCATCAGCTCGACGATGCGCAGAACGGCGAGAGGTGCTTCTTCGGCGGATTTCACGACGATGCTGTTCCCGGCAACCAGTGCCGGCGCCGCTTTCAGCGCCATCAGCATCATGGGGATGTTCCACGGGATGATCGCCCCAACCACCCCCAGCGGCTCGCGCACCGTGATGTTCAGGACATCCGGTCCGAAGGGCACAGTTTCGCCTTTGATTTCGCCGGCCAGACCGCCGAAGAATTCGAAGATGTCGGCAACGTTGCCGGCCTCTACTCGGCTTTCAGTGCGCAGCGCTTTACCGGTTTCCAAGGCGACGAGGCGCGCCAGTTCCTCGACGTGGTCGCGGATCAGCTGCGCCGCCTGATGCACCAGCATGCCACGCTTCCGCGCGGGGATCTGAGACCAGCCCTTCTGCGCCTCGGCCGCATTGGCAACCGCCAACTCGACATCGCCGGCATCGCCATCTGCCGCCTGGGCAATCTCGGCGCCGGTTGCCGGATTGACCACCGGGAAGCCCCTGCCGGAGCGCGAGGGAACTAGCCTGCCGCCAATGAAATGCGCGCCGGAGAGGGAACGAGCCAAGGTATGCGGATCAAGGCAGGGTGTTGATGGCAGCTGTTCCAGCGCGTCGGTCATCAGATATTCTCCAGCATAGGTCTGTATCGCGGCGGCAGACGATGCGCCGAGGCGGCCGCTCTCGCAAGGGAGTGCCCGGGCCTGGGGAGCACTGGCACGGTCTTCGTGGGTAAGGCAGCATCATGGATCATGAGCCACCGCACGCCGCGAATCGCCATCCCAATAGCGGCCACCTTGGCCGAAACCATCCGCAGGCAACTGGCCGACGATATCACGGCAGGCCGACTGCTCCCCGGCAGTGTCATCGAGGAGGCGGCCGTCGCTGAGCGCTTCAATGCCTCGCGCACACCGGTCAGGGAGGCCATCCGTGGACTGGCGGCGTCGGGGCTGGTTGCGATCGAGCCGCGCCGTGGCGCGCGAGTCGCCAGCACGACGCTGGAGGAAATGGCGGATTTGTTTGAACTGATGGCCGAAACCGAAGCCATGTGCGCACGCCTCGCGACCTACCGCATGTCGGCTACGGAGCGCTTCACCCTGCAGAACTTCCACACCGAGTTCGATCCCGCCACAACAACCCTGGATGGGTACGACAGCTACAATCGCGCCTTCCATGAGATGTTGTATCAGGGCACACATAACGCGGTGCTTGCCGCCCAAGCCGCGGCGCTCCGCCTGAGATTGGCGCCTTATCGCCGCGCGCAGCTGCACGAGGAACGGCGGACGGTGCGATCCTATGTGGAACATGCGGGCGTGCTTGAGCAGGTTCTCAAGGGTTCGGGAGAGGAGGCGGCGCAGCTGATGCGCGCGCACATGCTGAGCGCCAGCGCTGCCCTGGCCCTTTACATACGCCGCGGCCGCAGCTGAGGCCGAAGGTATACTTGCAGCGGGTAGAAGAAGCGGTTTGTATAATGCCGATTACTACCGGGCCGAGCCTCCCGCCGAGGCACCCACCCGGTCCGCCGTCGTTCGCCGGGAGGGTCAGTATGCCGATTTCGATCACCATGGAAGCCCGGACCTGGCTGGAGCGGCTGTGGTCCGGGATCGCCGATCGGGGACGGCCATACGCCGACGTGCCGGCCATCGCACGGCCGCCTCTGGTCCGTGCCGAGTTGCTGGCGAAGTCGCTGCTCTCGGAGCGGGGCGAGGCCTCGGGTGCTGCGGTGGCCCGCGAGTTGTTGAGCGTGCTGCATGATCTGAATGCGGAGGATAGTGCCGCGTTCCGGCTTTTCCTTGCCAACGAGTTTGTTCCCGATGAAGAGGCGCTGCGCGGCGCTGCGCAGGCTTATCTGGAAGAGCCCTCCGCCGCGCGGGCCATGGTGCTGTTCGACAAGGCGGAGCCGCCGAGGCAGGAGCTGCTGCGTCGCATGAACATGGCGCCTGGCGGCACCGCCGCGCTGGTGGCGCTTCGCAAAGCGTTGCTGGGCTCCTTGAAGAAGCAGCCGGAGCTCAAGCCGCTCGACGCGGACCTGCAGCATCTTTTCGCATCTTGGTTCAACCGCGGTTTCCTGGAACTACGCCGAATCGATTGGGACACTTCCGCGTCCGTGCTGGAAAAGCTGATCGCCTATGAAGCCGTGCACGAAATCATGGGCTGGCAAGATCTTCGCCGCCGGTTGGCGCCCGATCGCCGCTGCTTCGCCTTCTTCCACCGGGCCCTGCCGGGCGAGCCGCTGATCTTCGTTGAGGTCGCGCTTGTGAAGGGGCTGGCCCGTGCCATCCAGCCACTGCTGGCGCCGCCGGAGGCGGACATCCGCGATGAGAATGCCGATACCGCCATCTTCTATTCCATTTCCAACTGTCAGGAAGGCCTGCGTGGCGTCAGCTTTGGCAACTTCCTGATCAAGCAGGTGGTGGAGGAGCTGAAGGCCGAGCTGCCGCAGATCACAATTTTTTCCACGCTTTCGCCGGTGCCGGGGTTCTGCCGCTGGCTCAAGCGGCGCCTGGAGCGCCAACCCTCGGCACTGTTGCCGGAGGAAGCGGGCGCCTGGCACGCCTTGCAGCCTGCCGAGCCTGGGGCAGAGCCCCTGTCGACTGCCGATCTTCTGGAGGCGATCACTCAGGGCGAGTGGTGGCTGGACGAAAGGCGCTCCTCCGCCCTCCGGGGACCGCTGCTTCGGCTGACAGCGGAGTACCTGACGCGACCAAACACCGGCATGGGCGCCATCGATCCCGTGGCGCGCTTTCACCTCGGCAACGGTGCGCGGCTGGAACGGATCAATTGGCTGGGGAATGTGGCCTCACGGGGCATGACCGAGTCCTTCGGCATCATGGTCAACTACCTCTATGATCCGGACGAAATCGAAGCGAACCATGAGGCTTTCACGCGGTCTGGCGCGGTGGCCCGCTCGGCGGAGGTCGACGCGCTGGTAACCGCACCTGCGCTGCTTCTGCCGCGAAGCGGCGCAGCGAAGTCGCGCGCGGGCTACCTGCCACGGTTGCTGGGCGGCACGCCCGCGAATGGCGAAGGCTCGAAGTCAGGCAGCTGAGTCTTCGCGGCCCTGAAGGTAACAGCGTCACCTGATGATGCTTCCGGGGCCGGACCCGCTCCCGCCAGCCATTTTCGCTGTAGTTTCACCACAAGGAACGTCCGAAGATGTCGCCTGCCATAGCTTCCATTCTGGGGCTGGTCGTCCTGTTTGTTCTTGGAACGGCGCTGCCCATCAACATGGGAGCGCTTGCCTTTGCCTTGGCCTTCCTGATCGGCACCTTCGCCGTGGGCATGGGGGCCAGCGCTATTCTTGCCGGCTTCCCGGGCGACCTTTTCGTCACCCTCGTGGGCATAACCTACCTCTTCGCCATCGCGCAGAAGAACGGAACGATCGATCTTCTGGTGCACTGGGGCGTCGTTGCCGTGGGGGGGCGCATCGCCGCGATCCCGTGGGTCATGTTCGGTGTTGCCGCCGTGCTGACGGCGATCGGTGCCGTCAGTCCGGCGGCGGTGGCCATCATCGCGCCGATCGCCTTGCGCTTTGCCCGGCATTACCGGATCGATCCCTTGATGATGGGCCTGCTCGTGATCCACGGCGCGCAGGGTGGCGGGTTTTCTCCTATCTCCATCTATGGGGGCATCACCAACCAGATCGTGGAGCGATCCGGCCTGCCAGGGAACGAGATGTTTCTGTTTCTGGCCAGCCTGATCTTCAACCTTGTTGTCGCGGTGGGCGTGTTCTTCGCGTTCGGCGGCGCCCGGTTGATCGGGCAGCGTGATACCGGCAGCCATTCCGATTTCGAGGAGGGGAGTGGTGCCTCCCTGCCTGTCCGCGGCCATGGCGGCACGCCGGCGGCTGCAAATGGCCACCAGGCGCAGAAGCGCGCGACGCGGGATCAGATCCTGACCTTGGCGGGATTGCTCATTCTCGGCGTCGGCTCTCTGGTCTTCGGCCTGAATGTCGGCATGGTCGCCATTACGATCGCAGTGCTGCTGGCACTCTTCTCGCCGGAAGCCCAGAAGGGTGCCATCGACAAGGTCAGCTGGTCCACTGTGCTGCTGATCGCAGGCGTGATCACCTATGTCGGCGTTCTGCAGCAATCCGGCGCCATCGATGGCGTGTCGAACGGCGTGGCGGGCCTGGGTGCGCCGCTGCTGGCAGCGTTGCTGCTGTGCTATATCGGCGGGGTCGTCTCGGCCTTCGCTTCGTCCACAGGCGTGCTGGGCGCCATTATCCCGTTGGCCGTTCCTTTTCTGGCCGGTGGTGAGATTGGTGCGGTAGGCATGATCGCCTCGCTAGCCATCTCGGCCACCATCGTCGATGTCAGTCCTTTCTCAACCAATGGCGCGCTGGTGCTCGCAAATGCGCCGGAAGGCGAGAGGGAGAAATTGTTCCGCCGCTTCCTGATCTATAGTGGCCTTGTCGTCGCTGCCGGGCCGGCTCTGGCCTGGGCGGTTCTGATCGTGCCGAACTGGATGTGATCCTCGTGCAGCAAAGAATGAAGGAGCAAACGCCATGACCCAACCCACCGGACCGCTGAAGGGCCTGCGCGTCGTCGATCTGACCCGGGTTCTCGCTGGCCCCACCTGCACGCAGATGCTGGGCGACCTCGGTGCCGAGGTGATCAAGATCGAACGGCCGCAAGCTGGCGACGACACGCGCGGCTTCGCGCCGCCCTTCATGCCGAACACGCGGGAAAGTGCCTATTTCGTCGGCGTCAACCGCAACAAGCAATCGGTGACCCTCGACATCTCGAAGTCCGAGGGCCAGGCGGTGGTGCACCGCCTGCTCGAGAGCGCTGATATCCTGGTGGAGAACTTCAAGGTTGGTGCACTGGCCAAGTTCGGACTGGCTTACGACCAACTGAAGGAAAAATATCCCGGTCTGATCTACTGCTCCATCACTGGCTTCGGCCAGACCGGGCCCTACGCTCCGCGTCCGGGCTATGATGCCCTGATCCAGGCCATGGGGGGTGTTATGTCCCTGACGGGAGAGATCGAGGGTGAGCCGCAGAAGGTTGGCATCCCGGTGGCCGACCTGTTCGCCGGATTGTATGGCACCATCGGCGTGCTGGCCGCTCTGCGCCACAAGCAAGAGACGGGCGAGGGACAGCAGATCGACATCGGCATGTTGGATACCCATGTTGCGTGGCTAGCCAATCAGGGGATGAACTACCTGGCGACTGGGGAGAACCCGCCGCGCCTGAGCAACCAGCACCCCAACATCGTCCCCTACCAAGTGTTCCCCACCGCCGATGGATACATGGTGCTTTCGATCGGCAACGATCCCACCTTTGAGCGCTTCTGCAAGAATTTCGGGCTCGAGCATCTGCTCGCCGATGAGCGCTACGCCACCAATGCCGCACGGGTCGGCAACCGCGCGCTGGTCACCGAAACCCTGACGGCCGTGACACGCTCCATCCCGACAGATGAATGGATCGCCAAGCTGGAGGCGTTGAAGATCGGCTGCGGCCCCATCAACACACTGGACCGCGTCTTCGCCGATCCGCACGTCAAAGCACGGGATATGCTGGTGCGGATGGAACACGCTTCAGGCGAATCCATGACGGTGATCGCCAATCCGGTGAAGCTCTCCGCGACGCCGCCGGATTACCGCTCGGCCCCGCCAGTCCTGGGACAACATACCGACGCGGTCTTGAGCAGGCTCGGCTATTCCGCGGATGAGGTGGCAGCCATGCGAGGCAGCGGCATCGTCTGACGGCAGCGGCATTGGCAACGTCATGACGGAACGGCGGCGGCTTCCACCGCCGCGTGGCTGCGATATCGCAACCATTTCCGCCAAGGCCACGTTGGGCGGTTCATGCGCCCATCCAGGGAGCCAAGGAGAAGCCGGATGATTGCCCTCTCACGTCGGAGCAGTTTGCTGTTGCCGTTGGCCTTGCTGGGAGGGGCTGCCGGCTGCGCGGTGGCGCCGGCGCCGACAACGCCTGCGGATCCGACCGGCAGGGCAGATCCGCAGATGAGGGCTTTGCTGGAGAGCCTGCAGGCCCTCCGCCCGTCGCCGATCGAGAACTTGAGCCCTGCTGAAGCCCGCCTCCAGCCCAGCCTAGCCGACGCGACGCGGCACCGGCTTCGTGCGACCGGGCAATCGGACGCGCCCCGCGCGCTGGCCGTGGTCCGGGATCTGGAGATCCCCGGCCGAGGCGGCATGATGCCGGCGCGGCTTTACAGCCCGGTCGATCCGTCGGCGTCCGGCCAGGTGCCGCAGGCACCGCTGCCATTGATCGTGTACTTCCACGGTGGCGGCTTCGTCATCGCCGATCTCGATACCTATGATTCCTCGGCACGGGCGCTGGCCGCAGAAGCGCAGGCCACTGTGCTGTCGGTGCATTACCGACAGGCGCCGGAACATAAGTTCCCTGCCGCGCATGAGGACGCCTATGCGGCCTATATGTGGGCCCTAGGAAACGCCCAGTCCTTGGGCGCAGATCTGACGCGGGTGGCGGTGGCCGGAGAAAGCGCGGGCGGCAATCTGGCGCTCAACGTGGCGCTGGCGGCACGGGAGGCCAGGGCACCGCTTCCTGTCGCCATGGCGCTGATCTACCCGCTGGCGGGTACGGACATGACGACCACCTCGTATCGGGACAACGCGCAGGCAAAGCCGCTTAACGCCGCCATGATGCGCTGGTTCTTCGACCAGTATGCGGCGAGCCCTGCGGATTTGGCGGATACCCGCATGGATGTTTACGGACGAGCCGAGCTGCGCGGCTTGCCCAAAGCCATCATTGTGACGGCCGAGATCGATCCGCTGCGGGATGATGGCCAACGGCTTGCAGCCCGACTTCAGGAAAGCGGCGTCCAGGTGGTGCGGCAGGACTATGCCGGCGTTACCCATGAGTTCTTTGGGGTGAACCCGCTGGTACTTGGCCGGGCAGGGGATGCTCAGCGTTTTGTCGCCGGCGAGCTACGCTCCGCCTTTGCGCTGCCAGCTCCAGCCGTGGTCATTCCCGCTCGTACCGGGGCAGCTACCCGCATACGGTAAAGGCTACTGGAGTGGCCTCGCTGCGGTGACGCTGAACAGGGTTCGGCGGCCACCGCGGCCGCAGGTGGATACTGAGCGGGTTGACTTGCACGTGGTGACGGAGATGAAGCATGAAGATGCGGAAGCTGGGCCGTTCGGAGCTTCTTGTTTCGCCTATCTGCTTTGGTGGCAACGTGTTCGGTTGGACAACGAATGAAGCCGAGTCATTCAGGCTGCTTGATCGCTTCGCCAGTGAAGGCTTCAACTTTATCGACACGGCGGATGTGTATTCGGTCTGGGCTCCGGGGCACGAGGGTGGCGAATCCGAAACCGTGATCGGCAACTGGCTCGCACGGAGCGGTAAGCGGAACCAGGTGGTGCTGGCGACAAAGGTTGGCATGGAAATGGCGCCCAACCGCAAAGGTCTGAGCGAGGCGCATATCCGGCGCTCGGTGGAGGCTTCGCTGCAGAGACTGAGGACAGATCGGATCGACCTTTACCAGTCGCACAAGGACGATGCGGACACCCCTCTCGAGGAAACGCTGGGCACCTATGATGTCCTGATCAAGGAGGGCAAGGTCCGCGCCATCGGTGCGTCGAATTACGACGTGACCCGCCTTCGATCAGCCCTTGATACAAGCGCAAAGCACCGTCTGCCGCGGTATGAAAGTCTGCAGCCCCACTACAATCTGGTTGAGCGGAGCGGCTATGAAGACGGGCTGGAGGCGCTTTGCTCAGCTGAAGGCATCGGGGTGATCACCTACTTCTCCTTGGCGGCCGGTTTTCTGACAGGGAAGTACCGCTCCGAGGCCGATCTGTCCCAGAGTACCCGCGGCGCTGGCTTGAAGAAGTACCTGACCGACCATGGCAAGGCGGTGCTGAAAGCCCTTGATGATGTCTCAGCCCGGCACGGGGTCAAGCCGGGCCAAGTCGCCATTGCCTGGTTGATGGCCCGGCCCAGCATCACGGCCCCTATTGCCAGCGCCACCAGCTTGCAGCAGCTTGACGAGCTTCTGGCGGCTGCCCGGCTGCAGCTTAGCCGTGAGGATATTGAGGTTTTGGATAAGGCGTCGGCCTGATCGGGAGGGTGCCGCAGCCCTGCTGCGGCACTGCACGATCATGAACCGGCTCGTAGCTTCCGTGCCGCGTCCACGGCGAAGTAGGTGAGCACGCCATCGGCGCCCGCCCGCTTGAAGGCCATGAGGCTTTCCATCATGGCTTTGTCGCGGTCCAGCCATCCATGGCCAGCCGCCGCCATGATCATCGCGTACTCGCCACTCACCTGATAGGCGAAAGTCGGCACTCTGAACTGGCTTTTCACGCGCTGAACGATGTCCAGATAGGGCATGCCGGGCTTCACCATCACCATGTCGGCGCCCTCGGCCAAGTCCTGTGCTACTTCCCGCAAGGCCTCGTCAGTGTTGGCCGGATCCATCTGATAAGTCTTCTTGTCGCCTTGCAGCACACCGCCGGACCCCAGCGCATCCCGGAATGGGCCGTAAAAGGCCGAGGCATACTTGGCGGCGTAGGACATGATCCGGGTGTGGATCAGTCCCGTTCCATCCAGAGCTGTGCGGATCTTGCCGATGCGCCCGTCCATCATGTCGGACGGCGCAATGACGTCGATGCCCGCGGCAGCCTGTGCGAGGGCCTGAGCCACCAGCACCTCAACGGATTCGTCGTTTGCCACGTAGCCATGCCGGAGAACCCCATCATGCCCGTGATCGGTGTATGGGTCGAGCGCAACGTCGCCGATCAGGCCCACATCGGGAAAGCGGGCTTTCAGCAGACGTGCCGCGCGGCACATCAGGTTGTCGGGATTAGCCGCTTCGCTGCCTTCGGCATCCTTGCGATCTGATGGCACCATGGGAAACAGCGCAAGTGCGGGAATGCCCAACTCGGCCGCCGGAGCCACATGGGCTTCCAGTCGGTCGAGCGTGACTCGCAGCGCCCCCGGCATGGAAGCCACCTCCGAAGTGCGTCCTGTGCCTTCCATAATGAAGATCGGCCAGATCAGATCGTCGACAGATAGCCGGTGCTCCGCCACAAGGCGCCTGGTCCACCCGTCGCGGCGGTTACGACGGAGGCGCGTTTCGGGAAAGCGGCCGAGAGCCAAGGATGTCATGCGTTATCTCCTGCGGCAGCCAAAGCTTGGCCTGGATGGGCCAGCATGTCGCCATATTCTCCCAAGATATGCAGCGGGGACTTAAACCCCTGCGGCGCAGACCACCACCTCTGGAGCAAGTTGGAGGCCTGATCGCGGCCAAGCTGGCGCACGGGCATCCGGCCCAGCCTGGGCTGAACCTTGGGCCATGGCATAGGCATCATCCGCCGGGCACATGACGGCATTGCGCGGTTGCCTGGATGGCCCCGATTTCCCACCGGGGGGATGCGTGGTATCGAAGTTTCATGAATCCTGCCGAAACCCCGATCGCCCTTGGCGCCGACCATGCCGGCGTCGCCCTGAAGGACAGCCTCCGCGCTGCCCTGGAAGCCGCCGGGCATCCTGTCCTGGATTTCGGCACCCATGGCGACGGCAGTGTGGATTATCCAGATTTCGCTCACCGCGTGGCCCAGGCTGTGGCCGAGGGGCAGGCCGGCTTCGGTGTGCTGGTTTGCGGCTCCGGAATTGGCATGTCGATCGCCGCCAACCGCCATCCCGCTATTCGCGCCGTGGTGGTGCACAACACAACCGAGGCCCGGCTTACCCGCGCCCATAACAACGCCAACATTGCTTGCTTCGGTGCCCGCACCATGGGTCCTGAGGTAGTGCTGGACTCTCTTTCGGCCTTCCTGACCACTCCCTTTGAGGGGGGACGGCATGAGCGCCGCATTGCCAAGATCACGCCGCATTCCACGCTGGAGGCCTGAACGCTGCCATGACCCAGTCCGCCTTCTTTAGCGCCGCCCTGAACGAGGTCGATCCGGATATCGCGGGGTTGATCGGCCGTGAAATGGTCCGCCAGCAGGACGGGCTGGAGCTGATCGCCTCGGAGAACATTGTCTCCCGCGCTGTGCTCGAGGCGCAGGGTTCCATTCTCACCAACAAGTATGCCGAGGGTCTGCCGGGCAAGCGGTACTACGGCGGTTGCGAGGTTGTGGACGAGATCGAGACCCTGGCAATTGAGCGGGCAAAGAAGCTGTTCGATTGCGGCTTCGCCAATGTCCAGCCGCACAGTGGCGCGCAGGCAAACCAGGCTGTCTTCTTTGCCCTGATGCAGCCCGGCGACACCTTCATGGGGCTGGATCTCGCAGCGGGCGGGCATCTGACGCACGGTTCCTCCGCCAATCAATCCGGCAAGTGGTTCAAGGTCGCGCCCTACACAGTGGAGCGCGAATCCGGCCTGATCGACATGGAGAAGGTGGCCGGTATCGCCCGTGAAAGCCGTCCCAAGGTGATCGTGGCCGGCGGCTCCGCTTATTCCAGGGCGTGGGACTTTGCTCGCTTTCGTGCCATTGCCGACGAAGTCGGCGCTGTTTTCATGGTGGACATGGCGCATTTTGCTGGTCTGGTCGCCGGCGGTGCCCATGCTTCGCCCTTTCCGCATGCGCATGTGGTCACCACCACGACACACAAGACCTTGCGGGGCCCCCGCGGCGGCATGATTCTGACCAATGATGAAGCACTGGCGAAGAAGCTGAACAGTGCGGTGTTTCCGGGGCTGCAGGGTGGTCCGCTTGAGCATGTGATCGCGGCCAAGGCGGTGGCGTTCGGTGAAGCGCTTCGGCCTGAGTTCCGCAGCTACGCAGCCCAGGTGGTGGCGAATGCCAAGGCCCTGGCGGGCGAGCTGATGGCACAGGGGGCCGGCATCGTAACCGGTGGTACGGACAATCACCTGATGCTCGTCGACCTGCGGCCCATGAAGCTGACGGGCAAGGTGGCGGAGGCGGCGCTTGGCCGTGCACATCTGACCTGCAACAAGAACGCCATCCCGTTCGATCCCGAGAAGCCTTTCGTCACCTCCGGCATCCGCCTCGGTACTCCTGCAGCAACCACGCGCGGCATGAGCGAGGCTGAGTTCCGTGAAATTGGCCAATTGATCGGGCGGGTACTGGCCGGCCTGTCCGGCAGCAACGAGCCGTCCGGAAACGAAGATGTGGAGCGTGAGGTGGGAAAGGTGGTTCAGGCGCTTTGCGCCCGCTTCCCCATCTACCGCGGCTGACGCGGCGGGGCGGGAGGGAGAAGGATGCGCTGTCCCTTCTGCGGCAGTGAGGACACGCAGGTGAAGGATAGCCGGCCTGCCGATGACGGGGCGGCGATCCGGCGACGGCGTTCATGCCCGTCCTGCGGTGCCCGCTTCACAACCTTCGAGCGGGTAACCTTGCGCGAACTGACGGTGGTGAAGTCCGACAACCGTCGTGTTGCCTTTGACCGGGATAAACTTGCGCGCTCCATCCGCATCGCCTTGCGCAAGCGCCCGGTGGATGAAGACCGGGTGGAGCGTATCGTGAACGGCATCCAGCGCCGCCTGGAGGCCGAGGGCGAGAGCGAGATCACCTCGCGCCGGATTGGCGAGATGGTGATGGAGACACTCAAGGAACTCGATCAAGTTGCCTATGTGCGTTTTGCCTCGGTTTATCGGAACTTCGGCGAGGCGGCGGATTTTCAGGCTTTTCTGGGTGCGCTTGACCGCGGTCCGGAGGGGTGACGCTGCCGTGGCTGGCATCTCCGCATCTGTACCAGCGCACAAGCATGTTGCTCTCCTGCTCCCTGGCAGCCAAGGCGGCGGCGCGGGGAAAGCGACTACGGCGCAGTCTTCGGTCTGCCGGTGCTCTGTGCGTCGGGAAGCGCAGTGGAGCAAGGCTCCTGTAGGCTTATCCCTCTTGAGCAGACTGGTGGATCGACGGCATTACGGCGCCGCATGATGAACCTGCCTGCACCTTCGACCTTGGTTCCGGCGACCTCCGAGGATGCCGCGCATATGCGAGCGGCCTTGGCGCTCGCGGCGCGTGGTTTAGGCAGCACCTGGCCCAACCCGTCCGTGGGCTGTGTTATCGTGCGCGACGGGCAAGTTGTCGGGCGAGGTTGGACCGCTCCAGGCGGGCGGCCGCATGCAGAAACGGAGGCGCTGAAACGCGCCGGCTCTAATGCAACGGGTTCTACCGCCTACGTTACGCTGGAGCCCTGCTGCCACTGGGGACGAACACCACCCTGTACGGATGCGCTGATTGACGCGGGCATTGCCCGCGTCGTGGTGGCCCTGAGGGATCCTGATCCCAGAGTTGATGGCGCTGGGCTGGAGCGCATGGCCGCCGCCGGAATTGCTATCACCATGGGTGTGCTGGAGGAGGAGGCGCGGGCGCTCAACCAGGGCTTCCTGAAGCGCCTATCCGAGAATCTCCCGCTGGTGACGTTGAAGCTGGCAACGACGCTGGACGGACGCATCGCTACACGAACCGGCGAAAGCCAGTGGATCACCGGCCCTGCGGCGCGCCGAGCCGCCCATGTTCTGCGCGGCCGCCATGATGCGGTTCTGGTTGGCAGTGGAACGGTTGTGGCCGACGACCCGGAGCTTTCCTGCCGCATTCCAGGCTTCGCGCCCATCCCCACCGTGCGCATCGTCGCGGATGCGCGGCTGCGCACCAACCCTGCGGCGCGGATGCTGCGGGAGGGCGGACCGGTCTGGGTTGCCACCCGTCCTGGGCATTCGGACGCCAGCCTGGGCGTTCTACGCGCCGCCGGAGCCATCATCCTGGAAGTTCCGGGTGCTGAGGAGGGGGCTGGGCTGGATCTTCCATCGCTGCTCAGGGCCCTGGCCGCCCGGGGTCTGACGAGGGTGTTGGCCGAGGGCGGCGCTGCTCTCGCGGCCGGATTGCTGCGCAATGGATTGGTCGACCAGCTGGCCTGGTTCCATGCGCCCGCCATCATGGGCGGCGATGGCCGCCCGGCGGCCGACGCGCTGCCTCTGGAGTTGCTGGCATCGATGCCCAGATATCGCCGCATCGGCGTCTCGATGGTGGGGGCTGACCTGCTCAGCGAGTTCGTCAGCACAGCCCCGTCCGCCAGCAAGGCCCCGTCACCCAGGAGACTTGCCTGAATGTTTACCGGTATCATCACCGCGACCGGCACCGTATCGGCCATTGAACCGATGGGCGGAAGTCATGACATGCGGCTTGAGATCGGGACGCCGGATGGCTGGCTCGAAGGTGCTGCGATCGGTGCTTCGATCTGCTGCTCCGGCTGCTGTCTCACTGTGACCGACATGGCGGCCACCCGGTTCACAGTCGATGTGTCGGGAGAAACCCTGAAGCTGACCACGCTCCGCGCATGGCGACAGGGCAGCCGTATCAACCTGGAGCGTGCGCTTCGCGTCGGAGACGAAATGGGAGGCCACGTGGTTTCGGGCCATGTCGACGGTGTGGCGCAGATGCTATCCTCCACGCCGGAGCATGGATCGCTGCGGTGCGTGTTCCGCCTTCCGCCGCAGCTGGCACCCTTTGTCGCGCCCAAGGGATCCATCACGATCGAGGGCGTGTCGCTGACGGTGAACGAGGTCGACGGGTTCGAGTTCGGCGTCAACATCATTCCTCATACAGCCGCCGCCACCACTCTGGGCGGCCTGGTTGCGGGCGACCACGTGAATATCGAGATCGACATGCTGGCGCGCTATGTGGCCCGGCTGCGGCAGTTCAATCCCGAGGACATCAAGGCATGAGCAGCGCGTTGCACACCCGGACCTCTTACGCCGAATTCCTCAGTCCAACCGAGGAGTTGCTCGAGGAAGCCCGCCGTGGCCGCATGTTCATCCTTGTTGATGATGAAGACCGTGAGAATGAGGGCGACCTCGTCATTCCTGCTCAGTTCGCCACCCCTGATGTCATCAACTTCATGGCCCGCCATGCCCGGGGGTTGATCTGCCTGGCGATGACCAAGACGCGGGTTGAGCAGATCGGCCTTCCCTTGATGGCACAGAGCAATGGAACCCGGCACCAGACGGCCTTCACTGTCTCGATCGAGGCGCGAGATGGTGTCACCACCGGCATTTCCGCTGCTGATCGGGCGCGCACTGTTGCTGTTGCGATCAATCCGGAAGCCAAGCGGGACGAGATTGTGACCCCCGGACACGTCTTTCCTCTGGTTGCGAGGGAAGGCGGGACCCTGGTCCGGGCCGGCCATACGGAAGCGGCAGTCGATTTTGCAAGGCTCGCCGGTCTCAACCCCGCCGGAGTGATCTGCGAGATCATGAATGAAGACGGCACTATGGCGCGTATGCCAGACTTGGTGGCCTTCGCGCAGCATCATGGCCTGAAGCTTGGCACCATCGCTGACCTTATCGCCCATCGTCGGCGCACCGAGCGTGTGGTCAAACGGGTCGAGGAAGGAAAGATCGAGATTGCCGGAGCGGAATGGCGGGTCATCGTCTACGCCAACGCCCTCGAATACGGAGAGCATGTCGCTCTGGTCCGGGGAGACTTGCACCGCCCCGGTTCCGTGCTGGCCCGGATGCATGCCGTCAACATCTTCTCCGACATCATCGGCACCGAAGGACCGCGTGAGTTGCAGGGCTGCCTGCGGCAGATTGAAGCCCAGGGCAGGGGCGTCATCGTGTTGATCCGCGACGTCAAGGCGACTGCCTTGTCCGAACGCGTCCGGGCCGGCCGCCAACGCACAGCACCGCCCGAGCTGCGTGATTACGGTATCGGCGCCCAGATCCTTGCCGATCTCGGCGTTCGTGACATGACCCTTCTCACCAATCACCCTAAAGCCATTGTCGGGTTGGAAGGTTACGGGCTGACGGTTGTGGAAACACAGCCTATCCCGGACGAGCCCCAACGCTGACGCCTTCCTTGTGAGCACCTCCAGATGAGCACCATTGACGCGCCTGAACGCGCCACATTACCGCTGGCCGGGCCTGCGCCACGCATTCTCTTGATCCAGGCGCCCTACTACGAGGCCGTGGTGTCCGGTATGCGCCGGGGAGCGGAGGCCGTGCTTTCCGCGATCGGGGCCGAACTTCAGGTTGTCGATGTGGCGGGAGCCTTCGAACTGCCGGCTGCCCTTCGCATGGCCATCCGAAACGGCGGGTGGGACGGGTACCTGCTGCATGGTTGCGTCGTGAAGGGGGAAACCGACCATTATCAGTTCATTTGCGAAGCGGTGTGCCAGGGTGTCATGGACATCAGCGCGGAAACCGGCGTTCCGCTAGGCTTCGGCCTGCTGACAGTGGAAACCTTGGCGCAAGCCGAGGCGCGTTCGGCCGCCGATCGGCATAACAAGGGTGGCGAGGCAGCCCATGCCCTGGTGCAGCAGATCCGGCTTGCTCGTGCCTGGGACCAGGGAAACGGGATCACCGCATGACGACTCAACCGAGACGGCCGCAACCTGCAGGGCGAGCCCGCACCGGCTCCCGCGTTGCCGCCATTCAGGCCCTTTTTCAGAGCGATCTGTCGGGTGAATCCACTGAGACGGTGATCGACCAGTTCGTGCGGCACCGGATCGGGCCGGATGGCGGGGGCTTTGAAGATGGGCGTGTGCCGCTGGCCGATGTGCCGCTTTTCACGCATGTGGTCCGAGGCGTGGCCCGCCAAACTGAGGGAATGGATTCCATCCTCGCTGGCCATTTGGCCGAAAGCTGGACAGTGGAGCGGCTGGACCCTGTGCTTCGGGCACTGTTGCGCGCCGCAGCTTATGAGCTTTCCTCAGGCAGCGAGCCGCCGGCACGGGTGGTGATCAACGAGTATATGGACATCGCTCATGGCTTCTTCGGCGGCGATGAACCTCGCTTTGCAAACGGTGTCCTGGATGCCATGGCCAGATCCCTTCGGGCGGAAGAGTTCCAACGCTCATCCAGATAGTCGCGGCGGTCCCTGTGGAAGCGAAAGCCTGGGTATTCTGCAGCTTGGCTGATGACGGGACGTAGCTGACACGATGAATTATCCGTCCGAGTTTTCCTTGATCGATCGTTGTTTCAGGCCATTGGCCGGAGATGGCGCCCTGGATCTTGCCGACGACGCTGCCGTGTTGACGCCGCCTCAAGGCCGCGAATTGGTGATCGCTGCCGATGCCCTTGTGGAAACCGTGCACTTCCTGCCGGATGACCCTGCCGGTAGCGTCGGACGCAAGCTTCTGCGAACCAACCTGTCGGATCTAGCGGCCATGGGCGCTGTGCCTCTGGGCTACCTGATGACCGTGGCCGTGCCGAAGGAACGCGGCGAGGCTTGGTTACAGGATTTCGCCGAGGGCTTGGCGGCGGATCAACGTGAGTTCGGGCTGAGCCTGTTAGGGGGCGACACGGTTTCCACTCCGGGCCCGATCAGCCTGTCGCTGACCGTGCTAGGTCATGTTGCACCCAGCGCGGCCTTGCGCCGAAGCGGAGGAAGGCCGGGCCATGACCTATGGGTTTCTGGGACGGTCGGGGACGGAATTCTTGGGCTTCGTGCCAGGCGGGGGGCGATCGGCGATGAGGATGGCTATCTGACTAGCCGCTACCGCCTGCCGCAGCCCCGGTTGATGCTGGGGCAAAGCTTGGTGGGTTTTGCGGCGTGCGCCATGGATGTGTCAGACGGATTGGTTCAGGATCTTGGGCATATCTGCCGTGCATCAGGATGCGGGGCCGAAATCTTCTCCGGCTCCATCCCGCTTTCCCTGCCAGCAAAAGAATGGCTACGCACCAAGCCCGGAGGGTTGATCGAACTTCTTGCGGGTGGAGATGATTACGAGTTGCTGTTTTCGGCACCGGCTGAGGCCGCGGTCGAGATACAGCACCGCGCCAAGGCATGCGATACGTTGGTGACACGCATTGGCCGGCTGGTGAGTGGCGAGATGCGCGTCAGCCTGGTGGATATCTTCGGCAATCCTATGCCAGTTCAAGCAGGAGGCTGGAGCCACTTTTGATTGTTCCCCCCGCTACGGGACCGCGGCAGGCATCAGCTGTGATCCGGTGGCGCATTTGCCTCCTTAGCGGCCTGGTCCTCCGCCTGGCCCAGGATCGTTGCTCATGCTGTTTGCTCCAACACGGCCGATGTTGCCAAACAGCGCTTGCAGCAGGGTGCGGTCGGTGCCCGGGACAGGCGTGGTGCGTTCAACCACGGCCACGTCCTGCATGGTATCCGAGCCACGCTGCTCGATGGTTCGCAGCACTCCGGCATCATCAAAGTGGACAACCACAACGCGTTGATTTTCCTTGGAGGGATTGCCTGCGGGCTGCATGCGCGACATCGAGCTGATGTAGTACCAGGTATTGCGGTCGAAGGTGCCGGTGGCGGAGGGAGAGCCAAGAAGGGCCTGAACGTCCGTTTGCGTCTGCACTCCCGGAGCGAGCTGCGCGAGTAAGTCAGGATCGGCCCTGTTGCCATGCTGAACCGGCGTTGCCTGAAAGAACGAACAGCCAGCCAGTGGAACTGCCAGCAACGCCAAGGCAAGCAGAGGCGCGGCAGCAGAGCGACACGGTTGCCTGAAGCTCACGAAACCCCATTCCTTCAAAAAAATGCCGGGCCTTATCGACCCGGACTATGCCAAGCCTGACGCAGATTGACCGGGATCAGCATTGCGGTCCATTTGCTGGTCGATTGCCACCCGGACATCGCCGGGTCAACCGCTGACTGCCCGCGGGCGCGATCTTGCGGCATAAGGAACCTTTCCACCTATGGGATTGTTGAGGCTTTTCCGTCGCGCGCCGCTGGAGCGGCAAGGCTTCCAACTGTACACGGCAGCCGTGGGCGCTGCCCGACACCCGGCCTTCTTTGCGCGGATCGGGGTGGCCGATAGCTTAGATGGCCGGTTCGATCTAGTTGGTCTGCATGTGGCGCTGCTCATCCGGCGCCTGAGGCAGGAGGCAGATCCACGCGGAGGTCAGCTCGCACAGGCGGTCTTCGACGCCATGTTCGCCGACATGGACCACAACCTCCGCGAAATGGGTGTGGGCGACATGTCGATCGCTCGCAGGGTCAAGGCGATGTGGGAAGCGTTTCACGGCCGCGCAAAGGCCTACGACGCTTCGCTCGATGCGGGGGATGCGGCAGCCCTCTCCGAGGCGCTTCTACGCAACGTGTGGCGGGGCAGCCTTCCTACCGATGGGTCGGGCCCAGCACGGCTGGCGCAGTTTGTCCTGAGAACCGAAACGGAATTGACCCAGCAGAGCTTTGAAGACCTTTTGCGAGGCAAAATTACCTTCTATCCGCCTGAGGACCTCCCATGACGCCGGAATTTTCTCGCCCTCTGACGTGGGCCGCAGTGCCCGAGAACGGTCGGCAATACCGACTGGCAGCTACGGCAACGGAATGTGCTGCGTTGGCACACCGGTTTCGCATTCTCGGGATTGCCTTCTTACAGGCTGAACTGAACCTTAAGCCCGAAGTTGGTGGCACGATACGGGTCACAGGGGTGATGGAAGCCGAGGTGACACAATCCTGCGTCGTAACGCTTGAACCTGTGAATCAACACGTTAAAGAAGCTGTCGATGCGCGCTTCTTGCCGGAAGGCCGGCCACCCAGCGAGGATCCCGATGGGCCGGACGAACTTTTTGCCGATAAAGGAAGCGTCGACCTTGGCGAGGCGGTAGCGGAGCAGTTGGCCCTTGCCATGGACCCTTACCCACGGTCACCCGGAGCAACGGTGCCAACCTCGCTTGAGGAGATCGATCTCCCCATGCGAGATGGCGATAAGTCTCAACAGCGTCCCAGCCCTTTCGCTGTGCTGAAGGGTGGAAAGTCCTCCTGACCAATAATCCTTTGGAAACAATGTGCTGAATTGGCTGGTGTCTATGTGGGTTCAAGACTGGTGAAGATGCTTGAGGCTTCGTAGACTCAGTCCCATGTTCCGCAGCCTGGTTCAGCACCTAACCGTCTCCCAACCGCAACTGCGATGGCACAGTCCGTGAAGTCTCGGCCGTGAGAAGCTCCCCCAGCAAGTGCTTGCAGCTCAATTATCTGGAAGCTCAGCGTCGCCAACCTCAGGATCCGTACAACCCATGTTTCCACGGTCGTTGAAGCATAGCTGCCCCTGCTGCGATCCGACGCAGTTTGGGCGGAGAGAGGTGATCGCGGCCGGGTTAGGATTGCTGGCCTGCGCTGGGGCCAGCACCAAAGCGACAGCTCAGCCTCCGCTTCCCTCGATCAGGCGACTGCGCGTCCAGCGCGCACTCACCGAGGATGGGTTCGACGGCGTTTATTTTCGAGAGGGACGATATGACCGGGAGGCTCTGCACAAGCTGGACTGGGTGTTCCGTGACCTTTCCGCCGCGGAGGTGACCCCGATGGACCCCCGTCTCTTCGACGTGCTTCATGCTGTGGCGGAAAGGCTGGATAGCAGCGAGGCGTATGTCATCTCCAGCGGCTATCGGACACCTGAGCGGAACAGTGCGTTGCGGACGAGCCGGGTTTCCTCAGTCAGCCTGCATATGTCAGGCATGGCGGCTGATTTCCGGCTTCCTGGGTTCAATGCTTATGGAGTAGCACGTCTGGCAGCGGAGATGCAGGTAGGAGGTGTGGGGCTTTACCGGCGTGACGGCTTCGTGCACCTGGATTGTGGACCTCCTCGCCGCTGGTAAGCGCTAACGGGAGCCGCAGTCAGCTTCCCAAACCTGATCGGCTGAGAGAAGGGGTCGAGTTTCATCGTCCCCCTAGGGGCCCTGCCTACCGGCGAGGTCAACTGCCAACCCGAAGCCGGCTTCCTTCAACGTGAAGCGAGATCGAGAAGTGTGGATGCCAACACCTGGGTGCCGCGGGCCAGTTGCTCAGGCGACGAGTACTCCGCAGGATGGTGGCTGATCCCGGCGCGAGAGGGAGCAAAAATCATCCCTGTCGGGCAAACGGATGCGAGGAACTGGGCATCATGGAATGCCCCCGACATCAGGTGTCTGTAGCGTGCTTCGTTGAGCTGCGCTGCGCGAGCTATGGCGTCTAGAACGTCATGCTGGAACTGGCGCGGAGCCGCATTGAATGTTTCGCTCACCGAGGCGCTGCAGTCCTGTAATGCGGCCTCGACCGTTTGCGGGATCGCATCGCCTTTGCTCAACAGGATCGCCGCGTCCGGGTGTCGCAGATCGATGGTGAATCTTGCCGTGTCGGCAACTGTGTTTGAGCTGCCTGGCAAGACTTCGATCCTGCCAACAGTGAAGCGGAGGATATCCTCCGGGTCATGGGTCAGGGTGTTCAGCGCGTTGATGGCGCGGATCATGTCCTGAACCGCATCATGCCTCAGACCGAGCGGGGTGGTGCCGGCATGATCCGTCTTTCCCCTGATCTCAACGTTGAACCAGCGGCTGCCTTGGATGCCGGTGACAATGCCGATGTCCAACTGCTCCGCTTCCAGAATCGGTCCCTGCTCGATGTGGGCCTCGATGTAGGCGACGGGCTTCGCCTTACCAACCGGACCGAGCGGACGGCGCGGCAAGTCGGCCTCTTCCGCCAGATGCTGTTCCAGGGCGGCTCGGAAGGATACGCCATCGCTGTCTATCACGGCATCCCACCGATTAGCGGGTTCCGACCCAGACCATGCCATGCTGCCCATGCACCCGGGAGCAAAGCGCCCGCCTTCTTCATTGGTCCAAGCTACGATCTCGATCGGCCGCCGAGGCCAAATGCTGCCCTCACGGATGGCCTGTACGGCTTCGAGTCCAGCCAGCACGCCCCAAATGCCGTCGAAACGGCCGCCTCGGGGCTGAGTGTCCATATGGCTGCCGGTCAGGACCGGTTCTGCCTCCGTGTCCTGGCCTTCCAGACGTAGAAAAAGGTTGGCCATGCTGTCCACGGAGACCGAAAGGCCGATGTCGCGAGCCCAGCCGATCAGCAGGCGGCGGGCTTCACGATCCAGTCGCGTCAAGCAGGCGCGATTGACGCCTCGGTCAGCATCTGTGGGGCCAGGGATGGCACCGATCTCTGCCATTTCCATCAAGCGGGCCCAGTGCCGAGCCTGGTTCACCTTGATCATACGGCTGGCGAAAGGCTCGGTCATGGCTGTGCTCCGGGATGTTTCTGGATGCAGCGGTACAGGCATTCGCGGACCTTCTTCCAATCCGCGGTGCCCCCTGGCGTTACGCCTTCATGGCGACAGGTGCCAGATTTCCCTCATCACTCCGGAGGATCGGCGCGAAGAAAATCGAGGTCGCAACCTTCGTCGGCCTGCAACACGTGATCGCGGTAAAGTTTGGCGTAGCCGCGCGTAGCTTGGGCCGAGGTGTCGGGCCGGTCCTGCCTCCGCCGCATCAACTCCGCCTCCTCGACCAGAAGATCAATGCGGCGTTCGCTGACCGACAGCCGGATGCGGTCGCCGTCGCGAACCAGTGCCAGAGGTCCACCGGCCGCGGCTTCAGGCGTGACATGCAGGACGATGGTTCCGTAAGCCGTTCCCGACATGCGAGCATCGGAAATGCGTACCATGTCCTTTACTCCGGCCCGGGCCAGCTTCGATGGAATAGGCAGGTACCCTGCTTCCGGCATTCCTGATGGAGAAAGCGGACCTGCATTCTGAAGGACCAGGAAGTCGTCAGCTTGGACGTCCAGATCAGGATTGTCGATCCGCGCCGCCAAGTCCTCAAGAGAGGTGAAGACCACCGCACGGCCTTCCTTCTCGAACAGCTGGGGATCCGCGGCCGCGCGCTTCAGGATAGCGCCCCTTGGTGCAAGGGATCCAAACAGAGAAACCAGCCCGCCGACCGGTTGCAGTGGCTGCTCCCGTGATTTGACAACCGCGCGATCGACATAGCCGGGCTCGGATGCCAGCCGTTCTCCCAAGGTCTCGCCCGTGACGGTCAAAGCATCAAGATGCAGCATCGGCTTCAGCTCGCGCAGGACTGCGCCTATGCCACCTGCCGCATGCAGATCCTCCATGTAGAAGGGTCCGGTCGGCTTGAGGTCGACCAGCACCGGCGTCTCATCCGACAGCGTGTTCAGCCGTTGGAGATCGACCTTGACCCCGGCGCGGCCGGCGATGGCGGTTAGGTGGATAATGGCATTGGTCGAACCGCCAATGGCCAGCAGAACCCGCAGTGCATTCTCGACTGATTTCTCCGTCACGATCATGCGCGGCGTCAGGCGCTTGGCTGCCAACATCATGGCGGCCGCACCGGATGCTTCGGCAGCGCGGAGGCGATCGGCATGCACGGCCGGTATGGCAGCGGTGCCTGGCAGCATCATGCCCAGAGCTTCGGTCAACGAGGCCATGGTGGAAGCGGTGCCCATCACCGCGCAGGTGCCCTGCGTCGTCGCCAGGTTGCCTTCGATTTCCTCAACCGTTTCCGTATCGATCTCCCCCGCCCGGAACTTTGCCCAGAAGCGGCGGCAATCGGTGCAGGCGCCCAGGCGCTCACCCCGCCAGCGCCCTGTCGACATTGGGCCGGTGACCACCTGGATGGCGGGAATGTTGGCCGATAAGGCGCCCATCAGCTGCGCCGGCACCGTCTTGTCGCAGCCCCCCACCAGGACCACGGCGTCCATAGGCTGGCCGCGCACCATCTCCTCGGTGTCCATCGCCATGAGGTTGCGGAAGAACAACGCCGTAGGATTGAGGAATGGCTCGCCCAGGGAGATCGTTGGAAACTCCCGGGGGAGGCCCCCCGCCGCCAACACGCCGCGCTTCACGGCCTCCACCAAGTCGGGAACGCCGCGGTGGCAGTTGTTGAACTCGGAGTAGGTGGTAGCGATACCGATAACTGGCTTCTTCAGCAGATCGGAGGATAGACCCATGGAGCGTGCCATGGACAGTCGGAGGTAGCGCGCAAAATCCGTGTCACCATAGTTGGTGAGTCCGCGCGTGAGGCCGGTGACCGGTTCAGAGGGATCATCGTTCATCGATAAGGGTTCCTGGGTTTCTGGAAGGGGATGGCTCAGCGGAGCATGTCATGATGCTGACGCAGATAGGCGGAACGGGCAGGCTGGAAATGGGCGAGGCAAAGTGAGACCAGAGCCGAACGGTCTGCTTGGCGCAACGCCTGGAGCATGCCGTGATGCTGATCCCGGGCCTGTTCCATGCTGGTCCGGCTACGGAGCGTGGCATAGCGGATGACCTGCGCCCGTTGTCCCAGAGCATCGATCGTCTCCGTCAGGAAAATGTTGCCGCACAGAGCATAAAGTGCCCGGTGGAACGCGATGTCGGCCCGAAACACAGCCCGCGCGTCGCCTTGTGCCACGGCCTCATCATGCTGATCTTGCAAGGCCGCCAGCGCTGCGAGCAGATCGGCCTGAACAGGCAGGGGGATGAGCTGCGCCGCCTGCACCTCCAGCATTTCTCGGAGTGCATAGAGTTGCTGCACTTCCTCCGCCGTGTAGGCCTTGACCTGTGCGCCACGGTTCGGGATGCGGTCAATCAGCCCTGCTCGCTCCAAATCAGTGAGCGCTTGCCGGATCACATGCCGGGTCGAGGCAAATCGCTCGACAAGGTCTTCTTCGATCAGGCGCTCTCTGGGAAGAAGCCGCCCGAAGACGATGTCTTCCTCAAGCACGCTGAGAATGGCGGGCAGGAGAGTGGTTGGGGTACGTGAAGCTTCTGACATCCGGATCGGCTCCGGGGCCTACCTTTGGCAGACCCCCATGCAGCGTTCTTCTGAAACGACCATTGCACTTGTCGACGGCATTGTCGACAATCTCGTTGACACCTTCCGTGCGTCCTGATCCATTGACACATATCAGAAGAGCATGAGGGAGCCGGTTCGATGCGGAAGAGCCTGAAGGAACTGCGCCTGGGGCGGCGAGCCTGGGCGGGCACTCTGCTGAGCCTGACCCCGATGGCAGCGGTATCCAAGCCCGCAAAAGCGTCCGACTACCCTAGCTCCACCATCACCGTTACTGTTCCCTTTGCACCCGCAGGCGCCACTGATCTGGCAGGAAGGCTGCTAGCCGAAAAAATGGGTCCAGCCCTTGGGCCCCGTGCTCGGCTTGTAGTGGAGAACAAGCCAGGTGCAGGCAGCGCACTCGGAGCTGAATATGTGCGCCGTGCGCGGCCAGACGGCTATACCTTGCTTGTTGGCTCTGCTTCGACCCTCGGCGTAGCGCCGGCGGCTCAACCTAAAATTGCACCATACGATCCGGCTGAGGATTTCACACCGGTTGCCGTGATCGGGACCAGCGCACTTGGCCTGGTTGTGCCAACCGCGTCCGGCATCAACACGGTGCAGGAATTGGTGGCTCGGCTCCGGAAGGGTGAAGGCCGTGACGGCTACGCCAGCTCAGGTGTCGGAGGCATAGGCCATCTCGCGGCCTCCCTGTTCAGCAAGCTTGCCGATGCACCGGCCACACACATCCCCTACAGGGGAGGTGGATCAGTCCCAGAGGCGTTGCTCAAGCAGGAGGTTCTGTTCACCATCGATCAGATCGCCTCGGTTGTTGGGCAAATCCGTGACGGAGCGTTGAAGCTTCTGGCGGTGACCACTACGAGCCGTGAACGCTCCTTTCCGGACGTGCCCACTCTGCAGGAAGCCGGCGTGGAGGGTTATGAGCTGTCCACCTGGACTGTCATGGTCGGTCCAAAGGGTATGCCAGAGGAGATCGCGCAAGCACTCAATCGTGCGGCCAACCTCGCGCTCGCCGACCCGGTGGTGAACCGACGCCTTACGGAAAGTGGCACCGATCCTCGCCAGGACAGCACACCGGAGTCCACCCGGGAATTTCTCCGGGAGGAATTCGCACGGTTCCGCCGTGTGGTCGAGACGACGGGTATGCGAATGGACTGAACCGCACCTGCCCAACGCGCCCATGGCCGAAGCCTTATGCAGCTCTCCGCATTCCTGTCCCCAGCCGCCGCAGCTGGGGGAGGAGTAACGCCCTATCGCGGAAGCAACCCACTGGGCCTGGCCGGCAGACGGCGGATCAACCCGCGGATTGCGACACTGGTACCATCTCGTTTTCCGCAACTTCGTCGGTCCGCCCTGTCACCAGCCAGCTGAAGCGGATCCCGGGCTGCCAGAAGCGAACCTCGTCGTGAAATCCGAGGCGGTGGCGGTCACTTCCCGGCCTTATGGATCCAGTCTGTTCAGCTTCGGTGCACGCCCCAGAAGTAGGCGGCGCCTTCAGGGAAGCCACTGAGATCGGCTCTTGCTGCCTGCAGTCGCCGGTACTCGCCCAGCGGGATGTAAGGAACGTCTTGCATCGCCTGGAGCTGGATCTCTCGACCGATCCGCTGTTGCTCCTCCACCATGTCGGCCATGAACCAGTCCTGGCGGAGTGCCTCCAGCCTCGGGCTGTCCGGCCAGCCGAACCAGGCACGTGCACCATTGGCCCTGAGGCCCAAATGCCCGGAAGGATCGAGCGAGTAGCTGAGACCAGTGCAGAAGGCGCTCCATCCTCCCCGTTCCAGGCCTTCACGATTGGCGCGGCGAGTGCTGACCGTGCCCCAGTCGCCTGTATGGCTTTCAACGTTCATGCCGCATTCCCGCATCACATGGGCGGACACTTCGGCCAGGGCACGCAGGGTTGGATAGTCTTCGGCCTGAAGCATGGCAACCGTTTCGCCCTTGTAGCCCGCGGCAGCGAGTGCCTGCCGGACCTTGCCGTAATCCCGTTTCCCGGCGAGCGGCTCCAGACCGGCCTTGCTGGCCATAGGGCTGTCCGAGGTGAAGACGCCGATCCCCGCGTTCCAGCCTCTGGGATCGGTGCCATAGGCGGCCTGCAGCATTTCCTCCTGGTTGATCGCGCCCAGGAGCGCCCGGCGGACCCCAGCATTGTTGAAGGGGGCATGCAGATGGTTGAAGCGTAGGATCACCTGGTAGAGGTCATCGCTGTAGGCGACTTTCACATCGCGCGAACGCTGCAGCATCGGGGCGATGTCGCTGCTGGTGCTTTCAACCCAGTCCACCTCGCCCGACATCAAGGCGCCGGCGGCGGTTGCCTGGTCGGGAATGATGAGCCACTCGACCCGATCGAAATGAGCCAGCTTGGGGCCTGCGGTTCGGCTGGGCGCACCATCCGGCGCAGGCACATAATCCGTGAAGCGGGCGTAGGCCGCGCGAGCGCCGGCCATGCGCTCATCGGCGAGAAACCGGTAAGGCCCCGAGCCAACCATGTCCGTGACCTGCGTGGTGGCGGCCGTTCTGGCAAGCCTCTCCGGCATGATCACTGGAACGTTGGAAGATGATTTGCCAAGGGCCATGGCAAGCCTTGGAAAGGGCTGCTTCAGGCGGAATTGAAGGGTTCTGTCATCGCGAGCGATAATTTCTTCCGACCGCGCGATAACCTCTTGGCCGAACATGTCCCGCGCGCCCCAGCGCAGGATGCTGGCGACGCAGTCCCGTGCCAGTACCTTCTCCCCATCATGGAAGCGGAGACCGTCACGCAGCTTGATGATCCAGGTCAGCCCGTCATCCTCGATAAGGTGGCCGGCTGCCATCTGGGGCCGCGGACGATAATCCTTGTCCCAGCCATAGAGCGTGTCGAAGACCATGAAGGCATGGTTGGCCGTCACTGAGGCCGTGGTGAAAACCGGGTCCAGCACGGCAAGGTCCGCCTGAGGCACGAAGCGCAGCACGCGCGAGCGGCCGCTCTGCGCAGAGACCAGACCGGGTGCTCCCAGCAGGGTGCTGCCCGTACCAAGCAGAGCGCGGCGGGACAGTCGGAGCGGAGTGAAAGGCATAGGCTTCCTCCATCGCTGATAAGGGCGAGCGGTGCTTCCGGCTTTCTCCTCTGCCGTCGACATGGCGCGGCCTGTCAGCTGCCGTCAAGCGTTGCCACGATCATGGAACCAGACGAGCAACGTCGCGGCTCAGCTCCAGTCGCGTACCGAATGGCTCGGACAGGCTGGCGAAACGGGTCAGGATGCTCTCTGCTTCCGCTCCTTGGGCCAGCTTCGGCCTGCCCCGACGATGAGCAGCCTGTCCAAGGCCGAGCGTCACGGGGCGGATCTGCATTTCCACGAGCCGGCCCTCGGCAAAGCGACAGAATGGCACAACCGTTTCCCAGAACCTTCGATCGGCGGGAAAGCCCTTGGTGTCGTCTGCTGTCCGGACCTTGTAGACCATGCCCGGCGTCAACTCAGGCTCGGCGCGGAACCGCTCGTAGGAGTCGGCCGGGATCCTCGGTACCAGTTCGTTCTGCCCGATGAAGTTGCCGAGGCTGTAGAAGATCGGCTTGCCGCGATAAAGCTCGAGACCACGCAGAAGGTGAGGGCCGTGGCCAACGATCAGGTCAGCCCCTTCATCGATCATCCGGCGGGCAAAGGCCGGAATGAACTCGGCCGGCACTTCCTTGTCATGGCCCTGCTCATGCGCATGCAGGCTGACCACCACCAGATCCGAGGACAAGCGCGCCTCCCGCACCCAGCGGGCCATGGCATCCATGTCTTTCTGGCGCGGCGTCAGACGCAGTGCCGCCTTCGACGCGGCGCGGAAGTTCATCTTGCCGAATGGTAGAACACCTTCGGTGGGAGGGTGGCCAAAGCCGAGCTTCAGGATTTGCTGCCGCTGCGCTTCCAAACCTAGGTCGACGGCGATCTGCCGTAGCGCTTCCAGCTGATCGGGGGTTACCTCGTGCATCGCATCGTAGTGTAGGGGGTTCAGCCCGGGGCGGCCCTGCATATCGGGCGTCTGTGAGCCTGCTTCGTTTCCCGCCTGGAAACTGGAGCTGCAGGACAGAAGCGCCACGGTGCCATGAGGATGAGTGAAGTATGCCGGTCGCCGGGCCGCTTCCAGGTTGGGCCCAATGCCCGCATAGCACAGGCCGCGCTCCTCCAATGCCTCGATCGTATGCAGCAATCCTGAGATCGAGTAGTCCAGGCAGTGATTGGTGGCGGCGGCAAAAAGATCGAAGCCTGCCTCCCGGAGTTCATCCAGCACCCAGGCCGGCGCGCCGAAATGCGAGCCGCCACATTCTTGGGAGGGATCTCCCCGGAAATCGTTGGCGAGAACCTCCAAATTCGTGAACGCCAGGTCGGCGGACCGGATTTGATCAAAGAGCGGCCGCAACTCCGGATCATCCGTGGAACGAAGACGGCGCTGCAAGATGCTGTCGCCGGTCAGCGCAAGGGTGATGCCCCTTGTCATGATTGATGCACCTGGCTGTCGCGGGCCAGAAAATGCTCCACCAGAGAAGCAAAGAAGCTTGCCCCAACCGGCAGCAACGCGTCGTTGAAATCATATTTTGGGTGGTGCAGACCGGGATCTGCAGCTCCACGGCCGGCGCCAAGAAAGAGATAGGCGCCCTGCTTGGCGTTCAGCATGAAGGCGAAGTCCTCGCCTCCCATTGTAGGCCTTTCGAGCTCCAGAACGTTGTCCGACCCGACAACGGTTGCAGCGGCGCGGATGGCCTCACGATTTGCAGCCCGATCGTTCAGCGTTGCAGGGTACATGCGCGTGAACCGCACCGCGGCCTGTGCTCCGAAGGCTGTGGCAATGCCGGTAGCCAGTTCCACCACCTTCTTCTCCAGCATGTCACCCACTTCGGCGCGGAACCAGCGGGCAGTTCCACGCAGGTGCACCGTTTCGGGTATGACGTTGAAGGCGTGGCCGCCCTCAATGCGGCCAATGGTGACGACGCCTGCCTCCACCGGTTCAACATTTCGCGCAACAATCGACTGCAGGGCGGTCACGAGGGTAGCCGCGATAACGACCGGATCGTTGCCCTGGTGCGGCATGGCACCATGTGCGCCCTGTCCCGTAATGGTGATGTCGAGGTCGGCCACGGCGGCCATCAGGGGACCGTCACGCCAGAAGAACTGCCCGGCTGGCAAGGCAGGCCAGTTATGGATGCCGAAAACACGGTCCATGGCGAACCGGTCGAACAGTCCCTCGTTGACCATGACCTCTGCGCCGCCGCCCATTTCCTCCGCGGGCTGGAAGATGACGTGGGCAGTGCCGGCAAAGTTCCTGGTTTCAGCGAGATATCGTGCTGCCCCAAGCAGCATCGTCGTATGGCCATCATGTCCGCACGCATGCATTTTGCCTGGAACCGTGGATGCATGCTCAAGGCCCGTCTCCTCCTGGATGGGCAACGCATCCATGTCTGCCCGCAGGCCAATGGATCGGCCTTGAGCACCACCTCTGATGACACCGACAACGCCTGTTCCGGCAACGCCCGTGATCACCTCGTCTACACCGAACTCGCGCAGCTTTTCGGTCACCAGATTGCTGGTTCTCACCTCCTCAAAGGCGAGCTCCGGATGGCGATGGAGATCGTGCCGCCAGGCGGTCATCTCGGCGTGAAAGGCGGCGATGCGGTTCAGTACGGGCATGTGATCTGGGAAGTCCTTGGCAGAATTGGCTCAACTGTGCGGGTGCCAGGGAGGCACGGCAAGAGCGTTGATGCCTGCTGAAGCGGCGCCATCTGATCGGCATGCTCCATCGCTGGATCGCCTCGCTCGTCGCTGTGTTCCTCCTGATCACTGGTGGGCTTCACTTCACCGGTGTCTGGCGACTGCCCACCCGGTGGGATCCGGCCGCGCCGCTTGATTTCCGCGCGGAGCCTAATCTGCTCACCGGCTGGAAGCTCGCCCGCATGGAGCGCCAGCCGGAGCTATGCTTTGCTGCCTTTGAGGCCTCGGAAAGCACCTTGGCACGTCTGCCTGACCGTCCGTCGGATGTCGGCTGTCCCCTGAAGGATGTTGTGCGGCTGGAGGGAAGCAGCCTTACCCTGCGGCCGGCCCGACCCGTGGCAACGTGTCCCTTGGCTGCGGCATGGATGTTGTTCGAGCGCCATGCGCTGCAGCCGGCCGCCAAAAAGCATTTTGGTGCTCCGGTCGTGGAGGTGCGCCATCTGGGCAGTTATGTTTGCCGAAACGTATATTGGCGCTCCAGTGGCCGCAGGTCCGAGCACGCCACCGCCAATGCGCTTGACATCGTAAGCTTTCGGATCAGCGGCGGGCGCGAGATCCAGCTTCAGCGAGACTGGGGCAAGGGTGTTGAAGGGGCGTTCCTCAATGACGTGCAGCAAGGCGCCTGTCGCTTCTTCCGAGCTGTGCTAGGGCCAGAATACAATGCGGCACATCATGACCATTTTCACATGGATCGCGGGCGCTGGAGCCGCTGCAGCTGAGTTGGCGCTTCTGCCTGGACCGAGCAAGGATGCGTCATTCTGCACCCTAGTGCTGACCATGATCTTCGTAGTCGGCAGTACCTCTAAGCCTGCACAATGGGCGTAATCGATGTGGAAGAGACTTGCCCAGGGACGATGGCCTACCCTGTCTCACATTCCACCTATCGCACTTTGGGGCATTCTGCTGGTTCTGACGGCAGCTGTCGTGCTGGTGCTGGACCATGTGGGGCTGCCCGCGCCTGTTCTGCTGGGCGCCATGGCTGCGGCCATCCTTTTGGCCGTTGCGGACGCACGTGGGCGCATTCCCCCAGGGTTGTTCGCGGCGGCTCAGGGTGTCGTGGGAGTCATGATCGCCCAGTCGCTGCGCATGGATGTCGCGACTGAGCTACTGTCGGATTGGCCGATCTTTCTGGCCGGAGTGATTTCCGTGATGGTGGCCAGCAGCCTGCTGGGTTGGTGGCTGGCGCGAAGACAGGTCCTGCCAGGAACCACGGCGATCTGGGGGTCATCGCCCGGCGCGGCCTCCGCCATGATGCTGATGGCTGAAGCACAAGGCGCCGATATCCGGCTCGTCGCCGTCATGCTGTATTTGCGCGTCGTCATGGTGGCAGCCATTGCCTCCTTGGTGGCCAGCTACGTGGCGGATGGCGCTGGTGTCGCGGCCAGCATCGCGCCTCCATGGTACGATGTCTGGTTCCCGGCCACTGCGTGGTCAGATCTTTTCCTGACGATCGCTGCCGCCTTGGGTCTTTCCACAATGGCCGTAAGGCTTGGCATTCCGGCAGGTCCCGTACTCGCCCCCATGGTGGTGGCTGCCGTGCTACAGGAAATGGGATGGCTCAGGATCGAGTTGCCGCCAGTTCTTCTGGCTGCAAGCTATGCCGTGATCGGATGGAGCATCGGGCTCCGCTTCACGCGTCCCATTCTTGCGCATGCCGCCCGTGCCCTTCCAAGCCTCGTCGCCTCCACGTTGATGCTCATCGCGATCTGTGGCGCTATCGCAATGCTTCTGCACTTCACTGTCGGCATCGACCTGCTCACCGCCTATTTGGCGACGAGCCCGGGCGGGGTGGATTCGGTCGCCATTATTGCAGCATCCAGCGAAGTGGATCTGGCCTTCATCATGGCTATGCAGATGGCCCGTTTCCTTCTTGTGCTGGTCGCGGGGCCCGCCATCGCTCGCTTCTTTGCTCGGAAGCTACGGCTGGCGGATGCCGGCAGATAAGGGCGTGGTGAGATACGGTATCACAATACCACACGTTTCTTGCTTGACCTTGCGAGGTGCGCCGGTCATAAGCGGCCCTCAATTCGAACGTCAGATTCAGGATCAGAACGTGCTGCAGACGCAGACCCGCTCGCTGAAGCCGGCGGAGGTCAAGAAGGGTTGGGTGCTGATCGATGCGGAGGGCCTCGTGCTCGGCCGCCTCGCCGTCATCATCGCCAACCGCCTCCGTGGCAAGAACAAGCCGCAGTTCACGCCCCATGTGGATTGTGGAGACCATGTTGTCATCATCAACGCCGACAAGGTGCAGTTGACCGGCAACAAGGCGGACCAGTCCGTCTTCTACTGGCATACCGGCTATCCGGGCGGCATCAAGGGCCGCACGGTCAAGGAGCGGCTTGAGGGCCGGTTCCCTGAGCGGGTTGTCGAGAAGGCCGTGGAGCGCATGATCACTCGTGGTCCGCTCGGTCGTCGTCAGATGAAGAATCTGCACGTTTATGCCGGTCCGACCCACCCGCATGCGGGCGCGCAGCCGGAGACGCTGGACGTCGCCGCTCTGAACCGCAAGAACAAGGTGGCCTGAGCATCATGAGTGAACAGACGACCGCCACGTCCCTGGCGGACCTGAAGACGCTGGTCGCCGGCACCCCGGCTGGGGTCGAGATCGCGGCCCCTCGCGAGCCGAAGAAGGATCAGTTCGGCCGCTCCTATGCCACTGGCCGCCGCAAGGATGCAGTGGCCCGCGTATGGGTCAAGCCGGGCAGTGGCACTGTTGAAATCAACGGCAAGCCCGCTTCGAAGTACTTTGCGCGTCCTGTGCTGCGCATGCTGATCGCTCAGCCTTTCCTGGTGGCCGATCGTTATCAGCAGTTCGACGTGTACTGCACGGTGTCCGGTGGCGGCTTGTCCGGTCAGGCCGGCGCGGTACGGCACGGCATCAGCCGCGCGTTGACCAACTTTGAGCCGAACTTGCGCCCGATCCTGAAGAAGGCCGGCTTCCTGACCCGCGATCCGCGCGTGGTGGAGCGGAAGAAGTACGGCAAGGCCAAGGCTCGACGTTCCTTCCAGTTCAGCAAGCGCTGACGCTGGGCGGGCCAGCGCTTGCGCTGGTCCGAATGCCGGATCGACTGATGGAAAGGGCGGACCCGCGAAGGGTCCGCCCTTTCTGCATTTATGCTACGACTCGACCCCTGATCAGGAGAGGCAGATGGCCAAGGGCAAGGTTCCGACGATTTTCATCGATGGCGAAGCCGGTACCACCGGGCTCGGCATTCGCCAGCGTCTTGAAGCTATGCCGGAGGTTGCACTCCGCTCCATCGATCCAGCACACCGCAAGGAGCCAGAGGCCAAGCGGGCTTTGATGGCTGAGGTTGATCTGGTGGTTCTTTGCCTGCCCGACGCGGCTTCCAAGGAAAGCGCCGCTATGGCGGCAAGCTTGGGAGCCGATGCGCCAAAGCTTCTCGATGCCTCGACGGCGCACCGCGTCGATCCGGCCTGGGTCTATGGCGTGCCGGAGCTTGCACCGGAACAGGGCCAAGCTATTGCCGGCGCGCCTCGGGTAGCAAATCCTGGCTGCTATCCGACAGGAGGTATCCTGCTTCTCCGCCCCTTGGTGGAAGCCGGTCTGCTTCCGGCCGACTACCCCATTACCGTCAATGCTGTGTCTGGTTATTCGGGTGGCGGCAAATCGATGATCGAGGCTTACGAAGGGGACGGTCATCCAGCCTATGAGCTCTACGGCTTGGGCCTTGAGCACAAACATGTGCCTGAGCTTCAGACCTACTCCAAGCTGTCTCGTCGGCCCATCTTTGTTCCCAGCGTCGGTAATTTCCGGCAGGGCATGCTGGTGTCGGTGCCTCTTCATCTCGATCTTCTTCACGGCAGCCCGACGCCGTTCAGTCTCGAGCAGGCCCTCAGCACGTATTACGCCAATTCGGACTGGGTGAAGGTCGTACCGGCAGGCGTTGATGGCAAACTTGAGCCGGAAGCACTAAATGGCACCAACGTTCTGGAACTGCGGGTTTTTGGCAATGCGTCGCGTGGCCAGGCTGTGCTGGTGGCGCGACTGGACAACTTGGGCAAGGGTGCCTCAGGCGCGGCTGTTCAGAACATCGGCCTGATGCTTGGTTTGCAGGATGCAGCCAGAGCTGCAGCATGATCGTCTCGCCTGTCCCCGGCAGGGCAGGCGATACTTCTGATGCAATGGAATGAAGGACGGTCACACCACCATGAGCAACATGCTGCCGTTTGAAGGACGGCTCCCGGCCGTAGACCCGACCGCCTTTGTGGCTCCAACAGCTACAGTTATTGGCGATGTGGAGTTGGGACCCGATTCTAGCATCTGGTATCATTGCGTCCTACGTGGCGACACCAACTTCATCCGGGTCGGCGCCCGCAGCAACGTGCAGGACGGTACCATCGTTCATGTGGCGAGAGGGACGCTTCCTGCCTTGATCGGCAACGATGTCACGGTGGGACATGCCTGCATCATTCATGCCTGCACGCTTCATGACCGTGCCTTTGTCGGCATGGGGGCCACAGTGCTGGATGGCGCCGTCATCGAGGAGGGAGGCATGCTGGGAGCAGGCAGCCTCCTGCCACCGGGCAAAAGGATCGGCCGCAACGAGTTGTGGGTCGGTTCTCCTGCCCGTCTGGTTCGGATCCTGAGCCCGGAGGAGCTAGCGCAGTGGCAGCAGACAACCGCTCACTATGTGGAGTTGGGCAAGAGGCACCGTACGTCCCTGGCTGGGCACGATACCGCTTCGCCGTAGCAGGAATGGTGGTACTGCTGGGCTCTGGTTGTGCCGTTGCACCGCCAGCCCGGCTTCCACCGTCGGCTATGACCTTGTCCGCCGACCCCCTGGAAGCTGCGATCCGCGGAGCGGCCGACTTCTTCGAAACCAGTTACCAGGGTGACCCAGCGTGGGCGGCCAGGGCAGTCGCGCAGCTAGAGTACTTGGCGGTCGAGATTCCGGCCGGCCGCAGCAGCCGGGATCTTGGCGCCATGGTCGGACCGGCGCTGCTGTCCGCCCGTCATGTCCTTCGCAGCACGCTCGGAATTCCTCAGCAAGACCCTCCACAGGCCGTTATCGACCGGATGGAAGCGATCGCCCTCAACCGGGCGAGTAATCCGGATCTGGCTCAGAGGCTCATGGCGCTGCCCAGGCTGCCGCAGGTGAACAGCGCCACACAGATGACGCTGCGCGATTGGGAGTTTGGCCCGCCGCAGGAACTGATCGACGTTGCGGAGGTCAGGCGCTCCTAGCGCTTTGCCGTGTCGCCACGCCATGCGGCATTCTGCCTGAAGAGGATTAAGGAAATCTGGATGCGCCGATTCGCCTGCTGCGCTGTTCTTTTGCTTGTGGGTGCCGCCCTGCCGAGCTGTGCGGAGCTCCGGGCTCCATCTTCACAAATGCAGGTGCCCATGGCTTTGATGCCGAAGGGAGGGGATCCGTTCCGCGGCATCGCCAGAGCGGCGGCGGCTGAGTTTGCGGATCAGGGTGCAGGCCTGCAGAACCGGCCGGCGGCCATGGCCCGTGCGGCGGCACGGCTCGAGTTCCTGATGCAGTCGATTACCCAGGATCCGCGCTACGCGGCTCTGCCAGCCAGCAATGCCTTGGCTATGGGTGGGGCAGTACGCGAGGTGCGGCAAGCTCTCGGCATAGCGCCTTCGGCCTTGCCGGAGCAGGTCATCGGCTTTCTGACCGATGCCGCCAACGCAATGGAGGCGGGGAGGGAACCCGCGTGGCCGATGGCGATCTTTCCTGGCGGTCCTGTTCTCACGCGGCAGCGCCTTGCCGCGCCAGGACCTCTGGCGGAAGCCGCCATCGCGACGGGCCGGCTGGATGAGGCCATTGCCGCGTTGGATGCGGCATCGGCATGGGGTGGAGTCGCTTCCACCCCGGCGCCGGGCGGCTGATCCGCACGGAAGCGCCTGGTCCCGGTCCAAGCGAACCACTGACTGCCGCGCGGGACAGGCCGCCGGTGCTGGAATGGAGCAAGACAAATGGAGCGACGTAGCTTTCTCGGTCTGGGTGGAGCAGTGCTTGCCGCGGGAGGCCTGAAGCGTCCTGCCCTGGCACAACGAAATTCACCTCAGGTATTGCGCTTCATTCCGCAGGCCGATGTCTCCATTCTTGATCCTCTCAACACGACCGCCTACCCGACCCGCAACCATGCCCATCTGTGTTGGGACACGCTGTATGGCCTTGATCTCGATGGCCAGGCGCATCCGCAGCTTGCCGAGCGGCATGACCTGACCGATGACGGTCGTCGCTGGACCTTCACCTTGCGAGACGGGCCAACCTTTCATGATGGCGAGAAGGTGCGGGCCAAGGATGCGGTAGCGTCAATACGGCGCTGGATGCTGCGGGATTCGCACGGGCAAAGCCTTTTCTCACGGCTCGACGAGATGCGCGTGGTGGATGACCGACGCTTCGAGATGCGCCTGAAGCAACCGTTCGGGCCGATGCTGCAGGCGCTGGCCAAGGCCTCATCCTACCCCTGTTTTGTCTTCCCCGAACGCTTTGCGCAGCAGGATCCCGGCAGGGCCCTGACCGAGGTTGTCGGCTCTGGCCCCTATCGCTTTGTTGCCTCCGAGCGTGTTTCCGGAAGCCAGCTGGTCTATCAGCGTTTTGTGGATTATCAGCCGACGCCGGTCGGCCCTGTGAGCCTCACTGCCGGTCCGAAGCTGGCTCAATTCGAGCGGCTGGAATGGCGCATCATTCCTGATCCTGCGACTGCCGCGGGTGCCCTGCAATCCGGCGAAGTGGATTGGTGGGAGCAGGTCGCGCCAGATCTGCGGCCGCTACTGAAAGGAAGTCGCGGCCTCACTGTGGAGCAATTGGATACAGGTGGAACACTGGCGATGCTTCGGCCTAACCACCTGCACCCGCCTTTCAACAACCCTGAGATCCGGCGTGCCATCCTGCCTGCACTGCGGCAGATCGACTTCATGACCGCTATCATGGGAGACAATCGCGACCTGTGGCGCGAAGATGTTGGCTGCTTTCCCGAGGATAGCCCTCTGGCATCGGATGCTGGGCTTGCGGCCCTTACTGGCCCCAGGGACCTCGACGCGGCAAGACAGGCCTTGAAGGCTGCTGGCTACGCCGGCGAGCCGGTCGTCATGCTGCATCCCACTGATGTGGTGAACAACAACAACCTCACCGCTGTTGCAACCGACCTCTTGCAGCGCATCGGCTTCAAGGTTGAAAGCGCCACCTCTGATTGGGGAACGTTGCTCGCACGGCGCAGCAATCGGAACCCTCCGACACAGGGCGGATGGAATATGCTTGTGGCGCTATTTGGCGGCATGGACCTCGCCAATCCGGGTGGCCATCCCCTGTTGCGTGGGAACGGGGAAGCCGCCTGGTTTGGCTGGCCGTCTGCGCCGCGTCTTGAGCAACTGCGTAACCAATGGTTCGACGCGGCGAACCTTAATGCCCAGAAACTTATCGGACGACAGATCCAGGAGCAGTTCTTCGTTGATGTGCCTTATTACCCGCTGGGCCAGTACTTGATCGATAGCGCATGGCGCACGGATCTCTCGGGTTTCCGTAAAGGCATGGCATTGCCGCTAAACGTGAGGCGCGGCTGAGGATCAGCAAGGCTCCGGATCGAACACGTGGCTCGGGACGACGAACTCGTCCTGGGCCGCCACGGTCAGGATCTCGCGGGATCCCGCTTCGCAGGTGCGCCGCAGGATCCCGTAGATCGAGGAAGCAGCCCGGGAAAGGGCCGTGGCCGTGGAAAGGCTGCGAAGCCGATGGAACAGGAAAAGTGCGGCGATCGCGTCGCCGGCTCCGTTAACCGACAAAGGAAGCCGCGGTGTCCGGATGCGAAAATAGCCGTCCGGCCCCGCAGCAAGCATCTCGATGCAATCGCCTGGCGTCTCGCCCAGTTCCAGCGAAGTCACAAGAACGACGCGCGGTCCGTCTGCGGCCATCGCCGCTCGCAATGTTTCGACCGCCGTTTTTGCATCATCCAAGGTCTGGATCTTACGACCAGTCATCCACTCCAGTTCGAACTGATTTGGGGTCAGGATGTCGGACAAAGGAACAGCCTGATCCCGGATGAATTCTGGAATACCGGCTCGCACGAAGATGCCCCGGCCCTTGTCGCCGATGACTGGATCGCAGCAATAGATCGCCTGCGCATTGGCTGCCTTGACCCTTGTCGTGGCCGACAGAATGGCGTCGCCGATTGTTGCGTCACCCATGTAGCCGGACAGAACAGCGTCGCAGCGATCCAGAACGCCCCGATCGGCAACCCCTTGCACCAAGTCATGAACGAGATCCGCGCCGAAGACCTGCCCCCGCCAGGAGCCGTAGCCTGTATGATTGGAGAACTGGACGGTGTTGATGGCCCAAACTTCGGCACCGAGCCGTTGCAGCGGAAACACGGCCGAAGAGTTCCCTACATGGCCGTATGCGACCCAGGACTGGATGGAGAGAATGTTCATCGCGACCCCTCAACACTTATGGGTGACATTAGGCTGGGGCGTAGCTTGTCGCCAATCCTGCGAAGCCGACGATTCATGAGGGATTTGGGGGACAAAGCGATGGAGTAGTGGCGCTTCACGCATGCGCCGCACGCGCTGGATGAAAAAGCTGATATCGTATAGTGGATCGCGGGCAGCCCGAAGGATCAACCCCATGAGCAGAAGAAACTCGGCTCCGTATTCAACTAAGCAGGGAAGCTCTCTTTTGCCTCACTCAGACGCCTCCCGGCCAGAGCGTCAGCATTATCTGGATTATCTCCGCGCGTTACTGATGTTTATGGGGATCCCGTATCATGTGGCCCTTGCTTATTCGACCCAGCAGGCCTGGATCGTACAGAGTGAGGAGCGTTCGGCTCTTCTCAGTTGGGCAGCGCAGTTCAGCCATACCTTCCGGATGCCGGTCTTCTTTCTGATTGCGGGGCTCTTTGCGCTGATGCTGTGCCAGCGCAATCCTGGTGAGTGGTGGCGTAGCCGCCTTGTGCGACTCGGTGTGCCTTTGATCGCCGCGGCACTCCTGATCAATCCGCTCACCATGCTAAGTTCAGCTTTGTGGCAGGCGCAGCCGGGAGAGGTCATTCAGACCTGGATTGGTATGTTGCAGACGCCCGGCGAGCCGTGGGTGTCGCATCTCTGGTTTCTGATCGACCTGCTAATCTACTGCACGGTCTTGGTTGTTCTTTGGAGCATGAGGGATCTGGCCCCGGCGCGATACGTTGCCGTGCGGGGCGCCGAGTTCCTCGACCGGCATGTTTGGGCGCCGCCAGCCCTCCTGATCCTGTCCGGCTTTGTGTCCCTGGCGTCCGTCGTCGTGCTGAAACTTCTGGACCTCAACTCGGCGGTGCATGGAATGTTGGTTCTGTCTCGCACAGCGGCCTACCTTCCTGTGTTCCTGTGCGGTGCGGCGCTGATTCTACGGCCCGACTGGCTTACTCGCTTCACCAGGGTACACAAGGGCATGTGGGTGGTCGGCTTGACCCTGGCCGTTGTTCAGGCTGCGATCCAGTGGAGGGACGAGGACATCTACCGCATCGGTACCTATTTCCTGATGCCGATCGTCGGAATCCTTTTCGCTCATATCCTGATGTCTGCCATGCGGATGCTCTGCAACACGGCCAGCCCCATGGTTCAGACGGCCGTCGCCTCCTCCTTCACGGTCTACCTCGTGCACGAAGTCTTCGTGGTCTACGGCGTGCTGATGTTTCTGGACACCGGGGTTCCGGTTCTGATGCAATTCGTCATCCTGACGGTGGTGACCATTCTGCTTTCGATGGCGTTCCACCAGTGGCTGGTGCGGCCCAGCGCCGTGATGCGCCTGCTGTTCAATGGCATTCCAATTCGGCGCAAGAGCCGCGCCGTGGAACATGCCGGGGCAGCTCCGGCAACGCCGGGCCGGTAAAGCGCCATTGCCGGGTTCCGGCTTTGTATTGCGTGCTGTGAAGACCGCCTGTAGAAGCGGCCTTCACCGCGCGGCCGGTCGGCATCGGCTGCCAGAGCTTGAAAGCGACTGTTGATGAAGCCCGATATCCATCCCGACTACCACGAGATCACCATCATCATGACCGATGGTTCTACCTTCAAGACCCGTTCGACGATGGGCAAGGAGGGCGACACCCTCCGGCTGGATATCGACCCGAAGTCTCACCCGGCTTGGACCGGTGTTCAGCGCATCATCGACACCGGTGGACAGATCGCCAAGTTCAACAAGCGGTTTGCCGGCATTGGGGCCCGTAAGAAGGGCTGAGCCAAAGATTTTTTTTGCGCTGGAAGCGCCGCCCCTTGAAGAAGGAGGCGGCGTTTTTCATATCAGACGCGCAGGCATTGCCCGGTTTGGCGGGGATGACTGTGTGGTCTGGGACAAGGGTTGCCCGATTGGGGACCGGATATATGCCCAGGCCGCCGGAAGCAGAACCTTGCTTGAAGAAGAAGGCTCTTGATCATGAACGCTTTTGAGAGTGCGCCGCTGTTCCGTTCAGCGATTGGGTTCGACCGTCTCGCACGGTTGATGGACACCGCTCGTGCGGCGTCCGAGGGACCTTCGTATCCTCCGTACAACATCGAGCATACAGCTGACGATAGTTATGTCCTGACGGTAGCAGTTGCCGGCTTCGGCCCGGATGAGCTGGAGATTACCAGTCAGGAGAATGTTCTCCTTGTCCGTGGCAAGGCGAAGGAGGACGCGCAGGCACGTCACTACCTTTACCGTGGCATCGCCGGGCGCGCCTTTGAGCGACGCTTCGTCCTGGCCGACCATATCCATGTGGAAGGCGCAGAGCTCGCGAATGGCCTTTTGCATGTGGCGTTGAAGCGCCAGGTGCCGGAAGCCTTGAAGCCGCGCCGCATCGACATCGGGATCGGTGGGTCTTCCCGCCTAGCAATCGATGGCGAAAAGGCGGACCAGTTGGCTGCGTAAATGATCTGCTAGAGGTCTGGGGCCTAACACCCCAGGCCTCTTTCTTTTCGCGGGCTGGCCATGTGCCACGTGTTCAATCATCTCCCTACATGGTTCTTGGATCTTTCTGGGGAAAACTTTGCTTGCATCGGCGCGCAAGCTCCCCCATAGGCAGGATCGATCATTGATCGTGGCCTGGCGCTGATCCACCGATCCGGGCAGGCGGAGCTGAGATGGCGACAGGGGAGTGTTCCCCCGGGCGGCCATGCTGTGGATCATAACGTCATGGCGTTGGCTGGTAGCAGCGATGGGCGCCATTTCCAGCAACAGTATGATGGCGCCTGCGCCCGATTGGATAGACCTTACCGTGCCCCAGTTTACCGAGTTTGGCCTTGCTGAGCCGCTCCTCAAGGCTCTGGCCGAGGAAGGCTATCAGACGCCTACGCCGATCCAGGAACAAGCCATCCCCCTGATCATGCAGGGAAGGGACCTGCTGGGAATTGCGCAGACCGGCACCGGCAAGACCGCAGCTTTTGCACTACCCATGCTGCACCATCTGGCCAGCCGCCCTGCGCAGGCGCCGCGTGGCGGATGCCGGGCTTTGATCCTCTCGCCGACCCGTGAACTTGCAACGCAGATCGCGGATAACGTTCGATCGTATGGTCGCCACCTTGGCTTGAGCTCGACCGTCATTCTAGGGGGTGTGGGGGCCAGGCCACAGGTTCAGGCGTTGGCTCGTGGCGTGGATGTCCTGGTCGCAACGCCCGGACGTCTGCTGGACCATGTGCAAACGGGTGCTGCGCGACTGCAGGCTGTTGAGTTTCTGGTGCTTGATGAGGCGGACCAGATGCTCGACCGCGGCTTTTGGCCGGCTGTTCGGAAGCTGGCGGCCATGATGTCGTGGAAGCGTCAGACCTTGCTGTTCAGCGCCACCATGCCGACCGACATTGTCAAGATCGCCAAGCAAGTCCTCAAGGATCCGGCGCAGGTGTCGGTCACTCCCGTATCCTCGACCGTGGAACTGATCCAGCAGCGCCTCATCCATGTCGATGCGGGTGCTAAGCGGTCGCTTTTGGCGGAATTGCTTCGTAAGCCGGAGATCGGGCGGGCACTCGTTTTCGCCCGTACCCGCCATGGCGCAGATCGGATTGCCAAAAATCTCAATGCCGATGGGATTTCCGCGCATGCTATCCACGGCGATCGTAGCCAGGTGCAGCGGGAGCGCGCCCTATCAGAGTTCCGTAGCGGTCGAGCGCCTATCCTGGTGGCGACCGATATCGCCAGCCGTGGCATCGATGTTGACGGGGTGACCCACGTCTTCCAGTTCGACATGCCCGATGCGCCGGAAGCCTATGTTCATCGCATTGGTCGAACGGGTCGGGCAGGGGCTAGCGGAGAGGCTGTGGCCTTTTGTGCGCCGGACGAGATGCCGAAGCTGAAGGCGGTGGAAAAGCTGATTGCAAAGCGACTGCCTGCGGAGCATCGGACAAGCGGGTTCGCACGGACGCAACCTGGTCACTCATCTCAGCAACAACGTGTGTCGAATGACGCAGGGCCTGCTCCGCGTCACCAGCCGGGGCGGCGCCTCGCAGCCGGGTCGGGGCGTAGGGTCGTAAATCAGAGCAAGAAGGGTACGGCGACTGCCAGGCAGTAACTGGCGGCCCCCTACGCTGCTCATTACTTACCCTTCAGCATGCTGACATGCTGCTCTGGCACTAATCTGACGCCATCACCTTGACATAGCTTCCCGGGGCATCTTCCAGAGCCCCGGCGTGGGGAACACGCGCGGCCACCATCGTGGAATCCTGTGCACTGATCCATCTCTGCCAATCTGGCCACCAGGACCCCGCCAGCTCTGTGGAAGCATCGAACCACTCGGCCGGTGTCGGTGGATTATTTTCCGCGACCCAGTGACTGTACTTTCCTGATGAAGGAGGATTGGTGACTCCTGCAATGTGACCAGAGGCAGCCAAGACGAAACGAACCGGGCCGCCCAACAGCTGTGTGGCCCGATAGGTGCTTTTCCACGGAGCGATATGATCCTCGCGGGTGGACAAGACATAGCTTGGTACCTTGATCTTCCCGAGATCAAGAACCGTGCCTGCCAGGGTGATGCCGCCCGGTTTGATCAGGTCGTTCTGCTGGTACATCCTTCTGAGGTAGAAGCTGTGCATCGCCGCAGGCATGCGTGTGCTGTCGTCATTCCAGAACAGCAGGTCGAATGGAAACGGCTCCTGGCCGAGGAGATAGTTCTGGACCACAAATGACCAGATCAGGTCATTTGCTCTGAGCATGTTGAACGTCGTGGCCATCTCCCGTCCTTCGAGATAGCCACGCTTCTGCATGCGATTTTCGATCGCCTGGAGTTGTTCCTCGTCAATAAAGACCGAGAGCTCGCCGGCTTCCGCGAAGTCGAGCATGGTGGTGAAGAAGGTGGCGGCCCGAATCCTCTCGTCCTGCCGAGCAGCCATGTGGGCCAGGGTGCAGGCGAGTAGGGTGCCGCCCAGGCAATAGCCTACAGCATTGATGTCTGTCTCGCCTGTAGCGTCTCTGATGGCGTCTAGGGCAGCATAGGGACCTTCGGTCATGTAGTTTTCGAAAGTCTTGGTGGCCAGATGTTCGTCAGGGTTCACCCAGGAAATCACGAAAACCGTGTGTCCCTGCTCCACTGCCCACCGGATGAAGCTGTTCTTTGGACGCAGATCAAGAATGTAGAACTTGTTGATCCAGGGCGGAACGATCAGCAAGGGCCGTCGAAGCACCCGCTCCGTCGCCGGAGCGTACTGGATCAGCTGCATCAGGTCGTTCTGGAAGACGACCTTGCCAGGTGTGACGGCAATGGTTTCGCCGATCCGGAATTTGCTTTCATCGGTCATCCGGATCCGAAGCTGGCCCTTGCCACGCTCCAGGTCCGACAGAAGGTTCTGCAGACCGCGGAGCAGGTTCTCGCCTCCTGTTTCAGCAGTCTTTCGCAGCACTTCCGGGTTGGTCATCAAGAAGTTGGACGGGCTAAGAGCATCCACGAACTGGCGGGTGTAGAAATCGACCTTCAGGGCCGTCTTCGGGTCAAGGTCATCTGCAGCATGAGCGATGTTTGTGAAGTATCGGGCCGAAAGCAGATAGGATTGCCTGATGAAGTCGAAGACCTCGTTTTCACGCCAGGCATCGTCCTTGAAGCGACGATCCTTTCCATCCTCGGCGATCACTGGATCTACCGCATCGCCGAACATACGGCGTGCCGTGTTCTGCCAGAGAGTCAGGTAATCTTGCCAGAAGCCGAGCTGCGCCTCCACCAGCCGTGCCGGGTTGGCAATGAGGCGTGTCGTCATCTCCATGAAAGCATTCCCGATCTGCATCGGGTCGGCGCCTGGCGCGGCGCCCGGGGCAGTATCACCCTGGGCCTGTCGCTTCAGGAAATCTGCGACGATACGCTGGCTGCGTTCCGCTACATCGGCCATGGTGCGTGAAACCATGGCCGGGTCGGCCATACGGAAAGTTCCCGGATCGGAGGGGGTATTTTCCTCGGGCATGCATTCCTCCGCGCCGGTGAGGCCGGCATTTTCCTGTGCCTGAACCGTCAGCATTGAGACCCGGCCTTCCGCTAACCCCCTGCTTCAGGCTAATGGCCTGGAAGCGACGGTTAAGGATCAGGCGACCATGGCGCAATGCGTCGGTCATAGCAGTACCAAGGGTAGTGCCCGGCGCATGGCCGTTCAAGGCATCGTCAGGGTCGCTACGGCAGGTCTGGTGCTGTTTCTGACAGGGTGCGTCGGCTCGCCGGCGGAAGGCCCTGGGACCTTCTTCCGAAATGTCTTCGGCCAGCCTCTGGACGGACGTCCTCTGCCGCCTGGTGCAGCGGAGGCTTATCCGAACCTTGCTTCCGTTCCGCCTCAGCCGCCTCTGGGAAGCGTCTCCGCCCGTGAAGAACTGAGCCGGGCGTTGGCCGCCTCCCGCGACCTTTCACACCAACCGGTAACCTCCGGACGGGCTATTCCTGCTCGGCCGGCCGGAGCGGCAGGCAGCGATCAAATCCCCGCCCAGGCACCAGCGCCTCCGCGTCTGGCGGCGGCACCCGCCATCCGCTCCCTTCCGCCCGCTCCTGACCCGAATGCACCAGGCATACCGGAGGATCCTGGCCTGGCACCCGCTCCGCCGCCCCCTGAACTGCTGGCTCCGATGGCGCCGGCGCCCTGATGGATGCCCTGATGCCTGGGTCGGTGACCGCCGGCCTCCGCCCGATCTAAGCTAAGCGCTCAAGCCCAACGGACCACAATGAGATGACTGAGGATTTCCACCGTATCCGCCGTCTGCCGCCCTATGTCTTTGCTGAAGTCAATCAGGCGAAGGCTGCTGCAAGGGCAGCTGCCGAAGATGTTGTGGACCTTGGAATGGGGAACCCGGACAGCCCGACGCCCCCCCACATTGTGGCCAAGCTGATCGAGGCGGTGCAGAATCCGGATACCCATGGGTATTCGGCCTCCAAGGGCATCCCAGGGCTGCGTCGCGCACTTGCCGGCTATTATTCGCGCCGCTTCGATGTCGATTTAGATCCGGACACCGAGATTGTAGCGACCCTCGGCTCGAAAGAGGGGCTGGCAAACCTGGCTGCCGCAATCTCCTCGCCCGGCGACACCATTCTGGTACCAAACCCATCCTATCCGATCCATCAGTTCGGGTTCATCATCGCCGGGGCGTCGGTACGCTCCGTTCCGCACACGCCGGATGAAGCCATGCTCCAGGCTCTTGATCGGGCGGTGCGGCACTCCGTGCCGAAGCCGACCGCGCTGATCGTCAATTACCCGTCGAACCCGACCGGCCTGATGGCCGATCTGGATTTCTACCGGGAATTGGTGGCGTTCGCGAAGCGCCACAGTATCTTCATCCTATCCGACCTCGCCTATGCCGAGCTGTATTACGGCGAGCGCAAGCCGCCCTCTATCCTGCAAGTTCCTGGAGCCAGGGAAGTGGCGGTCGAGTTCACCTCCATGTCCAAGACCTACAACATGGCTGGCTGGCGGATGGGATTTGCCGCCGGCAATAAGCGCCTGATCTCTGCCCTGACGCGCGTGAAATCTTATCTGGATTACGGTGCTTTCACGCCCATCCAGGTTGCGTCCGCCGCTGCGTTGAACGGGCCACAAGATTGCATCGAGGACATGCGCCGGCTTTATCGGGAGCGGCGGGACGTGCTGGTCAAAGGCCTGCATCAGGCCGGGTGGGCCGTACCCGTTCCGGAAGCGGGGATGTTTGTCTGGGCCGAAATTCCGGAGCGGTTCCGTGACCTCGGGAGCGTGGAGTTCAGCAAGCTTCTGCTCGCTCGGGCCAAGGTGGCGGTCGCGCCTGGGCTTGGCTTTGGCGAGCATGGCGACGGGCATGTCCGTATCGCCATGGTCGAGAACACGCAGCGCATCCGACAGGCCCTGCGTGGTATACGGCATTTTCTTCAGGTCGATAATGGCGGTCCGGCCACGGCGTCGGCATCCGTGGAGTCGGTGAAATCATGAGCACCCCCCTGAAAATTGGCGTTGCCGGCCTTGGCACCGTGGGTGCTGGCGTCCTTGCCCTGCTCGAGCGGAATGCGGGGATCATCGCCACGCGGGCAGGCCGGCCGATCACAGTTTGTGCCGTGTCGGCACGGGATCGCAGCCGGGATCGCGGCCTCTCCCTTGAGGGCTTGCGCTGGTATGATGACGCTTCGCAGATGGCCACCGATGACCAAATCGACGTGGTGGTGGAACTTATTGGCGGTAGCGCTGGTCCAGCGAAGGAATTGGTGACCGCCGCTCTGGGCCAGGGCAAGGCTGTTGTCACGGCCAACAAGGCCATGCTGGCTCTTCACGGCACCGAGCTGGCAAGATGTGCGGAGCGGAATGCTGCCACGCTGGCTTATGAGGCGGCCGTGGCCGGAGGTATTCCGGCCATCAAAGCGTTGCGGGAAGGCCTGGCGGGTAATCAGCTGTCCAGGGTCACCGGCATCCTGAATGGGACCTGCAACTACATCCTGACCTGCATGCGGGAACAGAAGCGGGAATTCGCCGATGTGCTCGCCGAGGCACAAGCCCTGGGCTACGCGGAGGCGGACCCGACCTTTGACATCGATGGGGTGGATGCGGCCCACAAGATGGCCATCCTCGCGGCTTTGGCCTTCGGACAGCCTGTTGCATTCGATGCCGTCCACGTAGAGGGCATTCGTGACATCACAGCCACCGACATCCTTCTGGCGGAAGAACTGGGCTACCGAATCAAGCTGCTCGGCATCGCGGAACAGGACGATGCCGGCGTCACCGCACGCGTTCATCCCTGCATGGTTCCCGTCAGTCACCCTATCGCCGTGGTGGAGGGGGTGGACAATGCTGTTGTGGCCGAAGGCGACTTTGTTGGCCGTGTAGTGCTGGAAGGACGCGGAGCCGGAGCCGGACCAACGGCAAGTGCCGTTGTTGCAGACCTGATCGACATTGCCCGTGGACGTCATACACCGGTCTGGGGAACTGCGGTATCGGAGTTGACGCCGCGCCAGGTCCTTCCGATGGACCGCCACAGGGGTGCCTATTACCTCCGCCTGATGGTGCTCGATCGTCCGGGCGTCATCGCCGATGTCACGGGTGTGCTGAGGGACCATGATATCAGTCTTGAATCCATGATCCAGCGCGGTCGATCGGCCGTCGGAGCCGTGCCTGTGGTGCTGACCACGCATGAATGCCGCGAAGATGCGATGCGGGACGCCTTAACACGGATCGGCGGTCTGGATGCGGTGCTGGAGCGCCCTGCCATGATCCGTATCGAATCACGCTGACCAAGTTCCAGAATTTTCCGTACAGGAGGCCGCCATGCGCCGTGACACCACTCCCGTTGACCGTAACCTTGCGCTTGAACTGGTGCGTGTGACGGAGGCTGCTGCGCTGGCCGCCAGCCGCTGGATCGGGCGAGGCGACAAGAATGCCGCTGACGGTGCCGCCGTCGATGCCATGCGCAAGGCGTTCGACACCATCGACATCGAGGGCACAGTGGTCATCGGTGAGGGCGAGATGGACGAAGCGCCGATGCTCTATATTGGTGAGAAGATCGGCCTGGGCGGTCCGAAGGTGGACATCGCCGTGGACCCGCTTGAGGGCACGACGATCTGCGCCACCGGTGGACCGAACAGCATCGCAACCCTCGCCGTAGCCGAGCATGGCGGCTTTCTGCATGCACCCGATATCTACATGGATAAGATTGCGGTTGGTCCCGGTTTGCCTGCAGGTGTTGTCGATCTGGATGCCACCCCGGAGCAGAATTTGCGGGAGCTGGCCAAGGCGAAGAAGGCCGAGATCAACGATCTGGTCGTTTGCATTCTCAACCGCGACCGGCACAAGGACATTATCCGCTCCTGCCGCGAGGCTGGCGCACGCATCATGCTGATCCCCGATGGTGATGTTTCCGGCCTGATCGCCGTGTCGCAGCCTGATACGGGTGTGGATCTGTATCTCGGATCCGGTGGCGCGCCAGAGGGCGTGCTCGCAGCGGCTGCCCTTCGCTGCATCGGTGGCCAGATGCAGGGGCGCCTTCTTTACGAGGACGAGGCGCAGGTCAAACGCGCCCATGAGATGGGCATCACGGAGCCGAACAAGAAATTTTCCGTGGAGGAAATGGCCCGAGGAGAGGTGATGTTCGCGGCGACCGGTGTGACGGGCGGTCCGCTGCTGCGCGGGGTGCGGCGTGGACCGACATCCGCCTACACGCACTCCATCATCATGCGCAGCAAGACCGGAACGGTGCGCTATGTGGAGGCTCATCACAACATCACGTTGAAGCCCAGCGCCTTTGTCGATTGACGCAGTTGCCAGCGAGGACACGCCAGCACTGGATGTCGCGTCCTCGGTAACAGGCCGGCGCTGGTGCTGGCGACAAAGCGACCTGCGCGCCGGCCTGGCCATCGCGCAGCGTCTCGACGTCCCTGAACTTCTCGGCCAGCTCCTCGCATCCAGGGGAGTGGCTGCCGAGCAGGCGCCGCTCTTTCTTGAGCCTACCTTGCGTGCCTCCTTGCCTGATCCTTCCAGCCTATTGGACATGGATCTGGCTGCCGACCGACTGGCGAAGGCCATTCGGAACCAGGAGGCTGTAGCCGTCTTCGGTGATTATGATGTCGATGGGGCCTGTGCCGGAGCCCTGCTGACCAGGTTCCTTGCGGACCTCGGGTGCAGTGTTCAGCCTTATGTCCCAGATCGCTTGAAGGAAGGCTACGGCCCGAATCACGACGCCATCGCTGCCCTTTGTGCCTCAGGTGCGACATTGATCGTGTGTGTTGACTGCGGGATCGCGGCGCATGAGGCCCTCGAGGCGGCGCGGGGACGCGCCGACGTGGTGATCCTCGATCACCACAAAGCCGAAGGGCCGCCCCCGAGCGTCGTCGCTGCCGTCAATCCCAACCGGCTCGACTGTCCCTCCGGGTTGCGCCACCTTTGCGCCGCCGCAGTCAGCTTCATGGCTGCCGTTGCGACGTCCAGGGTTCTTCGTTCCAGCGGATTTTTCTCAGATCGCCCAGAGCCGAGGCTGCTGGATCTCTTGGATCTGGTGGCCTTGGCGACTGTTTGTGACGTCATGCCTCTAACAGGGCTGAACCGCGCCTTCGTGACCCAAGGGCTGAAGGTTATGGCTCGTGGACAGCGACCAGGTGTTGCCGCGTTGTTGGAGGTGGCTCAGGCCAGGGATTTGCCGTCTACCTACACCCTCGGCTTTCTGCTGGGGCCGCGGATCAACGCCGCGGGAAGGGTCGGGGAGCCCACCCTTGGCCTTCGCCTGTTGATCAGCGACGACCCCGTCGAGGCACGAGCTCTGGCCGAGAAGCTGGATGCCGTGAATCGCCATCGGCAGGATGTTGAGAGTTCCGTTCTGGTTGATGCCTTCGCCCAGGCAGAGGAGCAGGCGGCGGCCGGACACCCCGTTCTTCTTATTTGCGGGGAGGGCTGGCATCCAGGCGTTGTTGGCATCGTAGCCGGGCGAGTGAAGGAAAAGTTCAACCGGCCAACCTGCGTAGCTGGTGTGGGCGAGGGGCTGGCGAAGGGCTCGGGCCGCTCCGTTGCGGGGGTTGATCTTGGCGCAGCCATCATCGCTGGCCGCCAGTGCGGGCTCCTGAAGACAGGGGGAGGACACGCCATGGCAGCTGGCTTTTCCTTCCTTGTCGAGCACCGAGAAGCCGTTCATGCTTTTCTTAACGAGAGGCTCCGTCATGCAGGCAGCCTCCCAGGCAGCGTAGCTTTGACAATCGACGGCGCCATGCTGGTTCCCGCTGCCACAGCGGAGCTGGTCGCGCAGATCGAGCGATTGGCGCCCTTTGGATCAGGCAATGACGAGCCTGTTTTCGTTTTTCCCAGGGTCCGCATCGGCCGTGCTGATCGCCTAGGCCGGGAAGGCAATACCATCCGTGCCTTCATCGAAGGGGAGGCAGGCGGAAGATTGAAGGCCATCTGCTTCCGGGCCAAGGAAGGGCCGCTGGCAGACCTTCTGATGAACAGCCGGGGGGCGCCTATTCACTTGGCCGGAATGTTGCGGGTCGAGAGTTGGAATGGGCAGAAGAGCGTCGGCCTCCATGTGCAGGATGCCGCGTTGGCTTAGGCCTAACTTAATTTGCCGGCAGGGCTGGACGATCTTTTATAGCTGGGCTAAGTAGCCGCCCGCTCCCGCATACTCATGAGTGGGCGCTGAGAGTTGGCATTGGTCCCCATCGTCTAGAGGCCTAGGACACCAGCCTTTCACGTTGGTAACACGGGTTCGAATCCCGTTGGGGACGCCATTCACCTGCCGATCCCGCTACCACAATCGTTTGGCGCGCCTTATGTGATGAGGCGGCTTAGAAGCTGCCTGCGATGTGCTGCCTACTGGCGGAGCTACGGTCTTACCGCCGTCCCGGAGGGTGGAGAGCCTATCTCTGCTGACCCGATGTTGCGGCCAATCGTCGCGATCCGAATTGGTCGCGAAGGCCCCTATCGGGAAAGGCTTTAGGATACCCCCCTGCTGGCGTCGGTATCACGGCGGTCTCGCCAAGCCGCTCCTGCCGATCCGTTGTGTAAAGTCGTAAATCTGCTTCGATCAAGAGAGGTGACCACGGTGGTGTGGGTCAGTCTCCGAACAGCGGCGCCCTGAGGCCAGATCGAGCAATGGGCTCGTATGCAGTCCGCAGTCGATCCTTGCAGCTGCTTGTACCACCATCCCCCAGCACGGTTTCGTTTTAGCTAAGGAATGAACAACTCAAGATTGAAACACTTATGACGCAGCCCGGGCTTCTGCCCTGTTGAGGCCAATTACGAGCCTGAAACCCCAGATCACGCGCAAGAACATAAAATCTTATTTTTTGTTCCGGCAAGACTCTCTTGTGTTTAGCAGCTGAATTCGCAATTACGCGATCAAGCCACACGTTTTCGTCATATTGCCTTGCACCATGGGCTCGACTTCGCGTGAAGACGTAGCTAGGCCTTGTGCGTTCCGAGCGCCTGGCGGGCGGCCACTTCGCCAGCAAACCTCGCGCAACTCGTGCGACGCCTCCGCAACTTTGCTGTGCACCACAGCAAAGAAGGAAAAGCTCGTACCCGACGCACAGGAAGCACAAAATGGCTCTTCTCGGGGTCTATGTTGACAACAGCGCACAACACGTCACCCAGTTCGAAAATTGGCTGGGCCGCAAAGTAGACGGCATTCACGGCGTCGTCGGCAGCGCCAACTGGTCCGATTTCGTCAGCAGCTCAAAGTGGGCTGTGGATACTCTTTGGGCACCCACCGGCCGGGATGTGTTCTGGTCGGTTCCGCTGATCGTCAAAGGCGCGAATCTCAATTCCGCAGCCAACGGCGACTACAATCAGCATTACAAGCAGGTCGCTGAGAACCTGCTGCGCTACGACAACGGCAACGATCCGATCTACGTCCGTACCGGCTGGGAGTTCAACGGCTCCTGGTTCCAGTGGTCCGCCATTGGCAAGGAACAGACTTTCATCGACGCCTTTCGCGAGTTCGTCGATACCTTCCGCTCCGTCTCCGACCGCTTCAAGTTCGAGTGGAACGTGAACGAAGCCTATGGCGGGATGGACCCGGCCAAGGCCTATCCCGGCGACCACTATGTCGACATCGTCGGCATGGATTTCTACTTCAATCCGGAATGGCAGAACTGGGATTCCGCCAAGGCCTTCGAGCATGTCCGTGATCAGAAGTACGGGCTGCAGTGGCTGGAGGATTTCGCCAAGGCGCATGGCAAGCCCACCGCCTATTCCGAGTGGGGCGCCAAGGGCAACGATGCAGCCGGCTTCATCAAGGCCGCTCAGGACTGGTTTGAGAGCCACAACGTGGTGTACCAGTCGTACTGGGACTCGAACGCCCAGTATCCGGGTCGCCTGTCTGACGGCAGCGATGGCAACACGGGCGCCGCCTTCAAATCCGCATTCAGCGGTAGCTCGTCGAACGACGTCGACTGGGGCAACAGCGGCAGCAACGGCTCTGGAAACGAGGCTGGCAGCGGATCCTCCCCAGGCTCCGGGAGCCCGATCGACGCCCCGGAGGCTGCCCCGCCCGCCGATGCAGCGGATCCGACGCAAGCCGCATCGGGCGCAAAGCCTTCCGGCGCCTGGACGAGCCAGAGCTGGGGTTCTGCTGGCTTCGATGACTGGTCGGGTACGGATGGCAATGACTGGTATCAGTCACAGGGCGGCGGCGACATCATGCGCGGCGGAGCCGGTGACGACACCTATTCGATCTTCTCCTCGAATGATCGAGTGATCGAGCATGCGAATGGTGGGATCGACACGGTGTGGACCTGGATCCACGAGTACACCCTGCCCGAACATGTTGAGAACCTGACCTTCCACGGCTGGGGGCACTCCCGCGGTACCGGGAATGGCAGCGACAACATCCTCACCGGAAACGAAGGCAACAACGTCCTGAACGGCATGGGCGGTAATGATATCCTGACGGGCAACGGGGGCGCCGATACCTTTGTCATCGGCAAGAGCAGGGGCCACGACACTATCACCGACTTCACCCGCTCCGAGGGTGATAAGCTTCTGCTGACCGGCTTCGGGAACGGCGCTTCGCTGAGCAATGACGGCGATGTCTGGTCTGTTCGTGCGGCTGATGGGTCCATCACGGAGATCACCATCTCCGGGGTCACATCCTTGCACAGCAGCGACTACAACTGGGGCTAATCAGGTTGAAGGGTTCAGATCGGCACGATGGCTGACCTGACCTTGATCTGACGTCCGAGTTGAAACGCTTCAGGACAAAAAAATTGTCCTGAAGCACTTAATGGGTGTTCCCTTTGCACCTAGATTTCCCGCATCGTCCCGCGGCACGGCGCGGGCCGTAAGGGGGAGTGTGCGTGGCCGAATTTTGGGCGGATTGGGGTGGGCTGGCCTATCTGGCGGCCGCCGCCTGGGCCTTCTTTGAAGGCGAGACCTTCGTGATCCTGGCGGCTGCCGCAGGGCGTGCAACCGGCGCCATTGATCCCTGGCTACTGGGCTTCTCCGTCTGGATTGGCTCATTTCTGGGCGACCAGTTATGGTTCACTCTGGGACGGCGATACGGCGTCGGCGCCGTGAAGCGCATCCCGGGTGCCGAAAAGCGCCTGGCGTCAGCAATGCGCTTCCTTGAACGCTACGGAACCTTGTTTGTTCTCAGCTTCCGCTTTGTTTACGGCGTGCGCAACGTCGCATCGGCGGCCTGCGGCATAGCAGGGATGCCGCATCCTCGCTTTGCCTTCTTGAACTTCATTGCTGCCGGTCTTTGGGCTGCTTCCTTTGTGTCTGCCGGATGGTTTGTTGTCGGCTGGCTAGGTGAAACAGGAACAAAATATGCTCTCGCCGGCATTGGTGTGACGGTGATCGTGTATCTTGTTGTGAAACTGATACAACATCGCCGCCGCGCGAAGCGGATGCCAGTTCCCGGCGGAACTGCTCGTCCTCCTGTTGCCCGAACGACAGTGTTGCCCAAAACCACCGCCGCAATCCGGATCACAGAAACCGAGGCGACCGTAGAGGTCACCGACTCCGATGCTGGAAGTGGTGAAGTGGGGAAAGAGGAACCGCCCAAGCCGGCCGACCGCCTGCAGGTATGATCCGGCCTGCTGGCGACTGGCCGCTCCGAGTTTGCTTTCCGCGGCAACGGCATTGATGATGAAGATCGCGGCGTACAGAGGCTGGACGAGCCTTGTTTCCGTTCTGTGGCTGATGGCCTGCTCCTCGTCCTCTCAGCTACCGATCCGTGACGAAGAAGTAGCCGCCTTGCCGGCGCACCGCGCTCGTTTGGTCGGAAATGCAATCCAGGAATGGCAAAGTTGGGGTCGGATTACCCTGCATGGCTGGCCCAACTTGCGGGAATCGGAACCTGATCCCGCGATGTTCGACAAGATCCTCGCCTACTGGACATCTGTGCCGGGAGAGGGCCCGGCCATCATTCGAAGGCACCAAGCCCTGCGCGATGCACTAGCCGAGTCTCAGGACGTCGCGGGGGCCGCGTCGGCGTCTGCTTCCATCTCCCTTTGGGCATGGCCAGCTTGGTCGGCGGCCTTCATCAGCCATCAGATGGCTGCATCAGGCGTTCCAAGCTTTGTTTTTCCTCCATCGGCCTCGCATGCCGCGTACGTAGATGTCCTGTTGGCGGAAGTTCAGCAAACCGGCACCGCAGCTGCCTTCGCTGCTCATCATCCGGCCGATTACGTACCGCGGCCGGGTGATCTGCTTTGCTCCGACCGATCATTGTATCCCCTCCTGCACTGGCAGGACCGCATCGCAGACGCCGGACAGTTCAGGCCGATGCATTGCGACATCGTTGTGGCGGCTAGAGGAGGAACGGTTCATGTGATCGGAGGCAACGTCCTGGATGTGGTGGCGCTACGGATTTTTCCCGCCGATGACGCGGGAAGGGTGCTGCCTGCGCCTTGGGATAAGCCTCCCTTCTTCTTGGTCCTCGAGAACCGCCTCGATGAAGTCCCTTAGGCAATTGCAACCGCTTGACACGCGTTTGGGGTTCGTGCGGTAGGTAAAGGGTGCCGGCAGATGAGGTCAGATCGGTTTGGGTGCAGGATGCTCATTGAGCCACTTCGCAGCGCCCACGGCAGCGGCGCGGCCAGTCGCAAAGCAGGCCTGGAGAAGATAACCTCCCGTTGGGGCCTCCCAGTCCAGCATCTCACCGGCGGCGAAGACACCTGGCCGACGCCGTAGCATGAAGCCGTCATCAATCTCCTGGAAGGAAATCCCGCCGGCAGTCGAAATTGCGTGCTCAAGGTCCTGGAACCCCCTCAGCTTGAGTGGACATGCCTTGACGAGGTCCGGCAGAGTGCGCTCGCCACCGCATCCATGCAGAGCTTCCTGAATCAAACCGATGGAGACGGGAGGAAGGGAAAGAGTACGCCGCAAATGGTTGCTCAGGGACTGCCCCCGGCGGGGAGCTCCAACACGCTTTGTCACTTCGGCCGCCGGAATGTCCGGCCGTAGATCAAGCTGGACCTCGGTGAAGCCCATTTGCTCGATTTCGCCGCGCATAAGAGCCGCCGCCGCATAGATGACCCCGCCTTCCAGACCGTCTTGCGTGATCACCGCTTCGCCGCGCCAACTCCTGTCGCGGTGTTGAAGCGCGATGCGCTTCAGCGGGGTTCCTGCAAAGCGATCCCGGAAGATCGAGGACCAGGAAACCTTGAAGCCCATGTTGCTGGGCCGTAGCGGCGCAACACGTATGTCTTGCAGATGGGATGTCCACTGACCATCACTGCCCAGCCGCGGCCATGATCCACCGCCTAGAGCGAGAATGGTCGCACTCGGAGCGACGACCTTAGGACCCTCTGGTGTCTGGAAGAGCAAGTCACCGTCTTCCGAGAAGCCGCACCACCTATGGCGCAATCGCAAATCGACTTGTGTATCCGCAAGTCGCCGCAGCCACGCCCGCAGCAACGGGGAGGCCTTGAAGGCCCTTGGAAAGACCCGCCCGGAGCTGCCGACGAAAACGGGCTCTCCTAGTTCCTCGCACCATCGCAGAAGAGCCTCCGGTGGAAATGCTTGGATCGCCGGCGTCAGCGCTTCCTGTGCTTGACCGTAGCGCTGCAGGAAGGTGGGCAAGGGTTCCGAATGTGTCAGATTCAGACCACCCCTGCCGGCCATGAGGAACTTGCGCCCCGCGCTTGGCATGCCATCGAACACAGTGACAGGGATGCCTTTGAGAGCCAGCGTTTCCGCCGCCATCAAGCCGGCAGGGCCGGCACCCAGAACTGCCACCCGGCGAGTCCCTGCTGCGAAAGAACGCTCTTGATGCTGCATAGCGCTGAGTTAGCTGAGACCTACCGGCTTTGCACGATATGTGCGAGGCAAAGAAGGGCAGCCAGAACCGCCCTAGTGTGCTCCTTTCCGATCCTGCCTATGGGCGCCCTCGCCATGCCGGTCGCGTCCAAACCGACGATGTGTGGCTTCCCTCATCCGTTGAAACACGACGTAGAGCATCGGGATCAGGAAGATGCCGATGGTTGAAGCCGCGATCATTCCGGCGAAGACAGGCGTTGACACGGCACGCCGCGCCAACATAGCGGCGCCGGAAGCCCAGACCAATGGAACCAGCCCGAGGATGAAGGCGATGGACGTCATCATCACGGCTCGGAAACGCAGCTTTGCACCCTGCGTGGCGGCCTCCACGATCGACAGGCCAGCCTCGCGCTGTTCCTTGGCAAACTCCACAATAAGAATGCCATTCTTTGCCGCCAGCGCGATCAGAACAACAATGCCGATCTGCGCATAGAGGTCCATCGGCAGCCCGGCAATCCAGATGGCGCCGACTCCTCCAAGGATGCCGACCGTGACGGAAAGCATGACCGGGATCGGGATAACCCAGCTTTCATACAGAGCAACCAGGAACAGAAAGGCAAACAGCACCGCCAGTCCGAGGATGGCCCCGGCCTGTCCGCTGGCTTGCCGTTCCTGATAGGCCGTGCCGGTCCACTCGAAAGTGTATCCCGCCGGAAGATTCTCGCGGCTGATCTCCTCCATGGCTTCCATGGCGCCGCCGGAAGAGACACCTGCACCAGGATTGCCGTTGACGGTGATGGATCGGTAGTTGTTGTAACGCGTGATGAACTGCGGCCCGGTCACCGTCCGCACGGTTGCAATCGCGCGTAGGGGAACCATGATGCCTCGGCTGTTCCGGATCTGGATCTTCCAGAGGGCCGAACTGTCGCGGCGGTCAACCGCTTCGGCCTGCACCAGAACCTGCCAGGTACGACCATAAAGGTTGAAGTTGTTGACGAAGGCACTTCCGAGCGTCGCCTGCAAGGTCGTGAAAACGTCCGACATCGACAACCCGAGGGCCTGAGCCTTGTCGCGATCGATGTCCAGGAACAGAGAGGGGGAACTCGCCGTAAAGGTCGAGAAGACCTGAGCCAGGCGAGGATCCTGGTTGGCGGCAGCGATCAGCCCGCCCATAACACCGCCGATGGCAGCTGGCTCGGCGCCTTCAAGGCTTTCGAGCTGATATTCAAAGCCGCCGCCGGTCGACAATCCAATGATCGGCGGCAGGTTGATCGGGATGATCTGAGCGCCGCGGATCTGCTGACTCTCCTGGAAGATCTGCCCGATCAAGGCCTGAACCGAGTCTTGGGCCTCCGTGCGCTCGCTGAATTCCTTCAGCTGTACGAACATTGTGGCCGCGCTGGGGCTGGAGCCATTGTCCAGCAGAGAGAAGCCGATGATGGCGACGGCGTCCCGAACCTGCGGAAGTTCCTTGAGCCGGTTCTCCATGTTCGCGACCACCTGACTGGTGCGGGAAAGCGAGGCACCGTCCGGCAGCTGGAAGGCAACAATGAAGGCGCCTTGGTCTTCCTGCGGCAAGAAGCCCGAAGGAACACGGCTTCCGATGGTCGCTGCGCCAGCACCGAAAACGGCAACCAGCAGAACTGCCAGAAAAGCAAAGCGCAGAAGACGCGAGACCACCGCCGCATAGCCGTCGCGAACATTGTCGATGCGCCGCATCAGCCAGGCCATGATGCCGCGCTTCGGCCCATTGTGGCGCAAAAACATGGCGCACAACGCGGGCGACAGACTGAGAGCATTGATGGCGGAGATGACCATCGCCACGGATATCGTGACGGCAAACTGGCTGAACAGAACGCCCGACAGGCCCGGGATGAAGCCGACCGGCACAAAGACCGAGAGCAGAACCAAGGTGATGGCGATGATCGGCGCGGTAATCTGCGCCATGGCCTTCTTGGTGGCTTCTGCCGGAGTCAGATCCGGCTCCTCCTCCATCACACGCTCAACATTCTCCACCACGACAATCGCGTCGTCGACGACGATGCCGATGGCGAGCACCATCGCCAGCAGAGATACCGTATTGGCGGAGTATCCAAGCACCAGGAGCACGGCGAATGTGGTGATCAGGCTGACCGGTACGGCGATGATCGGGATAAAGGTGGCCCGGATGTTGCCCAGGAACAGGAAGACCACCAGAGCGACCAGCACGAAGGCCTCAATCAGCGTTTTGATGACTTCGTTGATGGTATCGGACACAAAGATGGTTGTGTCGAAAACGGGGCGAACGGTCATGCCTTCGGGCATGCGGGCCCGCACTCTATCGAGAGTTGCTTCAACGGCGGCGGCCGCATTCACCGCATTGGCACCTGGCGCAAGGTAGACACCGATGCCGACGCCGTCCTGACCGTTCAGCCGAGTGGAAACATCTTGGTTCTGAGCTCCCATCTCAACTCTTGCCACGTCCCGCACACGCAGAACGGAGCCGTCCGGATTGGCGCGGATCACGATGTTGCCGAATTGCTCTGGCGTGGCGAGGCGACCCTGAGTTTGAAGGTTCAACTGGACCTGCTGGTCGTCCGGGATCGGGGGCGCGCCGATCCGCCCGATGGGAGCCTGCAAGTTCTGCGCGCGGATGGCCGCAATGATGTCGGAAGGGGCAAGGTTCAGGCTGACCAGACGCTGCGTGTCAAACCAGATCCGCATCGCGTAGTTTTGACGGCTGAACAGCGTGGCCGATCCGACGCCAGTCGTTCGTGCCAGTTCGTCGATGAGGTTGAGCGTCGCGTAGTTCGTCAGGAACAGCGGGTCGTAATCCTGCCCGTCAGCGTAGATGAAGAGAACCTGAAGAATGGAGGAGGATTGCTTTCGGACCTGGATACCCTGCGCCTGAACTTCCTCAGGCATCAAAGCCATGGCCGCCTGCACACGGTTGTTGACGTTCACCGTGTTGATGTCGGCGTCACTGCCCAGCGTGAAGCTGACGTTGAGCTGGTAGCTGCCATCACTGCCGCTGGAGGACCGCATGTAAATGGAGTTTTCCACTCCCACCACCTGCGCCTCCAGGGGCTGCGCGACGGCTGCCTCGACCACCGCTGCCGAGGCCCCGGGGTAGGTAGCCTGAACTTGAACCTGAGGAGGTACGATATCGGGGAATTGTGACACCGGGATGCGGGTCATCGCCAGCAGACCAGCAATGGTCATGACGATCGCGATTACGATCGCCAGCCGCGGGCGATCGACGAAAACGGCGGACAACATGGATCAGCCCCCCTGAATCGGCGCTGGGGAGACGGGGCTGCCGGGACGCACTCGCTGTAACCCATCCACGATGACCTGCTCGCCTTCACGCAAGCCTTCCTGCACCACCGCAAGCTCAGGCGTCGATTGCGTGCCCATGCGGATGGCACGGCGCTCGGCCTTGTTCTCTGCTCCGATCGTGTACACGAAGTCACCGCGCTGGTCGCTCATCACGGCGGCGCGCGGAACGGTCAACATCGCCTGCGGCTCCACCGCCTCGACCACGACGCCGACCAGTTGCCCTGCGGTCAGGCCCCGCAAACCTCCCTGCGCCACTGGGTTGGGCATCGTGGCACGCAACGTGATGCTGTCGGTATCCTGACCCACATCGATATCCACGAAGTTGAGCTTACCAGCCTCGCCATACAGGGAGCCGTCGGGCAGCCTGACCCGCACCGTCACCGCGTCCAGGCCACCTCGAGGGGCGTAACGGGCACGTAGCTCCAGCATGGTGCGAACTGGCACCGTGAAGATGGTGTACATGGGGTCCTGGCTGACAACCGAGACCAGCGTCCCGGACGACGGGGAGACGACGTTCCCTTCGGTGACTGCTGCCCGGCCGATCCGCCCGTCGATGGGGGAGTGAATTTCCGTATAGTCGAGATTGATCTGTGCCTGCCGTTGCTGCGCCTGGGCAGCCAGAAGCTGTGCCTGCGCGCTGCGCTGCGCTGCCACGGCATTGTCGACGTTGGATCGTTGTCCGGCCACCGTGTTGAGCAGCGCCTGAGCGCGGCTCAGCGTGATGTTGGCGTTCTGCAGTTGCGCATCAGCCTCGGCGACCGAGGCACGCGACTGAGCGAACTGCGCTTCAAACGGGCCGCGCTCCAAACGGAACAGCAGGTCACCCTGCTTGACCTCACGTCCTTCAACAAATTCTCGGCTTTCCAGAAATGCTGTAACACGAGGAACAATGTCGACCCGGTTTACGGCCTCGATACGGCCGACAAACTCGTTGGTTTCCGTGATCGGCCGGTTGGTCGCCGCCACCGTTCCCACCGCGGGGGGTGGCCCACCGGGGGCTTGGGCGAGGGCCGGAATGCTGAGACCAGCCAGCAGGCCCGCGGTGATCGCGCGCCGAAACAGGAGCGGCATGATTCCTCCAGATCGGCAGGCAAGGTTGCGCCGGCTGCCCACGGCTTGCATAGATACCTGCTCGTATGTTTATAAATGGCATCTTAAAACTGCAAGGTCGCAGATGCCGCGGCGCACCAAACAGGAAGCGGACGAAACACGGGAGGCGCTTCTGGACGCGGCTGAGCAGGTTTTCCTTGCCAGGGGCGTGACCCGTGCCTCCCTTGATGAGGTTGCGCGTGCTGCCGGGTGCACGCGGGGCGCAGTGCATTGGCATTTCCGCGACAAGCTGGGTCTCTTTCTGGCGTTGGATGAGCGGCTGATCCTGATCCAAGATGAAATGAAGCAGCGTCTGCGGCAGCATGGTGACCTTGCGCCTTTGAAAGCCGTTTCGATCGCCATCACGTCTGCCCTGGAAGACCTAGAAAATAACCCGAGCCAGTGCCGACTGCTTACCATTATGCTGCACCGCTGCGAATACGTTGCCGAAATGGAGCCGGCCCTGGAAAGGAGACGCACCGCCAATGCAAAATTCCGCGCGGATCTGAGACATTGCTTCCAACTGGCGGCCGATCGATCCGAACTGGCCTCCGGCTGGTCCCCTGATCGCGCCGCCCTGCTGCTGCACGTTCTTCTATCAGGCTTTATTCAGGAATGGCTTCGCGGTAACTCCGGCTTCAGCCTGTCTGGTGAGGTGAGCGACGCCGTCCGGGATTTCCTCGCCTGCACGACGGCTTAGCGTTCCTCGTGAGGAGAATCTCTGTTCATGATCCTTCTGAAGCGGCTGGCCCTGCCATGGCTTGTGGTGGTTTCGCTCGCCTCCTGCTCCGGGCCGGATCAGGACCTGGATCTCTCGGGGGCGCATGGGACAACAATTCAATCCATCAGGGGGGAGGCGCCCGCCGCTGCGCCGCTTCGTCCCGAAACCGGTAATATCTGGGACCAGGGCCTGACGCCCTCGGCTTCCCGTCCATGATCGCTCTGCCCGGTCCTGTGAGCGGTACCGGCGCAACAAGAAGGGGTCGTGCTCCCATGAGCCGATTGGCGTACAAGGCTTTGTTGCTCGGCGGGCTGACAATGGCTCCGCTGTTGCTGGCCGGCGGATTCGCAAAGGGTCAGACCCTGCAGGAGGCATTGGCACAGGCCTATGCCAACAACCCAGGCCTGCAGGCGGCACGTGCCCAGCTGCGGGTCGTTGATGAGAACGTCCCTCAGGCCCTGGCCGGATGGCGTCCCTCGGTGGTGCTGGGAGCGAGCGGCGGCTACATTGACGGCACAGCCCGTTCCCGGGGGCAGTATGCTGATGTCGGCCGGCAGATCGGCAGTCTGCAAGCGACGGTGACGCAGCCGCTCTACACGGGCGGGCGTACCGTGGCCCAGACCAGGCGCGCCGAGAATCAGGTTCTGGCGCAGCGTGCGCGGCTTCTGGCGGCTGAACAGCAAGTGCTCTCGGATGTCGTCTCGGCCTATGTGGCGGTGATCCGTGATCAGGAAACGCTGCGGCTGAACGTCAACAACGTGCAGGTTCTGCAGCGCCAGCTTGACGCAACCAATGAACGGTTCCGAGTTGGCGAGATTACCCGTACGGACGTGGCCCAGGCAGAAAGCCGGCTCGCCGGAGCGCGGTCTGCACGCGCCAACGCGGAAGGTACACTGCAAACCAGCCGCGCAACGTTTCAGCGGGTTGTCGGAGTCCCGCCGGAACGGCTGATCGCACCGCAGCCCCTGAGTGCCGCTGCCACTAGCGCCGCGCAGGCAGCCGAAATTGCCATGCGAAACAACCCGCAGGTGGTGGCGGCCTTGTTTGATGAGGCTTCGGCGCGGGACGCTGTGGATGTGCAGATGGCCGCCCTGCTGCCAACGGTGAGCGTGCAGGCACAGGCTTTCCGCTCAGACAACAGCCAGCAACCCAATAGCCGCATCACTGGTGAGCAGATCACGGCCAACCTTTCGGTGCCTTTGTACCAGGGCGGCGGCGAGCATGCTGCCGTGCGGCAGGCGCGGCAGGATGCGGTTCGGCTCCGGCAGCTTGTGGATGACCAGCGCCGCCAAGCGATGCAGCAGTCCACCCAGGCCTGGGAGCAGCTGCAATCCACCCGGGCGCAGGTTGATAGCGTCCGATCGCAGATCCGGGCAGCCGAGATCGCATTGGACGGAGTGCAGCGTGAGGCGGTTGTTGGCAGCCGAACCACTCTCGATGTGCTGAATGCCGAGCAGGAACTCCTGAACGCCCGGGTCAGCTTGGTTCAGGCTTTATCGAACGTGATCACGGCAAGCTATGGCTTGGCCGGATCGGTTGGACGCTTGACGGCGCGCGACCTGGCCCTGCCGGTCACGCAGTATGATATGGAGGCTTACTACAACACCGTCCGAGGCAAGCTGTTTGGTACCGGCGACGTGTCTGAGCGGAGATAGGCATGTCGCAGAAACGGTCACCTGATGATCCTCAGGACCCGAGCATGGACGATATTCTCGCATCCATCCGACAGCGCCTGAAGGAGGAGGAGGAGCATATCCCTGAAGATCCCATCGACCTGACGGAAGACATGCTGGTCGGGCAGCCTGTTCTGCCATCCCCCAAGCCGGTGGCTGCCGGGGATGGGCTCCAAGGCCCCTATCTTCTAGGCCCGGCCGCCACCGCCGCCGCGGCGGCGGCGCTCGGCGAACTTGCGCGATCGGTGGCGGACAACCGGAGCGCGGGCGTGACGCGCGGCGGAACGACCATCGAGGATATGGTGCGGGAAGAGTTGCGGCCGCTCCTGAAATCATGGCTGGACCAGCACCTGCCTTCCCTGGTTGAGAAGCTGGTCCGGACAGAGATCGAGCGGCTCATGGGACGTACGCCGCGTGACGAAGGGTCATGATGGAGCCAGTATCTTAAGCTCTTGACGCCGGCGCGACGCCCGCCCAAGCGTGCCAGCTATGCTCGACAAGACCCTCACGCCCGCCTCCTTCGAACAGCGCCTCTATGAGGGTTGGGAGGCTTCGGGTGGCTTCAGCGCGGATCCGGCCAGCCAGGCGCATCCGTTCACCATTATGATCCCGCCGCCCAACGTCACCGGCAGCCTCCACATCGGGCATGCCCTGACCTTCACGATCCAGGATACGCTGATCCGGTGGCGGCGGATGCAGGGGCGGGACGCACTCTGGCAGCCGGGAACCGATCATGCCGGCATTGCCACGCAGATGGTGGTCGAGCGCCTTCTCGGCACACAGGGGGTGGAGCGGCGCGCCATCGGCCGGGAAGCGTTCCTGCAGCATGTTTGGGAATGGAAGGCGCAATCGGGCGGCAACATCACACGCCAGTTGCGGCGGCTCGGCGCCAGCCTGGATTGGCCGCGCGAACGCTTCACCATGGATGAAGGCCTGTCGCGGGCAGTGCGGGAAGTGTTCGTGACCTTGTACGAGCAAGGCTTGATCTACCGCGACAAACGCCTGGTGAACTGGGATCCCAAGTTCCAGACGGCCATCTCCGATCTGGAGGTGGAAAGCCGTGACGTGAAGGGCAGCCTTTGGCATCTGCGCTATCCTGTGGCGGGGCAGGAAGGGCGCTTCCTCGTCGTGGCCACTACCCGTCCGGAAACGATGCTGGGTGACACGGCTGTGGCCGTGCACCCCGAGGATGACAGATTCCGCGACCTCGTCGGTCAGTTTGTCATTGTGCCTTTGACCGGACGCCGGATCCCGGTCGTGGCCGATGAGTACTCTGATCCGGCGAAGGGTTCCGGCGCCGTCAAAATTACGCCGGCACATGATTTCAATGATTTCGCGGTCGGACAGCGCCATGGCACTGCAATGCCGTCCATTCTTGATGCAACAGGAGCCATCTGCCTCGACGAGATTGCAACAGAACTCCGCGACGTTCCGGGCATCTCGGATCAGGCGTTCACCCGCGCTCTGGATGGCCAGGACCGGTTTGCTGCGCGCAAGGCAATCGTGCAGGAACTGGAACGCCTCGATCTCCTTGAGAAGACCGAGGTGCATAACCACGCCGTGCCCCATGGCGATCGTTCCGGCGTGCCGATCGAGCCGCGGCTGACTCTGCAGTGGTACTGCGATGCAGCAACCCTTGCCAAGCCGGCCATTGAAGCTGTTGAAACCGGCAAGACCCGGTTCGTGCCACGACATTTCGAGAACGTCTTTTTTTCCTGGATGCGCGATATCCAGCCCTGGTGCATCAGCCGTCAGCTCTGGTGGGGGCATCAGATCCCGGCTTGGCATAGCCCGGATGGCAAGATCTTCGTGGCGCGGAGTGAGGAGGAAGCCGTTTCGCAGGCGCGGGCACATTTTGGCCAGGATGTCGAGCTGACACGGGACGAAGATGTTCTCGACACTTGGTTTAGCTCTGCGCTTTGGCCCTTCAGCACACTGGGTTGGCCGGACAAGACTCCCGAACTGAAGAGGTATTACCCCGGCGACGTTCTGGTGACGGGCTGGGACATCATCTTTTTCTGGGTCGCCCGCATGATGATGATGGGTCATCACTTCATGGGCGATGCGCCGTTCCATACGGTCTACATTCATGGATTGGTCCGGGACGAGAAGGGCCAGAAGATGTCCAAGTCCAAGGGCAACGTGATCGATCCACTGGAACTTGTGGACAGCTATGGCGCCGATGCCTTGCGCTTCACCATTGCTTCCCTCGCCACGCCTGGACGCGACGTCAAGCTCGGCCGAAAGCGGGTGGAGGATCATCGCTCCTTCGGCACGAAGCTGTGGAACGCCGCGCGGTTCTGCGAGATGAACGGGATCGGCCCAGATACAACCTTTGTGCCCGGATCTGTCACGACCCCCTTGGCACGGTGGATCCTGGACACGGCCGACAAGGCTGTAGCGGAGGCAACGGCTGCGCTGGAAGCTTATCGCATCGACGAGTACGCAGCAGCCTGTTACCGGTTTGTGTGGAACAGCTTCTGCGATTGGTTCCTTGAGTTTGCCAAGCCGGCGCTCAGTGGCCCGGAGGGGCCGGAAAAGGCGGAGGTGAAGGGTGCCGCTCAGCATGTTCTCGGAACGATCCTGCGCATGCTCCACCCGGTGATGCCCTACCTGACTGAGGAGTTGTGGGACCGCTTCGGCTACGGCCAGGACTTCAGCCTGATTCAGGCCAGCTGGCCGGTCCGGGTTGTGGTACCCGGCGCTGAGGAAGCGCGGAGCGAGCTTGAGTGGCTGATCAGCCTGATTTCCTCGGTGCGAACGGTTCGGTCGGAAATGAACGTGCCGCCTTCCATCACCGTGCCGCTCTTGTTCCAAGGCGCCTCGGCAGAAAGCCTGGCGCGCACGGATCGCTGGCGCAGCACTATCCAGCGTATGGCACGAGCCACCGAGATCCGCGGGCTTGGTGCAGGCGAGGCTCCAGCCGGCGTGGCTCAGCTGGTTCAGGGAGAAGCCACGGTGCTTCTTCCTTTGGCGGACGTGATCGACCTCGCCGTCGAGGGAGAGCGTTTACGCAAAGAACACGGCAAGGCGCAGGCTGATGCGGCCAAAGTTGAGGCGAAATTAGCCAATGCCGACTTCGTTGCACGGGCCAAGCCCGAGGTCGTCGAGGAGAATCGCGAAAGGCTGGCTGCTGCCCAGGCCGAGATGTCGCGCCTTGAAGCAGCCTTGAACCGCATCGGTCAGTAAGGTTCTGCGGCATCAAGGCACCGCGGTGCCTGGATTGCTGAAACCAGCGGCAGGATGCAAAAAGGGGTCCGGGAAACACAAGGAAGGGGTGCAGCATGGCCGAACATGAGTGGGACAAATCCAGGCTGCCAAGCCGGCATGTCACTCTGGGCCCGGAGCGTGCGCCCCATCGCTCCTACTACTATGCCATGGGTATGACGGAGGAGGAGATTGCCCGGCCGCTCGTTGGCGTCGCCACTTGCTGGAACGAGGCGGCGCCATGCAACATCGCTCTGGGACGGCAGGCACAAAGCGTCAAGCAGGGGGTCAAACAGGGTTTCGGAACCCCGCGAGAATTCACAACCATTACGGTGACCGATGGCATTGCCATGGGCCATCAAGGCATGAAGTCCTCCCTTGCCAGCCGGGATGCCATTGCCGATACGGTGGAACTCACAATGCGCGGCCACTGCTATGATGCCATGGTCACGCTTGCAGGCTGCGATAAATCCTTGCCTGGAATGATGATGGCCATGCTGCGCCTGAACGTTCCCAGTGTCTTCATGTATGGTGGCTCCATTCTGCCCGGCCACTTCAAGGGCCGTGACGTCACAGTCGTGGATGTCTTCGAAGCCGTGGGCCAGCACGCCGCCGGCAACATGTCGGACGAGGATCTGCATGCGCTCGAGTGCGTGGCATGCCCATCCGCAGGCGCGTGCGGAGGCCAGTTCACCGCCAACACCATGGCGACAGTGTCCGAGGCCATCGGGCTTGCCTTGCCAGGTTCCGCCGGCGCTCCGGCACCCTATGAAGATCGCGACAAATGGGCTGTGGAATCCGGCAAGGCGGTGATGGCGCTGCTACGGAAGAACATCCGCCCGCGCGACATCGTCACGAAGGAGTCGCTCTACAATGCGGCTCTGATCGTCGGCGCGACCGGGGGCTCCACCAACGCTGCCCTGCATCTGCCAGCCATGGCGCACGAGGCCGGTATTCAGTTCACCCTGCAGGACGTTGCCGAGATCATGCGGAAGGCGCCATATATCGGCGACCTGAAGCCCGGGGGAAAATACGTCGCCTTCGACGTCTACAAAATCGGCGGCATCCCAGTCATCGTGAAGGCGCTCCTGGATGCCGGGCTGCTCCATGGCGATTGCATGACCGTCACAGGCGGCACTTTGGCGGAAAACCACCGCGAGGTGATCTTTCCTAAGGACCAGGACGTAATTCGACCCGTTTCTGATCCTATTTCTCCCACCGGTGGCGTGGTGGGCCTCAAAGGCAATCTTGCTCCCGACGGCGCCATCGTGAAAGTCGCGGGCATGAAGGAGCTGCGTTTCGAGGGCAGGGCGCTGTGCTTCGATTGTGAGGAGGACGCCTTCAAGGCCGTGGAGCAGCGCGCCTACAAGGAAGGCGACGTGATCGTCATCCGCTACGAAGGTCCCAAAGGCGGGCCCGGCATGCGGGAGATGTTGTCGACCACGGCTGCGATCTACGGACAGGGCATGGGCGAGAAGGTAGCCCTTTTGACCGATGGGCGTTTTTCAGGGGCCACCCGGGGTTTCTGCGTGGGCCATATCGGGCCGGAAGCCGCATTGGGCGGACCGATTGGCCTGCTGCAGAATGGCGATCGGATCATCATCGATGCCGAGGCGGGCGTGCTGAAAGTTGATCTTTCGGAGGAAGAACTGGAGCGGCGGCGTGCGGCCTGGCGCCCGAGGCCCACAGACTACAACGCCGGTGCGCTGTGGAAATACGCTCAACTCGTCGGGCCGGCCCACCTCGGAGCGGTGACCCATCCCGGCACTGTTGCGGAAACGCACTGCTACGCCGACCTGTGACGAACGGCCTGCCTGTTACTGAAGCTCGATGATCAGCGGCGTGTGGTCGGAGGGCTGTTCCTGGCTCCTGGGGGTGATATCGACCTCAACCCGGATCAGCCTTTCGGCCAACTCGGGGGACAGCAGGGCATGGTCAATGCGCAGTCCCCGATTGCCTTCGAAAGATGGCCCATAGTCCCAGTAGGTGTAGATCCGCTCCACGGGATGCAGGGCGCGCACAGCGTCGGTCAGTCCGAGGTTCAAGAGTGACTGGAAGGCACGTCGGGTTTCCGGCCGGACCAGAGCATCCGTTGCAGGCAGGGCACCCGGCGCCAGATCACGGTCACAGGGGCAGACGTTGAAGTCGCCCAGAACCGCCAGTGGCGTGAAGTGATCGAGCATGGTCGACGTCCGGGCGCGCAGGCGCTCCATCCAGCGCAGCTTATAGGCGTAGCCTTCGGCCCCGCCGGAATTGCCGTTAGGAAGGTATATGCCGGCACAACGAAGGCCATCGGCCTCGATTTCGATGTAGCGGGCCTGCTGATCCTCGGCTTCGCCTTCCAACTCGCTTGCAACCAAGTCGAAGGGCACCCGGCCGAGCACAGCGACGCCGTTGCGGCCACCATGTTGGCCCATGGCCTGAGCCGTGTAGCCCAGATCCAGGAACTCAGCCGCCGGGAACTCCTCAGTCTTGCATTTAAGCTCCTGGAGGAACAGCAGGTCAGGCTGTTTGGTCTGCAAGAAGCGGCGAAGATGCGGAACGCGCCTCCGGACGGAGTTGACGTTGAAGGTAGCCAGTCGCACGGCCGACCGTTCTCAGGCCATCGCGAAGGAGGTGCCGCATCCGCAGCCCGAAGCTGCCTGCGGGTTTTTGACCGTGAAATGCGCGCCGATCAACTCGTCGGACCAGTCAAGCTGGCCACCTTCCAGCAGCTCGAGGCTTGTGGGATCCACCGCGACCCAGGTGCCACGATCTTCGATCACAAGGTCATCCGCCGCCGGCTTGTCTTCAAGAGCGAAGGAGTATTGAAAGCCTGAACATCCCCCGGCCAGAACGGCAAGGCGCAGTCCGGCTCCATCACGCTGCTCGCGAGCCGCAATTTCAGCAATTTGCGCAAAGGCCCGCGCCGTGACCTGAAAATGGGAGGTGTTGGATGGAAGCTCGGGCATAACGGTCTAACTCCTTCATGGCTAACATAAGCGGGCATCATTGTCTTTCCAACCATGCTGCCCGGCACCTGATGGCCGCGGTTGACCGTCGCCGTTGCGGCTCGCCGACCCGGCTGGTAAGCCGCAGCGCATGATCGAGCTTGCTCCCTTCGCCGTAAGGCCGGAGACGTCGCGAGGCAGGCTTCACCCGGAGCCGGCGGGCGGCGCGCGGTCGCCATTCCAGCGGGATCGGGACAGGATCATCCACAGCACAGCGTTTCGGCGCCTGCAGTATAAGACCCAGGTCTTCATCTACCATGAAGGCGATGCCTTCCGGACGAGGCTGACCCACAGCATCGAGGTGGCGCAGATTGCTCGTTCCATTGCCCGCAGGCTGAGGGTTGATGAGGACTTGGCCGAGGCGCTGGCGCTTGCTCACGATCTCGGTCACCCGCCCTTTGGTCATGCGGGTGAAGATGCGCTGAACGGGCTCATGCGCCCCTATGGCGGGTTCGACCATAATGCTCAAAGTCTCAAGGCCGTCACCTCGCTGGAGCTTCGCTATGCGGAGTTCGAGGGATTGAACCTGACTTGGGAAACTCTTGAGGGGCTGGCGAAGCATAATGGCCCGCTGGCACGCCCATCGCCGTTTATTACCGCCTATGATGGTCAGCATCCTCTGGACCTGCAGAGCCACGCTTCTGTGGAGGCGCAGATCGCTGCACTCTCGGACGATATCGCCTACAACAACCATGACCTGGATGACGGTCTGCGTGCCCGGCTCTTCACCCTGGATGAGGTGTCCACCCTGCCCCTGGTAGGGGACGCGGTGGCCGAGGCGCGTCGCCGCTATCCAGAGGCGCCGGCACCACGGCTCGCCAGCGAAGCAATCCGCAGGGTCATCAACGCAATGGTTGAAGATGTGGTGGCGGAAGCGCAACGCCGCTTGGTCCGACTGGATCCGCAGAACGCCGATGCCGTCCGTCAGGCCGGCCGGCCGATGATTGCGTTCAGCGCTGCCATGCAGGCGGCAAACCAAGATGTCCGGCGGTTCCTCTTCGACCGGATGTACCGCCACTGGCGCGTAAACCGGACCATGCAGAAAAGCCGGCGCGTGGTGCAGGTGCTGTTCAGCCTGCTGCATGGCGGGCCCGATATGTTGCCGCCCGAATGGCAGGAACGGGCAGGGACGACTGGCAGCGCTGCCTGTGCGGCGGCCGTCTGTGACTACATCGCCGGAATGACGGACCGCTTTGCTCTCGACGAACACCGCCGCCTTACCGACCCCCTTCTGCCGGGCTGAATGCTGATGGAACCGAAAGACCTCGTCCCGCAAGACATCTTCGCCGCCCTGCGTGCCGAGGTGTTGACGTGCTTAAGCCGTTCGCTGCCAGATCTTGCGCCGGCCGCGCTTGAGAGGGTCAGCGTCGAGCCGCCGCGCGATCCGGCGCATGGCGATATGTCGACGAACGCCGCCATGGTGGTGGCCAAAGGCGCAGGACAGCCGCCGGTACGGATCGCCGCGGCCCTCGCGACCGAATTGTCCAAGCTTCCCATGGTCGCTGAGGCCAAAGTGGCTGGTCCCGGCTTCGTGAACCTTCGTCTGGCGGAAGACTACCTGCTGGGCCAGCTACCGCAAATCCTGCGCAGCGCCGAGAGATATGGGGACGGACCGTCCCGGCAGGGGCGCAAGGTGAACTTGGAGTACGTATCGGCGAACCCCACCGGCCCTATGCATGTGGGTCATTGCCGTGGTGCCGTCGTCGGCGACGCCTTGGCCAACTTGCTTATCAAGGCTGGCCACGCCGTCACAAAGGAATACTACATCAATGATGCGGGTGCCCAGGTGCAGGCGCTGGCCTACGCTACATACTGGCGATACCTGCAGGCCCTGGGCACCACGGTCAGTGAGGATGATTTTGCCGCTTCCGTGCCCGGTGGTCTGCAGTACCGAGGCGAGTATCTGATTCCGGTGGGACAGGCGCTGGCTGAGGTTTATGGCGACGCGCTTGCACCTGGTGCTGTTCCGGCCGAGGCCGGAATCTGGCTCGCCACAGTACGCTCTTTTGCGGTGGCGCAGATGATGCAGGCGATCCAGGAGGATCTCGCCGCCCTGGGTGTCCGGCACGATGTCTTCATCAGCGAAGCTACTCTGGTTGGCGAGGGTGCCGCCGACCGGGCGATCGCGCAGTTGTCGGCAAAAGGCCTGGTTTATGAGGGGGTGCTGGAGCCCCCTAAAGGCAAGGTGCCGGAGGATTGGGAGCCGCGTCCGCAAACGCTTTTTGCCTCTTCCCGCTTCGGAGATGACGTGGACCGTCCGCTCAGGAAGAGCGATGGCAGCAACACGTACTTCGCCAACGACATCGGCAACCATGCGGACAAGATCACACGAGGCTTTCATGATCTCGTGCAGGTCTGGGGCGCCGACCATGGGGGATACGTTCCGCGCATGAAGGCGGCTGTGGAGGCCTTGTCCGATGATGGAGCGGTTAGCCTCACGGTTGTGCTGACGCAGATCGTCAAGGTCATGAAGGGTGGTGAACCCGTACGAATGTCCAAACGTGCCGGGACATACATCACTCTGCGGGATTTGATCGACGAAGTTGGCCGCGATGCGGTCCGCTTCACTATGCTGACGCGCAAATCCGATGCCCAGATGGATTTCGATTTGGACAAGGTTGTCGAGCAGTCACGCGACAACCCTGTATTCTACGTGCAGTACGCTCATGCACGGTGTCGATCCGTCTTGCGTCAGGCAGGAAGCCCAGAGCACGATAATCTCGCCTCGGTTGGGCTCGATTCGCTTCAGGACCCGGCAGAAATGGCGTTGATCCGGCGCCTGACCCTTTGGCCACGGGTTGTAGAGGGCGCTGCTGCAGCGCGAGAACCGCACCGAATTGCCTTTTATCTCCAAGACTTGGCGAGCGACTTTCATATTTTGTGGAACCGCGGCCGAGATGATGCCACACTCCGTTTCATCCAGGCCGAACAGCCGGACGCAACGCGCGCGAGACTGGCCCTGGTTGCCGCAGCCGCCATCGTGATCCGGTCGGGCCTGGCGGTCATGGGTGTTGATCCAGTCGAGGAAATGCGGTGAGGGAAGGTCAAATCCCATCCTACCGGGTTCGGGAAATGGCAGCGGAAGACGGCGCGCCGAGGCGTTTGCTGTTGATGGCTGCCGGCCTGATTGGAACGCTTGCTGTCGGCGGCTTTGTGGGCTGGGCCGTCACGCACTATGCCGACAACACTATTCCTGTGGTGGCCGCTGACGCACGTCCCATCAAGGTGCGGCCGGAATCCCGTGGGGGAATGCAAGTCGCTAATCAGGATGAGATCATTTTCGAGCGTCGGACTGTGATCGGCACTCAGGAGGCTTCGGGACGGCTGGGGCCTGCGGCGGAAGCGCCGAACCTGGACGCGTTGCGGGCGGCCACCACCCCGCCGCCCAGCATTGTCCAGCCTCAGCACGTCGAAAGGGTTCCCGTGGCCCCGCAAGAAGTTCCCTACCAGGCACCGGTTCAACAGGCCCCTGTACAGGCGGCGCCAATTGCGCCGCATTCCCCGGCGGCGGCGGTGCCGGAGGCTCCGCTCGCACCGGCGACACCCCAGCAGGCTGCCAGGCCGGCGGTCCCTTCGCCGGTTGTCCCTTCGCCTGTGCAGCCGGCCACGATGCGCACCGCAGGCATGGTGGTTGTTCAGCTCGGCGCACTGGATTCTGAGTCCGGAGCGCGTTCCGAATGGGAGCGACTGGGCCGTCGAATCCCGGAGCTGGGTAGCCGCACCCCGCAGGTGATCCGGTTCGAGCGGGAAGGGCGGCCCACCATGTGGCGCCTCCGTACAGGGGGCTTCACGACTCGCGAAGATGCGGGCGAGTTCTGCGACGTCGTTAAAAGCCGGGGCGGCGCATGCGCCGTCATCGGTGGTTGATCAGAGGCTCGTAGCCAGCCATGCAACGTGCCGCCATTATCGGCCTCAGCGGTCCAGACCTTACCCTGGAAGAAGCGAGGCTGCTGCGGAGCCAGCGCCCGCTGGGCGTGATCCTGTTCGCCAGGAATGTGCAGAGCCCTGATCAGCTACGCCGCCTGACTTCCAGCATTCGGGAGGAGCTGGGCGCTGAAGCCCATATTCTTGTGGACCAGGAAGGCGGACGTGTCGCCCGTTTGCGTCCGCCTCATTTTCCGGAGTTCCCTGCTGCGGCGACCTTCGAAGCACTCGCTCCGGAGGTGGCGGAGGCTAACGCAACGCTGCTGGCCGCCGAATGCGTCGCGGTTGGCTTCGATGTGATCTGTGCACCCGTTCTCGATCTGCGCGTCAAAGGCGCCCACGACATTGTGGGCGACCGTGCCTTCAGCGAGGATCCGGGCCGGGTTGCCGCACTTGGAGGGGCCTGGATTGCCGGTATGCAGGCGGCTGGAGCCGTGCCTGTTATCAAGCATATCCCTGGCCATGGTCGTGCCTTGGCCGACAGCCACTACGAGCTTCCCTACATAGAGCTCGGCCATTCGGATCTTCAAAGCGATCTGGTGCCGTTTGCCGCAGTGGCAGGCATGGGTGCCTGGGCCATGACGGCCCATATCCTTTACAGCAGCTGGGATCGCCAGAGGCCAGCGACCCTGTCGCCTTTCATCATCGAGGAGATCATCCGGAAGGAAGTCGGCTTTGATGGAGTGCTGCTGTCTGACGATCTGGCAATGAGGGCCTTGAAGGGCACCCCAGGGGATCTAGCAGCTGCGGTGCTGGCGGCTGGCTGTGATGTTGCATTGCACTGCACTGGCGTCTTGGAAGAAAGTCGTGCTGTGCTGCTGCACGCGGCTGCAGTGAGCGATCAAACCTGGCAGCGCTTGGCGGATGCACGCGCCGCTGTGCGATCGCGGCAGGGGCAGCAGCAACCTGATCTTACGGCGTTGTTGGCTCTGCGGGACGCCGCGATGCGCAGCCAAGCGTGATCGACTGGCTGCCGGAACTGGCCGTCGCTATCCTTGCAACGGTTCTGGCCATCACCTTGCACGAAGCCGCGCACGGATATGCCTCGCTCGCGCTGGGGGATGATACTGCGGCACGCGCGGGACGGCTGAGCCTGAATCCACTGCGGCATGTGGACAGGGTCGGGACCATTATCCTGCCTGGTTTGTTGCTGGCGTTTCAGCTTCTCACCCTGGGCCGAGTAGAGTTCATGTTCGGCTGGGCCAAGCCAGTTCCAGTCGACCTGCGGAGACTGCGCAACCCGCGCTACGGCATGGTTCTGGTTGCGGCAGCTGGCCCCGCCATGAACATGTTCCTCGCATGGTGCGCGGCGATGCTGGCCCATCCGTTGGACGCGTTGGCCGACACTCTCCCTGCGGATCTTACAGAGCTCGGTGTCCGCTTCATCGTGCTTTCCATACTGGCTAATTTGTTGCTCGGGTTGTTCAACTTAATGCCTGTGCCACCGCTCGATGGCGGGCGGATCATGGTTGGGCTTCTGCCTCGCCGGCCAGCTATGGCGTTGGCTCGGCTGGAGCCGGCCGGTCTGGTGCTGGTCCTCCTCGCTCTGTTCCTGCTGCCGCGGTTGATCCCTTCCGTTGATCCCATGGCCTGGCTGATCCAGGCGGTGAGTGGACCTGGCTTCCGGCTGATCCTGCAGCTCGCGGGGCACGGATGATGAGTGGCTCAGATAGCCTTCATCTCAGTCTCGAGGGCTTCGAAGGTCCTCTTGACCTGCTGTTGGAGTTGGCGAGAGCTCAGAAGGTCGACATCGCCCGCATTTCCATTTTGGCGCTGGTGGATCAGTATCTCAGTGTTATCGAAGGGGCACGGCGGATCAGGCTTGAACTGGCTGCCGATTGGCTCGTCATGGCAGCATGGCTGGCCTGGCTGAAATCTCGCCTCCTCCTGCCCGAGGATCCGGAACAGGAGGAGGATGCCGAGGCGCTGGCCGAGCAATTGGCAGCTCGGCTCGTCGAACTGGACCGGATGCGCGCAGCCTCTCAATGGCTCCAGCGACAGCCGCAACTCGGCTACGACATCTGGGCACGCGGGGAGCCGGAGCGGCTCGTGCACAAGGATTCCAGCCGGCTTGCCGCTGATCTGCCCGGTCTCCTGCGCCATTATGTAGAGGCGCTCCGGCGTTCCTCGGCCAAACGACCCTACCGACCGAAGCCGCGTCGCCTCTGGACCGTGCAAGAGGCGCTGGACCGGCTCGCGCGCCTCGTTGGTGCACTTCCAGAATGGGGAGAGCTGCAGCGCTTCCTACCGGAATCGCTGATCGATCCCGTTGAGAAACGTGCAGCTCTCGCGGCGACCCTGATCGCCGGGCTGGAGTTGGCGCGGGGTGGCCGCCTCGAATTGCATCAGGAAATGGCTTTCGGCCCGATCCTCCTGCGAAGGTCGCAGGATCTGGTGCCCGGATCTTCCCAAGTTGAGAGCCATGATGCCGCCGCCTGATTCCCCCCAGCACCAGGGGGGCAAAGACGACTTCTCCAGCATGCCTCAGGATCCCGCTGGTCTGGCAGGGTTGGAACATGCGCTACGTGTGGCAGAGGCCCTGGTCTTTGCTTCCGATCGACCTGTGGAAGCAGAGCGTCTTCAGGCGCTTCTACCGGAAGGCTTACGCGCGGATGCCGTGCTGACCCTGCTGGCAGCGCGCTACGCTGGGCGCGGTGTGGAATTGACCGAGATCGCTGGCGGCTACGCCTTCAGAACGGCCAGCGATCTTGCACCGCTGCTCACGAAAGTTGTGGAAGTGCCGCGTAAGCTGCCGCGAGTTGCGATGGAGGCACTGGCCATCATTGCCTACCATCAGCCCGTCACCCGCTCGGAGATTGAGGAAATCCGTGGAGCCAGCCTTTCCCAGGCGGCGCTCGAAAGCTTGTTGGAACATGGCTTGGTAGCGCCTAGAGGCCGCAAGGAGGTGCCCGGTCGACCGACGCTTTGGGCGACAACCCCACGCTTCCTGGAGCAGTTCGGCCTGCGCGTCCTGAGCGACTTGCCGCGCCGCGAAGAGTTGCTGGCCGGCGAGGCTCAACCGCTGGCGCGGGAGTGAGCAGGATCCCATAGGCGATTGCATCAGGTCATTCGTTTTCCTGTCCGGGCATTCCTAGAATGAGGGGACTGGGCAACGGGATATGCCTGGGCCGGATTGGCGTGGTCCGCCGTTCCTGCTAACGGAAACGGCCCCGCCCGGGGGATGATGGGAAGCACATGTTCGATTTCGCATGGTCCGAATTGGCCCTGATTGCTGTGGTGGCGATCGTGGTGATCGGTCCGAAGGATCTGCCGGACGCCATCCGGAAGGTTGCCAAAGGCATCCAGAAGTTGCGTCGCATGGCCTCCGAGTTTCAATCGCACGCCGACGAACTCGTGCGGGAGGCGAAGCTCGAGGATGTGCGGGACCAGATCCGCGACATCCGCAACTTCGATCTGCGAAGCACCATCGAGCGAAATCTGGATGCCGATGGCGATATCCGCCGGACTTTCAGCGAGGATCCTCTGAAGGAAGGTTGGAAGCCGGACACTTCGCCCAAGCCACAGGTGCCCGGCGATGATGCCAGTGCGCCGAGCAACGTCGCGAAGGATGAGGCGCCTGCTTTTGTGCCGCCGGATGTTGCCAAGCCATCTGGCGACCAGCTTTCGGATGCCCATGGAGCAGGCGGTGATGCCGCCAAGCCCCTAACCTCGAACCCCTGAGTACCATCCGTGGCCAAAGAGCAGGAAGATACGATCGACGACAAGCCGATGCCCCTGATCGAGCATCTGCTGGAGCTCCGCACGAGGCTCCTGTGGTCGATCGGAGCGTTCATCGTGGCTTTTGGGCTTTGCTACTACTTCTCGGCACAGATCTACGGCTTCCTGGCTCGTCCCTTGGCAGACATCCTGCAGGAGCAGAGCGGCGGCGAGCGGCGCATGATCTTCACGGCGCTCTACGAGGCATTCTTCACCTACCTGAAGGTAGCCTTTTTCGGCGCCACCTTCCTGAGCTTCCCCATGTGGGCGACGCAGCTCTGGCTGTTCATTGCACCTGGCTTGTACCGGAGTGAAAAACGGGCGCTCCTGCCGTTCCTGCTGGCATCTCCTGTTCTGTTCATTCTGGGAGCAGCGCTCGCCTACTATTTCATCTTCCCACTGGCCTGGAAGTTCTTCATTTCTTTTGAGACTCCACCTGGAGGGGGCGTCCTTCCGGTGCAGCTCGAGGCGAAGGTCAGCGAGTACCTGAGCCTCGTCATGCACATGATCCTGGCGTTCGGCGTTGCGTTTCAGTTGCCGGTTGCGCTCACGCTGATGGCAAAGGTGGGCATTGTGACGGTTGACGGGCTGAAGAAAGCCCGGCGTTACGCGATCGTCGGAATGTTCGTGGTCGCTGCCATCATCACTCCACCGGATGTCATCAGCCAAGTCGGCTTGGCTATCCCGTTGATCGTGCTCTACGAGCTGTCGATCCTGGCGGCCGGATGGGTGACCCCCAAGCGCGACGAAGACGATAAGGGTTGATCTTCCAGCATGCATGACGTTCGCACCGTTCGTGCCGATCCGGCGGCCTTTGATGCTGCCATGGCGCGCCGAGGCCTGCCTCCCGTGGCGAAGGAGATCCTGAGTCACGACAATGCCCGCCGGGCTGCGCAGACTTCGGCACAGGATGTGCAGGCTCGCCGCAACCAGATCTCGAAGGAGATCGGTCAGGTCAAGCGGCAGGGCGGCGCCAGCGGTGAGCTGGAGGCCGAGGCGGTGGCCCTGCGGACACGAATGGAGAAGCTGGAGCACGAGGCCAGTGCCGCGGAAAGGGCCCAGAACGTTCTTCTTGAAGCCTTGCCGAACGTCCTGCAGGCGGAAGTTCCAGACGGGCGGGATGAAGCCGACAACGTGGTGCTGCACCAGCAAGGCGAGCCCCGCGACCTGGGATTTCCGGAGAAGCAGCATTTCGAGCTGGGCGAGTCTTGGGGGTTGATGGACTTCGGAGCCGCGGCCAAGCTCGCTGGAGCACGTTTCACCGTTCTGAAGGGGCAGTTGGCCAGATTGGAACGCGCATTGGCGCAGTACATGCTGTCCCTTCATGTGGACGAGCATGGCTTTACCGAAACATCCATCCCACTGCTGGTCAACGATGCGACGATGTACGGCACCGGTCAGTTGCCGAAATTCGAGGAAGATCTGTTCCGCACCACCGACGGCCGGTGGCTAATTCCAACTGCGGAGGTTCCTCTGACCAACATGGCTGCGGGTGAGATCCTGCCCGAAGACCGGTTGCCATGGAGAATGGCGTCACTGTCTCCATGCTTTCGGTCAGAAGCGGGCAGTGCGGGTCGAGATACGCGCGGCATGTTGCGGCAGCACCAGTTCAACAAGGTTGAAATGGTGGTCGTCACTACGCCGGAAACGTCCGAGCAGGAGCATCAGCAGATGACGGCCTGCGCGGAGCGCGTGCTGACCGAGCTCGGGCTGGTCTGGAGGCGTGTTCTGCTGTGCGCCGGCGATACCGGCTTCGCATCCACCAAGACCTATGACCTTGAGGTATGGCTTCCCGGCCAAAAGGCTTGGCGCGAGATCTCATCCTGTTCCAACTGTGGTGACTTCCAGGCACGGCGGATGGGTGCTCGTTTCAGGCCTGTCGGCGGGAAAGGTACGTCCTTCCTGCATACGCTCAACGGCTCGGGAGTGGCAGTCGGGCGGGCTTTGATCGCCGTTCTGGAGACCCATCAGCAACAGGACGGCTCGGTTCTGGTACCGCAGGTGCTGGCTCCATGGATGGGTAGCATCACCTGCATCGGGGCTCCGAGCTAAGAAGGATGCCTGGGGCACCGCGAGCTAGGTTGCGCTACGGTGCTGTTGCCCATATTTTGCGGGCAGTCGGGGCGTAGCGCAGCCTGGTAGCGCATCTGCTTTGGGAGCAGAGGGCCGGAGGTTCGAATCCTCTCGCCCCGATATTCCGCCAAGGCGCCGAGCGCCGGAACTCGCCAGTGAGGGCCCCTCATGAGCCGCCATCGCGCCATTGCCCGCATCTCGATGCCACCCCGTTCCGCCATGCAGTCGGGCAAGGCTAAGAGTGGTCGGTGGATCCTGACGTTTACGCCGTCGGAGGCGAAGACCATCGATCCGTTGACCGGATGGTCGGGCTCGGGCGACATGCAGTCTCAGCTGCGCTTGAGCTTTTCTAGCCAAGAAGCTGCCGAGGCGTATGCTCGCGCAAACGGTATCCGTTATGAAGTGGAGCCCGCACCCGCAGGATCGGTCATCAAGCCGAAGTCGTACGCCGATAATTTTCGCTATGGGCGTAGCGAGAATTGGACCCACTGATTGTTGTTCCCAAGGCGCCCTTAGCTCAACTGGACAGAGCAACCGGCTTCTACCCGGTTGGTTGGGGGTTCGAGTCCCTCAGGGCGCGCCATCTCAGGCTTAGGGAGTAAAGTCCGCGTCGACCAGTTCCCGCCCTGTACAGGCTGTTGGTGCGGCGTGCATGTTCAACTCTGCTATGACCGGCAGGTGATCCGAGGCTTGCCAAGCGCTGGTATCGCGCCAGCTCGAACCCAGCAGGCTGGCCGGCCGGCAGAAAATTTCGTCAAGTCTCAGAACAGGGCAGCGTGACGGAAAGGTGCGGTGAGCGGTCCGTGCCGGAAAGACCTGGGACAAGGCCTTCCAGACCGGACCGCGCCAAGTCCATTCGTTCAGATCTCCCAGCAGCGTCACAGGGCCTTCTGTGTTGCGCGCCAGGTTCTTCAGCTTCGCGGCCTGCATGCGTCTCTCGTGGTGCTTCAGGCCAAGATGGGCCGCGATGACGTTGAGACCTCCGTGAGGCGTTCTGACACGGGCGAAGATTGCTGTTCTAGGCTCGCGGCCCTTCATTGAAAGATCATGCAGAGCGTAATCTTCGAACGGCCAGCGACTGAGCAGCATGTGCCCATAAGCACCATCGGCACCAATGATCGTTTCTGCCACGGCGGTGCCACCGCCGATCTGCGACTGGAGCAGAGTGAATGGGGAGGGCGCAGCACCGAGCGCACGACCATCCACCTCTTGTACTGCCAGAATGTCTGGGCGGTGCCGCCGGATAAAGCCCAGAATACGATCCAGGTCGCGGCGTCCATCCATGCCGATGCCTGCATGGATGTTCCAGGTCATCACGCGGATGATCAATTCTGCGCCTCCGCTGTCCCAGCATTCCGCCGGCGCAGCCATCCCACCAGGAGCTGTAGCCCGTATGACAGGCCCATCCAGGCAGCGAGCACCAGCAGCAACGCCATGAGTTCCGACGGCGACGGGTCCGAGATCATGCGCAGCAAGCGATCGCCGAGAGCCGTCATCAGTAGAAGTCCCGGGAGCAGGCCTAAGGCTGTTCCAAGCATATAGTCGAGAAGGGGGATCCGGACGGCTCCCGCAACTAGGTTCACGAAGGTAAAGGGCGCGACCGGCATCAGCCGCACCATCGTAACCGCCATGACACCATTGGCAGAGATGGTCCTGCTGATCCGGTTGATTCTTGGTCCGATAAGCCGTCGGAGCACCACTGGCCCGATCCGCCGCCCGACTAAGTAGGTCAGAAAGGCGCTGACCATGGCACCAACAGCGGCGTATGCCACACCCGGCCAGAGGCCAAATGCAGCGGCAGTTGCAACAATCAACACGTTCAAGGGGAAGGCCAGGAACCCTAGGACCATGAATAGCCCCAGCGCCATAGCCGGTCCCCAGGCCCCTTTTGCCGATTGGAGGGAATTGCTGACAACCTCGGGATTCATGAACGCCGAAAGCGGTGTGTACTGCCACACAAGGGCAAACAGCACGATAGGTAGAAGAAGAAGGCCAATTCTGGTCAGCAGTGGCATCGCGCTGTGGACTCCATGGCCCGGGTTGAAATCTGCGAGCAGCATGGTGGCGCCGAGCGGTCGGGGCGGATCTGCGACCACTTCGATCTGTGTGAGCGCCTCGCCCTGCTCTAAGGCTCCATCCTGGATAGGCAGCAGCCGCCGCCGGCCTTTCCCTAGCCCATCCAACGACTTGATCAGGGAACTTCGCTCGATCGAGGAAGCGATCTGATCGACGGTGCAGCCCAGATGTTCAGCCAGAAGACGGTTTCGGATATTTCGAATGCCATGCCGCGTTGCTTCATCTGTGGCCTCAATCACCAGGTCGCATTCGCTATCGGTTCCCATCGATCGACGGCAAAGATTGGCTGAACCGACACGCAGAATTCGATCATCGACGACCATGAGCTTGGCGTGAACCATGACATCCGCCTTGGCCTCCGCCCTTCCACCGACTTGAGGGAAAACAAGGCGAACGCGGTCGTTGACACCATGATCCTTGAGGATTTGCATGAAGCGGATGCGTCCCGCCAGCATGCTACGGTGTTCCAACCAAGTATGATGGGTACGAGGCCCTACGATAATGACTTGCAATGCAGGGCGCTTGAGAAGACGGCGAGCCAGAGAGCTTGCTAAGCCAGAGTGGGTTAGGAATTGATTTTCAATGTAAATTTCCCTCTCGGCAGCCCCTATCATATCCTCGAAGAGGCGCTCGACTTCGCGGATAACGGGGGCATCGCCTGCCGAAGCAGCGGTTCGGGCTATTCCGATCGAAACATTGTGGAAGTCCGGCTCAACACAGCTGGGCCATAGGCTTTCTCCCACAGAAGGTTTGTGCAGGGAGAGTTCCTCACAGGCGCTGCGCTGCCACCGCATTGAAAAGACTTCGCCCAGAGCATTGGCAGCTTCACCTTCCACCATCATTTGGATGTCGTGAAATGGCGGATAAGCCTCATCCCGATGATCCACGCGGAACGGATGTACCGGCTTGTGCTCTGGCGTATCCCATCGGCGTATGGTCAGGTCCAGCCCACCGGCAAAGGCTAGGCTGTTATCAATCACAGCAATCTTCTGGTGATGAGAAGCTCCGAAGGGAGTCTCATCATCGAGGCACAGTTCGATCTGACGCGGCGTATTCCAATGGAGTTTCAAAGCCGGCAGTAGTTCCCGCTCCAGCGCATAAAGCACTGAATAATCCCAGAGCAGAAGTTTGATGCGAAGCTCAGGGCGCTTTTGAACAAGGGCTGTCAAGAAAGGTCCCAGATGGACCGGCAAGCCATCGTCCACCTTACCACTAGGACCAACCAACGGCGTCCGACTGTCTATATCCCATCCTGCAATAACAATGGTTTCTTGGGCGTTTTTGCAACTGTCGCGGAAAGCTTTGTAATAAGCAGCTGCATCCACCAGTACCGCGGCACGATCTGCCTTGCAGATCTTCCAAACGTTTTGACCCGGCCGCAGCAATACACCAGAGGCGTTGCTAGCATCGTCGTGGTTGGGAGCGCGGGTATCTGTGATCAAGTGGTCCATATCCATGCTGCAACGCCGCAGCTGCATGAAGGTGTCACATGCGGAAAGATGCGATGTCATTATGGATTGAGGGCGGGTTAGGCGGGCCGATCAGCTTATGAAACTGCTTTACATCATCGGTAGGGAGGAGGTTCACAGGCATCCAGCCGCTGCGCCGTTGGACCCCTTTGAGGTAGCCAGGAGGAGCAAACCAGTCTTCCCCGCAGCCAAGCTATCATCGAATAGGATACTGATGCCCCGGCATCGGCCCTCTTTAAACAGAGGGCTTGGATCTCAAACAGTCGGACGCCCGGCTTCTTCCGAGAACCGCAGACAGGGTAGCGGGTTGACGTCGGCTTGTTGGCGCGGGATCACGCGGCAGCCACAGGGGCAGCTTGGGAGAAGTGTGGGTTGATGCAGCGCGTATTCTCAGGAATCCAGCCCTCTGGCATTCCGACCTTGGGCAACTATCTGGGCGCCATCCGACACTGGGTGCCCATGATGAACACCCATGAATGCATCTATTGCGTGGTTGATCTGCACGCCATTACCCAACCCTTTGATCCCGCGACTCTGGCGGTTCAAACCAGAGAAATGGCGGCAGCCCTGATGGCATGCGGAGTGGCCCCTGAACGGTGCGTCCTTTTCGTGCAAAGCCATGTGCATGCCCACGCGCGCCTTGCCTGGATCTTCAATTGTGTGGCCCGGATCGGCTGGTTGAACCGGATGACCCAATTCAAGGACAAGGCAGGCAAGGATCGGGAGAACGCCGGTGCGGGCCTGTATGTCTACCCTAACCTTATGGCAGCCGACATCCTCGCTTATCATGCCACGCGTGTTCCAGTGGGAGAGGATCAAAAGCAGCACCTCGAACTCGCCAACGACATCGCTCAGAAATTCAACCATGATTTCGGTGAGGAATTTTTCCCGAGCATCGAGCCGATCATCCAGGGTGTGGCGGCGCGGGTCATGTCCCTGCGGGACGGCACCAAGAAGATGTCGAAATCTGACCCCTCCGACCAAGCTCGCATCAACCTGACAGATGATGCCGATACCATCGCCCTGAAGATCCGTAGAGCGAAGACCGATGCCGAACCGCTGCCGTCCGAGCTCGCCGGGCTTGAAGGCCGAGCGGAGGCGAAGAACCTTGTTGGCATCATGGCCTCAATCACTGATCGGCAGCCGCAAGAGGTTCTACGGGAGCATGCCGGCCAGGGTTTCGGAACCTTCAAGGGAGCCTTGACGGACGTCCTGGTTTCGCACCTGGGTCCTATTCAGCAGGAGATGCGCCGCCTTCTTGCGGATCCCGCCGCTGTTGACGCCGGTTTGCGCCTGGGTGCGGAGAAGGCCTCCGCGATCGCGGAGCCCATTGTCTGCCGCGCGGAAAAGCTGGTTGGTTTCCTGCCCCGAAGCTGAAGCGCCAGTTGGGCCGGTTCCTCAGAACTCGGTGCTCTCGGCAATGGCCACGTCCATCAGTCTTTCGAGCACCTCAGGTTCCTGCGCTCCCGCCACGGCATGACCAACACCGCCACCTTGCTGACCGGTGATAACGAAACAGGGAACGCCGTTGATGCCGAGCCTGTGGGCCCGCAGGTTCTCGGAATGTACCGCTTCGGTTTCGCGGCCCTCCAGCAGGAAGCGGTGCACCACCCGCTCTTCCAGACCGCAGCGGGTGCCGATGGACGTCAGGGTCGGCAAGTGCCCGATATCGGCGCCATCGCAAAAATGCGCCGTGAAGAGCGCGTCGACCACTGCGTCCGCCTGGTCCATGTGCTCCGCGAAGCGGACAAGGCGGTGCGCGTCGATGGAAGAGGGGATCTTCTTGATCCTGTCGAAACAGAAGGGAATACCCTCGGAGCGGCCGAGCTCCGTCATGGTGGCATGGAGTCGCCGCGCACGCTCTTCCCCGCCGAACTTACGCGCCAGATGGTCCTGACGACTGGCTCCGCCCGAGCCGAGCTCGGGATGGAGGAGAAATGGTCTCCATCGGATATGAGCATGGATATCGCTGCGGCGCGTCAATGCTCGGCGCAGCCGCCGCGTGCCGAGAAAGCACCACGGGCATACGAGGTCAAAAACGACCTCCACCTCCAGGTGATGGCGGGAGGGGGATAGAAGGTTCACAGGATTCATTTAGGCCCGCCGGCACGTCATTGCATCTGTTCCGTGGTGCCGGTTGGCGGATGGGGTGGGATTCGAACCCACGATAGAGTTACCCCTATGGCGGTTTTCAAGACCGCTGCCTTAAACCACTCGGCCACCCATCCGGAACTCTGGCTTGTCAGCAACCGCCTCACTGACAAACGTCCCGTTCCGAGCGGCGTTAGCTCGTGTAGCGCCAAAAGGAAAGTGCATGTCGCTTCGATTGATCATTCTCGCGGGGTGCTTCGCCACCGTCTCATGGTCGGGTGCAACAAGTCAGGAGATCAACCCGGCAGCACCAACGCCGGATCCCAAGGGCACCTTCTCTTTCTCCATCGAGAACGACATGTTTGGTGGCAGCGACCGCTACTACACCAACGGTTTTCTGTTTGCGTATCGCTCACCCTCCACCGACCTGCCGCGCCCGCTTGAGCGGCTGGACGATCATCTCAACTGGGCACTCGGCGCTGGTAATCTCCGCTGGGGCTTGGCTTTCGGCCAGAGCCTCTACACACCGCAAGATACCCAGACCAGTCAGCCTGATCTACGAGACCGGCCCTATGCCGCCTATCTCTACGGAGCATTGTCCATTTCCAGAACGACGCCCACAACTTCCAACTTGCTGGAGTTGCAGGCTGGCGTGATTGGCCCGTCTGCCCTGGGTGAGTTCGTGCAGAACAACTACCACGACCTCATCAACATCCCCCAAACGAATGGCTGGAACTCCCAGCTGAAGGATGAGCCGGCCCTCACCGCCTTGTACGAGCGAAAGTGGCGCATTCCTCTCCCGCATCTTGCGGGTCAGCAAGCCGAAATCATTCCCTCAGCGACGCTTAGCCTTGGCAATGTGCAAACCTATGCCGGTGTTGGCGGTGTGTTCCGCTTCGGGCAGGGACTCGATGCCGATTTCGGACCTCCACGGATCAGACCTGCTTTGGCCGGATCGACCTGGATTCAGCCAGAACAGGAGTTTGGCTGGTACATCTTCGCGGGCCTCGATGGTCGTGCCATGGCGCGGGATGTCTTTCTGGATGGCAATACTTGGCGGGAAAGTCGAAGCGTCGATAAGCGCATCCTGGTCGGAGATGCCCAGGCGGGGGTGGCCGTACTCTGGCGGGGGATGCGCTTCGCCTATACCCAGGTTTGGCGGAGTGAGGAGTTTTACGGGCAGAAGGGGCTCCAGAGCTTCGGCTCCTTGAACGTGTCGGTTCGGTTTTGATCTGTGCTCTCGCTTATCGTTGGGCCTGTTCGAAGGCGGTTGCAGCCGGAGAAGTGGCATGGCACCTCTCGGGTCATGCTCAACCGACGTTCCCTTATTTCGCGATTCGCGATCCTGCCGCTGGGGTTCGCGGGGCAGGCGCAAGCTGCTTCCGTGAGCTTTCAGGCGTTTCTGGATGGAGTAGGGGAGGAGGCGCGTCGTAGCGGAGTTTCTAGTGAAACTCTGCGCCGAGCCTTCTCCATAATCCGGCCGAATGAAAAGGTGCTGGAACTGGACCGTCGGCAGCCTGAATTTACCCTCACATGGGAGCAGTACCGTGATGGCCGGCTGTCGGCGCAAAGAATAGATCGGGGCCGGCAGCTCTTCACCGAACATCAGGCGCTGTTGAACGCCATCTGGCAGCGCTATCTAGTTTCGCCGCGGATCATCATGGCGATCTGGGGATTGGAAACGAACTATGGCGGCTTTACGGGCAACTTCAATGTTGTAGAGGCGCTGGCGACTTTGGCCTGGGATGGCCGGCGAAGTGCATTCTTCCGCAAGGAGTTGCTCGCGGCTTTGCGCATCCTGGAACAGCATGACACTTCAGCCGAGCGGATGCGGGGCAGCTATGCCGGTGCCATGGGCAATCCGCAATTCATGCCCACCAGCTTCGAGCGCCTGGCGGTTGATTTCGATGGTGACGGCCGTCGCGACATCTGGGATAGCGTGCCCGACTCTCTAGCTTCCATTGCCAACTACCTGGCCCGCAACGGCTGGCGTGAGGATGAGCGCTGGGGGCGGGAGGTTCTGGTCCCAGGGTCCTTCGATCCGGCCTTGGCGGGACGCTCTACCCGGAAGCCGCTCCAGGATTGGCTGAGGCTGGGCGTGCGGGCCGCCGATGGAACAGACTTGCCGCCGCTGCCCATGGAAGCCTCGGTTCTGCTCCCCGGCGGAGCTGGGGGTCAGGCATTTCTGGTTTACCAGAACTTCCACGCCATCCGCCGGTACAATCCGTCCGACTACTATGCTCTGGTAATCGGGTTGTTGTCCGACAGGGTGGCATGACCGCGAGACGTCGCAAGGCCGGCACTGCGCTGCTGGCTCTTTGGAGCTTGGGGAGCTGTGCCGCGGTGCCGCCGCAGCCGGTCGCCGCACCGGAATACGTGATCGGTGCACCCTACCAAATGGGCAGCGCATGGTCTTACCCAAGGGAGGATTTCGGCCTTACACAGACGGGGCTCGCCGCCGTGACGGCCGATCGCAGGGCCGGCCGGCGCACGGCCAATGGAGAGATCTACGATCCTCGTGCACTGATGGCTGCACATAGAACACTGCAACTTCCGGCCATCCTTTATGTGACCAATCTGGAAAACGGCCTCCGGCTCCGCGTCAGGGTGAACGACCGCGGACCGGCTCAACCGGGCCGCCTTCTGGAGGTGTCTCCGCGTGTGGCGGAACTTCTTGGCATGAGCCCAGGCGGCACGAGCCAGGTGGCGATCGCCATCGATGAGGATGAGTCACGCATCCTGGCGGCAAGCCTGCCGCATCGCGAGCCGAATCAGCTACACATCGCATCCGCGCCACGCGATGTGCTTCAGGGTGAAGTTCTGCCGGATCTGCCCGGGACCCGGACCAAACCTGTGCAACCCCGCTCAGGAGCGCCCTCGCAGAGCTTCTCCACAGTGACTCCAGCAGCAGCGCCGCCGGCCGAGCTGAGCCCTGTTGCCGTTCGGACCGCAGCCCGCCCAGGGCGATTGCTGATCGAGACGGGCCACTTCAACACGCGCGCCGAGGCTCAGCGCCAGGCATCCCGTATCGGCGGCAGGGTAGAGGCAAGCGGCACCGGCAGGCGTGCCGAGTTCCGGGTTCGACTGGGACCGTTCCAGACTGTTTCAGAGGCTGACACAACCCTTGAGACTCTGCTGCGCTCGGGCGTATCCGACGCAAAGATATTGGTGGACTGATTTCGCCCCAAGGGGAGGCTCCGCATGATGATCCGTCGAGAGTTGCTGCTGGGGGCCTTGGCAGGAGGCGTCGCGATCGCGCCGGCCTCGGCGCAACAGCGTCGCGGGAGCGGCCGGCCAGCCGCGGTGCCAAGTGCGCCTCCATCGTCGCCTGCCACCACGCCACTTGGTCCACTGGACACGCAGGCACGGCAGGCCCTTCTCATTGACGCGGCAACCGGCGCGGTCCTCCTGGAGAAGAACGCCGACGAGCGCATGCCGCCCTCGTCCATGTCCAAGCTGATGACGATGTACGTCGTCTTCGACCTGCTCAAGCAAGGCAGGCTCCGGATGGATCAGGAACTCCCCGTCAGTGAAGCTGCATGGCGTATGGGCGGCTCCAAAATGTTTGTGGAGCTCGGCACCAGCATCAACGTCGAGAATCTGGCGCACGGCGTCATCGTGCAATCCGGGAACGATGCCTGCGTCGTGCTGGCTGAGGGGATCAGTGGCAGCGAGCAGCAATTCGCCGAGCTTTTGAATGAATACGGAACCAGGATCGGCCTGCGCGACAGCCACTTCCGGAACGCCACGGGGTGGCCGGATCCCGCGCACCGCATGACCAGCCGTGACCTAGCCACTCTCGCTCAACGCCTGATCATCGACTTCCCGCAGTACTATCCCATCTATAGCCAGCGCTCCTTCACTTGGCATGACATCAGCCAGGAGAACAGGAATCCGTTGCTGGGTCGGGTTTCCGGGGCGGATGGCCTGAAGACCGGCCACACTGAGGATGCCGGCTACGGCCTGACAGGCACGGTGAAGCGAGGCGACCGAAGGCTGATCCTGGTCATCAACGGCCTGTCTTCCATGCGTGCGCGGAGCGAGGAAGCCGAGCGCCTGATTGAGTGGGGATTCCGGGAGTTCGAGAACGTAACTCTTTTCCGCGCCTCGGATACGGTCGAGTCAGCGCCTGTTTACCTCGGTGAACAGCCCACCGTTCCGTTGGTGGGAGGCAAGGATCTGGTGCTGACGTTGCCACGCCAGTGGCGGCGCCACCTTGCGGTTCAGATCCGCTACCAGCAGCCAGTCGCGGCCCCTGTCGTTCGCGGGCAGGAGATCGGTTCCCTGGTGGTGGGCGGGGAGGGGGTGCCATCGATGTCACTGCCTCTTTTCGCGGGCACCGACGTGTCGAAGCTTGGGCTGGTACAGCGCATCCCTGCGCTGCTTGGCCGAATGATCTCCGGCTAAGGCAGTGAAAGGGCGCTTCATTACCCTGGAAGGTGGCGAAGGCGCTGGCAAGACGACGCTTGCGCGCCATCTGGCCATGGCGCTGGGACGCGAAGGGTATCCAGTCCTGCGCACACGCGAGCCCGGAGGCTCGCCTGGCGCTGAAGCTCTCCGCACGCTGCTGCTCCATGGGCAGGTCGATTGGGACGCGGCGACGGCCGCCATGCTGGTGCTTGCGGCGCGCCGGGAACACTGGGGCAAGACCATTGCTCCCGCCCTGGCGGCCGGCGCATGGGTCATTTGCGATCGCTTCTCCGACTCGACGATGGCTTACCAGTGCGCCGGGCAAGGGCTTGATGTCGCGTGGTGGAACAAGATCCGGACCATTGCTATGCCTGACGCCGAGCCTGAGCTGACGGTCATCCTGGATTTGCCGGTCGAGGCCGGACTGGCGCGTGCCGCTGCCAGGAACGCGCCGGACCGCTTTGAAGCTATGGGTTCAGCCTTTCACCAGCGAGTTCGACAAGCGTTCCGTGACCTCGCGGAGCATGAACCGCAACGATGTCTTCTGCTTGACGCCGAGCGATCACCAAGCTGCCTGTTGGTGGATGCTCTAAAGGTGATCCGCGAACGGCTTGTCATGAGGAGTGACTGATGGGAGCCCTGGACCCCCAGGCCAACCACCACCTCTTCGGACATGAGGCGACGGCCAGCAGCTTGGCTGAGGCGGGTGTCACTGGGCATCTGCATCACGCCTGGCTGCTGACCGGGGCGTGGGGCATCGGCAAGGCGACCCTGGCCTTCCGCCTCGCCCGATGGCTGCTGGCCGATCGGCCGGAGGGGCAGGCTCCACTGGAGGTTCCGCCGGATCATCCTGTTTCCCGACGCATCGCTGCGGGCTCGCACAGTGACCTCAGGGTTCTGTCTCCGACAGCGGGAACCGGTGTGAAGCGGATGATCCGCGTCGATGATGTGCGGGCACTCTCCCGTTTCGTTGGGCTGACCGCTGCTGAAGGTGCTTGGCGGATCATCCTGATCGATCAAGTGGAAGCCATGAATGCGGAAGCACAGAACGCACTCCTGAAGACCCTGGAGGAGCCACCACCTGGCGCATTGCTGCTGCTGGTTAGCGCCGCGCCTGACCGCTTATTGCCGACCATCCGCAGCCGTTGCCGGCGCCTGGAACTGTTCCCCTTGAAGAACGGCGAAATGCAGGAGGCGATGAAGTGCTTGGCGCCTGATTTAAGCGAGGAGCAGCGATCCACCCTGGTCCGGATCGGAAGCGGATCGCCCGGCAAGGCGCTTGGCATGGCTGGCGGTGACGGCCTGGCTTTGCACGAGCAGGTCAGCGCCTTTCTGGCCGCTTTGCCCTTTGTCGGCGGTCAGGATCTGCATCAACTCGCGGATATGCTGAGCTCCGGCCGAGATGGAGCCGCTTTCGGCACCTTCATGGCCTTGCTGCGTGACCAGCTTGGCGATGCTCTGCGCCGCTCTGCCAGGGGGCAACCGGCTCCGGCCTTCCTTGGCTCGCGGCCGCTTGCCGATTGGGCTACCCTGTGGGACACCCTGGGCCGATTGGCCACTGAGACCGAGCATCTGAACTTGGACCGCAGGCAAGCGGTGTTGAGCGGTCTCTCGCAACTGGCCTCACGCTGAGGACCATGAGCATGACAAGCGAGCGCCGCACTTATCTCACGACGCCCATCTATTATGTGAACGACAAGCCTCATATCGGGCACGCCTACACCTCCCTGGCGGCTGATGTGATGGCACGCTGGCGCCGCCTGAAGGGCGAGAAAGTGTTCTTTCTGACTGGCACCGACGAGCATGGTCAGAAGGTGGAGAAGGCGGCGGAAGCGCGTGGCGTGGATCCCAAGGCTTTCACCGATGAGGTCAGCGAGGCCTTCCGTGATCTGACGCACCGGATGAACTTCTCGAACGACGCTTTCATCCGCACCACCGAGGAGCGCCACAAGCAAGCCTGTACCGCGCTGTGGAACACATTGAGCGCGAAGGGTGAAATCTACCTCGGCCACTATGAAGGGTGGTACGCCGTTCGCGACGAGGCGTTCTACGGCCCTGATGAGGTCCAGGAGAAGAATGGGCAGAAGATCGCGCCCACCGGGGCGCCAGTCGAGTGGGTGAGGGAGCCGTCCTACTTCTTCCGCTTATCGGCCTGGCAAGACCGACTTCTTGCCTTCTACGAAGCCCATCCTGACTTCATTGCGCCGGCCACCAGGCGCAACGAGGTGATCAGCTTCGTCAAGAGTGGACTGACGGATCTGTCGATTTCACGCACCTCCTTTCGATGGGGTGTTCCGGTGCCGAATGATCCGGACCACGTGATGTATGTGTGGCTGGATGCACTGACCAACTACATCACGGCACTCGGCTATCCTGCTCAGGACCCGGACACATGGTCCTTCTGGCCGGCCGATGTTCACTTCGTCGGCAAGGATATCCTGCGCTTCCACACGGTGTACTGGCCTGCATTCCTGATGGCGGCGGGCTTGCCGACGCCGAAGCGCGTCTTCGCGCATGGCTGGTGGACCAACGAAGGCCAGAAGATCTCAAAATCTCTGGGCAATGTTATTGACCCGCTTGCTCTGGTTGAAGAGTTCGGCCTTGATCCGGTCCGCTTCTTTCTCCTTCGGGAGGTGCCCTTCGGCAACGATGGGGATTTCAGCCGCCGCGCGTTGATTGGTCGGCTCAACAGCGAACTGGCCAATGATCTGGGCAACCTGGCTCAGCGTACATTGGCGCTGCTACAGAAGAATTGTGCAGGGACGTTGCCAGCAGCCGCAAAACCCGATCCGGCAGATGATGACTTTCTGGCTGCGGTTGCTGGCCTCGTGGCTGAAGTGGACGATGCGATCGGGCGACAAGCCTTCCATGAGGCGCTGGAGCGGATCTGGGTGCTGACGCGGCTCGGCAATTCATGGATCGACTCGCAGAAGCCATGGTCCTTGCGGAAGACTGACATGGCTCGGATGGAGACCGTTCTACGGCATCTGCATACCGCGCTACGTACTCTTGCCACGGTGTTGCAGCCCTTCATGCCGGACACTATGCGCCACATGCTGGATCAGCTCGGCGTACCTCAAGAAGCGAGATCTTTGCCTGACCTTGCGGAAGCTTTACCGGCTGGAACTCTCCTGCCACCCCCAACGCCGTTGTTTCAAAAAATTGTCGACGAGCAGCCGTGATGCTGATCGATAGCCACTGCCATCTCGATTACTTCAGCGATGCTGAGCTGCCGGATGTTCTCGAACGGGCGCGTAGTGCTGGAGTCACCCGTTTCGTGACCATCGGCGTTCGGCTGGATCAGGCCAGAGCCGTCAAGGCCATGGCCGAGCGGCATGCTGATGTCTGGGGAACGGTGGGGGTGCATCCGCAGAACGTCGGGGAGGGGCCACTCCCTGCTGTTGAGGAGCTCGTGGCGGCTTCGAATCATCCGCGGATCATTGGGCTGGGCGAGAGCGGCCTCGACTACTTCTATGACAAAGCTCCGGCTGAGGTTCAGCAAGAGGGATTTCGCCGTCATATCGCCGCCGCTCGAGTGACCGGATTGCCTCTCGTGATCCATGCCCGGGATGCGGACGACGATATTGCCCGCATCCTGAGGGAAGAGATGGAAGCCGGCGCCTTTCCCTTTCTGTTGCACTGCTTCAGCTCCGGTGTTGCGCTGGCACAGACGGCACTTGAACTTGGCGGGTACATTTCCTTTTCCGGCATGGTGACTTTCCCAAAGGCGGAAGCGCTGCGAACCATAGCGGCGACAGTGCCGGCAGACCGGCTCCTGGTAGAGACGGATGCCCCTTATTTGGCTCCGACGCCGCATCGCGGGAAGCGCAACGAACCCGCCTTCGTAAAGCTGACTGCGGCAAGACTGGCCGAGCTGCGAGCCGTCACCCTGGAGGAACTGGCGACGCAAACCAGCCGGAATTTCGTGACGTTGTTCCGCCAAGCGCAGTGATGGGACTGAAGGTCACGGTGCTGGGCTGCGGAGGTTCCGCTGGTGTACCGACGCTCGGTGGGCAGGATGGGCGCGGGGATTGGGGGCACTGTGACCCGGGCCAGCCCCTTAATCGGCGCACACGGTCTTCAATCCTGATCGATGGTGAGCACGGGGGACGATTGCTGGTCGATGCCGGACCCGATCTGCGCGCCCAGCTTCTTCGGAATGGCGTTGGGCGGATCGATGCCTTGTTTATCACCCACGCGCATGCAGACCATGTCATGGGGCTAGACGAGGTCCGCCCGCTGAACCGAGCCTTGGGCGCGGCCATACCTGTTTACGCGACGTCCGATACCATGGACGCCCTGAAGGTCCGCTTCGATTATATCTTCCGATCGCCCACACCACCGGTCTTCTTCAGGCCGGCCCTGACGCCGCACATCATCCATCCGGGTGAGGTGGTGGAAATGGCGGGCATGGAGGTGACCCTGTTCCGCCAAGATCATAAGGTCATGGAAACCATCGGCCTTCGTCTCGGTAGCTTTGCTTACTCGACCGATGTTGTAGCAATGCCGGCGGAGAGCATGTCCGTTCTTCAAGGGGTGGACACTTGGATCGTTGGATGCTTCCAACGGCACCCGCATGCCGTTCACGCCCATCTGGACCTTGTGCAGCAATGGAGGCGGCATCTTCAGCCGCGCCGTACCATCCTGACGCACATGGGACAGGACCTAGACTGGGATTGGATGAGCAGAAACCTGCCTGACGGACTAGAAGCAGCTTACGACGGGATGGTACTTGAACTTTAGATTTACATAATCTTCCTTATACGATTTATGCGGATGGCGAGGGATCGATGACCACCGACGACATAGCCGACCCCCTGCGGCGTTTGGTTGCCATCATGGGACGGCTGCGGCAACCAGATGGATGTCCCTGGGATCAAGTCCAAACCTTCCAATCCATTGCCCCCTACACCATCGAAGAAGCCTACGAGGTCGCCGACGCCATTATCCATCAGGATGCTGCATCATTGCGGGATGAACTGGGGGATCTGCTGCTGCAGGTTGTCTACCATTCCAGGATAGCGCAAGAAGATGGGCTCTTCACCTTCGACGATGTTGCGTCTTCGATTGCCGAGAAGATGGTAAGGCGCCACCCTCATGTTTTTGCCAGTGCAGACGCGCGGAACGTGGATGAACAAAACCGTGCCTGGGAAGATCAAAAGGTTCAGGAGCGGGCACAGAGACAGGAGCATCAAGTGCTGGCTGGCGTGGCGACTGCCCTGCCCGGCCTGACTCGGGCTACAAAGCTGACACGGCGGGCTGCGCGGGTAGGGTTTGACTGGCCCGATGTCGCAGCGGTGTTCCATAAGCTTACAGAAGAAACTGAGGAACTTCAGGCCGAGCTGCCGCTAGGAGCGCCGGAAAGGCTGGCCGATGAAATGGGCGACCTTCTTTTCGTTGTAGCCAATTTGGCACGAAAGCTGGACCTCGATCCTGAGGCGTGCTTGCGTCAGGCCAATGCGAAGTTCGAAAGGCGTTTTAACGGCATCGAAGCCCTGGCCTCCCGACGTGGCAGCACCTTGAGCGAGCTTTCTCTGCCTGAGATGGAAGAGCTCTGGTCAGAGGTAAAGCGCGGCGAGTAGCTGGATCCTCAATCCAGAAGCGCTGTTCGTACGGCATCCCAACTGCTGCGATCAGGCGCAACGATCAAGCCACCGGAAACATGCTCCGGGCGATACTCGCTGCCGTCAAAGCGCGCGCTGTAACCACCCGCCTCCCGGTGCAGTAACCAACCGGGCAGATGATCCCACGGCATCAGACGGTGGTATACGAGGATATGGGATCCTCCACCGGCAACGAGCCGATACTCATGCGCGGCGCAGCGGAACTGCATGCCGCCCCTGAACCGCGTCATACGATGCGCCACACGGCTGCGGATTGGTTCAGCCATGTAGGTCCACGAGATGCTGGCCAGCATTTCGGAAACAGGCGCTGGGGATGCAACCTGGAGGTCCGACCTCTGCCCACATGGCGTCTCGATCCATGCGCCTTTTCCCCGGATGGCCATTGCCGTATCATCGCCCATGGGATCATAGATCCACGCGGCGATCACTTCACCCCCCTGAACGGCTGCGGCCATGCTGCCGAAGAGTGGCACTCCTGCGGCGAAGTTCGCGGTGCCGTCCACAGGATCCACAAAGAAGACCAAGTCGGACTTGCTCCAGCTTTGCAGGAGAGCCGGATCAGCGGCACAGCTTTCCTCGCCAACGACTACGCATCCAGGAAAGAAGCGACGCAGTTCCGCAGTGATGCGACGCTCAGCCGCTTCATCGGCATCGGTCACAAGGTCTGTAGGGCTGCTCTTGAACCGGACCGCGTCGGCGCGCAGGCGCCGGAACCGGGGCCGGATCTCTGCCATGGCTGCATCTCGCAGAATACGGGCGACAACTGCCATGTGCTGATCAGTAAACGGTTGGGTCATGCTGGGATCTCAGGCGCTATCGCTGCTCAAAGCGAGCTCGATCGGCCGGCGACAAGCGGACCGTAAGAGAGATGCCGTCGGGCCCATCATGCCGGGACAGAACTTCTCCATGCTCGTAGAGCCAGGCCATTCGCGCTCCATCATCTACCGCAATGGCATAGTCAACGACCTGCATCCCAGCTGCCAACTTGGAATCCAGGGTGGAGCGAAGTCGCTCCAGCCCCTCACCTGTCAGCGCGGACACCGCAATGGTAGCGGCTGTGTCCGCTCCGGCCACTTCCGCTGTACCGCCGATCAGATCGGCCTTGTTCAGCACCTCGACAGTGCGGGTCGGCCAGTCCGTATCCAGCGACGCCTGTGGGCCGGATGTCATCTCCTCCAGCACCGCTATGACGTCGGAGCGTTGGGCGGCGCTGTCTGGGTGCGCCACGTCACGCACATGCATGATGATATCTGCGGCAGAAACTTCCTCAAGCGTCGCGCGAAATGCCTCGATCAATTGGGTTGGCAGGTCACTGATGAACCCGACCGTATCCGACAAGATGATCGTGCGGCCGCTCGGCAAGCGAATGGCACGCATTGTGGGGTCAAGCGTAGCGAAGAGCTGATCCTGGGCGTACACGCCCGCTCCCGTTAGAGCATTGAACAGCGTTGACTTTCCGGCATTGGTGTAGCCCACAAGTGCGACCACCGGAAATGGCACGCGAGATCGCGCAGAGCGATGCAAGCCACGAGTACGGCGAACCTGGTCCAGCTCACGTTTGAGCTTAACGATCCTATCGCCGATCAGGCGCCGATCGATTTCGATCTGACTTTCGCCAGGGCCGCCCAGAAAGCCGAAACCACCTCTCTGACGTTCAAGGTGCGTCCATGAGCGGACCAGTCTTGTCCGTTGGTATTCAAGATGGGCAAGTTCGACCTGCAGCGCACCTTCGCGCGTCCGGGCGCGCTCGCCGAAGATTTCGAGAATCAGGCCAGTGCGGTCGATGACCTTGCACCGCCAAGCGCGTTCGAGATTTCGCTGCTGCACTGGCGTGAGGGCTGCGTCCACAACAACCACGCTGATCTGATGCTCTTCGATAGCCGCTGCGGCCATCTCGACCTGCCCTGTGCCGAGCAGGGTCGAAGGCCGTCGCGCACGCACAGGATAGGCCGCGCTGTGCACGATGGTCAGGCCGATCGACGCAGCTAGGCCTACCGCCTCAGCAAGCCGCGCTTCCGCGGCGCGCGGGGTAGAACGGGCATCGGGAAAGACGCGGAGATTTTCCGCCTCCGCCACTCGGGCGGGACGATCATGCGGCAGCAAAACTGCGGCAAGCGTGGGCTTGCCGTTCATGTCGCTGTTATTGGTCGGAGGTGCCGACAGGATTAACCTCACGTTGCAATGTCATTGTTCCTTCACGTGCCACCGAGCCCGTGGCTGGCGCCGCTGATCCCGCAGGCTGTCCTGCCGCTGCGGCGTCGAACAGCATGATCGGGGCGCCAGGCATGACCGTGCTGATCGCATGCTTGTAGACCAGCTGCGTATGGCCGTCGCGACGCAAAAGAACAGAAAAATTATCGAACCAGGTAATAATGCCTTGGAGCTTCACGCCGTTGACCAAAAAAATGGTCACAGGCGTCTTGCTCTTCCGGACATGGTTCAGGAACACGTCCTGAACATTCTGGGACTTCTCGGCGGCCATGGGCTCGGGTCCTTCTTTTTCTTGGCGAGCCGAAGCGTTGTCTTTAGCGCATAGACGCGGATCATACACAGGGCTACGCCCCCGTGAGCAGGATGCTCACCGGTTCGAGCGCAACATCATGCAATCGGGGGGGACTTGGCAAGTCCGAGCAGGAAGTTTGCCAGTTCATGAGCATCATTGAAAGCAAGGTCCGGCTGCAATGCAGCCACTCCCCCGTCATGCTCCGCCCCACCCACCAGAACAGAGGTGCAACCGGCCGAGTTGGCGGCCCGGATGTCAACGCCAGTGTCGCCCACAAACCAGATTCGTTTGCCAGCCTGATGTGAAACGGCCTCAAGAGCCAGGAGGATTGGGGCTGCCGATGGCTTATCGGCCTCTGCGTCGCCGGCGCCGACCACAGCAGCAAATCGACTTTGCCATCCAAGGTGGGCAACCTCCGCTCGCAGAATGGCGCCCTGCTTGTTTGACACGATGCAGAGCGGAACATGCCTGCATGCTTCCAGGGCCTCCATCACTCCGGGAAGAGGCATCAAGCCATCAAGGTGACGATCTCGGACCGCGGCATAGAAGACATCCCGGGCCTCCTCCCACTGCGATCCAAAGATTGTTGGGAAGGAGTCACGAAGCGACAAACGGGCGCGGTCACGCACTTCTTGAAGCGTCCATTCCGGCTTATCGAAGTGCCGCAAAGCAGCGTTCATGCCGGCCTGTACGCCCATCCAAGCGTCAACCAGGGTGTTATCCCAGTCCCATAGAATCACCTCAGGGCAATGGCGGTTCATGCCTTGTTGGCCAAACCACCCTGAACATGCCGGGCAAACAGATCGAAGAGCAAACGGCTGATGGGGCCGGGCGCACCTTCTCCCACATCCTTGTGGTCGATGCGCAGGATCGGCTTCACAAAGGACGTGGCTGAGGTCAGAAACGCTTCGCGCGCGCGCGACAGCTCATCAAGATTGAAGGCACGTTCGTCGAATGGGATACCTGCCTCATTGAGCTCTGCCATGAGGGCATCCCTCGTGCAGCCTGGCAGAATATCATGCGACAAGGCGCGTGTGCGGAGGCGACCGGCTTCGTCAACGATCCAGAAGCTTGTGGCAGCCCCCTCCGTTACCATTCCGGTCTGGGGTTCATATAGAATGGCCTCTATGGCGCCCTGCTCTCGAGCTGCCTGGCGGGCCAGCACGTTCGGCAAGAGGTTGATGCTCTTGATGTCACGCCGGGCCCACCGATGGTCAGGCGCCGTGATCGCTGAGCCTCCCCAGCCATCGATGGAGGCTGGATAAGGGCGAATGCGCCGCACAGTGACGACCAGCGCAGGAGGCGGGGGACTTGCAGGGAAAGAATGCTCACGCCGGGCAACACCACGGGTCACCTGCATATAGAGCAGGCCTTCCGCCACCCTGTTGCGACGGGCCACTTCCTGCAGGATGGCCAGCAACGCAAGTCGCGGCACTGGCATAGGAAGCTTTATCTCCTTGAGCGAACGCTCCAGCCGATCCAGGTGCCGCTTCTCGTCCACAAGACGATTCTTGTACAGGTGAACAACCTCGTAGATGCCGTCTCCGAACTGATAACCCCGGTCCTCGATGTTCACGCTGGCATGTCGTTGCGGCAGGTAGCGGCCATTGACATAGGCGATTCGAGACATGCCCCATTTGATCCTGGACAGAGGTTGATGGAAGGGTCAACTGAGCGGCTGCGTCAGAGCTGGGCGGCGCGGTCCTCGGCCTGAACACCCAGGAACTTCAGCTTGCGATGAAGTGCACTGCGCTCCATCCCAACAAAATTGGCAGTTCGGCTGATGTTGCCGCCGAAGCGAAGCAGCTGCGCCTCCAGATACTGGCGTTCGAAGAGCTCGCGAGCTTCCCGGAGCGGCAGGGTCATGATTTCGGATGAACGATCCAGCTTTAGCGCGGCAGGAGCGGCCGAGCCGACTTCCGGTGGAAGCATTTCAGGGCGGATCGGTTCCCCCACGCTTCCGGGAGCCATGATCAACAACCAATCCACCAAGTTGCGGAGCTGCCGGACATTGCCGGGCCAGTCATAGGCCTGCAATGCAGCCAGTACGTCCTCGGAAAGTTCCCGCGACGGAACCCCGGATATCTCGGCCGAACGGGTCATGAAGTGACGGGCCAGGACCGGCACATCCTCCCGCCGCTCCCTTAACGAAGGCGCACGAAGCGGCACCACCGCCAGGCGGTAATAAAGATCTTCACGGAAGCGGCCAGCACCGATCTCCGTGGCAAGATCCCGGTTGGTGGTGGCGATTACTCTCACATCCACCTTGATGCGGGTCGCACCGCCAACGCGCTCAAACCCTTGCTCCTGGAGAGCGCGCACGATCTTGCCCTGCGTTTCCAGCGGCATGTCGGCCACCTCATCCAGCAGCAGGGTTCCCCCATGGGCACGCTCCAAGACCCCGGCACGCCGCGGCGGTGCCTGCGGATCGTTGCTGGCCTCGATGCCGAACAGCTCCTCTTCGAAACGGGACGGGTTCAGCGTCGCGCAGTTCAAAGCGACGAACGGCTCGGTCGATCGGCGGGACCGTGCATGGATCATACGCGCCGCCACTTCCTTGCCGGCGCCCGCAGGTCCAGAAATCAGCACGCGGCTGCCCGTAGGAGCAACACGTTCGATGGCATTGCGGAGCTGGCTGATGGGCGATGAGTGACCCAGAAGCTCGGTCTCGGCTCCCGCACGTAGCTTGAGTTCGCTGACTTCGCGCTTCAGCCGTGCCGCCTCCAGCGCACGTTCGGCAATCAGGAGCAGACGATCGGACTTGAACGGCTTCTCGATAAAGTCGTAGGCGCCCTGCTGAATGGCCTGCACAGCTGTCTCGATGGTGCCATGGCCCGAAATCATGACGATCGGGACCTGTGGCTCTTCGCGCTGCATGACTTCGAGGATGCCGAGGCCATCCAGCCGGGAGTTCTGTAGCCAGATATCGAGAATGACCAGGCTCGGCCTTCTTGCGCGGAAAGCGGCCAGGGCAGTGTCAGAATTCTGTGCGACCCGAGTGTCGTAGCCTTCATCCGAAAGGATACCCTCCATCAGGGCGCGGATGTCTGGCTCGTCGTCGACGATCAGGATCTCATGCGCCATGGCGGTGCATCTCCGTTGCAGGTCGCGTCATGCCGGCCTCGGCGCGGCGAAACGGCAGGAACAGTGAAGCGCGCGCTCCAGGCAGAACATGCCCATCCGCATCGACACGCTCCGCCAGTGCAAGGCGGCCTCCATGGTCCTCCATGATCTTCTTCACGATGGCAAGTCCGAGGCCGGTTCCTTTCGGCTTGTGAGTGACATAAGGCTCCGTCAGACGCTCCCGTTCCTCGCCTTGTGGCAGTCCCAGGCCATTATCCTCTACGGCTAGGATGACGCCATCTTCCACTAATTCAAGGGCAAGACGGATCTGACTGGGCTCCTCGGCCCTGTCCGCGGAAACGGCTTGACACTTCATCGCAACAGCGTCGGCAGCATTGGTCAGTAGATTTGTAAGGGCTTGCCCGATCAACCTTCGATCACAGGAGAGCCGTGGAGCCTCTGGAGCAATGGAGGTCTCGTAGGTGATATCCGCATGGGCCGCCTGCTGCAGCACGAGGGCTTCCCGCATGATTTGGTCAAGAGCCTCTGGTCGCATCACGGGCTGCGGCATGCGCGCGAAGGCGGAGAATTCATCCACCATCCGTCCGATATCACCAACCTGCCGGACAATCGTGTCCGTACACGCGCGGAAGGTTTCCGGATCGGATTGGATTTCCTTGAGGTAGCGGCGTTTCAGACGCTCGGCGGACAATTGAATTGGCGTGAGGGGGTTCTTGATCTCGTGAGCAATTCTGCGCGCAACATCGGCCCAGGCTGCCTTGCGTTGGGCCGAAAGCAACTCCGTGATGTCGTCGAAGGTCACCACGAACCCCGCAACTTGCCCGCGCAGAAGTTCCGCGCCGATCTTAGCCAGAACCGTGCGCCGCTCCGACGCGGCGCCAATCCGCACTTCCGCGACATGAGACCGCTCTGGCAGAGCCAGAGCCTTCTGGAGCAGAGTGGAAAATTCAGGGACAACCTGCGCCAAGCTTCGGCCGATCTCCGCTTCGAGTTGAAGTCCCAGCAATTCGCTGGCGGATCGGTTCGGCAGGTTGATTCGCCCTTCCGTATCCAGCCCGATTACCCCAGCAGAGACGCCTGACAGCACCGTCTCGGTAAAGCGCCGCCGTTCGTCGATCTGCCGATATGCTTCCAGTAACTCACTGCGCTGCGCCGCGAGCTGGTTGGTCATGCGGTTGAAGGCGCGCGATAGTGTGCCGACCTCGTCATCCGCCTCGCCTTCAGCAACTCGGACTGACAGGTCCCCTCCTCGCACCCGGTCCGCAGCCACGATTAGCCTGGCGAGCGGTCTGGCAATCTGGTTTGCAATGACCAGGCCGATCAGCACAGCAGCCATGAGCACCAGCAATGCGGCGATGGCGAAGATCATGGCAAAGGTGATCTGCAGACCAGATCGGTTGCGATCCAGCTGGTCATATTGCTGAAAGGCACGTTCTGTGCGCTGCATATGCTCTATGACCCCGGGATCTACCGGCCGGCCGATCAGCAACATCAGGCCGTGACCGATATCGAGTTCCACCAGCGCCCTGACACGCCCTTCTTCCGATTCTCCCGGCAGCACGGCTACCTCGCCGCTCCGAACCAGTTCCAACGCCCAGGCGGGTAGAGGCTCCAGCACGGCAGTGGTGGTCAGCCCCGCATGCGAAATCACGCGGTTCAGGGTTGGTTCAAAAACCACCGACTCCGTCAGGCCCCTCAGGGCGGTATGAGTCGCCAGGATCTGAGCAAAGCCATATTGGTTTGTGTCGAGAAGGCGCCCTGCCCGATTCAAATCGGCTGCCATCGCCAAAGCGTCACCGCGGATGGTGTTGCGATGCTCGTCGAGATAGGCGCGCGATGCGACCAGACTGGCTTCCAGTGTGCTGCGTACCCGATCGCTGAACCATGCCTGAATGCCGAGGTTAAAAAAGACAGCCGCAAATATGGCAACCAAAAGAGCCGGAACCACGGCCACAACGCTGAACAGCATGACCAGCCTGACGTGGAGCCTCGATCCAGCCGAGCCACGCCGACGCTCTGCCCAGACACGCACAAGCCGCACGGTCAAGGACACAAGCAGAAGAAGAAGGAATAGTGCGTTGATCAGCACCATAGCCACAACCTGGCCAGGGCGGGTGGGGCCGAATGGGCTACCGCCAGACAACAGGGTGAAGGTGCCGATACCCAAAAGAAGAGCGCCCAGGGCAAGGGTCAAGGTGACGCCGCGCCCTAGTAGGAGATCGAGTGTTTTCCGCCCGAAACCGGGAGCGGTGCGGGGCGCCGCGCGCCGCAAGCTCACGGGAGGCCACGAACAACAGGCAGATCAAGCTCCCGGATCTTCTTCCGCAATGTGTTGCGGTTCAAGCCGAGCATAGCCGCAGCCTTGATCTGATTTCCACGGGTGGCGGCAAGGGCGAGCCTCAGGAGAGGTCGCTCCACTTCTGCTAATACACGTTCATAAAGGTCGCGCACAGGAAGGCCGTCCCTTTGCGCAGCCACGAAACCACTGAGATGACGTTCGACCGCCTGTTCCAACGTTTCAGGCCCTGAGCGGCCTTCGTCGATCTGGTTTTCAGCGTCCATCAGTTCAGCGTGAACCGCATCGGCGCCGATGACCTCCTGTGGATAGAGGGCAGCCAGGCGCCGCATCAGGTTCTCCAACTCGCGGGCATTTCCCGGCCAGCTATGCTGCCGCAGACGATCCACCGCCGTTTCGTCGAGCTGCTTGCCAGGCAAGCCAGATGCCTTTGCTCGCTCTAGGAAATGCCGGGCCAGCAACGAAATGTCCTCGGCCCGCTCGCGTAGCGGCGGCAGACGGATCGGAACAACGTTCAACCTGTAGAACAGATCCTCCCGGAAGAGTCCCTGACGTATGGCTTGTCGGAGATCTCGGTGCGTTGCGGCCACGATCCGGACATTCGCCTTGATAGGATTGCGACCTCCGACCGTGGTGAACTCACCTTCCTGAAGAACTCTCAGGAGCCGGGTCTGAGCTTCAGGAGGCATGTCCCCAATCTCGTCCAGGAACAGTGTTCCTCCGGCAGCCTGTTCAAAGCGGCCTACGCCTCGGGCAAGAGCACCTGTGAACGCACCACGCTCGTGACCAAACAACTCGCTTTCAATCAATTCGCGCGGGATGGCCGCCATGTTGATCGCGATGAAGGGACCCGCGCGTCGACGGCCATAATCGTGTAGGGCACGGGACACCAATTCCTTACCGGTACCGCTCTCGCCCGTAATCATCACCGTCAGGTCGGTGGTCGTCAGCCTAGCCACGGTGCGGTAGATATCCTGCATGGCCGGCGACCGCCCAATGAGAGGCAGCTTTTCGCCGTCGGTCTCCGCATTTTCTTGAACGATGACTGCAGGCGCCGCCAGGGCCCGTGCGACAACGGCGAGCAGTTCTTTCAAATCGAACGGCTTGGGCAGGTATTCGAACGCGCCGCGTTGAGCGGCCTTTACGGCCGTAACGAAGGTCGACTGCGCGGACATCACAACCACCCGCAAATCGGGTCGTACACGCCTGATGCGTGGGACCAGATCCAGGCCATTCTCGTCGGGCATGATGACGTCCGTGACCACTAGATCGCCCAGACCCTCTTCAACCCATCTCCAAAGGGTTGCGGCCGAGGAAGTGGCTCGTACAGCGTATCCAGCGCGGCTCAACGCCTGAGTCAGAACGGTTCGAATGGCGCGATCATCATCGGCCACAAGGATGGTGCGAGTTTCGGTCATGGATCCCTGGTCTGCGTGAGGCCCGAGATAGTGTCAGGAGCCATCGGGAGGGAAAGACGGAACACAGTACGTCCGGGTCTACTGTCGCACTCGATCAAGCCGCCTTGATCCGCCACGAGCTTCGCAACGAGGGCCAGGCCAAGGCCCTGCCCTCCTGGCTTGGTGCTAATGAAAGGCTCCCAGAGCGTCGTTTCCACTTCCTCGGGGATTCCGGGGCCATTATCACGGACGCTGACCTGCAACGGGAGATGAACGCGCTCGCGTGATCCACCGACCGCGATGCGCACACCGTGATGATAGGCGGTGGCAAGCTGAATCTCGCCTGATCGAGGATCAACCGCTTCCGCAGCATTCTTGACGAGATTCAATAATGCCTGCACCAGAAGATCACGGTTTGCTAGAACTGGGGGCAAGGAAGGATCGTAGTCCTCGAGAATTCGAATGTGACTGGCGAAGCCAGTTGTAGCGATGCGCCGAACATGGTCGAGAACTTCGTGAATGTTGATGCTCGCACGCTCAACCGGGCGTTCAGAGAACATCTCCATCCGTTCAACAAGTGTTCGAATACGATCAGCCTCATCTTGAATGAGCGTGCACAGCTCACGGTCGTCTTCATTCGCAGTCTGTTCAAGAAGCTGAGCCGCTCCCCTTATGCCAGACAACGGATTTTTGACCTCGTGCGCCAACATGGCCGCCATGGCCGATGCGCCTCGGGCTGCCCCCCGAAAGTCAAGCTGCCGCTCCAACTGTTGCGCCTTGCTGCTGTCTAGAAGGGTCAGAACGATAGCGCCCGGCATTTCGGGCAATGGCGCTCCGTGAACAGCCACACCGCCACGATGAAGCCGTGGACTTTCCAATGTAAGGTTATGGTCCGATATAGGGGCTTCCTGATGGCGAACTTGGTCGACTAAAGAAAAAAGCCGGCTATCAAGAGGCAGAAGGTCAGAGAGCAGCATCTGCTTGAGCGTAGCGGAAGACTGTTGAAGAAATTGCTCGGCAGCAGGATTGGCAAAGCAACAGCGATTATCGCGATCAAGAACAATGACAGGAATCGGGATTGCAGAAACCAGATCTATTGTAGCTGCCGCTGCTGATCCAGGCTCCGATACGTAGGGAAGGACTTGGCGGATCATGCCGCCAGCATGCCGTTGTCTTCATCAATATCTGTCTGGACATCACGCTCGATGCCTTGATCAATCAGTGGAAGATAGAACCTATCGATTAAATGGTAAACTTCAGCGGGATCATCGGCACGGTTGATCACGCTTCGGAACTCGGCTGACCCAGGCAATCCTTTGGAGTACCAAGCCACATGTTTGCGGGCCAGCCGGATTCCTGGCTGAACACCATGGTGGCTCAAGATGTACTCATAATGGCGCATAAGTACATTGTACTGCGCTCTCAAGTTCGGCGGCGGCAGAATGGCTCCAGTGGCGAGGTACTCGGCGATCTGGGCCAACAACCAGGGTCGCCCATAGCAACCCCGCCCCACCATAACGCCGTCCGCCGCAGACATTTCCAAGGCTCGTTGCGCATCGTCGAGCGTGAGGATGTCCCCATTCGCGATAACAGGAATACCGACGGCTTCTTTGACTTGGCGGATGAAAGCCCAGTCTGCGCTGCCAGTGTAGAACATCTGGCGGGTGCGTCCATGCACCGTCACCAGCCTTATGCCAACATCCTCTGCTATCTTGGCTAGGCGGGGTGCATTAAGGCTCTGATGGTCCCAGCCCATGCGCATCTTCAGCGTCACCGGGACAGAAACGGCCCCGACAACGGAAGACAGGATTTTCGCTGCTGCGACTTCGTCACGCATCAGCGCGCTACCTGCTTGTTGGCCGAGGGCGACTTTCTTAACAGGACAGCCAAAGTTGATGTCGACAATCGAAGCGCCACGATCAACGGCAAGCTTCGCTGCCTGTGCCATAACTTCAGGGTCACAGCCCGCTAACTGAACACTTGCGGGCCCGCCAAAACCGTCGACCTCAGCCATCTTCAACGTCTGCTGGTTTTCGCGCACCATGGCCTGGCTCGCGATCATCTCGCTCACCACCATCGGACCATTAAGTTCACGGCAAAGCCGACGGAATGGAAGATCAGTGACGCCAGACATCGGCGCCAGGATCACAGGTCGAGAGACGACGACATCTCCGATCTGGATAGGCCGAAGCTTGGACATAGACGATTGAGTTAGCGCAGTGCTCATGATTTGAGCATTTACCGCAGTGACAGGTCTACGTCTATGCACTGCAAGAACGTCTGCCTGCAGCACAATCAGTTCATCTACTGAGGAAGGGATGCGGGGACAGGATTTGAACCTGTGACCTTCAGGTTATGAGCCTGACGAGCTACCGGGCTGCTCCACCCCGCGGTGGTGATGGTTGGATGCTGTTTTGGG
>NZ_JBHRTN010000008.1:0-67564 GCF_042646265.1 Teichococcus globiformis
CCACCCAGCGGTCAGTGACCAACCAGCGGCGTGGGCGGGCTTATAACCACCACCACACACACCCGTCAAACCTAAACCTTCAATTAAATTGAAAGCGAAACGACATGCCTGGGCTCAGGATGGAAGACCGCCATCCTCATGCCGGAAACTGTCGATGATGTGACGCTCCATTGCATGCGCGGCAGGGCTGTCCGCGCCCCGCGCCAGGGCAATGCGGAACTCTGGTAGTGCTGGCAAACCGTCCTCGGTGGTGAGCACCTTCAGCCCTGCCGGCAAAGGACCCTCCAAACCCACCGTGATGGCAAGGCCTGCCATCACCACCGCATGGGTGCCCAGCTGAGAACTTGAAGAGTAGGTGACGCGCCACGGCAGCCCAGCCTGGTCCAAGGCCGCTGTCGCGGCCCGCGACCAGACGCAGTTGCCCCGTGCCAGGGAAAGCCGCAGCGGCATCTGGCGATGCACCGCATGGGCCACAGGTCCCACCCATCGGAGGGGACCGTGCCAGAGCGATGTCCCTTCCATTCCGGAGCGAAGCTCGTTTCCGGCGGAATAAAGGGTGAGGTCCAGATCTTCCGCCTCCAGCCGCGTCAGCAGCTCGGTGGAAGGCGCGCAAACCACCTCGATCTCCACCGCGGGATGCGTTTCGGCAAACCGGGCCAGAATATCCGGAAGCCAGCCCATCGCGTAATCGTCCGGTGTTCCCAGCCGCACCGGCCCTGAAACCTCGGTTGCACGGAAGTTCGCGACGATTTCGTCATGCATGTAGAGCCAGGGACGGGCCCGCTCCAGCAACCATGCGCCGTGCGGGGTGACGGCGAAGCCGCGGGGCCCGCGCACCAGCAAGGGCTGGCCCAGCAGTTCTTCCAGCCGCCGCATCTGCATCGACACGGCCGACTGGGTGCGCCCGACACGTTGCGCAGCCCGGGTGACGCTGGCGCCATCGGCGATCAGCACGAAGGAGCGAAGCAGGTCGGGGTCGAGCCCCGGAGGTAGGGACAACATGCAGAACATTATCAATTCCGCTGATGCCTGGCGTCAAAACAATTCGTTGGGCTTATTCCGTGTCCGATCCCATTCTGTGGTCCACAGCAACACGGTGCATGAAAGGCCCGAACCCATGTCCGCCCCGATCAGCTCCTCCCGCCTTCCTGCCGCCTGGCTGTCCCCGGCGAGCGCTGCGCGTCCGGGACCCTGGGCTGGCGTTCTCCGCTGCATCCTTCGGACGGTCAGGACCCGCCAGCAACTGGCCGCCCTGGATGAGCGTCTTCTGCGCGATATTGGCATGAGCCCAGGCGATGCCCTGGCGGAGGTCAACCGCCTGCCCTGGGATGTTGTCTCCCGCCGCGGCTGACACCCGGTTCATCGAGGCATCGAACGCCTCCAACGATCCGGACGTGAAAAAGGCCGGGACGCTACGCCCCGGCCAGTTCATCCATCGATACACTTCTTGACGTCAGGCGGCGCGCAGTAGCTCCGGTGCGCCACGCAGAAGCGCTGCCGCCCAGCGAGGCCCCTCTGCCAGGAGCTGATCCAGCGCGGCCGGCGGCAATGTCTCGGCGTATTCCAGTGCCGTCTCGGCATGGGCATCCCAGCCGGCCATCACCGGCGGCAGTGCAGCCGGTACCTCGGCCATGGCAAGGGTGCGTTGAGCGGTGCGCAGGATCTCGGCCGCGGCACGATGCCGTGCCCGCTCAGCCACACCGCCACTCGCGATCTCGGCCAACGCATTACGCGTCACTTGGATTTGCGCCGCACGCGGCAGCGCGGTGATCTTGTTCAGCATAGGGAATCTCCGGATGCAGGCCCACCTTCTCACGAAATGGGAGCGGGCACGTGGAAAGGGAGATGGACCGGCAAGGCCGGCGCAGCAAGGCTGAAGGCACGCATTGGACCTGCCCAAGCCGGCATGGTGCCATGCGATGAGCGAAGGGCTCCGGTCCGGTTATCCGATAAGGCCGTCCGGGCGTTCGGCGTCCGGTCGCGCATCCTGTGGCGGCAATGAATTTCCACCACATCGAACCCTCCGGACAAAACACAACCACCGGTAGGGTAGATCATGGGAGACACAACGCAGGTCCGGGCTGACGGTTTCGCACTTCACGAAACGGAAGCGGCACGGCATTCAACAGCCATGTCGCACAGCATCCCGAACCAACGCATTTCTCTTCCGAAGGATCGTATCCGTATCCTGTTGCTGGAAGGCATCTCGGATAGCGCGGTGGCCGTGCTGGGCGATGCCGGCTACACCAACATCCAACGCGAAACCAAGGCTCTGGAAGGCGACGCCCTGAAGCAGGCGTTGCAGGGTGTGCACCTCCTGGGCATCCGATCCCGCTCCCAGCTGACACGTGACGTGCTGGAAACCGCGGACCGGCTGATTGCTGTGGGCTGTTTCTGCATCGGCACCAACCAGGTCGATCTGGCGGCGGCGAAGGAGCTGGGCATTCCAGTCTTCAACGCGCCCTTCTCCAACACCCGCTCCGTGGCGGAGCTGGTGGTCGGCGAGATGATCATGCTGCTGCGCCGCATCCCCGACCGCTCCCGCTCGGCTCATGATGGCGGCTGGGACAAGTCGGCGGTGAACGCGCGAGAGGTGCGTGGCAAGACGCTGGGCATCGTCGGCTACGGCAACATCGGCAGCCAGCTCTCGGTCATGGCCGAAGCCATGGGCATGCGCGTTATCTACTACGATACCGTGACCAAGCTTCCGCATGGCAATGCCGTCGCCGCCGCGAGCCTGCACGATCTGCTCGGCGCCGCCGATGTTGTCAGCATCCATGTGCCGGAAACACCTGCCACCGCCGGCATGATCGGCGCCCGCGAGATCGCGGCGATGCGCCGCGGCGCAATCCTGATCAACAATGCCCGCGGCACAGTGGTGGATCTCGACGCCGTGGCGGAGGCGCTGCGAACGGAACAGCTCCTCGGCGTTGCCGCGGATGTCTTTCCCGAGGAGCCGAAACGCAACGGCGACCGCTTCGTTTCGCCGTTGCAGGGCCTGCCCAACGTCATCCTGACTCCGCATATCGGCGGCAGCACCGAGGAAGCGCAGGCCCGCATCGGCGAGGAAACGGCCCGCAAGCTTTCCGACTATTCGGACAGCGGCACCACGCTGAGCGCCGTGAACTTCCCCGAGGTCACACTACCCGCCCGGCCCAATGGCACGCGCTTCCTGCATGTGCACCGCAACGTCCCCGGCGTGCTGGCCGCCATGAATGAGGTGTTCAGCCGCTTCAGCCTCAACATCGGTGCGCAGTATCTGCAGACCGACCCGAGCATCGGCTATGTTGTGGTGGACGCCGAGGGCGTGACGGACCCCGAGGCGGTTCTGGCCGCGCTGCGCCAGATCCCTGGCACCGTTCGGGCACGTCTGATTTATGAGCGGCACTGAACCGCAGGCTTAAATCATCGTCAGATCGGGCCGATCGCACCAGGGACGCGGCCCTTTTCGCAACCAAGCCATGGCTTTCTCCGTTTCTTCACCGCAGCCGCCCCGCGAAGGGAAAAGCGCGGCAGGGGCGCCGCCTTTCCGGCGACGTCGCATGAAGAAGAGAGGAGTAGCCACCATGGACAAGAACCGTATCGAAGGTGCTGCCAAGCAGGCCAAGGGCGCCATCAAGGACGCTGCCGGCAAGGTGACCGGCGACCAGGCCTTGCAGATGGAAGGCAAGGCCGACAAGGCCGAGGGCAAGACCCAGAACGCTGTGGGCGGCGCCAAGGACAAGGTGCGCGACGCCACCGGTCAACACTGATCGAAGCACCGGCGCAACCAGGTTGCGCCGGTGTCATTTTGGGAAGGCGGCCAGCTGGCGCCCGACAACCCGGAAAATCCGGCGGGAAGCTGAATCAAGCGTCCCGATCCGATCCCTGGCTCGGTTCGACAGGCTTGGCCACTGGAGAACGCCGGACGCATGAGCACCACGACACCTCCCAAGGGCGGCCCTTCCGGCCGCGCCTCCTATTCCGAAAGCGCCACGCCCGCCACGGCTTGGCCTCAGCAGCCCTACGCCGTGCCAGGCGGCAAGGTGTCACGCATGTCCTGGGGCGCCGTTCTGGCCGGCACAGTCATCGCTGTGGTGGTCGGCGGTGCGCTGAACATCCTGGGCATTGCCATTGGCGCCAACTTAGTGGACGCCACAGCGCGGCAAACCCCTGATGCCACGACCTTCGGCATCGGTGGCGGTGTCTGGATGCTGGTTTCGCACATGATCGGCCTTGGCATCGGTGCCTACGCCGCCGCGCGGCTGGCGGGCGTGACCGACCGCACCGACGGCGTGCTGCATGGCCTGGCCATGTGGGCGACCGCCACCCTGGTGGGCGCCATGCTGCTGGGCAGCGCGGCAAGCAGCGCCGTATCCGCTGTTGGTCAGGGCGTTTCAGGGTTGGTGGGCGGAGCCGCCGGCGGGCTCGGTCAGCTGACCACGGCCGTGGGAGGCCCTGTCGCGGGCGCTGCCGCCAACCAGCCCGGAAGCGGTGAGGATGTGGCTTCGGCGGCTCAGGCTGCGGTGGATCGGGTTCAGAATGCCCTTTCTGCCAGCAATGCCGACCCTGCGCAGATGAACAGCGATCAACGCCGGGCCGAGATCGGCAGGCTGGCCGCGCGTCGTATTGCCGACGGGAACCTGTCGCAGCCCGATCGCGACCGACTGACCGCGCTGGTCGCTGCCGAAGGCGACATCAGCCAGGACGAAGCCCGCAACCGGATCCAGCAGGTCGAGCAGGAAACGCAGGCCCGTGCGCAGGAAGCTGCCGAGCAGGCCCGCCGCGCCGCCGATGCCGCGGCCAGCGGTGCTGCCATGGCGGCGTACTGGACCTTTGCCCTGCTGCTGCTCGGCGCTGTGGTGTCGGCCATCGCTTCCCGCTTGGGCACCCGCGACCGCGCCACAATGGAACCCGCCCCCGCCCGATTTCGTTGAAAGGTCGGCGGCCCCGCCCGGGGCCAGGCTCACAAAGGAGAAAGACTTGATGAACAGTGATCGCGTGGAAGGCACCGTCGACGACATCACCGGTCGTGCCCAGGAAGCCTATGGCGATCTGGCAGGTGACTCGGATCACAAGGTGCGTGGCATGGCGCGCCAGGCTTCGGGCCGCGTGCAGCATGCCTATGGCGAGGCGCGCGACTACGCTCGTGAATATGCCGGACATGCCGGTGAGCGTGTCGCCCGTCAGGTGGAGCAGCAGCCCGTCACGACCATGCTGATCGTGGGTGCTGTGGGCTTTGCCCTCGGCCTGCTGGCCGGTCGGCGCTGAGCCAGCTCAAGCGGGTGCGCGGAGCCGGATCAGGCGACTGAACGACGTGCGAAAGCCCCGTCCGCCGTAAGGCGGGCGGGGTTCCTGTTTTCAGGCACCTTTGCGCCGCAGGGCCTGACCTGCTTGCCGCAGGGCCTCACGTTCCGCATCATCCACCTCTGGATAGCGGGGATCGATCTTCTCCAGCGCCTCGATCATCGCCTCGACCACCAGCAACCGGGTCAGCCACTTGCGGTCGGCCGGAATGACGAACCACGGCGCCGCCGAAGTTGCCGTCGCGCGCACCGCTTCCTGATAAGCCTCCTGGTAGTCGTCCCAGTGCGCCCGCTCGGCGATGTCGGACGGATCCATCTTCCAGTTCTTGTCCGGCTCATCAATTCGGGCCAGCAGGCGCTCCCGTTGCTCTTCCTTGCTGACGTGCAGGAAGAACTTCAGCACCATGAAACCCTGTCGCCCGAGGTAGCGCTCGAAGGCGGCGATATCCTCCAGCCTTTCACGCCAGATTTCCGGCCCCACCACTTCCTGCGGCAGGTTCTGCCGGGCCAGAATGGATTTGTGCACACGGGCGATCAGCACCTCTTCATACCAGGAGCGGTTATGAATGCCGATCTGCCCGCGGGTCGGCAGGCGGATGATGTGGCGGCGCAGGAAGTCGCGGTCCAGATCCTCCGATGTCGGGGCTTTGAAGGAATAAACGGAGGTTCCCTGCGGGTTCAGGCCGGAAAAGGCATGCTTGATCGCCCCGTCCTTTCCCGCCGCATCCATGGCCTGGAATATCACCAGCACGGCATGCCGGTCCTGCGCCGCCAGCCTGTCCTGAAGAGCAGCCAGCGTCTCGATGCCCTGACGCAGCAGCGCCGGCGCATCAGCCTTGCTGACGCCGATCTCGCCGCCATGAGTGGAATGCTCCGACAGGCTGAAGCCAGAGCCTTTCTCGATGCGGCACTTTTTCAGGATCGACCGGGCCAGTTCGCGGTTCATGCGGGGCGTCCTTTATCCCTTTTGGCGCGGACGATCCTGCGGCCAGTGCGCGGCAAGAGCAACCAAGCGCCATCAAACTGCCGGGCAACCGCACCTTGCGCCCGGCTGCCAACGGCAACCTTACACCCGTGCCGGCAGAAACCTCACGATCCGGGCGCTGCCGGCAACCTCACGGTCCGGGCGCCGGCAGCACCACGATGGTCACGCTGCGCGCCTCACGGTTCTCCGTGCTGCGGCTGAAGCCAGGATTGCGAGCCTCGGCGCGAATGCGGTCACGCTCGACGCCATGTTCCACCGACAACATCTCCGCCACTTCCCGCGCGCGGCGCGCGGCCAGTTCCGTGCTGGTAGCCTGGCCTCCTTCCCGCACCGCATGACCGAGCACGCAAATGTTGCGTGCCAGGTCCTCCTTCGCGAGCGCCGCAGCAGCAGCTACCGGCGTGCGCGCCCCGGGCGCGGGCTGGGCGCTGCGCGAGGGAAAGCTTACCTCGAAAACATCATCCTCCAGCTTCTCGGCGCCAATGCAGTTGAAGGCGCGGGGCTGGGCCACCGCTTCCGCGGCGAGGCCGAGGCACATCAGCGCCGCGAGGGATGCCGGAACCATCAGGTGCATCATGTGGGCGCCAGCATCCCGGCCTCTGCCAGCCGGCGCAGCAGCGCCACGGCATCCACCGCCGGGTGGGCGGTCCGCAGTTCGGCCTCGGTTCCATCGGGCCGGGCCAGCAGCCAGTTGGCGGCTTCCGCTTCCGCCGGCGCCAGAGGAAGATTGCCGGCCGGCGCCTTGACCACCCACTCGGTGCCGCGCCGCACCGCCTTGGCACCGGGCGCCAGCACGCGGAACGCCGCGCCTTCCTCGCCTCCCCTCGCTGTTCCATTTCCAGCTGAGGGCGCCGCAATGCCACGCGCCGCCAGCAGGTCATTGCCGCCGCGATGAAAGCGGTAATCGGCCACGAACTTGCCCAGCACCTCCATCACCTTGGGATCGCGCGTCAGCTCGACCAGTCGCTGGCCCAGCTGGTTGGCTCGGCTGGTCAACGCGAACTTCGCCGCCGCCGAACCGTCCTGGCGGGGCAGCGGCTTGCGGAACTCGGCGTCGTAGAGCACCCGCTCCAGCAGCATGTTCACCAGGTCCATGCCCAGCGGCGCGTGTACGCCATAGGCGATGTGGACGGAGGACGGCGCCTCGGCCAGTGCATCGTGGTACCAGCCGCGCGGCAGGTAGAGCAGGTCGCCCGCCTTCACCGTCACGGCGCCGCGCAGTTTGCCGCGGGCGCGCTCGTGATGCTCCCTGGGGAAGTTGAACACGGGATGGGCGATGGGCCATTCGGCACGCCCTTCCCAGATGTTCCAGGTCTTCTCGCCCTCCACCTGCACCGCCCACACATCATGGGTGTCGAAGTGCGTCGGGAAGGCCTTGTGGCTCTGCCAGGAGATGTAGACGTTGCCCTGTGCCTTGCCGAGCCCCGCGCCCTCCAGCGCCTCGGACACGGCGGTGAGGCCGGGGGTCAGGCTGTCCACATCGTTCATCACAATGGAGGCGCCCTGCGCCACCCAGTGCGCCACGCGGGCGGCGACTGGCTGCTGCAGCTGCGCTCCATCGCGGCTGGTGGCGCGGGTGCAGTATTGCTCGGGCGGGATGGGCGTGCCGTCCATCACCAGCTTCAGCGACTGGCTCGACCAGATATGCGTCTGGTCCAGCAGACGATTGATCTGCCGCCAGGACAGGACGGAGGCGAATTTGGCGGCGCCCCCCTGAACATGCAGCGGCTGCCGGTCGTAATACTCGGCGAAGAACTGCTCTGGCGTGATGGGCGCAAGGAGGTCGGCGAGTGTCATTGTCATGGCGCAGCCAGGATAAACCCGCTTTCGCGGCTTGGATACCAAGCATGATCAAGCCGAAACTTTATGCAAAATGCCGCGGTTTTCGGCACAGACCGGCTTGATGGCAGGCAATCCAGCGCCGATCCTGAAACTTGGTCAGGACGACAGGAGGCCGGCATGCCGGATGGTCATCAGGCGGAAAAAGGCGGCGCACGCGCCGAATTGCTGCGTTCTGCGGAGGACGCCCTGCGCCAGCAGGCGCCGTCCCTGCCACCGTCCGCCGCCGCCCTGCTGCGCCGCATGGCCGATGCCTTGCCCACGGCCGAGCTTGCCGAGGAACCGCCGGAACGCCTGGCCGCCGCCGCCGCCAGCCTGTTCACCTTCGCGCGGGACCTTCCCGGCACGGAAGAGTTCAAGGTCCGGCTGCGGCCGCCCGGTCCCGGCCGCGGCGCCGTCGCGGTGGCCGAAATCGCGACGCCCGACATGCCCTTCCTGGTGGACAGCGTGCTGGCCGCGCTCACCCTCTCGGGCCGCACGGCGCGGCGGCTGCTGCACCCGGTGATGCGCGTGCGCCGCGATCCGGCGGGCCGGCTGATCGACTTCGCGCCGGGAGACGGCGTGGATGGCCGCGCGGAAAGCCTGATGCATGTGGAGATCGCCCCCTCCTCCACCCGGCTCATCAGCGCCGGCGCGGCTCCCGATGAGAGCTGGGAAGGAACCGAGGCGGCAATCCGCCGGGCGATTGCCGATGTTCGCCTCGCGGTTACCGATTTCCCGGCCATCCTGGAGCGGCTGAAGCAGGCCGAAGCCGAGATCGACAGCGACGACACCACCGGTGGCGGCGACTTCCTGCGCTGGCTGGCGGAAGAGAACTTCGTTTTCCTCGGCCACCGGCTGATCCGCTTCGGCGAGCAGGACCGGATGGAGGACAATCTCGGCCTGTTGCGCGACGAAAGCATACCCGTCTTCGATGCGTTGCGCGATCTGGCCGCCGTGCCGGGGGCCATCCGCACCTCGTTGCGCGACGATCCGGCGGCGATCGGCGTGGCCAAGGCCAATCTGAGGGCGCGGGTTCACCGGCCGGCCCATGCCGACGTGGTGGCCACCCGAATCTACGGCCCGAACGGGGAGCGCGCCGGGGTCCGGCTGTTCCTCGGCCTGTTCGCCTCCAGCGCCTATAATCGCAACCCGCGCTCGATCCCCTGGCTGGGTGCCAAGGTCGAGCGCATCCTGAGCCGTGCCGGGGTGAACCCCAACAGCCATGACGGCCGGGCCCTTCGCAACATCCTCGACACCTGGCCCCGGGACGAGCTGTTCCAGGCCAGCGAGCAGGCCATCCTTGACGGGGCGCTACGGGCGCTCGACCTCGGCATTCGGCCCCGCCCGGCGCTGTACCTGCGCCGCGACCCATTCGAGCGCTTCGTGTCCGCCATCGCCTGGCTGCCGCGCGACACCTTTGACACCCGCTTGCGCGAGCGCGTCGGCGACATGCTGGCCCGCGCTTTCGACGGCCGTCTGTCCGCCTTCCACATTGCGCTGGGTGACACGCCTCTGGCGCGCGTCCACTACATCGTCGGCACCACTCCGGGCGCTGTGGCGCAGGTCGATGACGCGGCGATGGAGGCGGCGATCGGGCAGGCCGCGCGCTCCTTCACCGACCGGCTGGGCGAGGCGCTGACCGCCGAGCGTGGCGAGGCCGCCGCGGCCGCCGCCCTCGCCCGCTGGGCCGGCACGGTACCCGCAGCCTATTCGGAATGGGTGTCGCCCACCACCGCCGTGGCCGACCTCCATCTGGTGGAAGAGGCGCTGTCCACCGGCCGCCCTGCGGCAAGGATCGAGCGCGCGCCGGGCATGGGCGAGCGGTCGCTTTCGCTCAGGCTGGTGCATCCCGGTGGGCCGCTGCCGCTGGCCGATGCGCTGCCGCTCTTTGAAAGCCTCGACCTCCGCGCCATCGAGGAACATCCCTTCCACCTCCGGCGCGACGAGCAGACCATCGCCGTGCTGCATGTGTTCAGCCTGGAAGCAGGCTCCGCCCTGCCGGAGGCGCGCTTCACGGCGCTGCTGGAAGCGCTGCAGGCGCTGCAATCGGGCCAGGCGGAGGTGGATGGCTTCAACCGCCTGGTGCCGCGCGCCGGCCTCGCCTGGCGCGAGGCCTGGCTGTTGCGCGCCTTGTTCCGCTGGTTGAAGCAGGTGGGGTTTGCCTTCGCGCAGAGTTCGGTGGAGGCCGCGCTGACCGCGGAGCCGCGCGCCGCGCGCCTGCTGGTGGACCTGTTCAACGCCCGCTTCGATCCCACCCATGCCACCACCGCCGACGAGGCGCGGCTGGAGGGTGACTGGCAGGCGCTGATGGAAGGCATCGAGGATCCGGACACTGACCGCATCCTGGCGCGGCTGCGCACCGCGCTGGATGGCGTGCTGCGCACCAACTTCTTTCAGGACAAGCCTTACCTGGCGCTGAAGTTCAACAGTGCCGAGGCCGGACCGATGCCGATGCCACGCCCCTGGCGCGAAATCTTCGTGCATGCCCCCCACATGGAAGGCTGCCACCTGCGCGCCGGCCCAGTGGCGCGCGGCGGCATCCGCTGGTCTGACCGACGGGAAGATTTCCGCACCGAGATCCTGGGGCTGATGAAGGCGCAGCGCCTCAAGAACGTCGTCATTGTGCCGACCGGCGCCAAGGGCGGCTTTGTGCTGAAGGGCCATGTGCCCCCGGCCAGTGATCGGGAAGCCTTCATGGCCACCGGCATCGCCGCCTACAAGACGCTGATCCGGGCCATGCTGGACATCACCGACAACCTCAAGGGCGAGGTGGTGGTGCCGCCCGCCCATGTGGTGCGGCGCGACGGCGACGACCCCTACATCGTCGCCGCCGCCGACAAGGGCACCGCCACCTTCAGCGACATCGCCAACGGCCTGGCCCAGGAATATGGCTTCTGGCTGGACGACGCCTTCGCCTCCGGCGGATCGAAGGGCTATGACCACAAGGCCATGGGCATCACCGCCAAGGGTGCCTGGGTGATGATCGCCCGCCACTTCGCCGAGCAGGGCCACGATATCCAGGCCCGGCCCTTCACCATGGTCGGCGTGGGTGACATGTCGGGCGACGTGTTCGGCAACGGGTTGCTGGTTTCGAGGCAGACGAAGCTGCTGGCCGCTTTCGACCACCGCCACATCTTCATCGACCCCGATCCCGACGCCGCGGCGAGCTACGAGGAACGCGCGCGGCTTTTCGCCCTGCCGCGCTCCTCCTGGGCGGATTACGACACGGCGAAGATCAGCGAAGGCGGCGGCGTTTATCCCCGCAACGCCCGCACCGTGCCGCTGTCCGACAAGGCCCGCGCCTTGCTCGGCATTGCTGCCGAGAAGCCGGACCCCGCAACGGTGATGCAGGCTATTCTGAGGGCCAAGGTGGACCTCCTGTATTTTGGCGGCATCGGCACCTATATCAAAGCCTCCACGGAAACCCAGGCTGAGGCCGGCGATCGCGCCAACGATGCCATTCGCATCGATGGGCGCGAGGTAGGTGCGCGCATCCTTGGCGAGGGCGCCAACCTGGCGGTAACCCAGGCCGGGCGGATCGAGGCGGCGCGATCCGGCGCAGGCGGCCATGGCGTGCGGCTGAACACCGACGCCCTGGACAACTCGGCCGGTGTCTCGACCTCCGACCATGAGGTCAACATCAAGATCCTTCTGGCCGATGCCATTCGGGCCGGCGCGCTCACCGGACGGCAGCGCGACGAGTTGCTGGTGGCGATGACCGACCAGGTCGGCACGCTGGTGCTGCGCGACAACGACCAGCAATCCCTGGCCGTCACCCTGGAAGCCGAAGCGGGGGCCGAGGCGCTGCCTGCCCATGCCGCGCTGATGGTGCGACTGGAACAGGCGGGGCTGCTGGACCGTGAGGTGGCTGGCCTGCCCGACGCGGATGGCATGGCCAGCCGTATCGCCGCCGGCCAGCCGTTGACCCGGCCGGAGTTGGCGGCGCTTCTGCCCTTCGCCAAGCTGTGGCTGACCGAGGCCATCGAGGCCAGCGACCTGCCCGACGACCCCGCATTGCTGCCGATGCTGGAAGCCTATTTCCCGACCCAGCTGCGGGAAGGCTACGCCGATGCCATCGTCCGGCACCGGCTGCGCCGCGAATTGCTGGCCACCATCCTGGCCAATGAGATCGCGAACCGGCTGGGACCTGCCGCCCTGGCGCAGCTGGCAGCAGGCACCGAGCCCGCCCTGGCCGCCCGGGCGGCGATCCTGGCCGGTCGCCTGCTGGGCCTCGATGCTGCGGCGGAACAGGCTGACGACGCCCCCGGTACCACGCCGCAGGCCCGCCACGCAGCATTGCTGGCCATCCGGCACGTCCTGGCCGCCACATCGCGTGAGCTGCTGGCCATGCCTGAGCTGAAACAAAGCCTGGGGGAGGCATTGTCCACGTTGCAACCTGGCGTCACGGCCCTGTTGTCGTCCGAGGTCGCTGCCGCCACCCCGGCCGAGGACGGCATGCCCGACGCCATCGGCCGGCTGGTTGCCGCAGCCCCGGCTCTGGAGGCGACACCTGCGATCGTTCGGCTGGCGGCCACGGCGCAGGTGCCGCCCGACCATGCGGCGGAGGCCTGGCATGCGGTTGGTCGTCGCTTCCACCTGCCCGAACTGCGGGCGGCGACGCAGCGCGCCCCTGCGACCGGCCCCTTCGCAACTCGCGCCAAGGCGGCGCTGTTGGACGACCTGGCCGCAGTGCAGGCCAAGCTGGCCACACGCTGCCTGAACGGCAGCTTGCCGGAGGACGACGCAGCCGCGCGCATGGTGCAGGAGGCTGCGTCCCGCCCCGATATCGCAGCGGTCACGGTGGCTGCGCGCGAACTGGCGCGCCTCGCCTGACGCTTGGCGGCGGAGGGAGTTGCATGCGGCGCTTCAGCCCGTGCCATGCAGGGAGGAGCCGGCCCGGGGCGTAACCGCCTCGGGCCCGGTGCGTTCTGCGGGCACCCCCCGGTCTGGAGACATGCGATGCCCGAGATTCAGCAAGCCAAGATCCTTATCGTCGCCACCGACGGCTACGAGGAAAAGGAGCTGACGGTTCCGCTCGAAACACTTCGCGGCAAGGGTGCCACCGTGCATGTGGCCGCCCCGGAGAAAACCCGCGAGCCCGGTGTCATCAAGGGTTGGGACGGGCAGAAGCAGCCGGAAGACTGGGGACGCACCGTGCAGGTCGACCGCAAGATCAACGAGGTCAAGGCTGCCGATTATGATGCGATCGTATTGCCCGGTGGCGTCATCAACCCCGATCACCTGCGCGTCGATCAGGCGGTCCTCTCCCTGGTCCGCGATTTCGCCGGGCAGGGCAAGGTGGTAGCTGCGATCTGCCACGGTCCCTGGATCCTGGTAGAGGCCGGGCTGGCCAAGGGCCGTCGCATGACTTCCTTCAAATCCATCCGCACCGATGTGGAGAATGCCGGCGCTCAATGGCTGGACCAGGAGGTGGTGACCGACAAGGGCATCGTCACCAGCCGTTCCCCCGACGATCTGGACGCTTTCGTGGCCAAGATCGTCGAGGAGGTGCGTGAGCCAGGCCACGGCGACCGCCGGGTGGCCTGACCCCCACGCAGGACTGCGCAACCTCCTCCTGGGCGGCGTCAGTCCCGCCGCGTGCGGCCACGGAACTCGCGGCTGTTGATCATGATGTCGCGCAGGCGCCGCACCGGCGTCTTGCCGACATACTGATCATAGATGTGCTCGCCCTCGGGGAGCCGGTCGAGCAGCAGGGAATAAAGATTATCGATATCGGCGCGTGTGACGGCGCGTTCGGAATCCCAGTTCCGTGCGGCGTAGCGGGTCATGAAACCGTTGAATTCCCGCTCGCGAAAGACGCGGAAATGCGCCTGCTGGCCCTCGGTGATGGTGCGGATCTTCTCCACTGTCTGCGGCTCGATCGGCAGGTCGCTGCGCTCCGTCGGCGTCATCCGGTCATAGCCCATCTCGCGGAACCGGCGTTCGTTGAAGGAGGCGCCCTTTTCGCCAATGTAGCGGGCGAAGCACATGTCGGTCATGACCCGTGCAATGCCCAGATTGGCGCAGGCAAGTGCCTTGAGCGCGTCCTGGGAAGATTTGTCGATCGCCATGGCCTGCCCCTCCAGCCAGCGATAGACGCCGATATGGTTTCGGCTCTGGTAATCGGTCTTCGACAGGATGGCGAAATAAGGGGCCAGCCACTCCTGGAGCCGCTTCCATGCGTCGCGGCGCAGCCCGAATCCCCAATGGTGATCCAGCGGCACGATGCGGACCCGATCGGGATCGGGCGTCGCACGATGGTCGCCGTAGGCGGCGAAGTACCCGACCTCCGGAAACGGGGCCAGAAGGGCCCGCATCCGTTCCATCATCAGCATGTAGCCGGGCCCGAGTTCCAGGTCGTCCTCGAAGAAATAGGCCGTCTCGGCACCCAATGTCTCGAAGGCCAGCTGCTCGCCCCGGCGGATGTTGAAGGCGATGCCGAGATTGTCGGCGCTGGCCAGAACCTGCCCGGCTGGAAACACCTCGCGGAAGGCCGCGATGCTTTCGGCCATCGCCGCATCATCGGCGTAGCGCACGCCTGAACGGTGCGAGACCGGACCGTCCTGAAGCAGGTAGATGCGCTGTGGATCCAGTTCCACCCCTTGTTGCGCCTTCAGGGAATCACAGAAGCGCTTCAGGTAGGCCGCACGGTCGAAGGCGAAGATAATGATCGGCGCTTCGATGGGTCGTGCGGCTTCCGTCATGCTCTGGCTGCTCCCCAATCTCCGCCGTCTTGGCGGCGCCGACTCCTTCTGGTCTGCTACCCGCCCCCTGCCTTGCAGGCAAGCATCGCCCGGCGTTCACTGGCGTGGCGCCGCATACCGCACCTTCAGGTGGCGGCACGGCGGGATCCTTCAACCGATCAATCGTCAGGGGTCCTGACGCAGCTCCAAGGCGCGGGCATAGACCCTCTTGCGAGGCAAGCCGGTCGCGGTGGCCACCAGGGCTGCGGCATCGCGCAGGCTCTCTCCCGCCGCCATCGCGGCCTGCAATCGCTCATCCAGCCCGAGCTCGGCCTCGGGTGTCGCATCGCCGGGCGGCCCCACGACCAGCGCGATCTCGCCACGCGCCAGATGCACTCCGTAATGCTCCGCCAATTCGGGCAAGGTGCCCCGCCGCACTTCCTCGAACCTCTTGGTCAACTCGCGCGTGACCGCGGCCGGCCGGGGACCCAACACCTCGGCCATCTGCGCCAGGCACTCGGCCAGCCGATGCGGCGCCTCGTAGAAAATCAGCGTGGCGGAAAGGCCAGCCTGTTCGGCAGCACGCAGTCGGCCCAGCTCGGCGGCGCGGGCCGCGGCGCGGGGCGGCAGGAAGCCGTGGAACAGGAATGGGTGCGGTGGCAGGCCGGACAGGGTCAGCGCCATCACCGCCGCATTCGGCCCGGGCACGGCGGACACCTCGATCCCTGCCGCGATGGCCGCGCGCACCAGACGGTATCCCGGGTCGCTCATCAGCGGGGTTCCGGCATCCGACACCAGGGCCAGCCGCTCCCCCGCTTGCAACCTGGCGATCAGCCGGGGCAGCGCGGCCTCCTCATTGTGTTCATGCAGTGGCGACAGCTTCGCGGAAACGCCATGTCGCGCAAGCAAAGGCGCTGTTACCCTGGTGTCCTCGCACAGCACGCCATCGGCCGCGCGAAGCACGGCAATGGCACGCGGCGCGAGATCGCCGAGATTGCCGATCGGCGTCGCCACCAGAGTCAGCCCCGGCCCCTTGCCGGGCTCATGGGAGATTTCATTTGCCGTTTCCGTGGTCCCGGTCCCGTCCCGCCCATCGTCCTGCTGCATCGACCGAGCCCCGCTCCTTGTGTCACCTGCCGCGGCGCCTGCTGCCGGGGGTGATGCTGGGCGCCGTTCTGGGCCTTTCGGCCTGTGCGCCGCAAGTGTCGGGGCTGGGTGGCGTGGCGCCGCAGCCCGGCGGCTATGCCGGTGTGCAACCCCTGCCGCCGCAGCCGCAACGTGAGAAGGTGGCGGTGCTGCTGCCACTTTCCGGGCCCCAGTCGGCGCTTGGCCCGTCGCTGCTGAACGCTGCGCAACTGGCCTTGTTCGAGCAGGGCGGGCCCGGCTTCGAGTTCCTGCCGCGCGACACGGGTGGCAATGCGCAGGGCGCCGCCGAGGCCGCGCGCCGTGCCATTGCCGAAGGCGCCCGCATCATCGTTGGTCCCCTGACCGGCCCGGAAACCGCGGCGGTGGCGCCGGTGGCCCGTGCCTCGGGCGTGGCGGTGCTGCCCTTCACCAATGATGCCAACCAAGCTGCCAGCCATGTGTGGCCACTGGGCCTGACGCTGGACCAGCAGGTGCGACGTCTGGTCGCGGCAGCGCATGAGCAGGCGCAGGTGCAGCGCTTCGCCCTGGCCGGTCCGGACAACGCGCTGGGACGGCAGATGGCCTCTGCCCTGCGGGGGGCCGCGCGCGACCTTGGCTTGCCGCAGCCGCAGGTGGAGCTGTATCCGGCTGCCGCCGCACCGGGACTGATCGCCCGCGAGCTCGCGCCGCGCTTCGCCGGGCCAGAGGGCGAAGCGGACCAGGCACCGGAAATGCTGATCCTGGGCGAGGGCGGAGCACGGGCACGTGATTTCGCCGGCGGACTGGTGGCGGGCGGAGTGCCGGTGCCGCCGCTGCGCCTGGGGGGCAACGCGCTATGGGCCGGCGACGAAAGCCTCAGCCAACAGCCTGCCCTGGCGGGTGCCTGGTTCCCCGGCCCCGACCCCGCCGCCCGAGCCCAGTTCGACAGCCGCTACCAGGGCGCGTTCGGCGAGGCGCCGCCCCGGCTCGTGGGGGTTGCCTATGACGCGGCCGCCATTGCCGCCCAAGCGATGCGCAGTGCCGGGCCCGGCCAGCCTCCCCGCATCCCGGTGGGCGAGGTGATCCTGGGCGCCGACGGCGCGCTCCGGCTGAGCCCCGATGGGCGCGTGCAGCGCTCCCTGGCAGTGTACGCCGTGGCGCCGGGTGCGTTGCCGGCACCCGTTGCACCTTCCGACCTGCCCGGCGGTCCGGGACTGTAGGCCAGGACATCACTGAACCGCCATGTCAGCGTCACGTCGCGTGGTCGACAACCGGCGGTTTCCCCGCCATGACCACATTCGGGAGGCGGCATGGCTGACATGATCACACAGGGCGACGAGCCGACGGCCCGCCGCTGGCTGGGCTCGGCGGCCCTGATCGGCGGTGTGCCGTTTCTTGCCCTCGCCGTGCTGGTGCTGACGGGCCACGCGAATCCTGGCCCTGCCTTTGTTGCCATGATGCTGGTGGCACTGATGGCTCTGCTGCTGTCGCGCTTCTGGCTGCGCGACCTGGCACGGCTGGATGCCGTGCTGCACCATTCCGCGATCGCGGGCGGGCAACAGCCCATCAATCCCAAGCTACCCGCCCTGGCCGACGTTGCCGAGGGCGTGACCCGACTCTCCCGCTCCCTGGCCGAGCGCAGCGAGCAGATCGGGCGCATGCGCCGCGTGGATGGCGCCATTCTGGAGAGCCTGCCGGATCCGCTGCTCGTGCTGGGAGCCGGTCGGGAGCCGCTGCGCACCAATGCCGCTGCCCGCGCCCTGTTCGGCGCCCGCGCCGGCGAATCCGGTCCGTTGCCGGGAGATACCGCGGCGCTGCTTCGCCACCCCGCGCTGGCCGGGGCGGTGGACCGCGCTCTGGCCGACGGCATCCGGCAGATGGTGGATGTGATTCTTCCGGTGCCGATCTCGCGTGAGCTGGCGGCGCAGGTCATTCCCCTCGACCCGCCTCTGGCCGATGGCGGGCGGCTGATCGTGTTGCTTTCCGATCGCACGCGCGAGCGGGCGGTGGAGCGGATGCGGGCCGATTTCGTGGCGAATGCCAGCCACGAGCTGCGCACCCCCCTGGCCAGCCTGATGGGCTTCATTGAAACCCTGCGCGGCCCCGCCAAGGATGACCCGGAGGCGAGCGAGCGCTTCCTGTCCATCATGGCCGAGCAATCGGAGCGGATGCGGCGCCTGATCGAGGACCTGCTCGGCCTGTCGCGCATCGAGCTGGCCGAGCATCAGGCGCCGACCGGCCGGGTGCCGCTGGCCGACATGGCGCGTGCCGAGGCCGAGGCCATGGCGCCCATTCTCGCCACCCGCCAGGTCACGCTGGAGCTGGAACTGGATGAGGGCGCCATCGCTGCCCCCGCCGATGCGGAGCAGCTGGCCCAGGTCCTGCGCAACCTGCTGGAGAACGCGGTGCGCCACGGCCATGCCGGCGGCGTAGTGAAGCTGGCAACGGCGCAGGTGCCGGGATCCAGGCGGGGGGTCACCTTTAGCGTCACCGATGACGGGCCGGGCATCGCGCGCGAGCACATTCCGCGCCTGACCGAGCGCTTCTACCGCGTGGACAAGGCACGCTCGCGGAATGCCGGGGGCACGGGGCTGGGCCTCGCCATCGTGAAGCACATCGTCAATCGCCATCGTGGCCAGTTGCTGATCGACAGCAGGGAGGGCGAGGGTGCGACCTTCAAGATCTGGTTGCCGGCGGAGTGAAGCTCACTCCTTGCCGTCGTGCGACTGTCCCAGCATGGCTCGCATCCGGCCGCCCGCCCCCTGCATCAGTTCGGGGATGATCTGTGCCTCAGGCAGGTTCTTCCAGTATTTCTTCGGCATCTCGGCGCGCATGGCATCGGGCTTCAATCGCGCCGGGTTGAAGATGCTGGCGAAATAGGTACGCCACAGATCCTCTGCCGCATCCTCCGCCGGGGCATCGGCCCGGCGCGCGCCGGGGGAGAAGCTGACCGCTTCCCCGTCCCAATGGGCGCAGCGTCGCGGCGTCAGGATGGACCAGCGCAGCGCGGCGAAGCGACGCTGAAAGAAACCCGCCTCCGCCTCCACGATATGGTGCTCCGGCTCGAACCAGGCGACGGAGCGCTGGCCATTCGGCGTTTCCACCTCCCGGAACCGGATGAAGGCGTGCATCTTGTGCGCATCCCGCCGCACAGCGCGGGCCATGGCATGCAGCCGCACCATCCGGGCCTCGGCCGGGTTGCGCAGCAGGCCGGGATCGGAGCGACCATCCCACAACAGGCTGTAGAGCAGGGCAAAGCGGGCAGGGTCGCTGTGGCGGCTGGCAAGTTCCGCCTTGTCGACAAACTCGCGCGGAACCGACAGGGATACTGGCCGCGCTTCGGGCGGCAGGCCACCGGCGAAGAGATCGCCGTCATCGCCCGGAACGCGCCAGGTGACGACATCCGGTGGAGTGCCGGCGCCAATCAGCCGGCGCGCCGCCTGCCGCCAGCCCGCGAAATCAGCCGGCCCGGCCAGCAGGATGCTACAGCGCAAGGGAAAGCTGCCGGGGTTGCGCCGCTGCGAAAGCGGAAGGATCGACGAGCTTCTGCCGCAACCCGGTTGAGTCGAGCTGTCCTGGCGGCGGCCGATGGTCCGGCGCCATCAGAAACGGCGCTACCTTGCGCAACGGTACACGCAGCCGCGCCAGATCGGCCAGCTTTACCCGCGAGTGTCGCCGCGCTTCCAAGATGCGGTCCACGTTGCGAGCACCAAGTCCAGGAACGCGCAGCAACGTTTCCCGCGAGGCCCGGTTCAGGTCCACGGGGAAATCGTCCCGGTTCTTCAGCGCCCAGGCCAGCTTCGGATCGGTTTCGAGGTCCAGCATGCCGCCTTCGCCGCCCGTCATGATCTCGTCCGTGGTGAAGTCGTAGAAGCGCAGCAGCCAATCGGCCTGGTACAGGCGATGCTCTCGCAGCAGCGGCGGCGATTGCGGAGGCAGGCGGGACGAGGCGTCGGGGATGGGCGAGTAGGCCGAGTAATAGACGCGCCGCATCCTGAACTTTTTATACAGGCCATCGCTGGTGCCGAGGATCTGGCCGTCCGTGCTGTTATCGGCGCCGATGATCATCTGCGTCGATTGCCCGGCCGGAGCGAAACGTGGCGGAACGGCCCGGCTCGGCGTTCGCCGCGCGTCCTTGGCCTCGGCGATGTGCTCAGACAACGTGCCCATGGCGCCATGAATGCCAGGCAGGTCTTTCTCCGGCGCCAGCTCGCGCAGGCTCGCCACCTGCGGCAGCTCGATGTTGATGGAAAGCCGGTCGGCCCATCGCCCCGCCTCGGCCAGCAATTCCGGCGCCGCCTCGGGAATGGTCTTCAGGTGGATGTAGCCATGGAAGCCGTGCGTTTCGCGCAGCGTGCGGGCAACGCGGATCAGCTGCTCCATGGTGTAGTCGGAGGAGCGGATGATGCCCGAGGACAGAAACAAGCCTTCGATGTAGTTGCGCCGATAAAAGGCCAGGGTCAGCCGCACCACCTCCTCCACGGTGAAGCGGGCGCGGCGGACACCGGACGATTTTCGGTTGATGCAATAGGCGCAGTCAAAGATGCAGCTGTTGGTCAGCAACAACTTCAACAGTGAGATGCAGCGGCCATCCGGCGCGTAGGCATGGCAAATGCCCATGCCTTCGGTGCTGCCGATCCCGCCCTCCGTGGAGTCGCGCTTCTCCGACCCCGAAGAAGCGCAAGACGCGTCGTACTTGGCCGCATCGGCCAGAAGGGCGAGTTTCGCGCGCAGTTCCATCCCGGTCGATCCACGTTGGTGTTCTTTATATGTTCTTAAAAACCGAATTCCAACTCTTTCCCGGAAGACGCGTGAAGCTGGCCCTATAACGGGCCCGTAGGCACCGCTGAGGCGTCGAGCGGAGGGAAGTCACGGGCTTCAGGGAGCTGGTAATGCCACCATTCCAGCAGATAAGGTTGCCAACCCGCTCCCACCATCAGCCCCAGAAGCAGGGCACGGTTGCGCTGATCGGCCAGCGGCACTCCCGGGTGGGCATGGGCGGATTCCGGCTGAACCGCATCGAAGCCGGTGCCCATAGGCAGTTCGGCGCCGGTGGCGGCGTCGCACAATGTCAGGTCCACCGCCGCGCCGCGGGGATGCACCCCGCCGGTGCGCGGATCGGATACGAAGCGCTTATCTTCCACCGCATGCCAGAGTGCCCACTGCGCCTGGATGGGGCGAAAAGCATCAAACACCTTGATGCGCAGCCCCAACGCAGCCGCCTGGTCCCGTGCCCGGAGCAGCCGACCATGGGCCAGCGGCAACAGCATCGCCACAGGTCGGGCATAGATGGGCCGGCCGGTGAGGTTATCCGGCGTGGCATAGCGGATGTCGAGAAGGAAGCCCTCGGCTTCGGTGATCGGCTTGAGCATGGTCCGGACCCTGCCATGCCCCTGGCGAGTCGCGGACGGGCTTTTCCCCACCTGTTTCGCGGCCTATGCACGGTTCATGCGGATTTTGGCGATGGATGGCGCCCTGGCGCGGGCTTCGGCGGCAGTTTGGGCGGACGGGCATGTTCTGGCCCATGCGGCGGCAGAAGGAGCACGCGGCCAGGCCGTTGCCCTGCCACCCATGGTGGCCGATGTGCTACGCCGCGCCGGCCTTCTTGCGACGGAGCTCGATGCGGTGGCGGCTGTGGTTGGGCCAGGCGGCTTCACTGGCCTGCGCGCGGCGCTGGCCCTTGCGCAAGGCTTGGCGCTGGCCGCGGGCAAGCCTGCCATTGGCGTCACCACAGGCGAGGCACTGGCCGCCGCCCTCCCCGATGCAGTCCGAGGCAGTCACCCCGTGTGGTCCGTTACCGATACCCGGCGTGGGCGGGTGCTGCTGGAGCGGCTTGTCCCCGGTGCATGGGCGGCCGAGGCGATGCCGCAGGCTTTTACGCTCGATGCCGTTCCACATCCGGAAGAGCCAACGCTGCTGGTGGGTGACGCCGCCGAAGCCGTTGCTGCGGCCTCGCCGGGCCATGGCTTCATCCTGATGGGCCTTGCCCTGCCGGATGCGGCGGCGGTGGCGGCCGTAGCGGCGCGGCGGCTTTCCGGCGCTGTGCGGATGTTGCCAGCCTTGCCGCTCTATGTGGAGCCGCCCGCTGTGCGCCTGCCATCGTCCGAACTGCCCCATGCATGAGCTGAGAGGCGCGTGCCCTGCCGATGCGGGCGCGCTGGCGGCGCTGCACGCCCGGTCCTTTCCGGCGGCGGAAGCGTGGGGAGCCGATGCGTTGCGGCTGATGCTGGAGGCGCCGGGCGGGGCCGGGTTGTGGGATGGTCGCCATGGCTTCATCCTGCTCCGCGTGGCGGCCGACGAGGCCGAGATCCTGACCTTGGCGGTGGTGCCGCAGGCACGCCGGCTCGGGCTCGGTGCTGCTTTGCTGGGTGGCGCGCTGGGATTGGCCGCCGCCGGTGGGGCTGGCACCATGTTCCTGGAAGTTTCCGCCAACAACCGGGCCGCAATGGCGCTTTATTGCAACATGGGCTTCAGCCAGGTTGGATCGCGGCGGCGTTATTACGCCGATGGCAGCGACGCGCTGGTGCTCAGCCACCCTTGCGGATGCTGAGGCGCAAGCTTCCATCCGGCATTTCCTGCTGTTGCAGTACGGTGTGGCCCTGTTCTTCGGCTGTCTGAGGAATATTGCGCCGAGGTTCCTCCCCGCGAAGTTGCACAACCAGAACATCGCCGCCGCGCAGCCTGTCGAGAGCGAGACGCGTGCGGACAAATGTCATCGGGCAAGTCTCGGTTGTGATGTCCAGGATGTTGTCGGGTGCGTATTCTTTGATCACTGTATTTTGGTCCATTTCAGCTTTTTCCTTGTGGCGGTTGGATGTTTGGTTATTGCGGACCGCACAATTTCCACGATACAGTTGAGCAAGTCATGATGGACAGAATTGTCCAATTCAAATGATAGCTGTTCAATACCGATCCTATTCCGATGAGGCGCGGCAATGTCCGAAGAGCAAGGTGGTCGTGAACTTCTTGGCCTGACGGCGCAGATTGTGGCCGCGCATGTCTCGAATAACTCGGTTCCACTGGCCGATGTCCCTTCCTTGATCGAGCAGGTGCATCGCACGCTCTCGGGGCTTGGCACCGTGCCTGCGGCCGCTCCCACCCCGGCAGAGCGGCCCCAACCTGCCGTTCCGGTGAAGAAATCCGTCACCGACGAGTATTTGGTGTGTCTCGAGGACGGCAAGAAGCTGAAAATGCTGAAGCGCCACCTCAAGACGGCCTATGACATGACGCCCGAACAGTATCGGGAGCGTTGGGGCCTGTCGCCGGATTACCCGATGGTGGCCCCCAACTACGCCCGGCACCGTTCCTCGCTGGCCAAGAAGATCGGGCTCGGCACCAAGCCTCGCAACACGCGCCCGCGGCGCGGTGGCGCCGCCAGCGCCTGATGGCAGCGAAAACAGTCCCGGCGGCTCGCCTTGCCTTCGTTCGCCGATAGTGGCAAGCCACCCGTCAGGTGCCTGTTGATCTGCTGCCGCCCGGAGCGGGGCGCCAGGAGCGGCCTGCCCTTCCGCCGTTAGCTGGCGGTATGGCGCGCCGCGCCGACGTGTCATAATGCGGGAAGGCGCGGCCGGTTACTGCCGCGCTTGGCCCAGGAGAGCTGTCGACCCACCCCATGGACACGCGCACCGCCCCGCCCCGGACCGCCGCGCCAGAAGCCCCCGATCCCATGCGAATCGAGCGGCTCTGCATCGAACGTGGCCTGAAGATGACCGGCCAGCGCCGGCTGATCGCCCGTGTTCTTTCCGAAGCCGTCGATCACCCGGATGTTGAGGAGCTCTACCGTCGCGCCCTCGCACTCGATGCCCGCGTCTCCATCGCCACCGTCTACCGCACGGTGCGGCTGCTGGAAGAGAAGGGCATTCTGGAGCGGCATGATTTCGGCGGTGGCCGCGCCCGCTACGAGGCCACCGACCATGGCCACCACTACCATCTGATCGATGTGGACAGCGGCAAGGTCATCGAGTTTGCCGACGCGCAGCACGAGGCGTTGGCCGAGGCCATTGCGGAAAGGCTGGGCTTCAAGCTGATCGGCCACCGGCTCGAATTGTTCGGCCGCCGCGCGGAAACCGGCCCCGCCTCCTCCGCGCGTCGCAGCAAGGTCCGGCGCGGAGAGGATCCGGCATGAGCCTGGACGCGGGCGCCGGCTTCGGCGAACTGCGGACGGGCAATCTCGGCGTCCGGATCGCCACGGACGCGGGCGAGGTCGAAGCCGCCCAGGCGTTGCGATATCGCATCTTCTACGAGGAGCTGGGCGCTCACCCGGATGAGGAAACCGCCCTTCTCCGCCGCGACTGCGATGATTTCGACGCCGTCGCCGATCACCTGCTGGTGCTGGACCACGACCTGGGCGAGGGCTCGGCCGGGGTGGTCGGCACCTATCGGCTGATCCGGCGCGGGGCGGCGGCACGGGTCGGCGGTTTCTACTCGGCCTCGGAATACGATCTGGGTCCCTTGCTGTCGCAGCCGGGCGAGATCCTGGAGCTGGGGCGCTCCTGCGTGGATGAGCGGTATCGCAACCGGCAGGCCATGCAGCTGCTCTGGTCCGGCATCGCCGCCTATGTGTCCCGGCACCAGATCGGGCTGATGTTCGGCTGTGCCAGCCTGCCCGGCACCGACCTGGATCAGCTGGCCAGCCCGCTCAGCTACCTCCACTCCAGCCATCTCGCGCCGCCCGAACTGCGGCCTCGCGCGCTGACCGAACGATTTGTCGCCATGGACCGCCTGGATCCTGCCAGCATCGACCCTCGGCAGGCTCTGGCCGAATTGCCCCCGCTGGTGAAGGGATATCTGCGACTGGGCGGGTTTGTCGGCGATGGCGCGGTGGTGGATCAGCAATTCAACACCACCGATGTCTGCGTCGTGGTGAAGACCGAGCTCGTAACGGAGAAGTATTCCCGCCACTACGAGCGCAAGATGGGCGGCGGGGATTGAGGCAGGTGCGAATGCCACGACGGTGCCACGGCGCTTTCATTGAGACGTCACGGTTCCCCTTGTATCGCATCAGGCCATGCAGGCCCGTCCCCTCATGCCACCGCTGCCCCTGTTCCGCAGGCGGCCTCGCACCGCTTTCGCGGCTCTCACCGGCGTGGCCGACGCCCCGCTGATCCGCCACGGCCCTCGCGATGCCGCGGTGCCGGCCGGGGGCTGGCTGCCCGTGACTGAAGGGCTGGCAGGCCCGCTGCGCGCGGCGTGGCGGTTGTTGCTGATGGCTTTCTGGACGCTGCTCTGCATCCCCGTCCAGACCGTGCTCCTGCTTCTTCCGGGTCAGTCCAAGCGCCACTTCCCACAGTTCTACCACCGGGTGATGTGCGGCCTGATCGGGCTCAAAATACAGGTGATCGGCCAGGCCAGCCGCAGCCGTCCCGTGCTGTTCCTCTGCAATCATGCCTCCTGGCTCGACATCATGGTGCTGGGCAGCGTGCTGGAAGGGGCCTTTGTGTCGAAGGCGGAAGTTGGCGAATGGCCCCTCATCCGCACGGTGGCCCGGCTCGGGCGGACCGTCTTCGTCAGCCGCAGTCGCGGCCGTACGGGGCAGGAGGCCATCGCCATGCGGGATCGACTACGGCAAGGCGAGAACCTGATCCTGTTTCCGGAAGGCACCAGCAACGATGGAACTCGGGTGCTGCCCTTCCGCTCGTCCTTTCTGGGCGTGGCCGATGCGGCCGTCAGCGTGCAGCCCGTCTCGGTCGCTTATGACCGGTTGGGCGCGCTTCCGGCAGGGCGCAGGGATCGCCCGGTGTTTGCCTGGTACGGCGACATGGAGATGGGCCGACATTTCTGGCAACTGGCCTGCCGCCCCGGCGGGCGGGTCACCGTGCTGCTGCACGAGGCGGTGCCTCCGAACGCCTTCCGGGACCGCAAGGCCTTGACGCGAGCCGTGGAGCGAACCGTGGCCAATGGTGCTGCGACCCTGCGGCAGAATCGCCCGGCCCGGCCGCTATCCACCCACGCTCATGCCTGAGGCTTCGCTTTCTGCTCAGTCGGTGGGAGCGAGACTTTTGATCAGATCGAAGACGCGCTTGCGCACAGCGGGCTCGGTGATCCGGTAATAAGCGCGGACGAGTTCCAGCGTTTCGCGCTTGTGCAGTGTATCGTCCTCGAAGCCTTCCTGCTGCTCGGCGAAGCCGCCCATGCGTGCGCGTAGCGCGTTGGTGCCGCCCATGGCGTCCGGCATGTCGTCGAAGAAGAAGCCGATCGGCACATCCAGAACACGCGCAAGGTCGAACAGGCGGCTGGCGCCGATCCGGTTCACGCCGCGCTCATACTTCTGCACCTGCTGGAAGGTAAGGCCCAGCGCCTCGCCCAGCTTCTCCTGGCTCATGCCCATCAGTGTCCGGCGCAGCCGCACCCGTGACCCGACATGCACGTCAATCGGGCTCGGACGATGCTCCCGCTCGGTCCGTTCAGCCACCTCGTCGCTCGGCATATCCCAACCTCCGCAAGATCCAGAAGGGCTGCACCGCGCCTTCGGACCCTGGTCCCGGCTTCGCAGCTACCGGAACCCTGAGTAAGAGTGAGGTAGGGGTTTGTCAACTCTTTCGAAGATTCTCAATAAAAAGACGTTCGAGCACTGAACTAAGGTGCCGTGCGTGCTTTGCGTAGGAAAGCCACAACCACAAGCAACAAAAATGCTGTCAATACCGCAGGAAAATTGCCGAACTGGCTGTAAATCGTCGCGGGAAGAGGGCCTGGAAGTGGCGCAGAGACGCTGCCACCCACACCCAGGCCGAGGCGGACCATCGTGCGGCCACGCGCATCAAAGAGTGTTGATATTCCCGTCTGCGCCGCCCGCGCGAGTGGCAGACCCTCCTCTACAGCCCGTAGTCGTGCCGCAGCAAGGTGCTGATAGGGACCCGTGGAAAAGCCGAACCACGCGTCATTGGTGATGTTCACGATCCATTGCGGGCGCTCGGCGGGCACCACCGCACCCGGGAAGATCACCTCGTAGCAGATCAAGGGGCTGAACGAGGGAAGACCGCCTGGCGCCAGCGCGACCGTGCCCGGCCCAGCGCTGAAATCCAGTCCGCCCTGCACCACCCGCACCGGCAACAGGCCACCGAGCGGCATGTACTCTCCGAAGGGCACCAGATGCGCCTTGTCATAGACGCCCAGCAGCGTGCCATCATGGCCCACAACGGACAGGCTGTTGAAGACTTGGCTGGCGCGTCCGTCCGCTCCCCATTCGGCACGCACCGACCCGGCCAGCAGCACGCTTCCGGGCGGCAGTGCCCGGGCAATGAAGTCGCGGGCTACGGCATCCGCCGGCAACAGGAAGGGGCTGGCGGTCTCGGGCCAGATTGCGACGATCCTGCGGCCCTCCGTGCTTTGAGCGATTCCCTGCTGCGTCAACTCCAGGTAGCGGGCGAAGATGGGCCAGCGCTGCTCTTCGCGCCATTTCGCCTCTTGCTGGATGTTGCCCTGAACCAGCAGCACGTCGACCGGCTGTGCGGCAGGCTCAGGCTGGGCCAGCCGCCACGCTCCGAAGCCCGCGAGCGTCGCCAGGGCAATGCCGCCACCCAACCAGCCGCGCCGTCCCAGGAATGGCGCCCCAGCCACCAGCAGGGTCACCAGCGACAACCCGTAAACGCCGACGACCGCAGCCCCCTGCAGGGGCAGCGGGTCGAAGCTCCAAACGCTTCCCATCAGGTTCCACGGGAATCCGGTGAACAACAGGCCCCGCAGCCATTCCATCAGCGTCCAGGCGGCAGCGAACGCCAGCCAGCGGGGCCAACCGGGCGCCGCCCGCCAGGCCAGGGCCGTCGCCGCAGCGATGTAGAGCGCCAGAGGTAAGGCCAGCCCCGGCACCGCCACTGGCACCAGCCAGCCCCAGCGCCAGGGATCGATCAGCAGCGAGTGGCTGATCCAGTACAGTCCCGCCATGTGGTGACCCCATCCCCAGGCAAAGCCCAGGACAGCGGCTTGGCGGGCGCTGCGAGCGCCATCCAGCAGCCAGAGTAGGCCGGGGATGGCCAGCAGCAGCACGGGCACGATGTGGAGGGGCGGCAGGGCCAGCGCTGCCAGCCCGCCGAGCCCGAAGGCGGCAAGCCAGGCACGGCGGGCAGATAGTCCGGAAAGAATGGCGGGCAAGAGACGATCCGTACGCAAAGGAATGCGCAGAGGGAATCCGATGCCGCGCCTCCTCACAAGAGACGAAACGGAGATCCGCCCCGGTTCGGGCGGATACCGTTCCCGCGGCGGCTATGCGGCCGCCGCGCTGGGCACCGGTGGAGCCGCCATTCCGGGCCGCCTGACCCGAAGACGGCGGATCCGGCGCGGATCGGCCTCCAGAACCCGGAACTCCAGGCCGGAGGAATGCGATACCAGCTCGCCCTTCGCCGGCACGCGGCCTGCCAGGGAGAAGACCAGCCCGCCCACCGTGTCGATATCCTGCTCGCGCTCATCCTCGGTCAGGAGGGTGCCGATGCGAGCCTCGAAATCCTCGATCGGGGTCCGGGCATCGAGGTCGATCAGCCCATCCGTCCGCTCGACGATCTGCGGCGCCACATCCTCGTCATGCTCGTCCGAGATGTCGCCGGTGATGGTTTCCACCAGGTCCTCGATCGTCACCAGACCGTCGATGCCGCCATACTCGTCCACCACCAGCGCCAAATGCATCCGTGCCTGCCGCATCTGCAGCAGCAGGTCGAGCACCGGCACCGAAGGCACAACGAAGAGCGGCTTGCGCAGCACCGCCGCCAGGCTGAACGGCGCCTCGCGGCCGACGCTGGCGAACACGTCCTTGATGTGGACCATGCCCACGATCTCGTCGAGTTGCTCACGGTACACCGGGAAGCGGCTGTGGCCTTCACGCTGGATCAGGCGGATGGCCTGTTCGAGGGTCAGGTCCTCGGGCATGGCGACGATGTCGGCGCGCGGCACCATCACGTCGTTGGCCGTCTTGTCCCGCAGGCGCAGCACGTTGCGCAGCATGAGCCGTTCCTGAGCGTCCAGCTCAGGGCGCGGCGGGCCTTCATGCTCATGGTGCTCGTGATGCTCGCGCCCTTCAACAAGCGCCTCCATCTGGTCGCGCACCGTTTCGGCGTTCTTTTTCCGCAACAGGCCCTGGATCCGCCAAAGGATGCCTTCGCGGGTTTCGCGCGTCTCGCTCATGTCACACCCCGCCAGGGATTGGGCAGGCCAAGGCGCCGCATGATGCGGGCCTCGGCGCGTTCCATGCGTCGGGCCTCGCCGGCCTCGATGTGGTCGTGGCCGCCCAGGTGCAGCGCGCCATGCGCCACGAGGTGCGCCAGATGCGTCGCGACCTTGCGCCCAGCCGCGCGGGCTTCCCGCCGCACCACGCCCAGCGCCAGCGCGACATCCCCGAGATGGCCGAAACCCTCGCCGGGAAAGGACAGGACATTGGTGGATTTGGTTTTGCCGCGATGATCGCTGTTCAGGCGCTTCACCGCCCGGTCATCCGTCAGCAAAATGGTCATGGCCCCGGCCGGCGCGCCAACAGGCGCGTATCCGCCATGCGGGCCTTCCAGAAAGCCGTCCTGTGCCATTTCGGCCCAGGCGGCTTCGGCGGCCCTGCGTGCCAGGGACTCGGCGCGGGGCACCGCCGCGCGCCAGGCCGGAGCGTCGATCAGCACGACCACCTCCGGTATCGATTGCCCGGCCACGTTTCCGTGACCGGGCCTAGAACTTCCCGGTTCCATCACTCTCCTTCCTGCCGCGGCGGGCCATTCCCGATGCGGCGCCGCCCAAACCCGCCCATACGTGGCGCGGGCCCATCGGCCGATTGATCGGCCCGGTTATACGCGGCCACGATCCGCGCTACCAGCGGATGTCGCACCACGTCGGTCTCGGCGAAGCGCGAAACACCGATCCCCTCCACACCATCCAGAATGGAAAGCGCCTCGACCAGTCCGGATTTCTGCCCGGGCGGCAGGTCCACCTGGCTGGGATCGCCGGTGATCACCATTTTGGTCCCCTCCCCCATACGGGTCAGGAACATCTTGATCTGGGCCGGCGTGGTGTTCTGCGCCTCGTCCAGGATGGCGTAGCAATGCGCCAGCGTCCGCCCGCGCATGAAGGCCAGCGGCGCGATCTCGATCTCGCCTGACGTGATGCGCCGTTGCACCTGGTCGGCGGGCATCATGTCGTTGAGCGCGTCATAAAGAGGACGGAGATAGGGATCGACCTTCTCCTTCATGTCTCCGGGGAGGAAGCCCAGGCGCTCGCCCGCCTCCACCGCCGGACGGCTCAGCACGATGCGGTCCACCCGCCCCGCCAGCAGCAGGGCAACACCCTGCGCCACGGCAAGGTAAGTCTTGCCGGTGCCGGCCGGGCCAATACCGAACACCATGTCCTGCCGCGAGAGCTGATCGATGTAGGCGGCCTGGGCGTGACTGCGTGGCGCCACCGCGCCCTTGCGGGTGCGGATCGCCGGCAGGTCCGCCAGCGGCAGGCGCGGCTCCGGCGCATCCGCCGGCCGCCGCTCAGGCGCGGCGGGCGCGCCCTCCGCCAGTCTCAAAGCCGTCTCGACCTCGGCCATTCCCACCACATCACCTCGTTCCAATTGCCGCCAAAGCGAGCGGATCGCCGTCTCGGCCACTTCGGCCGCGGTGGCCGCACCGATGATCGACAGGCGGTTGCCTCGGCAAGCCAGTCGCACGCCCAGCCGCTGCTCGATCCGCGCCAGGTGCCGGTCATGCTCGCCGAAGAGCAATGGCAACAGCGCATTGTCGTCGAATTGCAGCGTAACACTGCGGGCGGCGGACACGGTGTCAGCCATCATGGGCCGGTTCAGCGCGCGGGGATCGGCCCGCAGCGCGATGGGGGCGGGGTCGCTCAAGCGCAGGCGAGCTCCTTCTCGTCGAGCAGGGTGGCGGACAGGGAGTTGGGATGCGCGGCATCGATGCGCACCCGTGCCAGGGAACCGGCAAGGCTTGCCGGACCCATTGCATGAACCGGCTGCAGCCAGGGGGTGCGTCCCGCCACCTGGCCCGGATGGCGGCCCGGACCGGTCCACAGGATGTCGCACTCCCGGCCGACGCAGGCACGGTTAAAGTCGTCCTGCTGGCGACGCAGCACCGCCTGCAGCTCCTGGAGCCTGGCGTCCTTCACATCCTCCGGAACCTGGAAGGGCTGACCGGCGGCCGGTGTGCCTGGACGCTGCGAATACTTGAAGGAATAGGCCAGGGCGAAGCCGACCCTCCCGACCAGCGCCATGGTGGCTGCATGGTCCTCGTCCTTCTCGCCTGGATGGCCGACGATGAAGTCGGAAGACAGCGCCATGTCCGGCCGGACCTCGCGCAGGCGGTCGGCGATGCGGAAGAACAGGTCCGCCTTGTGCTGCCGGTTCATGGCGGACAGCATCTTGTCCGATCCGCTCTGGACCGGAAGGTGCAGGAAGGGCATCAGCTGCGGGATGCGCCCATGCGCCCCGATCAACGCGTCATCCATGTCGCGCGGATGGCTGGTGGTGTAGCGGATACGGGCCAGACCATCGATCTCGGCCAGCTCGTAGAGCAGGCGCGACAACGTCCAGGCCGAGCCGTCCGGCGCTTCGCCATGCCAAGCATTCACGTTCTGGCCGAGCAGTGCGATCTCCCGCGCGCCGCCCGATACCAGGCGCTTTGCCTCGGCCAGGATGGCGGCGACGGGGCGGGAGAATTCAGCGCCGCGTGTATAAGGCACCACGCAGAAGGAGCAGAACTTGTCGCAGCCCTCCTGAATGGTGAGGAAGGCGATCGGCCCTCCGTCGGTGCTCACCTGAGGCAGCAGGTCGAATTTCTGCTCGGCCGGGAAGTCGGTGTCGATCTGGGCGCCGGCAGCGCGGCTGGCGCGGGCCACCATCTCCGGCAGGCGATGATAGGTCTGCGGGCCGAGCACGATGTCGACCCAGGGAGCCCGGGCAGTGATCTCTGCACCCTCGGCCTGGGCAACGCAGCCAGCGACCGCCAGCACCATCTTCTGCCCGGCGGCGGCCTTCTCATTCTTCAGCAGCCGTAGCCGGCCCAGGTCGGAGAACACCTTCTCCGAGGCTTTCTCGCGGATGTGGCAGGTGTTCAGGATGACCATGTCCGCTTCCTCTGGCGTGGCGGCCGGGCCATAGCCCAGCGGCGCCAGCACGTCGGCCATGCGGTTGCTGTCATACACGTTCATCTGGCAGCCCCAGGTGCGGATGAACAGCTTCTTGCGATTGGTGGGCACGGAAACGGGAACGGACACGGCTTCTGATGTCATAGGGGGATCGAACCTGGATTCTCGGGGCCCGGCGGCACAAGGCGGCCGGGGCCACCCCGGCAAGGGGCGGCGGGCTGCGCGGATGTGCGGGGCGCGAGGCCGCGGGTCAAGCGGCCAAGCCCCCCGAGACCGCGATTGCGGCAAGCGATCCAGGGCGCGTCATGCTGCCTTGAGAGTTGCGGATGCGGATGCGTCGGGTCAAGGCAAACCCAAGCCGTGCGCGTGACGATTTGATGCGGAATTGCCCTCCTTGGGCGCTTGGCGTGTGAAGATGGTAGCGTTTTTGTCGCTCAGGCGGATACAACGCCCTGCCTTCACAATCATCGCGAGCACGATGCCCCGCGCCGCAATCATCTTTGAGGATGAGCACCTTCAGGTCGTTCACCAACCCGGCAGCTCCTCCTTCAGCCTGGTGACGTTTGGGGGCCTTACCGACCGGCCCGCTGCTGCCGGTCGGCCGGCCGTCTTCTGGGGGCAGGAACCGGCGGAGCGGCTTGGGCTGGAGGCGGTTGGATTGCTGGCCAAGGCCGAGAACTGGTATCCCGCCGCCTCAATGCAGGCCGCGGCACCCGTCATGCTGCCTCTGCTGCGGCCACGTCGCCTGGGCTACGGCTTTAGCATGGGCGGCTACGCGGCGCTGCGTTACGGCACCCTTCTGGGGCTGGACGGCGCCCTGGCCGTGTCCCCCCAAGGCAGCATCGATCCGGCGGACGCCACGGGAGACACCCGCTTTGGTCGCTGGTTCCGCCCATCGCTGCATGCCGGCATGGCGGTGTCGGCCGCTGAGGCCGCGGCTTTTGCCGTACAGATCATCGATCCCTACGAAGCGGAGGATCTGGCACAGGCCCGCTTCATCGCCGCCCGCACGGAACTAGCCACACTGCCCCTGCCGTTTCTTGGCCATGCAACGGCCTGGCACCTGGCGGATTCGGCTTTGCTGGGCCAGGCGCTGAATCACGTGCTGGCACGCGACACCGCCGGCCTGCGCGCGCTGCTGCGACGCCACCGGGCGCATTCCCCCCACTGGTCACGGCTGATGGGCCGTGCCGCCCTGGTCCGTGGCCGGCCCGAACTGGCGGAGCGGCTGTGGCGACGGGCCGTGGCGCTGGGTCTGGCAGCCGCCTGGCTGCCGGTGGACCGCGCCGCCGCACTGGAGGCACGGTCCGAGCGGCTGGCTCCGGAGACGGCCGAGCCGCTGCTGCTGCAAGCGGCAGGGCTGATGCACGGGCTGGCAGCCACCCAGCTGCGGATCGCCGCGACGCTGCGGCGGCGCGGACGCGGGGCGGCCGCCATGCCCCTGCTACGCCGTGCCGTGGCGCTGGAACCGGGACAGGCCGAGGCGCAGCTGGCACTGCTGGCTTGCGTCACGGCCTTTGCAGAGGCGGACGCGGTGTTGGAGGTGCTGCTGGACCTGGCCCGCCACTGCCCCTCCGCCGCCGCAGAGGCGCTCGGCATGGCACTGGACCATGGAAAGATCGATGAAGCCGTCGACCTCAGGTCAGACCACTTGCAGCAAGTCGCCTCCAGCCCGGACGATACCACGGTCAAGGCGATTGCCGCCCTGCTGCTTTGTCGCCGGATGCGCCGTGCGGAGGCTTGGCCGGAAGCCTTGCACTGGGCCGGGATCGCCGCCCGGGGCCTGCCGGAGAGTGACCAGCCCCTGATCGAGCAGTGGCGTGCCCAGGAGGCAATGAACGCCCCCCCGGTCGATCCAATCGGTATCGGAACACAGGCGGGCGATGCCGCGCCTCCCATGCACCGTCCTGTGGGGAAACGCCTTCTCGCATGGTGGGGTCGCCGCCGAGGGGCTTCCGCGCCGCGGCCGGGCTGAGGGAGGCTGGGGACGGCGCATCGGGCCTCGACTCCGCCGCACCCCGCCCCCCATATGCGCGGCGCGATGCGCGACGCCCCGATCTCCCTTCCAGAGCCCCTGGCGCTCTACGTCCATTGGCCGTTCTGCGCCTCCAAATGCCCGTATTGTGACTTCAACAGCCATGTGCGCGAACGGGTTGATGTCGCCCGCTTCGGCGCTGCGCTGCGTCGGGAGCTGGAATACGAGGCCGCCCGCATCGCCACCGCCGCCCCCGGCGGCAACGCCGGACGCCGCCGCCTCGGCTCCATCTTCTTCGGCGGCGGCACCCCGAGCCTGATGCCGCCAGAGGTGGTCGAAGGCGTGATCGCCGATGCCACCCGCCTGTTCGAGCCTGTGCCGGACCTGGAGATCACGCTGGAAGCCAATCCCACCAGTGTCGAAATCGGCCGCCTCCGCGACTTCCGCGCCGCCGGTGTCAACCGTGCCAGCCTGGGCGTCCAGTCGCTGGAGGCGGAAGCGCTCAGCTTCCTGGGCCGACGGCACGACGTGGCGCAGGCGGTGGCGGCGCTGGAAGCGGCGCGGGAGATTTTTCCCCGCCTGTCCTTTGACCTGATCTATGCCCGTCCGGAACAGCAGGAATCCGCGTGGCGGGCCGAGCTGCGCCGTGCCCTGTCGCTGGCGGCTGACCACCTCTCGCTCTACCAGCTCACGATCGAACCGGGGACGCGCTTCGCCACCGAGCACGCGCGCGGCGCCTTCGCCCTGCCGGAGGATGACGCCGCCGCCGCCCTTTACACTGCAACGGCGGAGGAGGCCGGGCACTTCGGACTGCTGCCCTACGAGGTCTCGAACTACGCCAGGCCCGGCGCGGAGAGCCGCCACAACCTCGCCTACTGGCGCTACGCCGACTACATCGGCATCGGCGCCGGGGCGCATCAGCGGCTGACCCTGCGCGAAGGGCTGGTGGCTTTCCGGCGTCACCGCGGCCCGGAGGAATGGCTGGCACGGGTCGAGGCCACGGGGCACGCCGTCACCGCCACGGAAACGCTTTCTTCCACCGACCGGGCACGCGAGGCGCTGCTGATGGGGCTCAGGCTTTCCGAAGGCGTCGACCCCGCACGGATCGAGGCCCGCACCGGCCTCACCCTGGCCGAGGCGCTGGAGCCGGAAATGCTGGAAGCGTGCCTGGCCGAGGACTACTTGGTGTGGACGCCGGAAGGCCGGCTGGCCGCCACAACGGAGGGCCGGCTCCGGCTGGACCTGATGCTGCCAGCCCTGCTGCGCTGAGCCTCCTCAGTGATGCGAGCCATGGCCGTGGCTCCCTGTGCTGCCGCCATGTCCCATCGATTGATGGCTCCCGGATCGGTGGCCGGCGGGATGATGCCGAGTATGCTCGCCCTCCGGGGCGGGTGGCGAGGCATGGCCGTGATGGCCATGACCCTGCCCGCCATGCATCATGTGCTCCATGCCCGGAATGCTGGCCGCATCGATCACAATGGCCGCCGCATCGCCCGGATAAGCGGCGATGACACGCTCCATCAGTGCGATTTCCTGGCTCTGATCGGTCACGATGTCGATGTTCAACAGCTTGAGGTAGCCATTGCGCGAGGCTGGGTCGGCGTTGAAGTCGCGGGCCATGCGCAGGGCTGCCTGATGATGCACCGCCATTTCCTTGGCGAAGCGCACATCCCGTGCCCCGATCGGCTGGGCCGGGCTCAGCAGTGCCAGCACGCCGGAAGGCGGGGTGGGCTGGTAGCGCAGGCGCGCGCCCATCCCCTCCGTGGCCATGGGCCGCATCGACCATGGGCCTAGCGCCGTCACCGGCTGCTCCGCCTGTCGTCCCACCTCGTCCAGCAGGGCGATCTCGAAGGCCTGGTTGGGGATGATGGCGGCAGCCAGCCGGCGCAGCACCGGGTTGCGGGCTTCCGGATCGGCCAGGTAGTCGCGCGACAGGGTCAGCGCCCCGGCATGGTGCGGCCGCATGCCGCGCACATAAGCCAGATCGGCCTGTCGCCCGGCTTCAACCTGCGCCGCCTCGCCCAAATCCCACCAGGTTGTGGTGGCCGGGGTGTTGCGTCCGTCGGGATCATAAGGATCGGCCGGCCCCATCTCCGCCCGCGCGGCGGCCGGAGCCAGGAAGGGCACCGTCAAGATCGAGGTTGCCAGCAGCAGGGCCAGCATCGTCCCCCGGCGCAATCCGCTCCAACCCAATGCCATGACATGCCTCCATTCACTGTTGCGGCACGCTTGCCGCCTTGCCGCGTGGCAAGGTCAAGTGGCGCCTGACCGAGGCCTTTCTTTCGCCACGGCGGGGGACCAGATAGGCGGTCATGCTGCGACGCTCGCTCCTGGCCACCCTGCCCGCCCTGATCCTGCCGCCCGGCCTCGCCGCCGCGCAGAACCGCCCTGCCCTTCCCCCCGCCGATGCGGGCGTCGTGCCGCCGCAGGCGCGTGCGCCGCTGCTGGCTCGGGCAGAGGCCTATCTGAACAGCATCGGCACCATGCGTGCCCGCTTTCTGCAACTGGCGCAGAATGGCGGCTCGGCCGAAGGCACGGCCTATATATCGCGCCCGGGCCGCATGCGGTTCGACTACGATCCGCCGGAGCCGCTGCTGCTCGTCGCCTCCGACAACCAGTTCCTCTACTACGACCGCGAGTTGAAGCAGCCTTCTGTGGTGCCGGTGGGCGCCACGCCGCTCGGCCTGCTGCTGCGGCGGGAGATCCGCTTCGCCGGCGATGTGGAAGTGCTGGAGGTAACGCGGAACGCCGGGTTCCTGGGCATCACACTGCGCCGCCGCGATGCTCCCGCCGAAGGCAGGCTGAGCCTGATCTTTTCCGAGGAGCCGATGGAGCTGCGGCAATGGCTGGTGGTGGACGGTCAGGGCCGGCAAACCCGTGTTACCCTGTCCGCCATTGAAACCGGCATGCGGCTGGAGCGCGGGCTGTTCACCTTCAACGACCCGACCTTTTTCGAGCAGGAGCGCAACCGCTAGGCCGCATTCTCCCTGACCGAGCGCGAGGCTCGCCGGCACGGAAGCTCGTGGAACCGGGGCCGGGGCAACCGCTCCAACCCCGCGGCCGTTGCCTGACCCGGAGGACACACCATGCTGCGGCTCGGAGGATGCCAGTGCGGTGCCGTGCGCTTTTCCAGCGAGGATGCGGCGCCGACCCTTTACGTCTGCCATTGCCGGGAATGCCGCAAACAATCAGCTTCGGCCTTCGGCATGTCGCTGCGGGTGAACAGGAGTGGCTTCGCCCTGCTTCGGGGCAGGCCGCGGTGCTGGTCGCGCGGCGCGGCCAGCGGGCGGCGGCTGTTCTGCCTGTTCTGTCCGGATTGCGGCACCCGGCTCTGGCATCAGCGGTCGGCAGATTCGCCCTGGGTGACCCTCAAGGCCGGAGCGCTGGACGAGCCGGTCGATCTATCCGGCGCCATCCACATCTGGACCGAGAGCCGGTGGCCTGGCCTTGCGATCCCGGACAGTGCGCCTTCCTTTCCACGCGAGCCGCCAGAGTGACGGCGGCCAGCTTCCCGGCTTAGCCTGGCCGCTTCAACGCCAGCCCCGCCGCCCCCAGCATCAGCACGGCCCCAAGGATCTGCCGGGGCCCCAGCGCCTCGCCAAAGGCGACGGCGCCCAGCAGCAGCGCCACCACAGGCGAGACGAAGGCATAGAGCCCTGCCCGCGCCGAGCCCCAGCGATCCATCAGCCGCAGATAGATGCTGTAGGCGATGAAGGTGCCGCAGATGACCATGAACAGCAGGCTGGCCAGTGGCACGGGCCGCAGCAGCGCGGCGAAAGGCTCCATGGAGACGGGTTCCAGCAGAAGTGACAGCAGAAACAGCCCGGCGGTCCCCGACAGCGCCTGCGCGCCGGTAAGCTGCAGCGGTGTCGCATGCCGCAGCAGCGGCCGCGACAGAACCGAGCCGAAGCAGTAGCAGAACGAGCCCAAAATGATGGCCAGCAGCCCCCAGGCTTCCGTGGCGCCGCCGCCGAAACCGGCGCGGTCGTAGAACAGCGCCACCAGCCCGCCGGTACCCAGAACCAGGGCCAGCGCGTGGCGCCAGGAGGCGCGCTCCTCTCCACGCAGCAGGGCCAGGGCATAGAGCCCGATCACGATCAGGGACATGTTCACCAGTCCGGCGACACCGCTCGCCACGAACTGGATGCCCCAGAACAGCAGGGAATAGGTGCCGGCATTGACCAGCAGACCGGTGCCCGCGACCCGCAGTCCCAGAGGACCGCGCAGCAGAGCCGGAATGCCCGGCACCGTCAAAAGCAGCCCGGCGCCGACCAGCGCGTAGCGCAACGCCGAGAACAGGATGGGCGGAATGGCCTCCACCCCAAGCTTGGCCGCCACCCAGGTGGTGCCCCAGATCAGGCACATCACCGCGAAAAGCAGTCCGTCGGCGGTGGACCGCCCGGACGGTTCGGCAAGCTTCACGCGGGGCCGCTCCCTGTCTCGTCTGCCGCAGCATGGGCGCGGCGTGGCTGCCCGCCAAGCCCGGCCGTTGACCCCGGACTCCGCATCAGGCTCCATGACCGAAACGGGAGGCCAACGAAATGCTGCGGAAACAAGATCGCGTCAGGCGCCGATCTGTCCTGGGAACGGCATTGGCCGCGTCCGTGCTGGGCGGCAACCGGCTGCACGCCGCAGCGCCACGCTTCGCATGGCCCGGCACCATCACCCTGGTGGTGCCGTTCACAGCCGGCGGCTCCACCGACATCGCCGCCCGCGTGCTGGCCGAGCGCATGGCGCCGCAGCTGGGGCCGCAGGTGACCATGGTGGTGGAGAATCGCGCGGGCGCCGGCGGCTCGGTCGGCAGCGAGTTCGTGCGGCACCGGGCGGCGGATGGCGCGACGCTGCTGCTCGGTACCGCCTCCTCGCATGGCAGCAACCCCGCGGCGCTGCCGGACCGCACACCGTACGACCCGGTGCGCGACTTCAGCCCCGTGGCAGTGATCGGCGGTGGGCCGCTGGTGGTGGTGGTGCCGCGGACCTCGCGCTTCGGCACAGTGGCCGAGTTGTTCGCCGCGTTGCGGGCCGAACCGGGACGGCTGCACTGGGCGACCTCTGGGGTCGGTGGCATCGGCCATTTGACGGGCGAGGCCATGCTGGCCCAGGCCGGGGCTGCGGCAGGCGCACCGGGCGGCAAGCTGACCGCCGAGCACGTTCCCTATCGCGGCGGCGCCCAGGTGATGGAGGCGCTGGCCAAGGGCGAGGTGGATTTCTCGCTCGAGGTGCTGGCCTCGGCCGCATCCCATCTGCGGGACGGCGTTTCTCGTGGCCTTGCGGTGACCGGCGTCCGGCGCCACCCCATGCTGCCCGAGGTTCCGAGCCTGGCCGAGGCCGGTCTGGCCGGCTTCGACATCACCACCTGGAACGTGCTGCTGGGTCCGCCCGGCCTGCCGGAGGAGGCGCTCGGCAGCCTCAGCGCCGCCGCCAATGCTGCCCTGGCCGAGCCTCGGGTCCGACAGCGCCTGAGCGATGCGGGGGTTGACCCGGCGCCACCGGGCAGCCCCGCCGCTACCGAAGCTTTTCTGCAGGCCGAACTCGCCAAGTTCCAGGCGGCCGTACGCACCGCCGGACTGCAACTGGGCGGTTAGGGAAGGATTCGCCGCATCGACTGCCTCGGAAGCCGATTCCAGCCAGACAAGATGAGCTTGCAGGGCGGATGCCACAAAGCCGCATGATTCTTGACTTGATCGCGCCATGCCGAGGCGCGACCTTTCCTCCATGCGCCCCTTGATCGGTATTCCCTGCTGCATGAAGGCGTTCGGTGCCTTCGCCATGCCCAACCACGCGGTGTCCGACCACTACATCAAGGTGGTACTCGGCCCCGTCGGTGGAATTCCCGTGCTGGTGCCCGCCGCCGGCGGCGCGGTGGCCGAGGAGATCCTGCCCAGGTTGGACGGGCTGATGCTGACTGGCAGCCGGTCCAACGTGGCGCCTGGCCTTTATGCGGGCCCGCCACACCTGGAAGGCACGCCCGAGGACCCGGCGCGCGACTCGACCACCCTGCCGCTGATCCTGGGGGCCCTGGAGGCGGGGCTGCCGATCCTGGCGATCTGCCGCGGCTTCCAGGAGCTTAACGTGGCGCTCGGCGGCACCCTGGACCAGCGCATCCAGGATCTGCCGGGCCGCATGGATCACTCCACGCCATCGGACCAGGCTCTGCCCAAGGTGCGCACCGGCAAGGCCCACGCCGTTCGGGTCGCGGCCGACGGCCTCCTGGCGCGGCACTGGCAGGGGTTGGACTGGTCGCCGGATGCGGTGCCGGTCAATTCCCTGCACAATCAGGGCGTGGCGCATCCCGCGGCACGGCTGGTGCCGGAAGCCTGGGCGCCCGATGGCACCATCGAGGCTGGCCGGATCGAGGGTGCGCGCGGCTTCGCCATCGGCGTGCAATGGCACCCGGAATATGATTGGGCGGAGGATATGCTCTCCCGCCGGTTGTTTGAAGCTTTCGGTCACGCCGCCCGTGGCTATGCATCCCGAATGGCACAACCGGCCCTAACGCCCACGCTTGCGGCCGAATAGCAACACCCCTGAATCAATTTTCCTGATCAAACGTTTTTGAATTGTGGATAAACCTCTTATCAACGCGTCTGCGCATCGCCATTCTGACTCGTGGGCAGCCGGTCCCCCATCGGCTTTTCCCGACCATTCCGAGACGGAATGCATCCCCCCAAGGCGCCCGGTCACCCCCCTGACCGGGCGCCGCCTTTTTCGGCCCTGACATCTGGCCAGAGCCCCTGGCCCATTCGGTGCTTCCGGCCTATGGCTAGCGCCATGTCCAAGCTTCGCATCGTCACCTGGAACATCAATTCGGTCCGCTTGCGCCTGCCATTGCTTTCCGCGCTGATCGAGGCATTGGGGCCGGATGTGCTCTGCCTCCAGGAAACCAAATGCCCGGATGACCTGTTCCCGCACGCCGGTCTGGAAGCACTGGGCTTCACCCACCGCGCGGCACGGGGCATGAAGGGCTATAACGGCGTAGCCATCCTTTCCCGGATTCCATTTCGCATTCGGGGCGATGATCCGGATTGGTGCGCGCGCGGCGATTGCAGACATCTTGGTGTTGATCTGGACGTGCCGGGCGGCCTGGAACTGCATGATTTCTATGTACCGGCCGGAGGCGACATCCCCGACCGGGAGGCCAATCCCAAATTCGCGCACAAGCTCGATTTCATTGCCGAGGCTACGGCCTGGAATGCCGCGCGCGGACCAGCGACGCGCGCGGTGATGCTGGGCGACCTCAACATCGCGCCGCTGGAAAGCGACGTCTGGAGCCACAAGCAGTTGCTGGACGTCGTGTCCCACACCCCGGTCGAGGTCGAGGCGTTGACCGGCTGGCAGAAGGCCGGCGACTGGTACGACGCGCTGCGGCACTTTGTGCCGCCTCCGGACAAGCTCTACACATGGTGGTCTTACCGCGCGCGGGACTGGGAAGCCTCGAATCGTGGGCGGCGGCTCGACCATATCTGGGTCAGCCGGGATCTGGCCGGCAAGCTGACCGACTGGCGCGTCCACAAGCCGGCGCGCAGCTGGTTGCAAGCCAGCGACCACGTCCCCGTCATGGTCGAGCTGACGCTCTGAACCATCCCGAAGCGGTGACATGACAGTGACCGCAGTGTCGCCATGGCTGCGGCGTTGTGGTTTTGCGCTATGTTCAGGCGCAGAAGCCGGCGCACAGGTGCATCGGCGATCCGGAAAGGAGATCCGATGGCACGTTTCCTCGTGACCGGCGGCGCCGGCTATGTCGGTAGCCATGTGGTGCTGGCGCTGCAGGAGCGCGGCGACGAGGTCGTGGTGCTGGACGATCTGCGGCAGGGGCATCGCGCCGCGGTGCCGCCTGGGGTCGAACTGGTGGTGGCTGACCTGGCCGACCGCCGGCGGGTGGATGAGGTCTTCGCGGGCTGGTCCTTCGAGGGCGTGCTGCATTTCGCCGCCTTGTCCCTGGTGGGCGAGAGCATGCGCGAGCCGATGCGCTACCTGGCGGAGAACCTGTCCAACACCGCCACCCTGGCCGATGCGGCAGTGCGGTCTGGCTGCCGACGCTTCGTGCTTTCGTCCACTGCCGCCCTGTTCGGCCATCCCGAGAAGATGCCGATCGACGAGGCGGCGCGCATCATTCCCGGCTCCGCCTATGGCGAGAGCAAGTTCATGGCCGAAACGGCATTGGACTGGGCCGACCGCGTCCATGGGCTGCGTTCCGCGGCGTTGCGCTACTTCAACGCCGCCGGTGCCGATCCCAAGGGACGTCTGGGCGAGGACCATACCCCCGAGACGCACCTGATCCCCCTGGCCATCGACGCGGCACTGGGTCGGCGTGACCCGCTGATGGTGTTCGGCGATGACTATCCGACGCCGGACGGCACCTGCATCCGCGATTATGTGCATGTCACCGATCTGGCCGATGCCCATCTGCGGGTGATGGACAGGCTGAAGGACGGGCCCAGTGTCCGCTACAATGTCGGGAACGGGCTGGGCCATTCGGTGAAGCAGGTGATCGAAAGCGTCGAGCGCATCGGCGGGCGCCGCGTGCCGCACAGCATCGGGCCCCGCCGCCCGGGCGACCCGGCCATTCTGGTGGCCTCCAACGAGAAGCTGCGGCGCGAGACGGGTTGGCAGCCCTACCATGCGGGACTGGACGAGATCGTGCGCACCGCCTGGGCGTGGCGGGAAGCGCATCCGCGCGGTTATGACGATCGTGCCGTGCCGGAAGGTGCTGCCCGCGCTGCCTGACCACCGGGCCGAGCAGGGCCAGGAGGCCGGGTCATCGCTTCTCCCCCTTGGCAATTCGCCGAACGGCCGCACCTGTCACAAGTGTAACACAGGACATGGTAGGGCCGGCATGGGGATCTCGCTGCAGCGCACCGGATTGGATTGGCCGGAGGCGCCGGTGCAGGCCGCGCGGCCAGAATCCGGTCGGGGTCCATCGGGCGAGCCGCGGCCGCGCCATGTGGTGGTGATCGGTGCCGGCCCTGGCGGGCTGGCGTCGGCCATGCTGCTGGCAGCCCGTGGCCTGAAGGTCACCGTGCTGGAACGCGACGGCGTGATCGGGGGCCGCAGCCGTACCCTGGAAACGCCGCAGGGCTACCGCTTCGACCTTGGCCCGACCTTCTTCCTTTATCCTCGCATCCTGGAGGAAATCTTCACCACCTGCGGCGCCTCGCTGGCGGATGAGGTGCGGATGACGCGGCTCGATCCGCAGTACAGGCTGATCTTCGGCGGTGGCGCCGGCCCGGTGGTGAACGCAACCTCGGACCTGGATCGGATGGAGGCCGAGATCGCCCGCATCGATCCGGCCGATGCCCGCAACCTGCGCCGCTTCCTGGCCGACAACCGGCGCAAGCTGGAAGCCTTCCGCCCTGTGCTGGAACGCGGCTTCGCCACCGCCTCGGACCTGTTCGCGCCGGACATGCTGCGGGCCCTGCCGCAGCTCCGGCCGCACTTGTCGGTGGATACCGAGTTGTCGCGCTATTTCCGCGATCCACGCACGCGGCTGCTGTTCTCCTTCCAAACCAAGTACCTGGGCATGAGTCCGTTCCGCTGCCCCAGCCTGTTCACCATCCTCTCCTTTCTGGAATACGAGCACGGCGTGTTCCATCCGGAAGGGGGTTGCGGCGCCGTGGCCGCCGGCATGGCGCGGGTGGCCCAGCGTCTTGGCGCCGAGATCCGGCTGAACACGCCCGTCGAGCGCATCGTCTTCGAAGGGCGCCGGGCCCGCGGCGTGGACACCGCCGCCGGCCGCATCGACGCCGACGCGGTGGTGATGAACGCCGATTTCGCCCATGCCGCGCCGCGCCTGATCCCCGACGCACTGCGCCGCCAATGGTCCGACCGGCGGATCGAGAAGGCGCGCTATTCCTGCTCCACCTTCATGCTCTACCTCGGCGTGGAGGGACGCTTTCCACAGTTGGCACATCACACGGTGCTGCTGGCCGAAGAATACCGCCGCAACCTGGCCGAGATCGAGGCCGGGCAGGTTCCATCCGAGCCTTCCTTCTACCTGCACAATCCGGTGGCAACCGACCCCTCCATGGCGCCACCGGGGCATAGCGCCCTGTACCTGCTGGTTCCCGTTCCCAACCTGCGTGGCGACGCCGACTGGACAGCGCATGCGCCGGAGTTCCGCGCGGCGGCGCTGCGCCGCCTGGCGACGCTCGGCATCCCCGACATCGAGAGCCGAATCCGGTTCGAGCGCATGGTGACTCCTGCCGATTGGCAGGATGAGTTCGCGGTCGGCTATGGCGCCACCTTCAACCTGGCGCATGATCTGCGGCAGATGCTGAACTTCCGGCCCGGCAACCGCTTCCGCGATACGGAGTCTCTCTATCTGGTGGGGGGCGGCACCCATCCTGGCAGTGGCCTGCCGGTGATCTACGAGGGCGCGCGGATCAGCACCGACCTGCTGCTGCGCGACCTCGGCCTGCCCGGCACTCCCACGCGCCTGCCGGACGTTCCGGTATCCCGCGCGGAGCGGGAAGCGTCTGAGAAGGAGATGATGGCGTGACGGCCTCGCATGTTGTGGTGATCGGTGGCGGGCTTGGGGGGCTTTCGGCCGCCGTGGTCGCGGCGGCGCGCGGGCACCGCGTCACGCTGTTCGACAAGAATGAGTGGCTGGGCGGCAAGGCTGCGGTGCTCAACCTGCCGGCGCGGCCGGGTGGCGGCCCGTCCGATAATGCCGGGTTCCGCTTCGACATGGGTCCGACCATCCTGACCATGCCGCGCGTGCTGCGCCGCATCGTCGCTGAGGCGGGGCGCAACCTGGACACGGTGCTGCCGCTGATCCGGCTCGACCCGCAATGGCGCTGCTTCTTCGAGGACGGCACGCGCATCGACCTGATGCAGGATGTGCCGGCCATGGCCGAGGCCATGGACAGCTTCGCGCCCGGCAACGGCGCCGGCTATCGCCGCTTCCAGGATGTTGCGCACCATCTGCACGATGTGTCGGAGAAGTTCTTTTTCTGGAAATCGGTTGAAGGCATCAGCGACACGCTGGACTTCAAGGCGAATTTTTCGCCCTCCACCATGCGGGACGTGCTGGCGCTCCGCATGGGCCAGACCGTGGCCAAGGTGATCCGCGGCCATGTGCCGGATGCCCGGCTGGCGCAGATGCTGGACCATTACACGCAGTATGTCGGCTCCTCTCCCTATCTGGCGCCTGCCGTGCTCTGCGGCATCGGCGACATGCAGGCGCAGGAGGGGATCTGGTACCCGCGGGGCGGCACGCGCGGCGTGGCCGAGGCGCTGGCGACCCTCGCCGCCGAACTGGGCGCCGATCTGCGCCCGGGTTGCGAGATCACCGGCATCGAGGTGGAGAACGGCGCCGTCCGCGCCGTGAAAGCCGGGGCGGAACGCATCGCCTGCGATGCGGTGGTGTCCAACATGGACGCCATCCGAACCTATGGCGAGTTGCTGGGCGGCGCCCCGGCGCGGAAATACTCGCGCAGCAAATATGAACCGGCCTGCTCCGGCGTCGTGCTGTATCTCGGCCTCGACCGCCGCTACGAGCACCTGGCGCATCATGACTTCGTCTTTTCCCGCGATGCCGAGGAGGAGTTCGACGCCATCTACCGCAAGGGCATTCCAGCGCCCGATCCCACCGCCTATCTGGCAGCGCCCTCCGCCACCGACCCGACCGTGGCGCCGGAAGGCGGGGAGGCCCTCTACGTGCTGGTCCATACCCCTTATCTGCGCCCAGGCCAGGACTGGCGAGCCATGTTGCCCGGCTACCGCCAAGTGATCCTGGACAAGCTGAAGCGTACCGCGGGGCTGGAGGATATCGAGAGCCGCATCGTGGTGGAGCGCCACCTGACGCCCGCCGACATCCACGAGCGCTACCGCGTGCTGGACGGCGCGATCTACGGGCTGGCCAGCCACGGCAAATGGACTGGCGCCTTCAAGCCCGGCAATCGTTCCCGCGCGGTGAAGGGGCTGTATCTGGCTGGCGGCGCGGCGCATCCGGGGCCGGGCATGCCGATGGTGATGATGTCCGGCTGGATCGCGGCTGATGCGCTGGACCAGGATCTGGGCGGGCCCGGCATGAGCGAAGCGGCGCGCCTGGCCGGCGAGAGGGGATTGCCCCTCGCGGCGGAATGAAGGCGGGGGGCTGCGGCCAGGAAGGGCCGATGATGCCGGGGTCCGAGATGGTCCAACCACCACGGATCCTGTCTTCGTTCATGGCGGTGAAGGGCCGCACCGGCTGATGGACCCGCTCCGTACCTACTCTCCCACCCTGATGCGCTTCTACGACGTGATGTTCACGCGCTTCTGCCGCCGCCACATGCGGGCCCTGCGTGTGCCGCACTGGGGGATGCCGCCGGAGACGGACAACAGCGCCACCCCGCTGGTGGTGTTCGCCAACCATCCCTCCTGGTGGGACGGCGTGGCCTTCATGCTCCTGTCGCGCCGACTGTTCGCCGGGCGCCGCATGTTCATTCCGATGGAGGCGGCGGCGCTGGCCCGCTACCGCTTCATGCAGCGGCTCGGCGTGTTCGGCGTGGAGCCGTCCAGTGCCCGGGGAGCGGTCGCCTTTGTTCGCGTGGCGGGACAGGTGCTGGCGCCGAACCGAGACGACATGCTTTGGATGAACGCGCCCGGGCGCTTCGCCGACGCACGGGAACGGCCGCAACCCATAGCGCCCGGCCTAGTGCGGCTCGCGGAAACGGCGCCGCACGCCACCTTCGTGCCTCTGGCGCTCGAGTATCCCTTCTGGTCCGAACGGAAGCCGGAGATGCTGGCGGCCTTCGGCAAACCTTGGCTCGGCGTGGCGTTGCAGGCCATGGGACGGGAGGAACGTGCCGCGGCCATGTCTGCCACCCTGGGCGACACCATGGATCGCCTGGCGGCAGAGGCGATATCGCGCGATCCGGAACGGTTCCGCGTGGTGGAACAGGGGAGCGAAGGCATGGGCGGCATCTATGATTGGTGGCGACGCGGGCGGGCGGCGCTGACCGGAAGCCGCTTCGATGCACGGCACGAGTGGCGGCGATGAACCTGCTGGCCTGGATCGCCCTTGGCCTTGCTGTTTTCCCCTGGCTACTGGCCCTGCGCAATGTTCCGCGCCTGCCGCGCGTGTCGGACGATCCTCCGGCAGCGGCGCTGGTATCCATCCTGATCCCGGCACGCGACGAGGCTGCGCACATCGAAACCTGCGTACGCGCCGCTCTGTCCAGCCAGGGCGTCGGGATCGAGGTGGTGGTCATGGATGATGGCTCGCGCGATGCCACAGCCGCCATCGTGACCCGCCTGGCCCAGGAGGATCCACGGCTCCGCCTGCTGCGCGCGCCGCCGCTTCCCCAAGGCTGGACCGGCAAGGTGCATGCCTGCGCCCGGCTGGCCGAGGCGGCGCGGGGAACCCACCTGCTGTTCATCGATGCCGATGTGACGCTGCGGCCGCACGCCGCGGCGGCCATGGCGGGCCATGCCATGCGGCATGACATCGCGCTGGTCAGCGGCGTGCCGCGGCAGGTCATGCGGGGCGTGGGGGAGGCGCTGACCGTGCCGGTCATTAACCTGATGATGCTGGGCTACCTGCCGGCGGGCGGGCGGCGCGGCGCCAAGCCCTCGCTGGCAGCGGCCTGCGGCCAGCTGGTGTTGGCCGAGGCGGCCGCCTACCGCGCGGCCGGCGGGCACGCGGCGGCCCCGGCCATCTTGCACGATGCGCTGTCACTGGCGCGCCGGATGCGGGCACGCGGCTTCACAACCGAGGTGGTGGATGGCAGCCGCCTTGCCACCTGCCGCATGTATGACAGCTTCGCGGCCGCCTGGTCCGGCTTCGTCAAGAATGCAAGGGAAGGCATGGCGACCCCCCTGGGCCTGCCGGTCTGGACGGCACTGCTGGGCGGGGCCCATCTGCTGCCCTGGCTGCTGCTGCTGCATCCGGCGGCACTGCTGGCGGTGGCCTTATCCCTGGGCCTGCGCTGCCTGATCACCTGGCGCATGCGGGAGCCATGGTGGAGCGTGCCGCTGCATCCCTTCGCCGTGGCCGTGGCGCTGGCCATCCAGTGGACGGCGCTGTTGGGAGGTGGGCTAGGGCGTCGGCCGGAATGGAAGGGCCGATCCTATGGCGGGCCGCCGGCCAGCCCGGCATGATTGAGACCCCCTCCGCAGCGCTTTCCGCGCTGCGGGCCGAGACGACGCGGCTGTCGATCGGCGACCGTCGGGCTTTGCTGGCGGCCCTGGCCGATGCCGCGATCCGCCGCGCCGAGGACTTGGCCTCCGCCGCCGACGCCGATTACAACGGCCGCTCCCGGACCGAGACGCTGATTGCCGACGTGTTGCTGGTCGCGCAGGCGGCGCGGCGCGCGCGGCGGTGGCTGCGCTGGTGGGCACGTCCGCGTCTGGTGCCGGTGCCCCTGGCCTTCATGCCCAGCCTTGCCTGGGTGGAACCGGTGCCGAAGGGGGTCGTGGGGGTGATGGCGCCCTGGAACTATCCCATTCAGCTCGGTCTCTGGCCCTTGGCGGAGGCGCTGGCAGCCGGCAATCGCGTGGTGCTGAAGCCCAGCGAACACACCCCCCGGACAGCCGCATTGCTGGCGGAACTGGTGGAGGCCGCCCTAGGCCCTCGCATCGCACGGGTCGTGCAGGGCGATGCGGCGGTGGCGGCGGACTTCGCCGCTCAACCCTGGGATCACCTGGTCTTCACCGGCGGCACGGATACCGGGCGGCAGGTGATGCGAGCGGCCGCGGATCATCTGGTGCCGTTGACGCTGGAGCTGGGTGGCCGCTGCCCTGCCCTGGTTCTGCCGGGAGCCGACCTCGCCCGCGCGGCCAAGGCGATCCTGGCCGGCAAGGCGATGAATGCCGGTCAAACCTGTGTGGCGCCCGACACGGTGGTGCTGGTCGGCCATGAGCCGGAGATGTTTCGCGCGGCCTGCCGCGCCGCATCGGTGCCTTGCGAAAGCGCGGTGCTGCCGCACCGCCGCACGGCCCAGGCGAAACTGGCAGCCGGTGGGGAGATCCTGCCCGGCGGCATCGCCCTGCTGCCCGATGATCCGGGCAACGAAATTTTCGGCCCTGCGCTGGCGCTGGAAACAGTGTCGAACCTGGACTCCGCCATCGGCTGGCTCCGGCAGCGACCGGCGCCGCTGGCGATCTATCTTTTCGGCGCCAGCAAGGAGGAGCGACAGGCGCTGGCGGCGCGGAGCCGTTCCGGGGCCATCGTCGAGGACCGCTGCGTCGATTATGCCGCCTTTCCTGCCCTGCCCTTCGGTGGTGTCGGCGCGTCGGGCTTCGGGCGCTATCACGGACGCGCCGGCTTCGACGCCTTCAGCGACTGGCGCGCTCGCGTGAGGCACGGCCCCTTTGCGCTGTCCCGCCTGCTCGATCCGCCGCGTGATCATCGCGCACTGACCCTGGCACGCCGGCTGCTCCGCTGATTGCCGAGATCCGCGCGGCAAACATGACAGCCAAGCCATGCGCCCTTCCGTGCCGCATGCGCGAAAACAGCAACGCTCCATTCATAGTTGTGGGTGTATGAATCCTTTCGCAGCCGCAGCATTGCGGCGGTTCTAAAGGATCAAGGGGCTTACCCATGTCCGCTTTTCTGTTTGTCACTGTTGTTGCCACCCTGGTTGGGGGTGGACTGTTTGCCCGCTCGCTCGTGGAGCGGGATCTGCCGGTCGAGTGGCGCTCCTTGCGCGCCGCGGACTGACCGGATCAGTCGGCAAGGGGCGCAGCAATGCGCCCCTTTCGTCTTTCTGGCCTCTGGCTCAACAACCGGATAATTGGTGCTGGCGGCGGGATTCGAACCCGCACGAGCGATTGCCCTGCAGATTTTAAGTCTGCTGTGTCTACCGTTCCACCACGCCAGCCGCACCGGAAGGCCCGAACGATGTCCGGGACCGCGCCGGCCTAGCTTACACTGGCCTCGACGAGCCGACGAGATGCGGCATGGCCACATCCACGCCTGATGTCAGCGCCCGGCCACGGTCCGGGCTTCGCTGCCGCGCCAGCCCCCCCCCAAAACCTTGTAGAGCGTTACCCGGCTTGAAAGCCGCGCCTGCCGCAGCGTGATCAAATCCTGCTGCGCGCCATAAAGGTCACGCTGCGCCACCAGCGTCGTCAGGTAGTTGTCCACCCCGCTTCGGAAGCGCAGCTGCGCCAGCCGGTAGCTTTCCGAATAGGCATCGGCCAGGGCCTGTTGCGCGCGGAGCTGGTCGTCATAGGTACCGCGTGCCGCGAGCGCGTCGGCGGTTTCGCGGAAGGCGGTCTGAATGGTCCGCTCATAGGTCGCAACCTGCACATCCTTCTGCAGCTTGGCGTAGTCGAGCGTGGCCTGGTTGATGCCGCCGGTGAAGATTGGCAGGTTGATCTGCGGCGCGAAAGTCCAGGCGCCGGATAATGGCTGGAACAGGCGCGACAAGGCAGCACCGCTGGTGCCGTAGCTGCCGGTGAGGCTGATGGACGGGAAAAATGCCGCCCGCGCCGCGCCGATATTGGCGTTGGCCGCCAGCAACTGCCGTTCGGCCGACAGCACATCAGGGCGCCGCAACAGCACCTCGGAGGACAGGCCGGCCGGCACATCAGCCAGCATCAGCCGGCTGTCCAGGCTGCGGGCCACTGGCAGGTCAGCCGGCAGAGGCTGTCCGATCAGCTCGGCCAGGGCGTTGCTGTCCTGCGCCAGTTGCCGTGTGTAGAGGGCGAGGTTGGCCCGTGCCGTCTCCACCGCCGTCTGGGCCTGACGCAGCGTCAGGTCGGTGGCCGTTCCGCCCTGGGTCTGGGCGCGGGTGAGGCGCAGCGACTCTTCCTGGCTCGATAGCGTCTGCCGTGTCAGCTCCAGCAGCTCCCGGTCGGCCAGCACTGCGAGGTAGGCATCCGCCACCGAGGCCACCAGCGCGATCTGCGTGGCACGGCGGGTTTCCTCCAGTGACAGGGCACTCTCGAAGGCCGCGCGGCTCAGGCTGCGCACCCGGCCGAACAGGTCCAGCTCATAGGCGGTGGTGCCCAGGCCCGCGCTCCAGGTGCGGGAAGTCACGGGCTCGTTCCGGCCGAAAGCCGCCGCGCTGGTGAGATCGGCGGGGGTCTGCCGGTACTGGGCATTGCCGGAAGCGCCGATCTCGGGAAACAGCCCGCCGCGCTGGACGCGAAACTGTGCCTCGGCCGCCGCCACGTTCAGCGCGGCGATGCGCAGGTCGCGGTTGTTGTTCAGCGCGATGCCGATCACGCGCTGCAAGCCGGGATCGAGAAAGAAGCGGTCCCAGCCGATGGCGTCCGCCGTTTCGGCCCCGGCGCCGGATCGGCGGTCCACCCCACCCGCGGCGACGGTGCGGTAGGCTTCGCCCTGCGGCCAGGCGGACGGCACGGGGGAGGCTGGCCGGTCATAATCGGGGATCAGTGAGCAGCCGGCGAGGAAGCTGGCACCCAGCAACAGGGCTGCAAAACGCGGCATGGTCGAGGCTTTCATTCTCAATCCCCCGCCCCCGGCTGGGCCACGGCCTCGGAGCGTTGCTCGGCTTGGCGCTCGGAGGCGCGCTTGGTGCGGAACAGCTTCAGGACCAGCACAAAGAACAGCGGCACGAAGAAGACCGCCAGCACGGTGCCGGTCACGACGCCGCCGATGATGCCCGTGCCGATGGCCACGCGTCCGCCCGCGCCGGCACCGGTGGAAATGGCCAGCGGCACCACGCCGAGGCTAAAGGCCAGCGACGTCATCAGGATCGGCCGCAGGCGCTCCTTCGCCGCGTGAAGCGCGGAGCTGAGCAGGTTCTCTCCGGCCTCGAAGTGCTCGCGGGCGAATTCCACGATCAGAATGGCGTTCTTGGCTGAAAGCCCCACGGTGGTCAGCAGCGCGACCTGGAAATACACGTCGTTCTCCAGGCCGCGCAGCAGCGTCGCCGTCACCGCGCCAAACACACCGAGCGGCACCACCAACATCACCGAAGCCGGGATCGCCCAGCTTTCGTAGAGCGCCGCGAGGCAGAGAAAGACGACAATCAGGGAGATGGCATAGAGCGGCGCGGCCTGCGAGCCGGAGGCGCGCTCCTCATAGGACAGGCCGCTCCATTCCACGCCGAAGCCGGGCGGCAGCTCGGCGGCCAGCCGCTCCATCTCGGCCATGGCGGCGCCGGTGCTCTGCCCTGGCGCGGCATCGCCCGAGAGTTCCACCGCGCTGATGCCGTTGAAGCGCGTCAGGCCCGGTGAGCCGATCTCCCACTGCGCTGTGGCGAAGGCGCTGAAGGGCACCATGGTGCCGCTGGCGTTGCGCACATACCACTGGCCGATATCCTCGGGCAGCATGCGGAACTCCGCCGCGCCCTGGACATACACCCGCTTCACGCGGCCGCGGTCCAAAAAGTCGCCCGCATAGGAGGAGCCGAAGGCGGCGGACAGGGTGCTATTGACGTCACGCACCGAAAGCCCCAGCGCGCTGGCCTTTTCCCAGTCGATGTCGAGCTTGTACTGCGGCTCGTCCGGCTGGCTGCTGGGGCGCACGCCCACCACCGTGCCGCTCCGCCCGGCCGCCCCCAGCATCTGGTTACGCGCCTGGGTCAACGCCTCATGACCATTGGCGCCGCGATCCACCAGCTGCATCTCGAAGCCGGTGGCATTGCCCAGTTCGGGCACTGCGGGCGGTGCGAAGGCGAAAACCTGGGCATCCTTGAAGCCGGCGAAGTGCCGCATGACACGGCCGGAAATGGCGCTGACCGACTGGTCCGGCCGCCCGCGCTCCTCCCAGTCCTTCAGCCGCACGAAGGCCATGGCGGCGTTCTGGCCGCGGCCCGAGAAGGAGAAGCCGGTGATCGCCATGACCGAGGCGACGTTCTCCTTCTCCTGCTCCAGCATGTACCGGTTGATGGCTTCCACGGCCTCGCTGGTGCGCGCCACGGTGGCGCCCGGAGGCGCGGACACCTGCACAAACATCACGCCCTGATCCTCACTGGGCAGAAAGGAGGAGGGCAGGCGCATGTACATGACGCCAAAGGCGACCGCGACGGCGGCATAGATCAGCAGAAAGCGTGCGGGGCGGGTGGCGACGTGCCGCACCCCGCCGACATAGCCGCGCGTGGTACGATCGAAATTGCGGTTGAACCAGCCGAAGAAGCCGCGCTTCTGCGCACCGTGGTTCTTGGGCCGGCGCAGGATGGTGGCGCAAAGTGCCGGGGTGAAGATGATGGCCACCGCGACCGACAGCGTCATCGCCGTGATGATGGTCAACGAGAACTGCCGGTAGATCACGCCGGCGGAACCGGCGAAGAAGAACATCGGCAGGAACACGGCCGACAGCACCAGGCCGATGCCGACAAGGGCGCCGGAAATCTGATCCATCGACTTGCGCGTGGCCTCGAGCGGCGAGAGATGCTCTTCCTCCATCACGCGCTCGACATTCTCCACCACGACGATGGCGTCGTCGACCAGCAGGCCGATCGCCAGCACCATGGCGAACATGGTGAGGGTGTTGATCGAGTAGCCCGCGAAAGCCAGCACCGCGAAGGTGCCGAGCAGCACGACCGGGATCGCCAGCGTCGGGATCAGCGTGGCGCGGAAATTCTGCAGAAACACGAACATGACGATGAAGACGAGGACCATGGCCTCGACCAGCGCCTTCACCACCTCCTTGATCGAGATCTCCACGAACGGGGTGGTGTCGTAGGGGATCACCATCTCGATGTTGGAGGGGAAGCTGCCGCTGATCTCGTCCAGCGTGGCGCGCACGGCTTCCGCAGTGGCGACCGCGTTGGCGCCGGCGGCCAGCTGCACGCCGATGGCGGCGGAGGGGCGGCCGTTGAACTGGGAAGACACGGCGAAACTCTGCGCGCCCAGCTCGATCCTGGCCACGTCTCGCAGCCGCACCTGCGATCCGTCGGGATTGACCCGCAGCAGGATGGCGCCGAACTGGTCCGGCGTCTGCAGGTAGGACGGGCCGATCAGCGTCGCGTTCAACATCTGCCCGGGCACGGCCGGACGTGCGCCAATCTCGCCCGAGGCCACCTGCACGTTCTGCGCCGAGATCGCCGCCGTCACGTCGGATGGCATCATGTTGAAGGCGTTCAACCTGTTCGGATCAAGCCAGATCCGCATCGCGTATTGCGAGCCGAAGAGATTGAAGTCGCCGACGCCCAGGGTGCGGGTCAACGGATCCTGCACGTTGGTGGCGATGAAATCGGCCAGGTCCGAGCTGTTCAGAGTGCCGTCGGACGATACGAAGCCAATCACCATCAGGTAGGCGGAGGATGATTTGGCGACGCGGATGCCCTGCTGGCGCACCGTCTCGGGCAGACGTGTCTCGGCCAGGGAAAGCTTGTTCTGCACCTGTACCTGCGCCGTGTCGGCATCGGTGCCCTGGGCAAAGGTCAGCTCCACGGCGGCGCTGCCGTCGCGGTTCGAGGACGAGGTGAAATAGAGCAGGCCGTCAAGCCCGGTCATCTGCTGCTCGATCACCTGCACCACAGTGTTCTGCACCGTCTCGGCTGAGGCGCCGGGATAGTTCAGCGTGATGCGGATGGAAGGTGGCGCGATGCTCGGGTATTGCGAGATGGGCAGGGTGCGCAAGCAGATCAGGCCGATCAGCATGGTCGCCAGCGCCAGCACCCAGGCAAAAACCGGGCGGTCGATAAAGAAGCGTGCCATGGTGTTCGTTCAGCCCCGGTTCGGTGCCTGCTGCGCGGTTTGCCGGTTGCGGCCCAGCTCGTCGCGCGTGATCTCACTGACTTGCGGCCGAGCGCCGGCCTGCACGCGCTGCCCCCCCTCCACAATGACCTTGTCGCCGGCATTCAGGCCGGATTGCGCCAGCCAGTCGGTACCGATGGCGCGGTTGGCATCGATGGTGCGCTCGGCCACCGTGCCGTCGGGCTGCACCACCTTGACCACGGCCTCGCCGCGCGGATTGCGCGTCACCGCGCGCTGCGGCACCAGCAGGGCATTCTGGCTGATGCCCTCCTCCACCTTCTGCCGGACGAACATGCCCGGCATCAGCAGGCCCTCGGGGTTGGGAAACTCGGCCCGAAGCACCACGGAACCGGTGGAGGGATCCACCGTCACCTCGGAGAACTGCATCATGCCGGCATGGGCATACTCGGTGCCATCCTCCAGCAGCAGCCGGACCTCGGCGGCATCGCCCTCGGCGCGGCGGATGCGCCCGGCCTCCATTTCCCGCCGCAGCCGAAGCAGCGTGGTCGCGGGCTGGGTAACATCGACATAGATGGGGTCGAGCTGCGTCACGGTGAGCAACGGCTCGGCCTGATCGGCCGTCACCAGCGCGCCCACCGTCAGCCTGGCACGGCCGGTGCGGCCGGGAATCGGCGAGTTCAGCGTGGTGTAGCCCAGGTTGATCTTCGCTGTCTCCACCGACGCGCGGGCCGAGGCCACGGCAGCCTCGGCCTCCTTCTGCGTCGCCACGGCGGTTTCGTAATCCAGTCGGGACACCGCGTTCTGCCGAACCAGCGGCGCGTAGCGCGTGGCGGTGACGCGAGCCGAGGAAAGCTGCGCCTGGGCCCGTTCCAGCCCGGCTTCGGCACTGGCGAGCTGCGCCCGGTACGGTGCCGGGTCGATCTGGAACAGCTTCTGCCCCGCCTCCACCGCCTCGCCTTCGCGGAACAGCCGCTCGCGCAGCACACCGCCCACCTGGGGGCGCACTTCGGCGACCTGGAAGGCCACGGTGCGGCCCGGCAAGGTGGTGTGGATGCTCACCGGCTGCGGGTTCACCGCCATCACGGTTACTTCCGGCGCCGGTGGAGATTGCTGCGCCTTCGCCTGCGGCGTCTCATCGCAGCCTGCCAGGAACAGCCCCGCTGGCAGCACAGCTGCGATGGCCAGCATCGTACGGCGCGCGGCACGTACCGGCCCGGCAGCGGTGTCGGGGTGAACCATGGCAGGCTCCTGGAGCTGAGTTGCGTGGAGGCGGAAACTCGTTAGTATCCTGTGGAGAGTCAAGCCAAGCTTGCCGGACTCCCGAGGTATTCAGTGCACAACAACGTAACAACCGCCTGTGGAGTGCCCCTGGTCCCCGACACCGTCGGAGAGGATGATGCACGGGACGATGCGCGCGAACGCATCTTTGCCGTGGCCGAGGCGGAGTTTCGCCGGGTGGGTTTCCATGCCACCACCATGGATGTGGTGGCGCGGCAGGCCGGCTGCTCCAAAAAAACCATCTACAAGCTGTTCGAGTCGAAGGAGGCGCTGTTCTTCCTGCTGCTGAACCGCTTCAAGGCCACCCTCAAGAACATGGAGATCGATCCCGGCCTCCCGCCAGGGCCGGCACTGGAAGATCTGCTGTTCCGCATGGCCGGTGTCATGCTGTGCGAGGACGCCATCAGCACCCTGCGCATGGTGCTGGCGGAATATGGTGCCAATCCGTCGCTTGTCGCCTCGGCCGAGCGCCATTTCGGAGGAGGCATCGGCGCGTTGGAACGCTACCTGGCCCTGCTGGAACAGGAAGGTGGGTATCGCTTCGGCCCAACGGAAGAGGCCGCGCGCATGCTGATCGGAATGGCGCTTGGAGCTTTCCACTATGAAAGGCTCGTGGCGATGCTGCCGGCACTGCCGGAAGCAATGCTGCGCGCCCGCATCCACAAGGCCGTGGCCATTTTCCTCAAGGGCTGCCAGGCCTGAGGAGCCAGCTGCCGGGCACCGCCCGGCACTGGCGCCTCCCCCCTCAGAATCCGGGGATCCGGCAGCGCACCGGCCGCCCGGCCAGAAACGCTGTCACATTCTCCAGCACCAGTTGCTGCTGCGCGCCCTGGGCGGCGCTGGTCAGAGCCGCCATGTGCGGGGTGAGCACGGTGTTCGGCGCGGCGGTCAGGCGACCCGGCGAATGTGGCTCCTGCTCGAACACGTCCAGTGCCGCGGCGGCCACCGCACCGGACTGCAGCGCGTCACATAATGCTGCCTCATCCACCACGCTGCCGCGGGAAATGTTCACCAGCACCCCTCGCGCACCCAGCGCGGCCAGCACCGACGCATCAACGGCGTGCCGCGTTTCGCCGCTGGCCCGAACGGCGACGACCAGCACGTCCGACCACGCGGCCAGCTCCGCCAGGCTTTCGTGGTAAGCATAGGGCAGGCCGTCGCGGCGGCGCCGGTTATGGTAGCCCACCTCCATCTCGAAAGCGGTGGCACGGCTAGCGATCTTCATGCCGATGACGCCCATGCCAAAGATGCCGAGGCGCCGGCCGGCCAAGCCCGGTGCCATCGGCACCCTGTCGAGCTTCAGGTCCAGCCATCGCCCTTCGCGGATCAGCCGGTCCCCTTGCAGGATCATCCGGGAAGAAGCCAGCACCAGCCCCAGAGCGAATTCGGCCACGGCGGTCGCGTTGGCATCTCCTGCATGGGTGACGACAATGCCCGCATCGCGCGCCGCCGCCTGATCGACCCCATCGAAGCCTGTGCCATAGCAATGCACCAGGCCAAGCCCGGGCAACTCCGCCAGCATTGCGGCATCCGTGTGCAGCCCGCCCAAGGTGATCAGCACACGGGCATCCCGGGCCCTGGAGGGCAAGGTCGCGGCCGTGGTGCCGGGCGGCAGGATCAGCAGGTCGCATGGCCCCTCAAGCCTGTTCCGCAAGGTTTCAGTCAGCGGCATGGCGCTCAGGACGAGGGGTTTCATGGTGGAGAAGGCTCCTCGGGGTCAGTGACGATGCGGCGGTGCAGCAAAGCGCATGCCAGCGCCACGAGCCGTGGAGCCTCCCGGCCAAGCCCAGGCTGACCTGATCCGGCACCGGAAGCATGGAGGGGTTGCCGGATGCGGCTGAGGCGGCACATTGGCGGTGAATGTCACCTGCATCCCGCCCAGCCCTGGCCTGCGACGCCGCCGAAGCTGCCCTTTCCGGCGGCACCGGCCTCGCCCGCCAGTGCCATGACTGCGGCATGATGCTGCGGCTGCATCCGCAAGCGGTTGGAGTGGATTCTCGCTGTCCGCGTTGCGGCGCCGTGCTGCGGCGGCACCATGCCCGTCCGCTGGACGCACCTTTTGCGTTGGCTCTCGCCAGCCTGATGCTGTGCGCGATGAGCCTGTCGATGCCGTTCCTGACGCTTAGGCTGCTCGGGCAGGTCCGCGGCAGCCGCATCGAATCCGGCGCCTCCGCCTTCGCCGAGGACGGGCTGTGGCTCCTGGCCATCGTAGTGGTGGTGACGTTGGTGCTGGTGCCGCTGGCGCGGCTGATGCTGCGGCTGACAGTGCTTGGCGGGCTGCATCTGCGGCACCCGCCGCCCTGGCTCGGGCCGCGCCTGATGATCCCGGCGCTGCGCTGGCACGGGCATCTGGGCGCCTGGACCATGTTGGAAGTGTTTCTGTTCGGCGCTCTGGTGTCCTACACGCGGCTGGTGGACCTGGCCGAGGTGGAACTGGGGCCGGCAGTGTACGGCCTCGGCGCCGTGGTGCTGGCGTTGGTTGCCGCCGACGCCATGTTTGAGCCGCAAGCGGCCTGGGATGCGATGGAGGCACGCGGCATGATGGCGCCCCACACCCGGCTGGCACGGCCCGGCACGGCACGGTCGCTGTCCTGCCATAGTTGCCGCCGCGTGACCCGTGCGCCCGACGGTGCGGGCTGCCCCCGCTGCGGCGCCACGCTGCACCACCGCAAGCCCAACAGCGTGGCACGAAGCTGGGCCCTCCTCTTTGCCGCCGCCGTTCTCTACATCCCGTCCAACTACTACCCGGTGATGAACATCATCACCCTGGGGCGGGGCGGACCGCATACCATTCTGGGCGGCGTGGTGGAGTTCGTGCATACCGGCTTCTGGCCGCTGGCGCTGATCGTCTTTCTGGCCAGCGTCGCCGTGCCGATGCTGAAGCTGGTTGGGCTGGGTATCATGCTGATGTCCATCCGCCGCCGGTCCACGCGCAACCTCCGGCGCAAAACGCAACTTTACCGCGTGGTGGAGGCGCTGGGGCGCTGGTCAATGATCGACGTCTTCGTGGTCTCTGTGCTGATCGCGCTGGTACGGTTCGGCGCCATCGCCTCCATCCATGCCGAGGTGGGCGCCGCCTGCTTCGGCGCCGTGGTCATCCTGACCATGATCGCCGCCGAATGCTTCGATCCCCGCCTTATGTGGGACGCGGCCGGCGCCAATGAGCAGGAGGCCGCGCGCCCCAGATGAGCGAGCCCGAAGACCACACCTCCGGGGCGCCCTTCGCCGAGGCCCGGCCGCATCGCCGCCGCTTCTCGCTGATCTGGCTGATCCCGATCGTCGCGGCCGCCATCACCGGTTATCTGCTCTGGACCACCTATTCCGCTCGCGGGCCGCTGGTCACCGTGCATTTCCGCACCGCCGACGGGCTGACCGCCGGACAGACGCAGGTGCGCTACAAATCGGTGGCCATCGGCCTGGTGGAGCGCATCGAGCTGGCGGACGACCTGTCCGGCATCACAGCCTTCGTCCGCATGGACCGTGACCTTGCCGATCACCTGACGGAGGGTACGCGCTTCTGGGTTGTGCGGCCGCGGCTGACGGCCGGCAACGTGTCCGGCCTGGAGACCATCGTGTCCGGGGCCTTTATCGAGTTCGATCCGGGACCACCGGGCGAGGCCCGGCACGACTACCGGGGCCTGGAAGATCCCCCGGGCATCCGCTCGGACGAGCCGGGGCGGATCTTCACGCTGAAGACCTGGCGGCTCGGCTCGCTCAATCGCGGCTCGCCGGTGTTCTTTCGCGACGTGCAGGTGGGCGAGATCCTGAGCTTCGATCCTCCCTCGCCGGACGGCATCGTCACGCTGCGCGCCTTTGTCCGTTCCCCGTACGAGGGCTATGTGCGGGAAGGCTCGCGCTTCTGGAACACCTCCGGGGTGCGCATCGGCTTTGGGCCTGATGGATTGAACCTCGAGGTCGAGAGCCTGCGCGCGCTGCTGGCCGGCGGCGTCGCCTTCGACACCCCGCCGCGCGAACGCCAGGCCGAGCCCGCCGCCGACAACGCCGAATTCACCCTCTACAACAATGTCGAGGATGCGGTGGCCGCGACCTCGGAGAACCGGCTGGAGTTCCTGGTTTATCTGGATGGCAATGTGCGAGGCCTCGCCGCCCGCTCTCCGGTCGAGATGCGCGGCATCCGCATCGGCAGCGTCACCAGCGTGCGCCTCGCGTATGACCAGACCGCCGACCGGTTCCGCGTGCCCGTGCGCATCGCCGTCGAGCCTGACCGCATCGCCTTCCCCGAGGGCCGCCCGCAGGAGGAGGTGCGCGCGGCGCTGGATCGGTTTGTCAGCCAGGGCATGCGTGCGCAGCTGGCCAGCGGCAACCTGCTCACCGGGCAGAAGGTGATCACGCTGGATTTCGTGCCCAACGCGCCGCCAGCCGAGATCCGGCAGGAAGGCGAATGGCTGGTGATCCCGAGCCTGGATGGCGGCGGCGACATCTTCACCGCCGTCAGCGCCATCGCCGGCCAGCTGGGGCAATTCCCCATCGCCGAGATCGGCCGCAACCTGAACGAGACCCTGGCCTCGGTGAACGCGCTGGCGGGCGGGCCGGAGCTGAAGGGCGCGATCAGCAATCTGTCCGGCACGCTGGCCGAACTGGAATCCCTGGTGCGCAAGGCCGATGGCGGGCTGGGCCCGCTGTTGAAGCGCCTTCCCTCCATTGCCGACAACCTGGACCGCACCATCGGCAGCGCGCGGGCCGCGGTGAGCGGGATCGAGCGGGGCTACGGCGCCAACTCCACCTTCAGCCGCGATCTGGCCCGGCTGATGAGCCAGGCCACCGATGCCGCCCGCTCCGTGCGGCTGCTGGCCGATTACCTGGAACGCCACCCCGAGGCACTGGTCCGGGGCCGGACGGAGTAACCGCATGAGCCTGACACGCCGCCACGCCCTGCTGGCCCTGCCGCTGCTGGGTGCCGCCTGCGCCTCGGCCGAGGCCGACTACTACCGACTGGAACCGGCGGACGGCCCGGCCCGCCAGGGAACACCGCGCGTGATCGAGCTCCGCCGGGTTGGGCTGGCGCGCTACCTCGACCGCTCGGAGATCGTCCGCGCCGGCGCGCCTGGAAGGATCGAGTTGCTGCCGGGTGCTCGCTGGGCGGAGCCTCCGGGCGAAATGCTGGGGCGCGTGCTGGCCGAGAACCTGACGCGCCGCCTGCCGGGCAGCACGGTGTTCAGCGAAGGCGCGGCCATCACCGCCGACAGCGATGCGGTGGCCGAGCTGGAAGTGCAGCGCTTCGAGGATAGCGGCAACGGACAGGTGGTGCTGGTGGCGCAGGCGGTGGTGCAGCCCGGAACCGCCCGCGCCTCGCGGAGGCGGCAGCTGAACCGCACCCTTGATCTGGAAGTTCCGATCCAGGGTTCCAGCACATTGGCTACCGTCCAGGCCATGAGCCTTGCCGCCGGCAGGCTGGCCGACGGGCTGGCGGACATGCTGGCTGGCGCCCGGCCGTAGCCGTTCGGCGCCCCGATCTTTCCGGTGGCGAGCCGACCGCCGCCGGCAGACAGGCGTTCCGCTAGGCTTCGGGGCGCCACCCAGCAAATTCGGCGTCGAACGGCGTAGCCGTTGCCACAGCGAGGGCGGCCCGCAGCCGTTCCGCCCGTGCCTCGCCCAGAAGGGACGCGACCTCGGTCGGCAATCCATCCTCCAGGCCGGGCAGACAAGCGGTAAGGGACGCCAGCAAGGCAGTCTTCTCCAACAGCCCGACCCACCAGCCAAGTCCGGCCAAGCGCCAAAAAACGTGGTCGTCCGGTGCGTCCGGCAAGTTGCCCTGTTCTTCGGTCTCCAGCGCGGCCGTTGCGGCGCGCAGGATGCGTAGCCCCTCGGCGCCGGCTTCGGCATCAACGCGCAGAACCGTCCAGCGGGACTGGATGGCCGCCAGGTCCAGTCCCCGCGCTTCCTGCTCCGGCGCTGCTTCCAGAACCGTGTGGAGCACGGGTATCAACCCCTGCACCGCATCGCGAAAGCCCGCCAGTACGGCCCAACGGCGCCCAACATCGTCCGCCACCGCCTCGGCCAGCGCGACGCGTGCCAGCAACGCCAGCGCCTGGTCGGAAAAGGCATGTCGCCCAAGCATGCGGCGCAACGCCGCAGCCCCGTCGGGGGTCAGGGCGTGGCTGATCGCCAGGTCGCGCGCATCGCTCAGCAGCCGTGCATCGCTTGGCAGTCCCGTCAGGGCCCTTTCCGCTTCGCGCCGGGCCTGGCCATGGGCGCGGGCCGCTGCCTCGGCCACCTCGCGCTCGGCGCCGGCCTGCGCCTCCTCCTCCACCCGCAGCAGCCACAACCGGGCATCCTCGAACAGGTCGCGGCCCTCGCCGCCCGGATGCTGCCGCTGCGCCGCGGCCACGGCGCGGAGCGACCCGCGGGTCAGCCGCGCCAGCATCCCGGCCTGCCGGAAATTCCGCTCCGTGTCCGGCGCGGCGAGGTGGCGAAGCAGCGCATCGGGCTCATGCAAGCCCATGGCTGCGAAGGTGCCGGATCCCGCCAGCGCGGCAACCGTGGCAAGGTGGCCGCGGCGGAGCGCCGCGGATTGCCGCGCTTCGCCCTGTGCACGACGGGCCTTTTCCACCCGCCCCTCCAGCGCCGCCAGCGCCGCATCGGAATTGCGCGCGATCTCGGCCTGTAGCCGCTCGCGCTCGCGATCACGCCGGGCCCGCACCGTGTTGAACCGGTCGAGCGGGGCGGCGTCGCCGGCGGAAGCCAGGCGTCCCAGATCCTCGGCATCGCGCAGCGAGGTGTTGATCAGTGCGGCCAGCGCATCGCGCACCGGGCTGCGCACCCGGAAGCAGATCGACCGCAGCGACGCCGTCCGCTGGTTCAGGACTTCGGTCACCGCTTCCTGTTCTGAGAGGATGTCCTTGAACGCCGCATGGACTTCCCGGATGCTGGCCATTCTGCCCCCTGCCGTCCCGGCGCCCTCTCGGTCGCAGCGGACCTTCCGCCTGGCCTTCTGGAGCGCCCGCCGGCAGGTGTTGAGCAGGGCAGACTGCCTGAGGCAAGCGCGGCGACGTCATTCAATGGCGCATGGAGCGTTCATGACGCGGACGGGTGGCGATGGAGTCGACGCGGTCGGGATAAAAGGCGAGATGATCGCGGATCATGCAGACTTGCCGTAGCGGTGCCTCGTAGCTCCAGGCAGCGTTCAGGCCCCTGTCCCCGCCCGGGGCAATGCTGAAATGGGTGGCCTGTCCCTTGTGGGGACAGTGGGTCACCAGTTCGCTCCGGCTCAGAAGCGTCATCCGCACATCACTGCGCGGAATGTAGAAGACGGGCGGGTAGTCCCCTTCCCGGAGCACGAGCGCGGCACAGCTTTCGGCCACGGTGCGTCCGCCCGCCGACACGATGACGCATTCGTGGCAGGGGGTGATGGTGATGCGGGGCACCGTATCGGATGGTTCCGCCCCGTCGTCGCGTCCGGCCATGGTTCCGCTCCCGCAGCTCCCTATGCACGCATCAGACAGGGCAGAAACGCCCGGTGTGGCCGCGCCGTTGCGCTGGCCGGCGAGCCGGCGGGCAAGGCACCCCGTTTACGCTTTCTTTCCGATTGCCGGTGCTCATTCACCGCTCCGCATGGCACGGGGCCGCGAAGCCGCCGCGCCGCCCGATCCGGAGTCGCAAGATGTCATCCTCCGCAGGTGCAGAGGTCCCGCACGACACGCTCTACCGCCTGCTGGTGCAGGAGGTGACGGAATACGCCATCTACATGCTCACGGCGGACGGCATCGTGGCCAGCTGGAATGCGGGGGCCGAGCGCTTCAAGGGATACCGCGCGGCAGAGATCCTGGGCCGCAGCTTTGCCGAGTTCCACACGCCGGAGGACCGCGCCGCCGGGCTGCCGCAGCAAGCCCTGGCCACCGCCCGAGCCGAGGGCAAGTTCGAGGGGGAAGGGTGGCGGCTGCGCAAGGACGGCTCGCGCTTCCGCGCCCATGTGGTGATCGACGCGGTGCATGACACGTCGGGACGGCTGCTCGGCTTCGCCAAGATCACCCGTGACATCACCGCTCAGCACGAGGCGGAGCGCCGCTCCACCGAGAGCGAACGTGCCTTCCGCCTCCTGGTGCAGGGCGTCACCGACTATGCCATCTACATGCTCGATCCCCGGGGCATGGTCAGCAACTGGAATGACGGCGCCGAACGGCTCAAGGGCTATGCCGCCGCCGAAATCGTCGGCCGGCATTTCTCCGTGTTCCACACCGCGGAGGATCTTGACGCCGGCTCGCCGCAGCAGGCGCTTGCCACGGCCTTGGCCGTCGGCAAGTTCGAGGATGAGGGCTGGCGGCTGCGCAAGGATGGCTCGCGCTTCTGGGCCCATGTTGTGCTCGACCCGATCGAGGACGTGGACGGCACGCTGCTGGGCTTCACCAAGATCACCCGCGACCTGACCGAGCAGCGCGAGCAATCGACGCGCCTGCAGCGCATCACCGACAAGCTGGACCTGGCCCTGGCCAACATGTCGCAGGGCTTGTGCCTGTTCGACGCCGATGAGCGGCTGGCGCTGTGCAACCGCCGATTCCGCGAGATGCTGCGGCTGGACGAGGCGGCGGCCCATATCGGCAGCACTTTTACCCAGCTGCTTTCGCGCCTGCACGGGCCGGGCGCGCGGGGCGCCATTCGGCGCATCCGGGAAGAGCACCTGGCGTCCTTGGCGGGCACGCACCACACTGTTGCGGAGGAGATGATCCGCGAAGGCCGCACCATCGCCATGAGCCACCGCGCCTTGCCCGGCGGCGGGTGGGTTACCACGATGGACGATATCACGGAGCGCCGGCAGATCGAGCGGCGCATCGTGCATCTGGCGCATCATGACGGACTGACGGAACTGCCGAACCGCGCCAGCTTCCGCGCCCGGCTGGACGCCGAGACATCCACGGAGGGTAGCTGCGCGGTCCTCTACCTCGACCTGGACCGCTTCAAGCCGGTGAACGACACGCTGGGGCACCCGGCAGGCGACGCGCTTCTGCGCGCGGTGGCCGAGCGGGTGCAGGGCCTGCTGCGGCCGCAGGATGTGGTGGCGCGACTGGGCGGGGACGAGTTCGCCGTCATGCTCGGCGGTTGCGCCCGCGCCACGGAAGCCGGAACGGTGGCGGACCGGCTGATCCGCGAGATCGGCCGCCCCTTCGTGGTCAGTGGGCTGCAGGTGCTGATCGGCGCCAGCATCGGCCTGGCCGTGGCACCGCTGGACGGCACCGATCCCGATATCCTGCTGCGCAACGCTGATCTCGCCCTGTATCAGGCGAAGCAGGCCGGACGCGGCTGCCACCGTGCCTATGTCGCCGGCATGGAACGGGTGATGCAGGAACGGCTCGAGCTGGAACAGGATCTGCGACGGGCCCTGTGCAACAATGAATTCCTGCTGCACTACCAGCCTGTTGTCGACCTGGAGCGCGACCACATCAACGGCTTCGAGGCACTGCTGCGCTGGGACAGTCCGGTGCGCGGCCGCGTTTCTCCCGGCGAGTTCATTCCGCTGGCCGAAGAGATCGGCCTGATGCCTGAGATCGGCGACTGGATCATGCGCACTGCCTGCCGCGAGGCGGCGGCCTGGCCCGACGGGCTGAAGGTGTCGGTGAACCTCTCGCCCACGCAGTTCCGTGCGCCCCATCTGGTGGGGGATATTCAGGCAGCCTTGGCGGAAAGCGGTTTGCCACCGCACCGCCTGGAGCTGGAGATCACCGAAACCGCCATGATCGACGACATGGAGATGGCGAAGACCACCTTGCACCGGCTGCGTGACCTTGGCATCGACATCGCCATGGACGATTTCGGCACCGGGTATTCCTCGCTGAGCTTTCTGCGCTCCCTGCCATTCACCCGCATCAAGATCGACCGCAGCTTTGTGCAGGATCTGGGCGTGAAGCCGGAAGCGGCGGCGATCGTGCGCGCGGTAACCGGCCTTTGCGGCAGCCTGGGCGTGGCCACCACCGCCGAAGGCGTGGAAACCGAGAGCCAGATCGCCATGCTCCGCGCCGAGGGCTGCCCAGAGGTGCAGGGCTTCCTGATCAGCCGTCCCTGTCCGGCCGGCGAGGTGCATAACTGGATCGCCGACTTCCGGAGCAGCCGTTCTGGCAGGGTGCCCGCCGCCTTGTCGGCCTGAGCGGATCGTCTGCAAATCCCGCCTGGCCCGCGCCATGCCGGTGGCAGACCATCGCCGTGGCTGATTCCCGGGTCTGCCGCCGGGAGTTGGAGCGGCCTGCCTGCACTATCCCGAGACTTCGGGCCGTTGTGCCTTTGCTTCATGCTCTTCTGGGTTGACGCGTCACCGGATGGCAAGCTGCGCACCCGACGCCGCCCCGCTGTCGCCGCAGGGCGCGTGTGGCCTGCGTCGCCCATAAGAACCCAGAGCCGGACAGCAAGGAGGAACGACCATGAGCGCCACCGTCCCCACCGATGACACAGCTCTGTTCGCCATGATGCGGCAGGAGCTGTTCACCGCGGTGCTCGGCGATGTGATGGATGTGATGGGATTGCGGCACCAGTTCCTGCCACCCGAAATCCGCGCCCTGACGCCCGAGATGGTGCTGGCAGGCCGTGCCATGCCGGTGCTGGAGGCGGATTGCGCGACAGACACCGCCAGCCGTGGCCCCGTCTCGGACGCGTTCGGGCTGATGTTCTCGGCACTGGACGATCTGAAGCCTGGCGAGGTTTACATCTGCACCGGCGCTTCCCCCCGCTACGCGCTCTGGGGCGGGCTGATGAGCGGCCGGGCCATGGCACTGGGGGCCGCCGGAGCCGTTCTGGGCGGCTTCCACCGCGACACGCGTGAGATCCGGGGCCTGGGCTTCCCGGTTTTCTCCGCCGGCAGCTATGCCCAGGATCAGCGGCTTCGCGGTCGGGTCATCGATTATCGTTGCCCGATCGAGTTTCCCAATGCGTGCCGGGTCGAACCCGGCGACCTGATCATGGGCGATGTCGACGGTGTGGTCATCGTGCCGCGTGCGGCGGAGGAAGAGGTGCTGCGGGCGGCGCTCGCCAAGGTGCAGGGAGAGGGCCAGGTGCGCGCGATGATCGAAGCCGGGCAGAGCACGGCGGAGATCTTCGCGCGCACCGGGATCATGTAGACCGCGATCGGGGCGCGGCCTGTTCCGGAGCGATGCTCAGGCCGCCTTCACCCCGGCCAGGAAGTCGCGGATGCCGGCGCTTAGCCGTTCGGACTGCGCGCTCAGCTCGCCCGACGCCGCCAGTACCTGTTCCGCCGCCTGTCCGGTATCTCCGGCAGCGGTGCTGACCGCACCGATGCTGCGCGTGACTGCCTGCGTGCCGCCTGCCGCCTGCTGCACGTTGCGGGCGATCTCCTGCGTCGCCGCACCCTGCTCCTCCACCGCCGCGGCGATGGCCCCCGCGATCTGGTTCACCTCGTCGATCGTGGCGGCGATGCCCTTGATGGCGCCGACGGCCTCCTTGGTCACCTGCTGGATCTGGCCAATCTGGCTGCCGATTTCCTCCGTCGCGCGGGCAGTCTGGCTGGCCAGGGACTTCACCTCGGAGGCTACCACGGCGAAGCCCTTGCCGGCCTCCCCGGCGCGTGCCGCCTCGATCGTCGCGTTCAGTGCCAGCAGGTTGGTCTGGCCGGCGATGTCGCTGATCAGGGACACCACGTCGCCGATGCGGCCCGCCGCATCGGCGAGCGCCCGAACCGTCTCGTCGGTGCGCCGGGCATCGGAGGCGGCGCGGGCCGCCACATGGGCCGACTGCGACACCTGCCGGGTGATCTCGGCAATCGAGGCGGACAGTTCCTCGGCGGCGGCCGCCACTGTCTGCACATTGGCCGAGGCGGCCTCGGCGGCGCGCGACACCTCGGCAGACTGGCCGGTGGCGATGCCGGCAC
>NZ_JBHRTN010000008.1:67649-220324 GCF_042646265.1 Teichococcus globiformis
GACATGGTCCGCGCCGTGCTATTGAGCTGCGCGGCCGCGGCCGAGAGGCGCCCGATCATGGCCCCGGCCGAGCTCTCGAACCGGCTGGCCAGACCATCCAGCGCTGTGGCCCGCTCCAGCTGGACGGCACGCTGCTGCTGCTGCTCGACCGCCAGCTCCTCGGCCCGCTGCAGCCCCAGACGAAGGGTTTCCGCCGCGCGTGCCAGGCGGCCGATCTCGTCGGCCCGATCCCGATCCGCGATAGGCGAAGCCAGGTCCCCTTCCGCCATGGTGCCCAGCCGCGCCGTCATGCCCAGCAAAGGCCGCAGCACGGAGCGGCGCACGGTGGTCAGCGCGATCAGCCCAACAACCAGCACGGCGCCGGCGGCACCCAGTCCGAGCAGCAGCGTCAGCCGCTCACCCCTGGCGTCCAGTTGGGCGGACAGTTCGTCCGCCAGGGATTCGGCGGCTCCGGCACTGTTCTCCAGCGCCTCGTTCAGGGCGCGGCGATTCGCGCGGTTGGCTTCGTTGTTGCCTTGCACATTGGCGGCGGCAGGCCCTTCCGCGAGGCCAATGCGGATTGTCTCGGTGCGGTACCGAACAAAGGCGTTGGTGGCATCCTCCACCCGGGCGAACTCTGTCTGCCGCGACAGCGGCACCAGTGGCCGCCATGCGGCGAGGTCGCGCTCCAGGCGCCGCAGCGTCGCTTCCATCGGCGCGGCAAAGCGCCGGGCATCCTCGGCATCGCGGGCATGGTAGATGCCACGCGATTCGGCCACCACCGCAAAGATATGGCCGTTCACCCGCTCCGCCAGCCGTGCCGCACGGGCGGCGCGCGCCGCGTCGGCCGAAGTGACCTGCATGTCCTGCAAGGCCCAGCCGCCTGCACCGGCGGCACCAAGGGCTGCCATCGCCAGCAAACCCAGCAGCATGTAAAGTCGGGCACCGAGAGATCGGCGCAGCATGTCCGGCATTGAATGATCTCTTCCCCGCGCCCCTTCGAGTGAAGAGGTCCGGCGTCAGAATGCATCGTTCCGGATGACGATTGAGTTAACTGCGCGCTGCGGCGCCCCTCAATAACACTGTCTCGATTAGCTGCATTTGTTGCACCGAATTACACTAAATGTTGTTAACCTCGGACTGTCCTACTTCGGGCCAGTCGGCCCGTGAACCGGCAAACGGAAGCATTGCAATGCCTAAGGGAACGCCCGTGGCCCGAACCAGCCCTGATCCCGTGGCGCCACCCGCGCAGCGCTGGGACTACCTGGACCAGCTCCGGGCCATCCTGATGCTGGTCGGCATCCCGTACCATGTGGGGCTCATCTACGCCTCGCATGCGGCCTGGATCATCGACTCGCCCGACGAGTCGATGCTTGTGACCGGGTTCCTGCAGTTCAGCCACACCTTCCGCATGCCGGTCTTCTTTCTGCTCGCCGGCTTCTTCAGCATGCTGATGATCCGCCGGCAGGGCGTCGGACGATGGTTCCAGGGGCGGCTGTGGCGCGTCGGCGTGCCGCTGCTCACCTCCTTGCTGCTGATCAGCCCGCTGATCGTTCTGGCCACTGCCACCGCGCAGGGCGGCTTCGGCTACGCCTTGGCCGGATTGCTGGCCGAGGCGCGGCATCCCACCGAAAACTGGACCGTGCATCTCTGGTTCCTGATTTATCTGCTGGCCTATTGCGGCTTGCTGGCGCTGGTCTGGCAGATGCGCGGCCCACTGCGGCTGGAATGGGCGATCGGTGCGGCGCAGGACGCCTTGGAGCGTCGCCCCTGGCTTGGCTGGCTGGGGCTGTTCGGGCTTGGCATCGCCACCCTGGGCACCGCGGTGGTGGCGGCCGCACTGGAAGCAAGCTACCTGCTCGGCAACATCATGATCCCCGCGCTGTTCATGGCAGACCTGCTGGTCTTCCTGGCCGGCGCGTTGCTGGCACTTCGGCTGTCCTGGCTTGAGCACTTCACCCGCCCGCGCCCGGTGATCTGGGTGCTCGCTGTTGTTGCTGCCACGGTGATGTCGGTGACGCAGCCGGAAGAAACCGCGATTGCCCGCATCGTTACCTATTTCCTGATGCCCATCGTGGGCGTTCTGGCCGCGCATGTGCTGTTCTCCGCGGCACGGATGTGGCTCGATCGTTCCACCGCCTTCTCGCGCGAAATGGTGCAGGGTGCGATGAGCATGTACCTGGTGCATGTCGTGTTTGTCTGCTGGCTGGGACTGGCCTTTCTCTATGTGCCGCTGCCGGCGCTGGTGGAGTTCGCGCTGATCACCGTGGTGGCCTTCGCCGCTTCCTGGGGCTTCCACCGCTTGGTGCGCCGGTCGCCTCTGCTGGCCCTGCTGTTCAACGGTGTGCGGCCGGCGGTTCGTGCCCCGACCCTTGCCGCGGCACCTGGACAGGTCCGGGGCAACGAGGCTTCATGACCCTTGCGTGACGCGGTCGCCACTTGGAACCGCTTCCTGTAAGGGCCATGGGGAACGGTGAAAGGGGTGACCTGCCGTCCCCGGCACGGGCCCCTCCTGGCAGGAGGCCGGCATGGCGCGCACCCCGCGATCAAACAGCCCGCGATCAAACCCCAGCCGCAGCGCCGATCCGGCGCACCCGGATGAGGCGGCTCTGCGCCGCTTCATCCGCAGCCAAGGTCCCGACTACCTGCGGCAACCCAATGTCACCTCGATCGGCATTGGCCACAAAGTCACCGCCGGGCGCGATACCGGGCGGCTCTGCGTACAATTCACGGTGGGGCGGAAGCTGGAGCCCCAATCCCTGGAGGCCGAGCGTCTCGAAAGCTTGCCAGGCAGCATCACCATCGATGGCGTCGAGGTGCCCACCGACGTGCTGGAGCGCCGCTACAGCCCTGCCTGGCGCTTGGTGACACCGGAGCGCATGGCCAAGGATGTCCGCAAGCAGCGCCTCGACCCCGTTCGCCCGGGCTGTTCCATCGCGCATGAGCGGGGAACGGCCGGCACGCTCGGCGCCATTGTCTATGATCTGCAGGACGGTTCGGCGCTCGGGCTCTCCAACTGGCACGTCCTGCATGGTCCGGAGGGGCGTATCGGCGACCGCATCGTGCAGCCCGGCCCGTTCGACAACAACCGCACCGAGCGGAACGGTGCGGGGCGACTGTTGCGCAGCCATCTGGGTGCTGCCGGCGATTGCGCGGTAGTGCGGCTGGAGGAACGGGGCATCGCGCCCGAGATCATCGGGCTCGACGTCGCGCCAAGGCAAGTGGGGCAGGCCGAGCTCGGCGATACAGTGGTCAAGTCGGGCCGCACCACCGGCGTTACCCATGGCCGCGTGGCGCGCATCGAGGTGATGGTGCGGCTCGACTATGGTGGGGCCACCGGCTTCCGCAACATCGGCGGCTTCGAGATCGGCCCCGATCCGCGCCATCCCGCAGCCGATGGCGAGATCAGCATGGGCGGGGATTCCGGCTCCGCCTGGATGGCCAGTGACGCACGCGGCCGCTCGACGGATGTGATGCTCGGCCTGCATTTCGCCGGGGAAAGCGACGGGCAGGGCAGCGACCATGCCATCGCCTGCCAAGCCCACGCCGCGCTGGAGAAACTGGAGGTCAGCCTGGATCGGCCCTCAGCCGAGGCGGTGCGTCAGGCTTCCGGCCTCGGCTTCGATCCCCGCTTCCTGGAGGACGAGATCGCCCTGCCAAAGCCGGGCCCAACCCTCGCCCATGATGTGCTGGTGCTGGAGGATGGCGAGACAGCGGTGCATCACACGCATTTCTCGCTGTCCATGAGCCGTGCGCGCAAGCTGGCGCTGTGGGTAGCCTGGAACATCGACGGGCGCTCCCTGAAGGGCTACGGCCGCAAGGGGCTGGATTTCAGCAACGATCCCAAGGTGGACGACGACCACCAGACCGGTGACAGGCTTTATGCCAACAATCGGCTGGATCGCGGGCATCTGGCGCGGCGGGCCGACCTGGTTTGGGGGCCGGATGCCGAGGCTCAGGCCGCCAACCGGGAGTCCTTCTACTTCACCAACATCACACCCCAGCACCAGGGCTTCAACCAGAGCGGCGCGGGCGGGCTGTGGGGCCAGCTGGAAGACGCCATCATGGAAGAAACGCGGATCGACCGGTTGCGCGTCTCCGTCGTGGCCGGGCCCCTCTTCGAGGATGAGGATCCCTCCTATCGCGGCGTGCAGATCCCACGCGCCTTCTGGAAGATCGTTGCCTGCCGCGATGCGGACCGGAAGAACCGGCTGGTGGCGCGCGGCTTTCTGCTGACGCAGGAGGACCTGCTTCACCGCCTTGAGGGCCTCGGCCTCGATGAATTCCGTCTTTACCGGGTTCCGGTGCAGGAGATCGGCCGCCGCACCGGGCTGGATTTCGGCGCGCTGCGCCTGGCGGATGAACGGGATGGCGGGCGCCGGACCCGCCGAGAAGCCGTCGGTGCCGGTATCACCGAGATCCGGGCGCGCGCCGACATTCCTGGCTGATGCAAAGGCTGACAGCTGTCACCCTGGTGTCAGCACCGGGAGGGTGGCCGGGGCGGCGGCCGGCGGAATCGCCAGGCGGGGCACTGCCGCGATCAACTCACGCGTATAGGCCTGCTGCGGCTGCTCCAGGATCTGCCGGGCCGTGGCCATTTCCACGATCCGCCCTGCCCGCATCACGGCAACACGGTGGCTGATGCGCTCCACCACCCCGATATCGTGCGAGATGAACAGGCAGGACAGCCCCAGACTTTCCTGCAGCTCCCTCAGCAATCCCACCACCTGCATCTGCACCGAAACGTCGAGGGCGGATACGGCCTCATCCGCCACCAGGATGCGCGGGTTGAGGCTGAGGGCGCGGGCAATGCAGAGGCGCTGCCGCTGCCCGCCGGAGAACTGGTGCGGATACCGTTGCAGGCTGTCGGGTGGCAGGCGCACCCGCTGCAGCAATGCCTCCGCCCGGGCGCGCCGCTCCTCCCGCTTCATGCGCGGCTCGTGGATGGCCAGGGGTTCGGTCACGAGCTCGAAGGCGGAAAGCCGCGGGTTCAGCGACGCATAGGGATCCTGGAACACCATCTGGATCTCCCGGCGAACCGGCCTCATGGCACGGGGGCCAAGCCGGGTGACGTCCCGCCCGCCGATCTCGATGCGTCCGGCCGTCGGCTCGATCAGCCGCATGACGGCCCGCGCCGTGGTGGACTTGCCGCAGCCGGATTCGCCGATCAGCGCCAGCGTCTCGCCCTCATGCAAGTCGAAGGAAACGTCGTGCACCGCGTGTACGGGCCCGCGGGACGTGGCGAAGCTCTTGCCCAGCCCACGCACCGACAGGACGGGCGCCGTGCCGCGCGGAGCCGGTGCCGGCCCGTCCTGCCCGGGCCGGGGCGCCGCATCCAGCAGGGTGCGGGTATAGGCGACACGCGGCCTGGCCAGCAGCGCCTCGCGCGATGCATCCTCCACCACTTCGCCTTGGCGCATCACAATGATCCGGCTCGCCACCTGCGACACCAGGGCCAGGTCGTGGCTGATGAACAGGATGGCCGTGCCCGTTTCCTGCTGCATCTCGCGCATCAGCGCGACAATCTGCGCCTGCACCGTGACGTCGAGCGCCGTGGTCGGTTCGTCGGCGATCAGCAGACGTGGGCGGCACAGCAGGGCCATGCCAATCATCACGCGCTGCCGCATGCCTCCCGACAACTCGTGCGGGTACTGCGTGAGGCGGCGTGCCGGCTCGGTCATGTGGACCCGGTCCAGCATGCGCCGCGCTTCCTCGGTCGCCATGGCAGCTGAAAGCCCGCGATGCAGCACCAGGACTTCCGCCAGCTGCTTGCCGATCGTCTGGATCGGGTTCAGCGAGGTCATGGGCTCCTGGAAGATCATCGCCATGTCGCGGCCGCGCATTGCCCGCAGCCGAGGCTCCTCCAATGCAGCGAGATCGACCGCCTCCGCGTCATTGGGCCGGAAGATCATGCGGCCGCCGGTGACGCGGCCGCCTTCCCGGCCGATCAGCCGCATGACCGACAGAGCGGTGACCGACTTGCCGGATCCGGACTCGCCCACGATGGCCGCCACCTCGCCGGGCTGCACGGCGAAGGACACGCCGCGCAACACCGGCTTGGCCGCATCCGGCCGGCCAAAGGCAACGGAAAGGTTCTCGACGCTGAGCAGGGGGGCCATGTGCCTCAGGCTACCTTGGACAGCGGCTGAAAGGCCCCAAAGACCGGCAGGCAAGGCATCGGCCGGCGCGCCGTGCGCGCCGCGTCCAGCCTTGCCGCGAAAGGATCGAGACCAAAAACCTCCCAGTCGATCCGCGTATCGAGTTGCATCAGCCCCCAGGCCGCCGCAGGGTCCGGCGTGGTGGTGGAGACCTCCACAAGCGATTGCAGCGTGAAGTGGGGAATCGAATCCACCATCGTCAGGCTGTTCCAGTGCACATGCCCGGCGACGCAGGCCACCGGCACGCGCGCGCGCGCCAGCACCGCGCGGATACGCTCGGTACCGGGATAGCGGGAGATGGCCGGATTGCGCTCGAACCAGTAATTGCCTGTCATGTCATGGCCTGACAGCGGCACGTGGCTGGCGATCAGCAATGGGCGGTCCGCCTCGCGCACCACCTGGTCCAGCCACATCAGGTCAGCCTCCTGCAGCAAGAAGCCCTGCGGGCGGAGCAGGCAGGTGTCTGCGCGCCACATCGCCACCTTCCACGCACCCGCCTCGATCACGCGATGGCCAAGCGGCTGCCCGAGGATGGCCTCGTTCTCCGCGACGCTCAGATGGTCGCGGTCGTGATTGCCGTTGATGTGCAGGATGGGCGCCTCAATGGTGGCGAAGGCCTCCGCCACCTCCCGCTCCAGTGCCAGGTCGGTGCCGTGGTCACGGTCGCTGATACGGTCTCCGAGGTCGAGCACCAGGTCGGGCTTGGCGTCGGCGACAAAGCGGGCGAATTCCGCCATCAGGTGCAGTGCGGCACTGCCCTTCTTGGCAAAGCTGTCCTCGCCATGATGGATGTCGGTGACAATGGCAATGCGGGTCATGAGCGGCTCTCCTCAGCCCATCGCCACGCGGCCGGCGCGGAAATCCAGCACATAGGGGATGTGACCGGGTAGGGGACGCCATGAAACGTTGCCCCGCATGGCAAACGATTCGTAGGGCTGGTAGAGCGGCAGCACCGGCGGGTCATCGGCGATCGCCTGCATCAGCTTGCCGTAGCTGTTCTGTCTCGCGGCAAGGTCGGTGGAGAAGCGGAAGCGCTCCCACTCCGCGACATATTCCGCATCAGGTTTGAAGCGGCCTTCGGTCACCGAGTTCCCGGTCGGTCCCCACATGGTGCCGAAGCAGCCGGCCGGGTCCGGGTAGTACATCGGGTTGGACCAATTGCGCGCCATCATGGTCGGATCGGTGCCAGTCCACGCATCGCCGACATTCAGTTCGATCTTCACGCCGACGGCGCCCCACATCTCCTGGATCGCCTGCGCCGCGACAAGCCCGTTGGTGTAGTACATCGTCGCGGTATCGTAGCGGATGGGGAAGCCGTTGTAGCCGGCCTCCCTCAGCAGGGCCTTCGCGCGGTCCGGGTCATGCGCAAACGTCTTCAGCTCCGGCATGGCAAGTGGACCGAACTGCGCCATGGCGTGGGTGTGGGGCACAACGGCCTTGCCGTCCCACAGCGCGGCGTTCAGCGTGTCGCGGTCCACCGCCAGCGACAGCGCCTGCCGCAGCTTTGCGCTTCGCATCTTCTCGTGCTGCGTGTTGAAGATGACGACGTGGAACAGCGGCGTGACAAGGCTCTCGACCCGCAATGCGCGGTTGCCGGCGACGGTGGAGAGCTGGTCCGGCGGCAGGTTGGTGATCAGGTCCACCTCGTTGTTCGCAAGCGCCGTGATGCGCGCGGACAACTCCGGGATGCGGCGGATGGTGACGCGGCGGAACGGCGCCTTCTCGCCCCAGAAATCGTCGAACCGCTCGTAGACCACGCGCTGACCGGGCACGAACTCGGCGATGCGGTAGGGGCCTGTGCCCACAGGCTTCAGTGCGAAGGCCTCGAACGCCGCGTTGCCCTCGCCCAGAGAGGCGATGTAGCGCTTCGGCACGATCATCAGCTGCTGCGCGTTCAGCAGCGTCTCGAAAAGCGGCTCAGGGCGCTTGGCCGTGACGCGGATGGTGGTGTCGTTCAAGGCTTCGGCCTTCGCCATGTTCGGCACCGTGTCCCGCTGCCGCACCGTGTAGGGCGGAAATGTCGCGTTGATGATGCGGTCCAGCGAGAACACCACGTCTTCGGCGGTCATGGCGCCGCCATCGTGGAACTTCACGCCCTGGCGCAGGGTGAGTTCCATCTCGGTCGGAGAAACTTGCTTCCAGGCAGTGGCCAGGCCGGGCTGCCAGACGCTCTCGGCTCTGGTGTGGTCCTTGCCGATAAGCGGGTCGAAGGCATTCCAGTAGAATTGCGAGCCGACATTGGAGAAGTCTCGGCCGGGATCCAGCCAGGGCGCCAGGTTCTGTGCGCCGACGCGCAGCTCGCCGGGCGCGGCATGCGCGTCGCGCGGCATGGCATGCAGGCCAAGGCCCGCCAGCGCGCCGAGGCCCAGGGTGCGGCGTGTGAGCATGATCGGTTCCCTTTGTTCAGCGGTCGCGAAGCCGCACGTCGAGACGGTCGCGAAGATGGTCGCCCAGCAGCATGACGGTGAGCGAGACGATGACGATGAGCAGCCCTGGAGCGGCCACGATCCACGGGGCGGAGGCCATGTAGTCGCGCCCCTGCCCGACCATGGAGCCGAGCGTCGCTGTGGGCGGCTGTACGCCCAGGCCGAGGAAGGAGAGCGCCGATTCCAGGAGGATGAGGTTGGAGAAGTTCAGCGTGGTCATCACCACGATCGGCGAGGCGATGTTGGGCAGCATGTGCACCCTGGCCAGTCGCCAGCCGGACGCGCCGGCGGAGCGCGCGGCCTCCACATAGGGCAGCTCACGCAGTGCCATGATCTGCGCCCGGACGAGGCGAGCGAAATGAGCCCAGTAGGCGATGCCCAGCACCAGAACCAGGACCGGAACGCTGCTGCCCGCCAAGGCGATGACCACCAAAGCCACGAGAGTGAAGGGCAGTGACAACTTCACATCCACCAGCCCCATGATCAGCGCATCGGCGATCCTGCCGCCCAGCGCAGCCGCCATGCCGAGCAGCGTGCCGATGACGAGGCCAGTCAGTGTTCCGAACAGCGCCAGGAACAGGCTGAGCCGAAGCCCGTGCAGGCAGCGCGACAGCATGTCGCGGCCGAGCTGATCGGTGCCGAGCCAGAAGCGGGGATCGGCGCGGTCGAAGCCCAGCGGCGGGCGCAGTCGCGCCATCAGGCTTTGCCGGTCGGGATCGAGGGGCGCGATGGAGGGTGCGAGCAGCGCCAGCATCAGCAGCAGCAAGGCCAGGGCGCCGGCGGCCAGCATCGGCCAGTCTGCATCAGGCAGGCGGAGGCGTGGCGGGGAAGCGGAGCTCGCGGTGCTCACCGGATCGTTTCCGCCAGACCAACGCGCGGATCGATGGCGGCGTAGCCCACATCGACCAGGATGTTCACCAGCACCACCGCGCCCGCCACCGCCAGCACGCCGAATTGCAGCACCGGGTAGTCGCGTTGCAGCGTGGCACCCACAAGAAGATCGCCGATGCCATGCCAAGCGAACACCGTTTCTACCACCACCGCGCCGGAGACCAGCGTGGTGACCTGCAGGCCAAGCGCGGTGATCACCGGAATCATCGCATTGCCCAGCCCGTGACGCAGGATGGCCTGCCCCTCGGAAAACCCCTTGGCGCGTGCGGTGCGCATGTAGTCCTGCGACAGCACGTCCAGCATGGCATTGCGCGTGTATCGGGCAAGGGACGCGATAAAGAAGGCTGCCAGCGTCACCGTCGGCATCACATAGTGCGCCAGCGTGCCGGAGCCGGAACTGGGCAGCCAGTGCAGTGAGAAGGAGAACACCAGGATCAGCAGGATACCGAGCACGAAGTTGGGGGTTGCATAGCCCAGGAAGGCCAGGAACAGGATGGCGCTGCCGCGCGCCCGCTTGCGCCAGATGGCGGCCAGAATGCCGGCTGGCACGCCGGCTACGATGGTGAGCGCCAGCGTCGCCAGCAGCAGCGATGCACTCTGCGCGACACGCTCGGCGAAGATTGTGGCCACGGGCCGTCGCTCGGCCAGGCCGAGGCCGGCATCCCCCTGCAGCAGCGCGGACCAGAAGCGCAGGTATTGCTCGTGCAACGGCCGGTCGAGGCCCCAATAGGCAATCATGGTCTGGCGCGATGCCCCGTCCAGCCCTTCCGGCATGAGGAAGTCGATGGGATTGCCGCTGAGGCGGGTGGCAAAGAACACCACCGTCCCAATGACCCAGAGGGTCAGCAGAAGGCGCAGCAGCCGTTTGGTGAGGAAGCGTGCCATGTACCCTTCCTGCGGTTCAGGCTCTGGCGCCCCGTCTAGGGCCGCAGCGTGACAGGCGCGTGACGGCTGCGCTGCGGTTCGGTGAATTGGCCTCAGGATGACTTACCGATTATGCTGAGGAAATCTCATTCACTGGAGGTCATGCGACACGATGCAACGGATCCTGGAGGCACGCGGGGTGCTGCTGGACCTCGATGGCACGCTGATCTCGGGCGACCGGGCTCTGCCGGGCGCGGCGGCGCTTGTGGCCCGCATCGGCGCGCGCTGCGCCATTGTCTCCAACGATGCGGAACACACGCCGCTCCAGCTGTCGCGGCGTCTTGCACAGCTCGGCTTTGCCCTGCCGGCCACGCGCATCCTGCTGGCCGGCGCGCTGGCCGTGGAAGCCGTCGCGACCGAACACCCGGGCGGGCGGCTTCTGCTGCTCGCCAGTGCCGCGCTGCAGCGCCATGCGCGCCGCCAAGGCTTGGTGCCGGTTCAGGAGCATCCGGACGTCGTGCTGCTGGGCCGCGACCGCCGCTTCAACTACGACAAGCTGCGGCAGGCGGCGAACGCGGTGCTGCGCGGCGCATCGCTGGTGGTCTGCAACCCTGACCGGACCCATCCCGGACCGGGCGGCGCGGTGGTGCCGGAAACCGGCGCCCTGCTCTCGGCGCTGCTCGCCTGCACAGGCCCGGTGCCGCATCGCATGATCGGCAAGCCTGGGCCGGCCCTGTTCCTGGAAGGCGTGGCGCGGCTCGGCACCAGACGGGAGGAGACGGTGATGGTGGGCGACAATCCGGCAACCGATGGGGTGGGCGCGACGCGCCTCGGCATCGGCTTCGTGCCGGTGCCCGCCGGCGGCTTCCTGGACCGTGCGGCCTGATGCCCGGCCCGCATGACCGCCGCGGCGAAGCCAGCGCCGCGCTGTTCACCGGCGCCATTGAGAAGCTGCGTGCCTTGCGCCCCACCATGCCCGCCAAGGCCGGCCGCATCGCCGATTTCATTCTGGATCATGTGGAGGCCGTGGTGACCATGTCCGTCACCGAAGTCGCCGATCGCTGCGGTGTCTCGGAAGGCAGCGTCATCGCCCTGTGCCAGAGCATCGGCGCGCGCGGCTTCCAGCAGCTGAAGCTGGCCCTGGCGCGCGAGGTGGTGCAGCCGGTGCAGTTCATCCACGAAGATCTGGCGCAGGGCGACGACACGGCGGCCATCATCGGCAAGGTCTTCGGCAGCGGGCAGCAGGCCCTGCAGGACACGCAGAAGGTGCTGGATCTCGCCATGCTGGATAATGCGGTGGCGACCATGCTGAAGGCACGGCGGGTGGAGGTGTACGGCATCGGCAGCGCCGCACCGATCGCCGAGGATGCGCATTACCGTCTGCTGCGCATCGGCATCGAGGCCAAGGTGGTCACCGATTCTCATGTCATGGCCATCAGTGCGGCGCTGACGGGGCCGGATGTGGCGGTGCTCACCATCTCGCATTCCGGCAGCACCATTGAAACGGTGGCGGCGGCGCGGCTGGCCAAGGAGGCCGGCGCCACCACCATCTGCCTGACCAATTATGGCCGCTCCCCGCTGTTGGCGCATGCGGATATCGTGCTGCACACCATGGCCCGGGAAACCCGCTTCCGCACCGAGGCAATGACCAGCCGCATTGCGCAGCTGGCCGTTGTCGATGCGCTGATCGCCAGCCTCGCCATGCACCGCTACGACCGCAGCGTGGCGACGCTGGAGCGTACCTTCGAAGTGCTGTCGGCCAAGCGATTGTAGCACCGGCACCGCGGTCGCAACTATGGCATCCCTGCGGCGGCGCATGCCTCTTTGCCGCCCGGAGGAAGGGACATCCTGCCACCTGCCGTGTCCCGGCTTTGGCGGGGCACGTTTCGAGGACCCCCGCCATGCCGTTCGACGGCGCCGATGCCCCACTGCCTGACCTGCCTGACGGTGCCCCTTTGCCCTTGGCCGAGTTTCTCACCCTTCTGGGCCGCCACCTTCCCACGCTGCAGGCACGAACCGACGGCCCCGACCATGCCGGCACATGGTGGCTCGACCTGTGCTGGCAGGGACTGACCCCGGGTGTGGCCTGGACCGGCGCTGCTTTCACAATCTACGGGCCCGGCCCTACCTTGCCGGAACGACCGAATGCGGCCGTGGCGGATGCCGCGGCGGCAGCCAGGCGCCTTGCCCGGATGCTGCAATCCTGGAGGGTCAGCGTCCGGCAATAAGCCTGTCCCCTGATCGTTATGACGGCTTCGTCTCTCTTTCATGACATATTGGTTAATCGCTACCGGTCCGGAGAGACGCCATGCCTGCCCTTGCCATTGATCGCATCTTCCGGATGCAGTGCTGGATCATCGCGGCCGTTGTTGCCGCCCATCTTGCCTCGCGTTTGATGTTCGCCTTTCAGGAACGCGAATCCAGCCTCAGCAAAGTGCTGAACATGCTGGAGGAAACCTCGGTGCCGACGGTGGTGGCGACAGGCAGCCTGCTGGCGGCGGCCGCCGCGGCGGGGCTGGTCGCCCTGTCGGCCCGTCAGCAAAGGGACGGGCTGTGGCGCAGCTGGGCCTTTGTCACCGCCTGCCTCGTGTTCCTGGCCGTGGATGAGGGCGCCGCCCTGCATGACCGGCTGACCTTTCCGCTGCAGGACATGATGGACCTTGGCGGCATCTTCTATATCGGCTGGGTGCTGCCCTACCTGCTGCTGTGCGTGGTCTGCGGCGTGCTGTGCCTGAAGTTGGCCTTTGCCTTGCCGCGCCGCACGCTGCTCCGCTTCATCGTGGCCGGATCCGTGTTCGTGGGTGCAGCGCTGGGGCTGGAGATGATCGAATCGGCCGTGATCCACCATGAGGCCGGGCCAGACACCGCGTTGCGCGATGCCGATCTGGAAACCATCGCGCGCACGCCACTGATGACGCTGCTGGTGACGCTGGAGGAAACGGGAGAGTTGCTCGGCGCCGCCTTGCTGCTGCGGGCCCTGCTGCTGCATCTGGTGCAGGATCGGCAGGTGAGTTCGATCCGGCTGAGCCTCGGCCAAGCCGCTCCGGAAGCGGATGCTTACGTTGCCGGCCGGAATACAGGGAGCCGCATGCTTTAAGGCACGTTCCTCAGCCGGGAAGCAGCTGCTGCAACAGCCACCACCCGCCTTCCAGCAGGGTCATCATTCCACCGAACAGCGTGCCGGCCAACACGAAGCCGACTGCGAGGAGCAGCCCGAAATCGATCCAGTCGAACACGGCGTCGATCATTTCGGGCCTTGCGGTGCATCAGGGGGATGGTGGAACAGCGACCACCGCCAGGCGGACGCCGAGCAGGCTTGTGGCGCAGATTTGTTAAGATCAGGTTAAGGCGACCCTGCCGCCTTCATCGGCGCGATGTTCCCGGCCTGCCTAAAAACCCGCGCCTCCTCTACAATGCGGCCATGAACGACCTGTCCACCGCCCCGATCTGCGCCACCGCCGAAGAGGCCGTCGACCGGCTGGAAGCCCTGTACGATGCCGCCATCGCCGCCGAGCGCATGGCGCTCGACCGCTTCATTGCCGACGGCATTCCCCCTGGCGCCACCGAGCGTGCGGCCTTCCGTTACCCGGCCCTGCATCTGCGCTGGGCTCCGGATCGTCCTCCGCCGCAGACCCGCCGCGCCTGGGCCAAGCTGCAGGTGGAAGGGGACTACGCCACCACCATCACCAACCCGGCCGCCTTTCGCCCCTATCTGCTGCAGCAGCTCCAGCCGCTGATGGCCGAGTACGGCGCCGAGCTGCGCGTTTTCCCCAGCGATCAGGAAATCCCCTACCCCTACGTGCTGGAAGGTGGCGACGAGCTGGCGCGGGGCGGCGTGTCGGCGGCGGCGCTGGCGCGGCACTTTCCCGTGCCCATGCTTTCCTCCGTAGGCGATGAGGTGCCCGACGGGCTGTGGCGCTTCCGCAATGGTGTGCCCCGCCCGTTGGCCCTGTTTGATGCGGCGCGCACGGATTACTCATTGCGCCGGCTGCAGCATTACACCGGGACAGACTGGCGCAGCCTCCGGCCCTGGATCCTGCTGACCAACTACCAGCGCTATATCGGGCAGTTCGTGGACTGGGCCCTGCGCGAGCTGGCCGATCCCGGCAGCTCCTACAGCCACCTCGTCTTGCCGGGTGGCGCCGAGATCACCCGCGTCCATACGCCGGACCAAGCCGCCCTGCTGGTGGCGGAGGCGCCCTGGCAGCGTTTCCAGATGCCGGCCTATCACCTCCACCGCAAGGACGGGGAAGACGGCATCACCATTGTCAATATCGGTGTAGGCCCCTCCAATGCGAAAACCATTACCGACCACCTGGCGGTGATGCGGCCGCATTGCTGGCTGATGATCGGCCACTGCGGCGGATTGCGGCAAAGCCAGGAGATTGGCGACTACGTGTTGGCGCATGGCTATCTGCGCCGCGACCGCATTCTGGACGCGCTGCTGCCGCCTGATATTCCCGTGCCTGCCCTGGCCGAGGTGCAGGTGGCGTTGCAACAGGCTGCGGCCACCGTGACCGGCGAGGCCGGCGAGGCGCTGAAGCGGCGTCTGCGCACCGGCACCGTCGTTTCCTATGATGATCGCAACTGGGAACTCCGCTTCTCGCAGGAACGGTTGGCCATCAACCTGTCCCGCGCCATCGCGGTGGACATGGAAAGCGGCACGCTGGCGGCTCAGGGTTACCGGCTGCGCGTGCCCTACGGCACGCTGCTCTGTGTGTCCGACAAGCCGCTCCATGGCGAGATCAAGCTGCCCGGCGCCGCCACCGCCTTCTACCAGCGCGCGGTGAGCGAGCACTTGGCTATCGGGATCGCCACCTTCGGCATTTTGCGCGAGCAACTCACGGCGCTGCACTCGCGCAAACTGCGGGCATTCGACGAGCCACCTTTCCGCTGATCGCTGTCCGGCAGAGGAACAGCAGAGAAAAATTTCGTCTGCAAGTGAGAATCACCTGACTGCGCCACCTGCGGAGGCGCGTCGGTGGCGTTGTTCGCCATCTGGACAGTTGGCGCTGCTTGCAAGCCGGATCAGACACTTAGTGGGTGCAAGAAGGGCTGGCTCAAGTATAGTTGAAAGTGGAACTGAAAATCACTCGCATTTTTGGAGAACTTGCAATTCAGTCTCAACAAATCCTTTGAAAATAAGGCTTTGCTTGCTGGAAACGAAGTCGCCTATGCTTTGGTTATTAGGGCAGTCCCTGCCATTACAGGAGAAAAGAACATGTCGATGGCCAGCACTCACGATGTCGCCTGCACCAAGTGCAAGTTCTTCGACACCCACGCTGCACACCAGAAGACCGAGGACGGTCTGTGCCGCTTCAACCCGCCAGTGAACCAGCCGGACGAGAAGGCACATGGCCTCTGGCCGGTGGTGTCCGCGGATGACTGGTGCGGCCATTTCAGCGCCGACACTGCGACGGCCGGTAACGCCGACTGATCCGCTTGGGCCATGCGCGACGCCCCGGGAAGAGCATTCTTCCCGGGGCGTTCTCGTGTCGCCAGCCTGCCGCCGCCTTCAGCCGAGCAGTGCCCTGACCCGCGGTATCACCTCGCGGCCGTAGAGCTCGATGCAGCGCATCATGGCGTCGTGCGGCAACGGCCCGGCGCTGTATTTCAGACTGAAGCGCGACAGCTCCAGGCCCTTGGCGGTCGCCGCGATCTTGCGCGCCACCGTGTCGGGCGATCCGAGATAGAGTGAGCCCTCGGCGATCTCCCGCTCGAACTCCGCCCGCTGCATCGGGGGCCAGCCGCGCTCACGCCCAATGCGGTCGCGCATGATCTTGTAGTGCGGCCAGAAGCTGTCACGCGCCTCGGCATCCGTGGCCGCCACATGGCCAGGGGAATGCACGCCAACCGGAAGTGCCGGCTGGTCTAGCTTCTCGCAGGCCTGCCGGTAGAGATCCACAAAGGGGCGGAAACGCTGCGGATCACCGCCGATCACCGCGAGCATCATGGGCAGGCCGTGCCGAGCGGCCCGCACCACCGATTGCGGGCTGCCCCCAACGCCCACCCAGGCGCCAAGCGGTGGCCGCTCCACGGGCGGTTGGACCCGGGCATCGTGCAGGGCGGGGCGCAGCCGTCCCTGCCAGGTCACACCCGCCTGCGACCGAAGCTTCGCGAAGAGATCCAGCTTCTCCTCGAAAAGTTCCTCGTAGTCCTCCAGCGCATAGCCGAAGAGAGGAAAGGATTCCGTGAAGGAGCCGCGGCCAAGGATGGCCTCAGCCCGGCCGCTGGACAGCGCGTCCAGCGTCGAGAAACGCTGGAACACACGCACCGGATCGTCCGAGCTGAGCACGGTCACCGCCGAGCCCAGCCGGATGCGCTTCGTGCGCGCCGCCATGGCGGCCAGCACCACCTCGGGCGCGGACACGGCGAAATCATCACGGTGATGCTCCCCGACGCCGATGGCATCGATACCCAGCTCATCGGCCAGTACCGCCTGCTCCAGGAGGTCGCGCAGCACCTGGGCAGGATGCTGCAAGACGCCATCCGGCCCCGCCGTGACATCGCCAAAGGTGTCGAGCCCGAACTGCAGCATGGTCAGGCGGCCACCGCATCCAGAGCGGGGTAGTCGGTGTAGCCGGCGGCCTCCCCGCCATACATGGTTGCCTTGTCCAGCGGGTTCAGCGGCGCGCCCTGGCGCAGGCGCTCCACCAGGTCGGGATTGGCGATAAAGGCCTTGCCGAAGGACACGGCGTCGGAGTGCCCCGCAGCGAGGTCGGCTTCGGCCTGCTCGGCGGTGAAGCCTTCATTGGCGATAAAGGCGCCGCCGAAGACCTGCTTCAGCACAGGACCGATGCGGTCCGCCCCTCCATGCTCGCGAGCGAACAGGAAAGCGATCTTTCGACGGCCCAGTTCGCGCGCCACATGGGTGAAGGTCGCGGCCAGGTCGCTGTCGCCCATGTCGTGGCTGTCGCCGCGCGGCGACAGGTGCATGCCGACCCGATCGGCGCCCCAGACCGAGATCGCCGCATCCGTCACTTCCAGCATCAGCCGGGCACGGTTCTCCACCGATCCGCCATAGCCATCCAGGCGCCTGTTTGTTCCATCCTGCAGGAATTGGTCGAGCAGATAGCCGTTGGCACCATGAATCTCCACGCCATCGAAGCCGGCGCGCTCCGCGTTCTCGGCACCCTTCCGATAAGCCTCGACGATGCCGGAAATCTCCCCCGTCTCCAGTGCCCGCGGCGTGACGTACTCCACCTGCGGCCGGATCAGCGAGACATGGCCGGCAGGCCGGATGGCGCTTGGTGCCACCGGTGCGGCACCATCCAGGAAGGACGGGTGGGAGATGCGCCCGACATGCCAGAGCTGCATGACAATCCGCCCCCCCGCGGCATGTACGGCCTCGGTAATGGTCTTCCATCCCGCCACTTGCTCCTCCGACCAGATGCCGGGCGTGCGGGCGTAGCCAACCCCCATGGGCGTCACGGAGGTGGCCTCGGTCAGGATCAACCCGGCCGTGGCACGCTGCACGTAGTAGTCGCGCATCAGTTCGGTCGGCACGCGGCCGGCATCGGTGGCGCGGGAACGCGTCAACGGTGCCATGACGATGCGGTTCGGCAGGTGGAAAGCCCCCATGCGCAAGGGCTGGAACAGGCGTGGCAAGTCTATCGCCATGAAAGGCACGCTCCTATATCGGATCATGGGCTTCGTTCGATACCCATCGAATGATACAAGAGGATTGGGAGGCCAAGGCCAGGAATGCAAGACCCCTACCCGCACCCCGAGTTGACCGCAGTGACGCTGGCTGAGGCCCTTGCGGCGCTGGCCGATCCGGTCCGGTTGCGCATTCTCTGTGCCCTTTCCTGCGGCGCCGAGCGCGGTTGGGGCGATTTCGACCTTCCGATCGCACCCTCTACGCTGTCGCATCACCTGAAGGTTCTGCGCGGAGCCGGGCTGGTCTGCCAGCGACGGCAAGGGACGCGGTGCCAGGTGATGCTGCGTTCCGAATTCGAGGTTCGCTTCCCGGGCCTGCTTCACGCCGTGCTGCGCCAGGCCCAGACCTCGCCGGAAGTGGATCCGCGGCCATGATACCCTTTCTGACATTTCAAGGATGGACTCCCCACCGTTCGGCAGGGAGCATGACGGAAGCTTCATGTTTCGTGACGGGACAGGCCGCCCGGCTGGTCCGCGGGGAGACAAGCATGCCAGCATTGCGCAACAGCTTTGCCTCCACCTGGCCGTTCGCCACGGTGCTCGGCTTGTTTCTGGTCGTGCAACCCGCCGCCGCGCTGGAGAGCGCTCCCACACAGAGCCCGCGCGCCACCGTCACGCTGATCAGCGAGGCCGCCACTGTTGCGCCCGGCCAGAGCTTCCGCATCGGGCTGCGGCAGAAGCTGGCGCCGCACTGGCACACCTACTGGAAGAATCCCGGCGATGCCGGCGCCGCGCCCGAGGTGGCGCTGGACCTTCCGGAAGGTGCCAGCGCCGCCGGCATCGCCTGGCCCGGCCCGTCGCGCATGCCCTTCGGCCCGCTGGTCAACTTCGGATACGAGAACGAGATCACCCTGCCGATCACCGTCACCGTTCCGGCAGGAGCTCAGCCGGGACAGAGCCTGCCTGTGAAGGCCACGGCCAATTGGTTGGTCTGTGCCGATCAGTGCATCCCCGAGGAAGGCGAGTTCCGCCTCGACATTCCCGTGGCCGCCCAGGGCACCCCGTCCGGCGGCGATGTTGCCGGGGCCTTTGCGATCGCAGATGCCCGCAGGCCCATCGCAAGCCCCTGGCCGTCCGCGGTTGTGGCCGAGGGCGAGGCTCTTGCGTTGACCCTGCAGGGCGAGGGGCTCGGCGCGCCAGCGGTGCGCGAGGCCTTCTTCTTCCCCGATGAATGGGGCGCAATCGAGAACGCGGCCCCGCAGCGGCTGGCTGTGGAGGATGGCAAGCTCATCCTGGCCCTGGCGCAGGGCCAGGCGCTGGACACCGGAGCACAGCTGCCCGGCCTGCTGGCCCTGACCGACAGCTCGGGCCAGACCCGCTGGCTGGAGATCGCGCCGCGCATCGGCACCGCCGCGCCGGCCGGCATGCCCGGCGGCACAGCTGCCCCGCTCGGATTACCTTTCTGGCAGGCGGCACTGTTTGCCCTGCTGGGCGGGCTGATCCTCAACCTGATGCCCTGCGTCTTTCCCGTGCTGGCGATGAAGGCGACCGCGGTGGCGCGGCTTTCGGGCGGCGCGCTGCGGGAGGTGCGGCTGGCAGGATTGTTCTACACGCTGGGCGTGCTGGCGGCCTTCACAGCGCTGGCCGGGCTGCTGCTGGCATTGCGGGCGGGAGGCGACGCGGCGGGATGGGGATTCCAGTTCCAGTCGCCCTTGTTTGTTGCCGCGATGCTGTGGCTGATGCTGGCCATCGGCCTGAACCTTTCGGGCGTGTTCGAGATCGGCCAGGGGATGGCCGGGGCCGGCCAGGGGCTGGCGGGGCGCCGGGGCCATGGCGGCAGCTTTTTCACCGGACTTCTGGCCGTGGTGGTGGCCACACCCTGCACGGCGCCCTTCATGGGGGCTGCCATCGGCACTGCCCTGGCGGCGCCACCCGCCATGGCGCTGACGCTGTTCCTGGTGATGGGGCTCGGCCTCGCCCTGCCCTACGCGCTGCTCGGCGTGTTTCCCCGGCTGGCGCGGCTGCTGCCCCGCCCCGGCACCTGGATGGTGCGGCTGCGGCAGGCCATGGCCTTCCCGATGTACGCCTCGGCTGCCTGGCTGCTCTGGGTGCTGGTACAGCAGTCGGGTGATCCCGGCCTGGTCGTGGCGCTGGCCGGGGCCATCCTGGTGGCCGTCGCCGCCTGGCTCTTCGGCATCGCCCAGAATTGCGGGGGTCGGGCGCCCTGGCTTCGCGGCGGCGCGGCGCTGGCGGCGCTCGGCAGCTTCGCCCTGCTGCCGCAACTGCACGGCGCGACGCCACCGGGCGCAGCTTCTGCGGGGCCTCAGGCGGGCTTCGAAGCCTATTCGGCCGCTCGCCTGACCGAGTTGCGCCAGGAAGGACGGCCGGTCTTCGTCAACATGACGGCCGCGTGGTGCATCACCTGCCTGGTCAACGAGCGCACCGCCCTGTCGACCGAGGCTGTGAAGACCGCCATGCGCGACCATGGCGTGGTGTACATGAAGGGCGACTGGACCAACCGGGACCCGGAGATCACGGCGTATCTGCGGGGCTTCGGCCGCGACGGGCTGCCCTTCTACGCTTTCTACCCGGCGGGAGGAGGCGCCGAGCCGCAGATCCTCTCCCCGGTGCTGACCGAAGGGTTGCTGGTTGCGACCCTGGGCACCCGCGGCACGGCGCAGGCCGGACCCGCGCGCTGAACCGCATCGCCACCCTACAGGAGACGAGCGTTATGATGAAAACTCCCGCCATTCTCCCGCATGCCGGACGCCGCGAGCTGATCCTCGGTGCCGCAGGCCTGGCAGGCGCCGGGCTGCTGCTGCGTGGCACACCTGCCGCCGCCGCCCCACGCATCGGCCAGGCGGCGCCCGACTTCTCCCGCCCTGATAGCCATGGCGGCACCCGGAGCCTGTCCGCGCTGCGCGGCAAGCTGGTTGTGCTGGAATGGACCAACCATGACTGCCCCTTCGTCATGAAGCATTACGGCGCGTCCAACATGCAGAACCTGCAGCGGGAGGTGGCGGATGCAGGCGGCGTCTGGCTGTCGGTGATCTCTTCGGCGCCCGGCGAACAGGGCCATGTGCCGGCGGCGCAGGCGAATGAGCTGACCCGCTCGCGCGAGGCAGCGCCAACCGCCGTGCTGCTCGACCCTGAAGGAGAGATGGGACGCGCCTATAACGCGCAGACCACGCCGCACATGTACATCATCTCCGCAGAGGGCACGCTGCTCTACATGGGCGGGATCGACTCCATCGCCTCCACCCGCGTCGAGGACTTGCAGAAGGCGACACCGCATTTCCGCAATGCCTTCCAGGCCGTGCGCGAAGGCCGGCCGGTGCAGAACGCGGTGACGCGTCCCTATGGCTGCAACGTGAAATACGCCGCCTGAGCGGGCGCCGTAGCCGCGTCATGCCTCCCCTCTCCCGCCGCACGCTGGCCAGCCTTGCCCTGCCTGTGGGAATGGCGGCACAGGCCGCGCCACCACGCCAGCACAGCGGCGTCCGGATGCGGGACGCGGCTGTCGCCCTTCTGGAAGGCAGCAGCGTCGCCAGCCGCGACGCCCTGCGCTTTGCCTTCGATGCCCCGTTGCGGAGGCAATGGCGCTACACGCCCGGCCCGCGCCAAGGGCTCAACCTCGGCTCCATGCGGTCCACCGAGCAGGAACTGGCGGGGGCACTGCTGGCGTCCGGGTTGAGCCCGGCGGGCCTGACCCAGGCGCGCGGCGTGATGCAGCTTGCGGATGAGTTGCGTGCGGCGCGCGGGTCTGGCGGCGGCTCGGGTGCCTATGCCGTTGCCCTGTTCGGCGATCCCGCCTCCGGCGGTGCGTGGGGCTGGCGGCTGGAGGGGCATCACCTGTCGCTGAACTTCACCATGCGCGGCACGGAGATCCTGTCTGCCACGCCGCATTGCGTGTGCGCCGATCCGATGGAGGTCGAGCGGGGCGAACACGCCGGCCTCGCCCCGTTGGACCGGGAGCGCTATATGGCGCGCGACCTGGCTCGCAGCCTGGCAGAGCCGCAGATGGCGCTGGCCCGGATGCCAGGCCCGGTGCCGCGCGACATCCAGGCCGGGCCAGGACGCGATTCCACGAAATTCGACTTGGTGGGCCTTCCCTACGCGGCCCTGACATCCGAGACGCAGCGCCACCTGATGCTCGGCCTTGCCGAAACCTACCTGATGCACCTGCCTGCCGACTTGGCCCGGCCGGAGCTGGCGCGGGTTTCCGGTTCGGGGCGGACCACCCTCCGCTTCGCCTGGGCCGGCGGGCTGGAGGAAGATGCGCAGCAGGCCTACCGCCTGCAGGGCGATGGCCTGTTCATCGAATACAGCACGCGCGGGCGACCGGACCACGTCCATACGCTCTATCGCCGCCCTGGCCTGGATTTCGGCGGACCGACGCTGGGCTGAATTCCGCGCCCCCCTTGACCGCTGGGGGGCGCTTCTGCCCCGATAGTCGCATGACCAACCCGCTTCTCGCCCCCTGGACCACTCCGTTTGGCCTGCCGCCCTTCGGCTCCATCCAACCCGAGCATTTTCCGCCCGCCTTCGAAGCCGCGATGGAAGAGCAGCTGGAAGAGATCGCGGCCATCGGCACCGATCCGGCCGAGCCCGGCTTCGCCAACACGATCGAGGCGCTGGAGCGGAGCGGGCGGGCCCTGGGACGGGTGCATGCCCTGTTCGCCAACCTTTCCGTCAGCCTGGGCGGCCCGGCGTTGGAGGCGCTGGACCGTGAATGGTCGCCCCGCCTCGCCGCTCATGGCATGCGGGTTGCGCTGGATGCGGGGGTGTTCGCCCGCGTCGAGGCGCTGTTCCGCGAGCGCGACAGGCTGGAACTGGAGGAGGATCAGCTTCGGCTGCTGGAGCGGACGCATCTGGGACTGGTGCGGGCGGGTGCGGCCCTTGCGCCGGAAGGCCGGGCCCGCATGGCCGCCATTTCCGAGCGGCTGGCCGTGCTGCACACCGCCTTTGCCCAGAACGTGCTGCATGACGAGAAGTCCTGGCACCTGGCGCTGGAGGAAGCCGATCTGGACGGGCTGCCGGACTTCCTGCGGGCCGGCGCGGCGCAGGCGGCGGTGGAGCGCGGCGTTCCCGGTTACGCCATCACCCTGGCCCGCTCGCTGGTTGAGCCGTTTCTGGCCTTTTCGGCCCGGCGCGACTTACGGCGGCAAGCCTGGGAAGCCTGGATCGCGCGCGGCACCCATCCTGGCCCGCAGGACAACCGCCCGCTGATCCCCGAGATCCTGGCGCTGCGGGCGGAGCGGGCGAAGCTGCTAGGCGCCAGGGATTTCGCCGGGTTCCGCCTGTCCGACAGCATGGCCGGCTCGGTGGAAGCGGCGCAGGACCTGCTGGACGCCGTGTGGCAGCCCGCACGTCGCCGCGCGAGCGCCGAGCGCGACACGCTGTTGGCGCTGGCCCTCGCAGAGGGGCTCGAAGAACCGCTGCAACCCTGGGACTGGCGCTTCTACGCCGAGCGGGTGCGGCAGCGGGATCATGGGCTGGACGAGGCGGCGCTGAAGCCCTTCTTCGTGCTGGAGAACATTCAGCAGGCTGCCTTCGACACCGCCACGCGCCTGTTCGGCCTGCACTTCCATGAACTGCCGGACGCACCCGTCTATCATCCGGATGTGCGTGCCTACGAGGTGCGCGATGCCGAAGGGCATGTCGGCATCTTCCTGGCCGACCCTTACGCACGTGCCGACAAGCGCAGCGGCGCCTGGATGAGCAGCTACCGCGACCAGGAGTCACTGGACGCTCCGATCTCCGCCATTGTTGTCAACAACAACAACTTCGCCCGCGCCGAGCCCTGCCTGCTGTCCTTCGACGATGCCGAAACGCTGTTCCATGAATTTGGCCACGCCCTCCACGGGCTGCTGAGCCGGGTGCGCTATCCTTCGCAGTCCGGCACCTCCGTGAGGCGGGATTTCGTGGAGCTGCCCTCGCAGATCTACGAGCACTGGCTGGCCCTGCCGGAAACGCTGCGCCGCTATGCCCTGCACCATGCATCAGGCGAGCCGGTGCCCGAGGCGCTGATCGAGCGGCTGCTGGCCGCACGCAACTTCAACCAAGGGTTCGCCACGGTGGAATACCTGGCCTCGGCGCTGATCGACCTGGCGCTGCACCGGCATCCCGATCCGGCCGGCATCGACGTCGAGGCGTTCGAGCGCGATTTTCTGGCCGGCATCGGCATGCCGCCCGAGATCGGCATCCGGCACCGCCCGGCGCATTTTCAACACCTCTTCGCCGGCGGTGGCTATGCCGCGAGCTACTATGCCTATCTCTGGTCCGAGGTGCTGGATGCCGACGGGTTCGAAGGCTTCACCGGCGCCGGCGGCCCGTTCGATCCGGCCATGGCGGAGCGGCTGCGCGTGCTGCTCTCGGCAGGCGATACGCGCGACCCGATGGCGCTTTACACCGCCTTTCGCGGACGTGCGCCGGACATCGCGGCACTGTTGCGCCACCGCGGGCTGGACGAAAACTGAAGCGCCTCGGCGCGATGGGCCTATCGGCGGACGGCGTCGATGATCGCCCGCACCGGCGCGGTGGCGCGCCAAAGGCGGGCGCCCTCCATGGCCGCGAGGCGGGCACGCAACTCGGCCTCGGTTGCGCTGCGCGCCGCCAGCTCATGCTCCAGCGCCGCCAGCCGCCGCCGCAACGTTTCGTGATCCGCCGTCGCCAGATCGCCCAGCGGCACGGTGGAGGCACCTGCTGCCAGCACCGCCTCAGCCTCCTCCTCCCGCGCCGCCTGCGCCAGCGTGCCCAGATCAGCCTGGCAGTTCCGGCCTTCCCGCGAGAGCACGGCAAAGAACTCGCCCCCCATCGCGCGGAAGGCGGCTTCGCGCAGTCCGGTCTGCCCCAGCTCGGCCAGGGTCGCGATGATCAGCCGGAAGGACGAGGGCACAAAAACCCAGCAATGCATGTCCACATAGGTGTCGCTGGCGCAGGCCTGCTCGAAATGCGTGCGGGCGAAGTCGAGCGGCTGCACGGCTTCCAGGGGACGTTTGTCATCCAGGGCCCAGCCGATGGACGCGTCGCGCCGGCGCGCATAGGCGATGTCGTCGAACAATACACCCGGCACCGGCCGGGTGCGGCCATCCAGATGCGCCTGCAGCACCTGTCCTACGGAAGAGACGGGCCGCAGCACGTCAAAGCAGCACCTTTTGTCAGGCACGGCCAGCACCAGGGCGCCACCCGGCTTCAGCAAGGCTTCGCAATCGCGCAGGAATTGCACCAGATCCGGCACATGCTCGATCACATGCGAGGCGATGATCCAGTCGTAGCGGTGGCGCGCTCCGATCACCTCCGGCAGGGGGCGGCCGTCGGCAATGAAGTCGACTTCCTCGACACGGGAAACATCCGCCCCGGCGGCTGCGTATTTGCGCCGCAGCCCCTCCGCATCGAGGTAGTCGACGATCTCGACGTCATAGCCTTCCGCCCGGGGCGCCAGAGGGGCATGGGAGGGGCCGATCTCGAGCCCTTTCCCGGAAAGGTCGGCGAGAGCTCGGAGGGCGGTGGCGCGTTGCATGCAAAAACATTAGGGCGGGTTCTTGTCGGCCAGCAAGCACCCGTCCTCCGGGTCACGTATGACGGGGGACAACGGGCATGACCGGCCGCCTCGCGCGGTTCCTGGTCCAGGCGGTGCTGCTCCTGGCCTTGTTGATGCCGGACATTGGCCGCTCCGTCCCCCTGCCGCCGGAACCAGCCATGCTGCAAGCGGCGCGGTGGGAAAGCTCCGTTTCCTGCACGAGGCTGCTGCCTGGCGCCGAGCGTGGCGAAGGCTGCCGCCAGGGCCGCAACCTGTCTGCCCTGGGCTGGACCCTGATCGACTATGGCGTGGCGACGCTGAAATACGTGGTGGGCCTGCTGCTGATCCTGTTCGGCGCCATGCTGGTTGGGCTGGGCTGGGCGTTTTCGCTGATCGAGGCACTGATCTGCTGAGTCCTGCGCGATCCAGCGCGAACGTGAGCAGGCAGTGCTGGCCCGCCCTGCCGGGAGATGTTACAGCGCCTCCATGATCGAAGACTGGGTTGCCCTTTTCGATGCCTGGGTTCGGGCCAACGCCGACTGGGCGGCGCCCGTCACCTTTGTCATCGCCTTTCTCGAGTCCTTCCCCATCGTCAGCATCCTGGTGCCTTCCACCGCGCTGCTGCTGGGCATCGGAGCGCTGATCGGCACCAACATGATCTCGCCCATTCCTGTGCTGCTGGGCTGCATCGCCGGCGGCATCGCGGGCGATGCCGCGGGCTACTGGCTCGCGCGCTGGGTTGGGCCCTACGCGGTGCGCAAGCGCCTGCCGAGATCCCTTCGCCGGCCCTATGCCTGGTCTGTGGTGGTGTTCCGCCGCTGGGGCTGGTGGGCCGTGTTCATCGGCCGCTTCCTGGGCCCCATGCGGGCCGTGACTCCGCTTGCTGCGGGCGTGGTCGGCATGAAGAACGCGTCCTTCCAGTCCGCCAACATCCTGTCCGCCATTCTCTGGGCGCCGCTCATGCTGATGCCTGGCAGCATCGGTGGATGGCTCGCCCGACAGCTGGGCGAGGATCCGGATCCAATGGCGATCGGTGCGACCATCGGTGCCGCCGTGCTGCTCTGCTTCGCCTGGCTGCGGCTGAAGCCGCGCCTTCAGGCCATGGTGAAGACGCGGCTGGAAGCCCGCCCGGGGAGCTGAGGCCACGAACATCGTGACCTGCGGCTACAGCGGCTCGCCAGCTCACAACTGACACGCAATCGTCACATCCAGCGCCACCCGCCCCCTTGCCGGGCCGGGTTGCGGCGGGGCATGGATCGGGCGGGCAACAGGCCCGCATACGGGAGCCTCCGCCTTGGATATCCTTTTCGGCCTCGGGCTGATCCTGCTGCTGGTGGCCGGCAGCATCCTGATCTCCCTTTCTGAAATCGCCTTCGCGGCCGCACGGGAAACCCGTCTTTCCGTTATGGCCCAGGGCGGGGAAAGCCGCGCCGCACGTTTCCTCGCCCTGCGACGCGATCCCGCGGGGGTCGTCACCGCCCTGCAGATCACGGTCAACGCGGTCGGCATCCTGGCGGGCGTCGTTGGCGAGGGCGCGCTGACGCCCGGTCTGGCGCGGCTGCTCGTCGATCTCGGCGTCGGCCCCTGGTCCGAGAGCATCGCCTCCGTCAGTTCCTTCGTGCTGGTCACCGGCCTGTTCGTGCTCTTCTCCGATCTTGTGCCCAAGCGGGTCGCGATGATGCAGCCGGAGCGCGTCGCGGTCGCTGTCGGCTGGTTCCCTGCCTTCGCGCTGAAGGTGCTGCGGCCGCTGGTCTGGGTGTTCTCGGGTCTGGCCGATGCGCTGATGCGGCTGCTCGGCCTGCCGACCTCGGCCAGCGCCGAAACGGTGACCGCCGAGGAGTTGCGCGCAACCCTGGCAGCCAGCGCCGAATCCGGCACGCTGGATGCTGGCGAGCACCGGCTGATCGAGAATGTGCTGGCGCTGCGCGAGCGCACCGTGACTTCGGCCATGACGCCGCGCGACGAGATCATCTTCCTGGATCTGCGCGAAACACCCGAGGAATGGCGGGAAAAGGTGCGGCGCGATCCCTATTCCCGCTACCCTGTCTGCGATGGCGGACTGGACAACGTGGTGGGCTACACCCGCGCCGAGGATGTGCTGGCCGAAGTGCTGCAGGCCGGCCCCGGCGCGCTGAAGCCGGACGCGCTGAAGCCCGGCACGCAAGAGCCGGCGCGCATGCGGCGCGACGCGCCCTCCGTGCCGGAGACGCTGGATCTGTGGGAAGTGCTGGCACAATTCGAGGCGCAGGGTGCGGGTTTCGCCCTGGTGGTCAGCGAGTACGCGATGGTCGTCGGCCTTGTCACCTACAAGGACGTGCTGGCGGCGCTGGTCGGCGGGCTGGCCGACCCGTTCGAGGAGCGCGCCATCGTTCGCCGCGATTCCGATTCGTGGCTGGTGGACGGCATCGCAACCCTGAGCGATGTGGCCCTGGCGCTAGGCACCGAGGCACTGCCGACCGACGGCCCCTTCCGCACCGCGGGCGGCTTTGTCATGCACCGGCTGCGCCGCGTGCCGCGCAAGGCCGACCGGGTAGAAGCCGCGGGCTTCGTGTTCGAGGTGGTTGATGTGGAGGGCTTCCGCGTCAACCAGCTCCTGGTGACGCGCAAAACACCCCCTGTCCCGCCGCCCTCGATGGAAGCGCTGCCCGGCTGAACCATCCCCGTTCCGGCCTGCACGCTTGCCTGGATCGGGCTTATTTGCGAAGTCTTCGCAACTTGAAGCCCCGGAGGCCCTGCTTGCGCCATTCTGCTTCCCGTCGCCGCCTGCTAAGTGCGGCGATCACCGTTCCGGCCCTGGCCATGCCGGCGCTGGTCCGGGCACAAGGCCCTATTGGGGGGCGGGATCTGCTGGGCCGGACCGTGTCCCTGCCGCGCCCCGCCCGCCGCATCGTTCTGGCGCAAGGTCGGCACATCATGGCGCTGAACCTGCTGCATCCAGATCCCGCCTCGCTGGTGCTCGGCTGGGGCTCCGACTTCAAGCGCGCCTTCTCGGTCGAGTACGAGCCTTACCGCACACGCTACCCGGCGCTGGCGAACCTGCCGGTGATCGGCGGCACCACGGAAGCGCCGGCAGTGGAAGGCATCCTGGCCCTGGCACCGGATCTGGTGCTGGCCAGCCGCTGGAACACCGGCGGCCAGGGCGCCGACGCACCGCTCATCCGCGCCATGGAGAATGCCGGGATCCCCGTTGCCATCATTGACTTCTTCGTGCAGCCGCTGCGCGACAGCGAGGCCAGCATCGCCCTTCTGGGCACGCTGATCGGGCGGGAAGAACAGGCCCGGGCGCTGTCCGCGTTTCATCGGGAAAGCCTGCATCGTGTCACCGCTGCTCTGGGGCCTGACCCGGTGCGGCCATTGGTGATGATCCATGCCCATGCCGGCGCCACGCCTTGCTGCTATTCCGCCGGACGCGGCATCTTCGACGATTTCATCCGCTTCGCCGGCGGCCACAATCTGGGCGCTGATGTGATGACCACCGTGTTCGGCTCGGTGGCGCTGGAGACGCTGCTGTCGCGCGACCCTGCTGTGTATGTGGCCACGGGCGGTGGCTTCGCGGGACAGGGCGTGCGGCTCGGTGCAGGCACCACGCGGGAGGAAGCGCGGCAGAGCCTGGATGCAATGGTGGAAAAGGAAAAGCTGGGCAGTCTTTCCGCCGTCCAGGATGGTCGGAAGCACGGCATGTGGCACGGCTTCAACGACTCGCCCACCCATCTGCTGGCGATCGAGTGTCTGGCACGCTGGCAGCATCCGGAGGCGCGAGGTCTCGCCGATCCTGCCGCCAGCCTGGAGGCCATCAACAACCGCTTCGCCGCGGTGAAGATGGAAGGAACCTACTGGCTCGACTGAATCAGCCGGCTCAGCCGAAGGTGTTGAGCAGATCGTCCACCTGCTCCGATGTCAATTCACGGGCGTTCTTGCCGCGCAGCATCAGCGCCAGCTTGGCGGCTTCCTCCAGCTCTTCCGCGGCATAAACGGCGTCCGTCAGTGTCTTGCCCGAGACAACCGGGCCATGATTGGCCAGCAGAACCGCACGCGCCGACTTCGCGGCCTCATGGATATCGTTCTCCATCGCACCGTCACCCGGGCGGTAGTAGCGGATGATCGGCAGGGTACGCCCCACCCGCATCACGAAGTAAGGCGTCAGGGGCGGAATCGGCATGGCGTCGCCGGGACCTGCCAGACAGCCGATGGCGGTGGCACAGGTGGAGTGCAGATGCACCACCGCACCAGCTTCCGGCCGCGCCGTCAGGACCGCGCGATGCATGAAGACCTCCTTGGAGGGCTTGTCGCCGCCGACATGGTTCCAGTCGGCATCGAGCTTGCTGATGCGGTCCGCTTTCAGCCGACCCAGGGAAGAATTGGTCGGCGTCATCAGATAGCCGTCCGGCAGGCGGACGCTGATGTTGCCGGCGCTGCCAACCGAATAGCCCCGCGCAAACAGGCTGGCGCCCAGTTCCACGAGAAGGTCGCGCAAATCGGACTCGGTCATGGAATCATTCCCTGCTGGTTGGATATGCGGGCCGGGGCGGCAGCTCCGGGGGGTCGCTCCACGCGGGCGGAGCCGCGTGGAGCAGGCGGCTCAGCCGAAGATGGCGTTGACGATCAGCAGCGCGACCAGGCAGGTGACCCACCCGACAGTGCTGGTGATCGACCAGGTCAGCATCTGGTGCTTGGCACTCTTGACACCAAGGATGCGGTTGATGACCCAGAAATAGCTGTCGTTGAAATAGCCGAACACCATGGAGCCGATGCAGGCGGCCTGCGCCGCGAAGACCGGGTTGACGTCCGGGATCTGCGCCAGAATGGGCGCCGAGATCGAGGCGCCGGTGATCATCGCCACCGTGCCGCTGCCCTGGATGAGGCGCACCAGGCTGGCGATGACGAACGGAATCAGGACGGCCGGCAGCGGCAGCGTCGCCACCCACTCGCCGATATAGGTGCCGGTGCCGCTGTCGCGCAGCACGGCGCCCAGCGCACCGCCTGCACCTGTCACCAGCATGATGATGCCGGCGCTCTCGATGCCCTTCTCCAGCTCGGCCACCGTGTCGTTGCGGGACAGGTTGCCGGCTAGGCCCCAGACGGCCAGCAACACGCCGAGGCCCACGGCGATCACCGGATTGCCGATGAAGGCCGTAACCTGCACCCAGGTCGCGGCCTGCAGCCCGGCATCGCCCGCCGCGATGCCGGCGACGACCGTGTTGATGAAGATCAGAACGATGGGCACCACGATGGGCATCATGGAGATGCCGAGCGAAGGCAGGTCACGCTCCCGCGCCGCCGCATCCTCCTTGAACTGCTGAAAGCCCGCCGTGAGGGTCTCGCCTGTATCGACCTCGATCATCCTTTCGATCTTCGGACCCATGATCCGCGCATAGGCGATGATGGCGAAGGTCGCTGGCAGGGTCAGGATCACGCCCCAGAAGATCATCAGGCCGATATCGACGTCAAAGATGCCGGCGGCGCCCAATGGTCCGGGCGTTGGCGGCACCGCATGGTGCGTCAGCATCAAGCCGCCCGCGAGCGCCATACCCAGCGTCAACAGCGAACGCCCGGCGTTGCGCGAGAGAGCCCGCACCAGTGGATTGAGGATGACAAAGGCACTGTCACAGAAGATGGGGATAGAGACGATGTAGCCCGTCGCCATCATTGCCCATTCTTCCTTCTTCTCGCCAAGCCAACGGACGAAGGTGATGGCAAGCTTCTCCGCAGCGCCGGAGATCTCCAGGATGCGGCCCATCATCACGCCAAAGCCGATGACGAGGCCAATGGTCGCAAGTGTCGAGCCGAAGCCAGTGGTGATCGAACGCACCACCGCATCGGGCGTCATGCCTGCCGACAGGCCAGCAATGGAGGCCGCGATCACCAGCGCCACAATGGCGTGCACCTTTGTACGCAGCACAAGGAAGATCAGCAGGAAAATTGCGAGCACAAGGCCAAGGATGGCCTCCGGCCCGACCGCGGACGCGGCAGCGTTCATCGAAGTCTCCAAGTCTTTATCTAAGTCCGCCGGGCCGTGCGCCCGGCGATCAAGAAGTCAGCGGACGAACTCGTCCTTGTACTGGCGGACAACGGAATCGAAGTCGCTGTCCCGGGTAAAGCCCAGCGCCAGCGGACGCGAAACATCGAAATCGCCGGGCCAGGAGCAGACGATATCGATGATCCGCTGTTCCGGCGCCTCGCTCACCAGGGCACGGGGAGCGGTACCGCCAACGCGTTCCAGGCTTTCCAGCATCTCACCCACCGTCACGCAAATGCCCGGCAGGTTCAGCACGCGGTTGATGCCGAGCTTGGCGCCCTCAACATTCAGGGCATGAACGAGATTCTTTACCACCGCATCCGGCGAAGACAGCCACATCCTGGTTTTGAGCGGCACCGGACAACTGGAGGCGACGCCTGCCAGCGGCTCGCGGATAATGCCGCTGGCGAAGGAAGAAGCGGCGGAGTTCGGCTTGCCGGGCCGCACCACGATGGTCGGCAGCCGGCAGACGCGACCGTCGATGAAGCCCCTGCGCGAATAATCGCCGACCAGCAGCTCGCCGATCGCCTTCTCGGCACCGTAGGAGGATTGCGGCAGCAGCGCGAGGTTCTCCGGCACAACCTCCGGCATCTCGCCGCCGAACACGGCCAGCGATGAGCAGAAGATGAAGCGCGGCGCAGTGCCAACCGCGCGGGCCGCCTCCAGCAGGGCACGCGTGCCGTCAATGTTGACGCGCATGCCGACATCGAACTCCGCTTCCGACTGGCCGCTGAGCACCGCCGCCATATGGTAGATGGCCACGGTGTCGGCGCCGATCACGCTGCGGGCGAAATCCGCATCCGCGATGTCACCGGTGACCGAGGCGACGCGCGTATCCTTCACCGGGCACGGCGCCAGATCGACCGAAAGAATGCTCTCGAAGGCGGGCACGCCGTTCTGGCCCGCGTTGGCGAGCAGGGCACGGATCAGGCGGCTGCCGAGAAAGCCGGCGCCGCCGGTGACGATGATCTTCATGCTGGATAGGTTTCCCTGGCTTTGGGGCTCGCCGCCTCCGGCGAGGTTTCAGCGATGCGCAGCGCAATGCCGCGCTGACGGATCGCTGTGCAAACATTCTCGGGCAGGCCGGAATCGGTGATGATGGCGGATAGCGCTTCCAGCGGCACGGCGTTGAAGGTGCCGATCCGCCCGTACTTGCTGCTGTCGGTGACAAGGATGCTGCGCGCAGCGCTTTCGGCGATGGCGCGCTTCACCGCAACCTTGTTCTCGGAAGGGGTCGAAACGCCACGCATGCCGAAGGAGGAGGTAGAGATGAAGGCCATGTCGAAGTTGAAGCGGCGAATGGCCTCGGCGGCCGGCTCACCGACACAGGACTGGTTCTCGCGCTCCACCTGCCCGCCCGTGTGGTAGAGGCGGCATCCGGCCTCACGCGAAAGAAAGGCCGCGATAACGAAATCATTCGTCACGACGGCGATGTCCTCGCGTCCGGCGAGCAGCCGCGCGATCTCCAGAGTCGTGGTCCCGGCGTCGAGGTAGATCACCGAGCCTGGCTCGACCATGGCAGCGGCAAGAGTTCCGATGGCCGCCTTTTCCGCATGCAGCATGGCCGCCTTGGCCAGATGCGAGGGCTCGTTGAAGATCTTTTCCGGCAGGCGGATCCCGCCCGCGACGGACATCACCCGCCCCTGCCGCTCCAGGTGCTGGATGTCGCGCCGCACCGTCATGTGCGAGACGCGGAGCAATTCCATCAGCTCGCTGATGCTCAGCACCCCGCGGCCGGTCAGCCGGGAGACAATCAAATTATGCCTCTCGGCCGGAATCATGGTCAGCCGGCGCGGTAAGGCGCGAACCAGCCGAGGCCGGCGACGGTCTCGCCGCGCGGGTTGTATTCGCAGCCGATCCAGCCCTTGTAGCCGGACTTGTCGAGCACATCGTACAGGTGCGGGTAGTTCAGCTCCCCCTCATCCGGCTCGTGGCGCTCGGGCACGGAGGCGATCTGCACATGCGCGAACTTGCCCGCCATCTTCTCGATCAGCCTGGTCAGGTCGCCATCCATGATCTGCGCGTGGTACAGGTCGAGCTGGACAGAAACGTTTGGACGGCCGATCCGCTCCACCAGTTCCACAGCTTCCAGCTGGTGCGCGATGAAGTAGCCCGGCATGTTGCGACTGTTGATCGGCTCCACCAGAAGTGTGATGCCGTGCTTCGCCAACTCATCGGCGGCATAGCGGAAATTCTCGATGAAGGCCGTCTTGCAAGCCTCTCGGTCCAGCCCCTTCACCATGCCGGACATGCCGTGCAGCGTCTTGCAGCCAGTCGCCAGCGCGTAGCGGATGGCGATGGCGACGTTGTCGCGGAATTCCTGCTCTCGGCCCGGGATCGCTGCCATGCCGCGCTCACCATTGGCCCAGTCCCCCGGCGGCATGTTGAACAGCGCCTGTGTCAGCCCATGCTTCTTGAGCTCGGCAGCGATAGCCTCCGGCTCATGCTCATACGGGAACAGGAACTCCACGGCCTTGAAGCCGGCCTCGGCGGCCTTGCCGAAGCGCTCCAGGAAAGGCACCTCGCTGAACATCATCGACAGGTTGGCGGCGAAACGCGGCATTCTGGTTCTCTCCCGATCTAACCGGCGATCTCTTGCGCATCGAAGAAGAAGCGCTCCTGACCGAAATTGCCGGACTTCAAAGCCAGCGACAGGTTCTTGCCGACGGCGCGCACCCAGGGCACGCCCGGTGCGATCTGCGGCCCAATGGCAAAGCCCTTGATGCCGAGTGATTGCGTGACGATGCCCGAGGTCTCGCCGCCGGCCACCACGAACTGTTCGAACCCGGCCTGTTCCAGAAGCTGTGCCAGCCTGCCAAAATTGCGTTCCACCGCCTCGCTCGACTCGGCGGCGCCGTAGCGGTCCTGCACCTTCTTCAGCTCGTCCGGCGGCATGGTCGCATAGACCATCGGCGCCGGCCCCCCCTGCGCCTGCGCCTTTACCCATTCGGCGAGTTCGGCGGTGTAGCCTTCATCCTCCATGCAGCGGCTGACATCCACGGCGATGGAGGGCGCCTCGGCCCGATAAGCGGCAACCTGCGCGTTGGTCATCTGCGAGCAGGAGCCGGAGAGCACCACGGCACGGCCTTTCACGGGCTTGCCGCCCTCGGCTGCCTTGGCCGCGTCGCCGCGCAGGTCGATCCAGGCGCGCGCCATGCCATCAGCCAAACCCGAGCCGCCGGTCACCAGCATCATGTCGGCCACGGCCTCGCCCATCACCGCGAGATGCGCATCGTTCAGTGCGTCCAGCACGGCGTAACGCAAGCCGCTCGCCTTGAGCTCGGCCAATGCCGCGCGCACCGCCCGGGATCCCTGGTCCATGACCGTGCTCGGCACGTTGCCGGCCTTGCCGCGCGATTGCGCTTCCATCACCCGCATGATGTTGGCGTCGGTCATCGGCGTCACCGGGTGGTGGCGCATACCGGACTCGTTCAGCGGCACGCCGTTCACGAACAGGTAGCCGTTGTAGATGGTGCGCCCGTTGACCGGCAGCACCGGACAGATCACGGTGAAGTCTTCGCCCAGCGCATCCAGCAGCGCATCCGTCACCGGGCCGATATTACCCTTCGGCGTACTGTCGAAGGTGGAACAGTATTTGAAGAAGAACTGCTCGCAGTCGCGCGCCTGCAGCCAGCGCAGCGCGGCGAGACTCTCGTCAATCGCTTGCTGCGGCGGGCAGGAGCGGGTCTTGAGGCTGATCACCACCGCATCGGCATCGACCTGCAGCGCATCTTCAGGCACGCCGTTCAGCTGCACCGTGCGCAGCCCGTTGGCCACCAGGAAGCCCGCAATATCGGTGGAGCCGGTGAAATCGTCGCCGATGACGCCGAGGCGCATGCTCACTTCTCCTGCTTCTGGCCGGGCAGCGTAATGCCCGCAAAGGTCTTGATCACCGCGGCATCATCTTCCTTGCCGTAGCCGGCATTCGAGGCGTTGGCGAACATGGTGTAGGCGGTGCTGGCCAGCGGCAGCGGAAAGTTCAGCGCCAGTGCCGTTTCCGCCACCAGCCGCAGGTCCTTGACGAAGATGTCCACGGCGGATTTCGGGGCATAGTCGCCATCCACCACATGCTTCATGCGGTTCTCGAACATCCAGCTGTTGCCGGCCGCGTTCGTGACGACCTCGTACATGGTGGCGAGCGGAATGCCGGCCCGCGCGGCCAGCGCCATCGCCTCGGCGCCCGCCGCAATATGCACGCCTGCCAGAAGCTGGTGGATGATCTTCACCGTGGCGCCCTGACCAATCTCCTCGCCAACCTCGTAAACCTTGCCGGCCACGGCATCGAGCACCGGACGCAGCTTGTTGAAGCTTTCGCGCGAACCGGCGGCCATCACCGTCATCTCGCCCGTGGCGGCCTTGGCGGCACCGCCGGAAACCGGTGCATCCAGCATCAGCAGCCCGTGCTGCGCGAGGCCCGCAGCGATGTCCTTCGCATCGGCGGCGGCAATGGTGGCGGAAACCATGATACCGGTACCGGGCCGCAGCTTTGCCGCCAGGCCGTTCTCTCCGAACAGCACCGCCTTGCACTGCGCCGCGTTCACCACCAGCAGCAGCACCGCATCCAACCGGTCCGCAAAGATGCTTGCGTCAGGCCCGGCCGCCTCGGCACCAGCCGCCTTCAGCGTTTCACAGGCTTTGGGATTCAGATCTGCGCCAAAGGTCCGCAGTCCTGCGGCAATGCAGGACTGTGCCGCGCCCATCCCCATGGAGCCGAGACCGACGACGCAGACATGAAAGGCATTATCTGTGGCCATGGTAGGTCCTGTTAATCCGTGTGCAATCCTGCGCGGAGTCCTCCTTCTAACTGATCGTCTTCGGCGGAGGTAGACGTGCATTGCACAGTTATTAACAAACGCGATCACGACATTAAATTTCGGACCGGTGACGCCGCTCTCACCAACCGTTAATCGACCCGTGGTTGTTTGCTCTCACCTGTTCGTGAGGATTGCAGCGCCCATGTCCACCTTTCTGAACCATGTTTCCATCAGGATGAAGGTCATCGGGGCCTTCACTCTGGTACTGGCGCTGACAGTCAGCGTCGGCCTGTTTGCCCTGAATCGCCTCGGCGCGGTGAATGCATCGACCGCCGATCTTGCCACCAACTGGTTGCCCAGCAGCCAGGCCCTCGGCACCCTTGCCTTGGAGTTCGAGAAGCTGCGTGCCCGCGAGTCGCAAACATTCCTCCGCACGGGCGAGAAGATGGAAAGCTCGGTCAGGCTGGTGATTGAGAGCCAGGGGCTGGTGGAGAATGCGTTGCGCCGCTACCGGCCGCTTGTCAGCCCCGGCGCGGAAAAGACGCTGGCCGACCAGGTGGAGCAGGCCTGGAGCACCTATCGCGGCGTGTCGCAGCAAATCGTGGCTGCCGGTCGCGCTGGCCAGCAGACCGAAGGCGCGGAGCTTCTGTTCGGCCCGGCAACCGCCGCCCTGTCCACGCTGCGAGACAGCATCGACACCGTCCGCAAGTTCCAGACGACCGGCGGCGATGCGGCGGCAAGCCAGAGCATGGAGGTCGGCGCCTCCGCGCAGGTCTGGATCGGTGCGGTGCTTGGTTTCGCCGCGCTGCTCAGCCTTCTCTGCGGCATCGTGATCATCGCCGCAGTCGCCAAGCCCGTGGTCGCAATGACCAACGCGATGGCCCGGCTGGCACAGCGTGACCTGTCGGTGGAGATTCCCGGCCGCGGCCGTGGCGACGAGGTCGGCGGAATGGCCGCTGCGGTGCAGGTGTTCAAGGAGAACATGATCACCGCCGACCGCCTGGCGGAAGAGCAGGCGCAGGCCCGCGCCGCCCGCGAGCAGCGCGCGCAGAAGGTCGATGCACTGGTCCGGGGCTTCGAGACGCGTGTGGGCGAAATGGTGGGCGTGTTGTCATCCGCTTCCACCGAGCTGGAAGCGACCGCGCGCACCATGTCCGCCACGGCGCATCAGACCAATGGACAGGCCTCCGAGGTGACACGCGCCGCCGAAGATGCCAGCAGCGGCGTACAAACCGTTGCCGCCGCCGCGGAAGAGCTGAGCTCGGCGATCAGCGAGATCAGCCGGCAGGTGGCACAGGCCTCCGGCGTTGCCGGCCGCGCGGTGGAGAATGCGCGCCAGACCGACGCGACGGTGCGGGCGCTCGCCGCCGGTGCCGGCAAGATCGGCGAGGTGGTGGGCCTCATCACATCCATCGCCGGCCAGACCAACCTGCTGGCGCTGAACGCGACCATCGAGGCCGCGCGCGCTGGTGAGGCCGGCAAGGGCTTCGCGGTGGTGGCGTCCGAGGTGAAGAACCTGGCGCAACAGACCAGCAAGGCGACGGAGGAGATCGGCGCACAGATCGCCCAGATCCAGGCCGCGACGAACGAGGCGGTGCACGCCATCCAGGCGATTGCCGGCACGATCGACGAGGTCAGCGCCATCACCGTCACCATTGCCGCGGCGGTGGAGGAGCAGACGGCCGCGACCGGCGAGATCGCCCGCACGGTGCAGCAGACGGCACAGGCCACAGGCACGGTTTCGCAAAGCATCACTGCCGTCAGCCAGGGCGCCAACGACACCGGCGCCGCCGCTGCCCAGGTGTTGGCCGCCGCCTCCGAACTGTCCAAGCAGTCCGAGGGCCTGACCTCTGAGGTGAATGGCTTCGTCACCCAGGTCCGCGCTGCCTGACCATGGCTTCCCGGTGCCGGCAGATCGCCGGTGCCGGGATGCTCCCGACTGCAGGGCGGGTGCTCGCTTTCGTCACTTGCCTGCCAGCGGCGAGCGCACCAGTTTTCTGGTTCCGGACCCAACGATGGCCGGCACTGGAGGAACGATGACACCTGACGATAATCTCCGCGTGCTGCGACAACAGGCGCGTGCCGCCCGCCGTGACCACATCGCAGACACCATCGGCCATGTTCCCACCACGCCCGCCGGTGAAAGGCTGCCTCGCGTGCAGCGGATGCTGGCAGGTCTGGATGAGGCGCTGGAACTCCCGCGCAGCGATCGCAAGGCCGAGCGTCCAGAAAACTGACCCGGAGAAGCTGAAGGAGGCGGAGGCCGTGGCGCTTCCGTTACTCCGCCAGCGGTGGCAGGGCCGAGGCCGGCACAGCCAGCCCCGCTGGGCGGTCGGCAAAGCTTGCCACAGCGACGCCCAGGATCGCCCAGCTTCCATGCGCCGTTTCCACCAGCAGCGGGCCGCCGCTGGCGCCTCGTGTCGCGGCGCAGCCATGCCTTAACAAGGCAGTGCCGCCAGGCCCCCGCGCCGAACCCAGCAAGTGGCAATCCGTGTCGGCCAACAGCACCTCGCGGCGATCCTGCTGGTATCCGCCCAGCATCAGCCGTGCCCCGGCTGGCGGCATCTGACGGAACAGCGGCAGGGGCGTACCGCCCAGCTTTCGCTCCAGTGTCAACACTGCCCAATCCGCCTCTGGCGGCCCGCGGCGCACAGGGTCAAAGCCCGGCGCCACCAGGAACCGCTTCACGGGCGATGTGCCGCGCCAAGTGCCCCGGTCATAGCCCAGCATCATGTGGATTGAGCCGGGTTGCACCAGCCGGCCCGTTCGCGGCGTGACCAGACAGTGCGCGGCCGTCAGCACCCGGTCGGGGGCGATCATGGCACCGGTGCAGCGCCCGCCAAGCTCAGTCTGCACCCGGCCCAGCGCGTTCCAGGGGACAGCACCCGCGCTGACCGGATGGCGGGGGTCGGCCTCCCCGACCCCTGGCCGCAACGTCGCGGCCTGGGCATTGGCGGGACCGGTTGTCAGACCGATCCAGCCCGACACAAGGAAAAAAGGAAGAAACAGGGCGGCCGCCGGTAAAACCCTCTTGCGGACACGCGCTGTTAATTTGGCGTTAAGCGCTGTTGATAAAAAATGCGGCAGCTGCCTCGCTCCATCCGGACATCGCGTCATGCCCCATCGTATTCGCCCCAGCGTTTTCCGTCTCTGCCGCCGCGGACTTCGCACCCTGTTCCGCTGGCTCAAGCGCGACGGCTACCGTCCGGAACGGCGCTACATGCGTGGCCGCACTCAGAGCCATACCTCCTGACCACCCTGTCGCCACGCTTCAGCCCAGGCTGATCCGGGTCTCGTTCTCGCCCCGCTCAATACCGAGGCCGGCGGCGCGCAGCGACGCCTCGGCGCCCTCGGGCGGCTGCCAGTTCACGATCAAGGTCTTGCCGTCCAGCACCAGAAGCGGCGCGCCATGCGGCATCTCCTGCGCCGGCATCACGAGGTCGAGGAGTGCCAGATCTGCCTCTGGCCGATTCGGCTTCACCATGGCGGTGCTCCGTACTTCCACCTTCAGTGGCTTCTTGGCTGCCAGCGCGAGAACGGGGCGTACCGCCTCCAGGAAGCGGCCGGAATCCACCTCCCCCTCTTCATGCGGACGACCCAGGCGGAAATAGCCACGCAACAGCGCTTCCATGTCCTTCAGCCCTTGCAGGGCGCGTCCCATGCGCACCGCCGCCTTGTCCTCGGGCGGCAGGCCGGCAGCCACGCTGTCCAGGTTGACCTGCAGGATCATGAAGGAGTTGTTCAGGGCGTGCTGCATCGGGCGGGCAAGGCCGGCCATCCGCTCGGGCGCATCGGTCAAGGCGGGATCTCCTGCAGGATGTCGTGGAACAGGCGCGCCGGCAGGGTGCCGCCGCTCACCGCCTCCATGGGACTCGCATCGTCATTGCCCAGCCAGACGCCAATGACCAGGGGGGCCGCGCGCGTCATGGCATAGCCGATGAACCAGGCATCGCGGAAATCCTGCGTGGTGCCGGTCTTGCCGCCCACCCTGCGGCCGGCCACCGCGGCGGCACGGCCGGTGCCTTGCCGCACCACCGCCTCCAGCATGTGGCGCATCATCGCCGCGCGTTCCGGCGCGATGGATAGCTGCGGCGCGGTCATCGGCACGGCGAGCAGCCGCTCGGCGGATTCGGCGCGGGTCACGCCATGTGGGCTGACGCGGTAACCGCCATTGGCGAAAGCGGCATACGCGGCGCTGAGGCCCAGCAGCGTCACCTCGCCGGTTCCCAATGCCAGGGAAGGATGGGCAGGCAGACGACCCTCCACCCCCAGCCGCATGGCCACCGCCGCGACGGTCCGCGCTCCGCCCGCCTGTCGCAGCAGGCGCACGGCAGCGGTGTTGACGCTGTGGGCCAGCGCCTGCTCCAGGGTAATCTCTCCACGCGAGGCCCATTGCCCGTTGCCCGGCGACCAGTCGCCGAGGCGCAGCGGCGCGTCGGAAACGGTGTCCTGCGGCCCTGCGCCCCCCTCCAAGGCGGCCAGCCAGACAAAGGGCTTGAAGGCCGAGCCGGGTTGCCGCCGCGCCGCCGTGGCACGATTGAACGGACTCTGGCGGTAGGACCGGCCGCCGGCCATGGCCTGCACCGCCCCGTCCCGCGCATCGAGGATCACCACAGCACCCTGTCTGGCTCCGGCGGCGCGCCCCGGCCCGGACAGCAGCGCCTCCAGACGCCGCTCCACCAGCGCCTGAAGCCGCAGATCTAGCGTGGTGCGCAGCACGAGATCGCCATTGCCCGGATAATCCTCGGCCAGATCGGCCTGCACCCAGTCGGCGAACCAGCCGGCATCACCCGAAGGGCGGGGCGGCACGGCCATGCGCTCGCCTTCCAGCGTGGCCTGGCGGCCAGTGATCAGCCCGGCATCCTGCATGGCGGCCAGCACCTCGGCACCCCGCCGCATGGCGGCGCCGGGATCGGTGCGCGGATTGTAGCGCGAGGGTGCGCGCGGCAGCCCTGCCAAGATAGCCGCTTGCCACAGCGTCACCCGCCGGGCCGGCACACCGAAATAGAGTCGCGCCGCCGCATCCACGCCGAAGGCGCCGCTGCCGAGATAGACGCGGTTCAGGTACAGCTCCAGCAACTGGTCCTTGGTGAAGCGACGCTCCAGCCAGAAGGCGAGGATGGCTTCCTGTACCTTGCGGCGCAGGCTGCGCTCCGGCGTCAGGAACAGGTTCTTGGCCAGCTGCTGCGTCAGGGTCGAGCCGCCCTGCACCACCCGTCCCGCCCGCCAATTGGCGATGGCGGCACGTGCCAAGCCGATGACGTCCAACCCGAAATGCGAACGAAAGCGCCGGTCCTCCACCGCCATCAGCGCACCGGGAAGATACGCCGGCAGATCCGTCAGCCGCACCGTTTCGCCATACAGGTCGCCGCTTGCCGAGAGCAGCCGCCCATCCGCCGCTTCCAGCGTGACCGAGGGACGCCTGGTGGTGGCCAGCGCCGCCTCCGGCCGCGGCAGGTCCCAGGCGAAGGCCAGCAGCACCGCACTCAGCACGGCCGATCCCCAGATGCCGAAGACCAGAAGGTGACGCAGCAGACGCATGGCGCGGCGCGGCCGGCCGGCCCGCTGGCGCGTCGGGACAGGGCCGGTTCGATCCGCGGAGGTGCAAGCAACGGGTTGGACAACGCGGGAGCGGGGCATCGGTGGTTTGGCGGCAGCCTCCCGCAACCGGGTGGTCGATCTCTCCGGCTATAGCCGATCCGCCGCGCCCAATACCATGATCCGGGAACGCTTTCGCGCCGCCGGCGCCTGCTCTATGACCCGGCAGGCCCTCCGATCCCTGCCTTCTTCCCTGCCAAACGGAGGCTTGGCCGGGCCTTGTCGCAGCGCCGGCCCCTCATGCCCGGTGCAGAGAGGAATTGCTTGCCGCCTTCTCCGATTTACCTTCTCCGTGGCTGGTTGCGCAGCCACCCCACCCTGCACCGCCAATTGCGGGACGGCACGCTCTGGGCGGCCCGGCGACTTCCGGCCCTGCAACATGCCTTGACCCTGGTCCGCGATCCACGCATCGCTATCGGGGCCGGTGCCTATGCCAGCTGGGTGCAGCAATGGGACACGCCGACCGAGGCGCAGCGGCAAGCCATCCTGCAAGGAATCGGCGCCATGCCCCGTCGGCCGCTGATCTCGGTGGTGATGCCGGCCTACAACACGCCTGAGGCATCGCTTCGACAGGCCATCGCCTCCGTGCGCACGCAGCTCTATCCCGACTGGGAGCTCTGCATCGCAGATGATGCCTCGCCCGCGCCGCACGTGGAAGCGGTGCTGAAGGAGGAGGCTGCACGCGACCCCCGCATCCGCTACGTCCGGCGCGAGCGGAACGGCCATATCAGCGCCGCCAGCAACACTGCGCTGGAAATGGCGCGGGGCGAATATGTGGCGCTGATGGATCATGACGACCTGCTGCCGCCACATGCGCTGGCGGCGGTCGTCTACACCATCCTGCGCGAGCCCGACCTGCAGGTGGTGTTCAGCGACGAAGACAAGGTCGACGACCACGGCCAGCGCTCCGATCCGCACTTCAAGCCGGGCTGGAACCCTGAACTGCTGCTCGGCCAGAACCTGGTCAGCCACCTGGGCGTGTACCGGCGTGACCTGCTGGAGCGGATCGGCGGCTTCCGCGAAGGACTGGAAGGCAGCCAGGACTGGGATCTGGCGCTTCGGGCCACCCAGGGCCTGCCGCAGCACGCCGTGCGCCACATCCCGATGGTGCTGTACCATTGGCGACAAAATGGCGGCACCGCTTCCTTTTCCGAAACGGCGCTGGAACGCTGCGCCCGCGCCGGTCGCCGTGCGGTGTCTGAGCACCTGGATTTGCAGGGCGGCGCGGGCGCGCGGGTGGAAGCGCAAGCCAGCCTGCCGGGCTGGATGGACATTGCGCATGCCCTGCCTTCGCAGCCACCGAGCCTCAGCATCGTCCTGACCCGGCCTGGCGCGCCTGAACGGGAAGAATGGATGCTGCCGGCCGGCATGAAGGCCGAGGTGCTGGAGCCCACCGACGCCGAGCCCCCACTGGCCACCGCGGCCCGTGCCACCGGTGACTTGGTGCTGTTCCTGGACCCGGCACTGCGCCCTGATGAGCCGGACTGGCTGCTCGCCATGCTGGCTCAAGCCATGCGGCCTGGGATCGGCGCGGTGGGGCCACTGGTGCAGGATGCCAGGGATTATGTCGCGGAAGCCGGGTTGCTGGTGGACTCGCTGACGCAAACGGGCCACCCGGTACCTTATCTTCACGGCATGTCCTCGCGGGACGCGGGCTATTTCGGGCATCTGCGCCTTGCCCGCCAAGTCTCGGCCGTGTCGGGGATGGCACTGGCGGTGCGCCGCGACGCCCTCGCAAAGGCCGAGCTGTCGGCCGGCCGGCAGGAGGACTGGGCCGTGGCGCTCTGCCTCGCCCTCGGCCGGGAAGGACTGGGCACCATCTGGACTCCTGCCGCACGGTTGCGCCACCCGGCACCCACTCGGCGTCCGCCGGCGCCTGACGGGCTGACCGATCCCTTTTTCAACCCGAACCTGGCCGTCAGCGGTCCCGGCTTGCGCCTGACCGATGGCCCGGGCGGCGCCGGAATGCTGGTCCAGGCTATGCGGGAGGGCGGCGTTGTCTGACATCGCCGTTCTGCTATCCGCCTATAACGGGCACGCCTTCCTGCCGGCGCAGCTGAACAGCCTGGCGGCGCAGGCCGGACTTGGCGCGCCGTTGCTGTTCTGGCGCGACGATGGCTCCACCGACGCCACGCCGGACCTGCTGCGGCGGTTCTCATGGCCCGGCGGTACCGTGCGCGAAGCCGGTGCCCTGCCGCCCCGCCAGGGCGCCGCGCGCTCCTTCTTGGCGCTGCTTTCGGCATGCCCCGAGGCGGACGCCTACGCCTTCTGCGACCAGGACGATGTATGGCTGCCGGAAAAGCTATCCCGCGGCCTGCGCCGGCTGGCTGCCTTGCCGACAGACCGGCCGGCCTTGTATTGCGGCCGCCAGAGGCTGGTGGACGAGGCGCTGAAGCCGGTGGGCTTGTCCCCCCTGCCGCCACGGCCACCTGCCTTCGCCAATGCGCTGGTGCAGAACATCGCCACCGGCTGCACCGTGATCCTGAACCCCGCGGCGCGACGCCTGGTGAATGCCGCCGGCCCGGCGCCCGAGGGCAGCATGCATGACTGGTGGTGCTACCTGCTGGTAACGGGCGCGGGCGGCGAGGTGCTGTTCGACGCTGAGCCGCAGATCCTGTACCGGCAGCACGGGCGCAACGCGGTGGGTGCGGCACCCTCGGCGGCCCGGCGCGGCATGGCGGCTGCAAAGCGCGGTCCGGCTGCGTTCCAGCGCATCTTCGCCGCGCATCTCGAGGCGCTGGACCGCGCATCGTCCCTGCTGACGCCGGAGGCGGCGGCCAAGGTCGCTGTGCTGCGCGCAGCGCGCCAGCGCGGGCCTCTGGCCCGGCTGCGGGCGCTACGCGAGGTCGGCGCCTACCGCCAGCGCTTCTCCGAGGATCTGGTGCTGCGTGCCTGGGCCGTGCTCAGCCCCGGCTGAGCAGCCCATCCAACGCGGTGGAAAGCGAGACCCGCCAATCCGCCGGGTCAATGCCGTGCACGGCCGTGATCCGCGTGCAGTCCAGCCGGCTGTTGGCCGGTCGCTTCGCCTTGGTCGGGTACTGGTCGGTGGTGATGGCAGCCACTTCCCCCGGTACCTTGGCGCCGCGTCCGGCGGCCTGGCGGAAGATCTCGGTGGCGAAGCCGTGCCAGGTGGTGAAGGGCAGGCCGCTGTAGTGGAACACGCCGAACCGCGCATCGCCCGCCGGGGCGGCGGCAAGGCCTGGCAGCATCCTCGCAATGGCCTCGGCAATGTCGGCGGTGAAGGTCGGTGCACCGTGCTGGTCGGCGACGACGGACAGCTTTTCCCGCTCCGCTCCCAGACGCAGCATGGTCTTCAGGAAGTTGTTGCCGTGCGCACCGCAGACCCAGGCGGTGCGCAGCACGACGCTGCGCGGATGCGCCGCCAGCACCGCCTGCTCGCCCGCCAGCTTGGAGGCGCCATAAACGCCCTGCGGCCCCGTCACGTCATCCTCGGCATAGGGCCCATCCTTGGTGCCGTCGAAGACATAGTCGGTGGAAACATGCACCAGCGGAACGCCGCGTCCGGCGGCCTCCTGCGCCAGCAGGCCGGAGCCGGTCTCGTTGACCGCGAAGGCGGCGTCCCGCTCATCCTCGGCGCGATCAACGGCGGTGTAGGCGGCGGCGTTGACGATGGCCTCGGGCGCGACCTGCTCCACCGCGCGGGCGATGGTCTCCGGCCTCGCGAGGTCCAGCTCCGGCTGGCCCAGCGCCGTCACCTGATGCCCGTCGCGCGGCAGGCGCGCCGCCAGTTCCTGGGCGAGCTGACCGCTACGGCCGACGATCAGGATGCGCATGCGTCTTTACCCCTGGTTGGCGAGGCGCAGCAGGTGCTGGCCGTACTGGGTCTTGGCGAAGAGCTGGCCGCGGGCGCGCAGCTGGTCGACGTCGATAAAGCCGTTGAGAAAGGCGATCTCCTCCAGGCATGCGATCGGCAGGCCCTGGCGCTGCTGGATGGTGCGGACGAACTCGCCCGCATCGAGCAGCGAATCATGCGTGCCGGTATCGAGCCAGGCATAGCCGCGCCCCATCCGTTCCACCTGCAGCTTGCCCTGCTCCAGGTAGTGCAGGTTGACGTCGGTGATCTCCAGCTCGCCACGCGGCGAGGGCTTGATCCCGGCGGCGATATCGAGAACCGAGTTGTCGTAGAAATAGAGCCCCGTCACTGCCCAGTGCGAGCGTGGCTTCGACGGCTTCTCGACGATGGAGAGGGCGCGACCGGTCGCATCGAACTCCACCACGCCGTAGCGCTCCGGGTCCTCGACATAGTAGGCGAAGACGGTGGCCCCTTCCTTCCGCTCGGCGGCGGCGCGCGCCATTTCCGAAAGATGCGCGCCGTAGAAGATGTTGTCGCCCAGCACCAGCGCGACCGGCTGGTCGCCCACGAAGTCGCGGCCGATGATGAAGGCCTGCGCCAGCCCCTCGGGCTTCGGCTGCTCGGCATAGGAAAACTCGACGCCATACTGGCTGCCGTCGCCCAGCAGCCGCTTGTACATGTCGAGGAATTCGGGCGAGGAGATCACGAGGATCTCGCGGATGCCGGCCAGCATCAGCACCGAGATCGGATAATACACCATCGGCTTGTCGTAGACCGGCAGGAGCTGCTTGTTCACCGCCAGCGTCGCCGGGTGCAGCCGCGTGCCGGAGCCGCCAGCCAGAACGATGCCCTTCATCGCGTCACCCTTTCAGTCCAAGGCGCTGCCCGCCATAGGCGCGCTCCTGGATCGGTCGCCACCACGCCTCGTTTTCCAGATACCAGGAAACGGTTTTTTCGAGCCCCGTCTCAAAGGTTTCCTGCGGCTCCCAGCCGAGCTCGCGCTTCAGCTTCGAGGCATCGATCGCGTAGCGCAGGTCGTGTCCCGGGCGGTCGGTGACGAAGGAGATCTGCTCGGCATAGGGTTTGCCGTCGGGGCGCGGGCGCAGCCGGTCGAGGATGGCGCAGATACGACGCACCACCTCGATGTTCTGCCGCTCGGCATTGCCGCCGACATTGTAGGTCTCGCCGGGCACGCCGCGCTCGAACACCGCCTGCAACGCGCGCGCGTGATCCTCGACGAACAGCCAGTCGCGAACATTTTTGCCGCGGCCGTAAACCGGCAGCTTCTCGCCCGAAAGCGCTTTCAGCGTCACCAGCGGGATCAGCTTCTCGGGGAAATGGTAGGGCCCGTAATTGTTGGAGCAGTTGGTGATCAGCGTCGGCAGGCCATAGGTATGGTGCCAGGCGCTCACAAGGTGGTCCGAACCCGCCTTGCTGGCCGAATAGGGCGAGCGCGGGTCGTAAGGCGTTTCCTCGGTGAACAGCCCGTCCTCGCCCAGCGTGCCATACACCTCGTCGGTCGAGACATGGTGGAAGCGGAAATCGGCGCGGCGCGGCTCCGCCATGGCGCGCCAATGGGCCAGCGCCGCCTGCAACAGGGTGAAGGTACCGACGACGTTGGTCTGAATGAATTCACCCGGGCCGTCGATGGAGCGATCCACATGGCTTTCGGCCGCCAGGTGGACGACCACATCCGGATCGAAGCGCGCGAACAGCTCCTTGAGCAGCGCCGCATCGCAGATGTCGCCTTGCACGAATTCGTAGCCAGGCTTCTGGGCAATGGGGGCAAGCGAGGTCTGGGTCCCCGCATAGGTCAGCTTGTCGAGGTTCAGCACGCGGTGCCGCCCCTCGCCTACCAGGCGCCGCACCAGAGCGGAGCCGATGAAGCCGGCACCCCCCGTGACCAGGACATTCAGCGAACGGGTATCCAAGGCAGGGACCATCCTTCTGGCGGGTGGAGGCTGGGAAGCGACGTGGAGATCAGGGAACCAGCGGCTCGCCCAGCGGCAGCAACGGGCGGCCATCATAGGCGAAGGGGCTGTCGAACTCGGCCAGCGAAGGCGCGACCTTGTCCTTGGCGGACAACACCGGCCCGCCTTCTGGAAGCGGCCAGTTCACCCCGATCGCCGGATCATCCCAGCGGATACCACCATCGCATTCGGCGGAATATGGGGCGGAGGTCTTGTAGGCGACCTCGCTATCCGGCTCCAGCGTCATGAAGCCATGCGCGAAGCCGGCCGGCACCAGGATCTGCAGCCCCTCGGCCGCCGTCAGGGTGGCGCCGACCCATTGCCCATAGGTTGGCGATCCTTTCCGCACATCCACGGCCACGTCGTAGATAGCGCCGCGCAGGCAACGCACCAGCTTGTCCTGTGCAAAGGGCGGGCGCTGAAAGTGCAGCCCGCGCAGCGTGCCGACCTGGGCCGACATGGAATGGTTGTCCTGCACGAAATCCAGCGCGATGCCGAGGCCCTCGAAGCGCGAGCGGCTCCAGCTTTCGGTGAACCAGCCGCGCTCGTCACCGAAGCGGCGGGGGCGGATCAGCGTCACGGGGTTCTGGCTCATCGTGGCGTTGCACTCCCTCCGCGGGCGGCGCCGCCCGCATCATACTGAAACATCATTGAGCCGCGCCCCGCAATCAGGGGCGGCAACAGGTGCGCAGAGGCGCCTCAGGCATCCAAGGTCTCGGGCGCTGCCGGGTCGGGGCCGAGGACCTCGTCCACCGTGCCATCCGCCACCACCCGCCCCGCCTCAAGCCGCAGGGCGCGGGTGCACCAGCGCCGGACGATGCTGAATTCATGCGTGGCCAGCACCAGTACGTCGGCGCCCTCCACCAGCCGCCCGAGACGCTGCTCGGCCTTGGCCATGAAATCGGCGTCGCCTGCCAGGAACCACTCGTCCATCAGCAGGATCTGCGGCCGGATCGCCGTCGCCATGGCGAAAGAGAGCCGCACCGTCATGCCGGAGGAGTAGTTGCGCACTGGAACGTCCAGGAACTCGCCAAGGCCGGAAAACTCGGCCACCTCCTCGGCCAGGAGCTGGCTTTCCCGATCGCCCAGGCCACGGTACAGGCCGCGCAGCACGATGTTCTCGCGGCCCGTCGCCTCCATGTCGAGCCCAGCGCCCGGATCGATCATCTGACCGATCACGCCCGCAACCTCCAGCTCGCCCGCCACCGGCTCGTAGATGCCGGCCAGCGTCCGCAGCAGCGTCGTCTTGCCGGCGCCGTTGTGGCCGATCAGCGCCACGCGCTCGCCGCGGCGAATGTCGAAGTTGAGGTCGCGCAGGGCGGACACGACGATGCGGTTGGCATCGTCCGCGCGCAGCCGCAGCGGGCTGCTGGCCAGCAGCCGCTTCTTCAGCGAGCGCGCGCCCATGTGGTAGAGCGGAAACTCGATCGAGACGTTCCGCGCGGTGATATGCGCCATGGTTTCTACACCCAGAAGGCGACGCGGCCGCGGAAGCGGACAAAGAAAGCGAAGCTGATACCGCAGTTCAGCACCGTGTAGGCGATCGCCGTGGCCCAAACCGCCGGGTCGCCGCCGCCTTCCAACAACGGGCCGCGAATAGTCTCGATCAGCACATAGAACGGGTTCAGCAGCAGGAAGGGATGGTATTCCGGGCTGAGCAGCTGCGGCTTCCAGATCACCGGCGTCATGAAGAAGGCGATCTGCATCACCGAGCCGACAATAGGCGCGATGTCACGGAACCGGGCGCAAACCATGCCGAGGAACAGCGAGGCTGCCAGCGCGTTGACGCCGAGCACCAGCAGCCCCGGCAGGATCATCAGCCAGCCCAGCTCCGGCAGGATGCCGAAGATCAGCAGCACGATCACAATCAACGGCAGGTTGTGCGCCGTGACCATGGCGTTGCGGATCACACAGCGCAGGGCATGCACCGTGAAGGGCAGCGGCATCTGGCGGACGATGGCTTCGGCGCTGGTCAGGCTGGTGCAGGCCTCGTTCACCATCTGGCCAAGCATGTTCCAGAGAATCAGGCTGACCGCCAGCCAGGGCAGGTATTCCGACAGCTCCATCTGGAACAGGGTGGAATACAGGAACCCGAGGCTGACCAGCATCACGGCCGTGGACAGCGTCAGCCAGAGCGGCCCCAGTACCGAGCCGCGATAGCGGTTACGCAGGTCGAGCCAGGCCAGGCGACCGGCCAGTCGGCGCTGCTCAAATCCCCGCCGCAGATCCTGCAGGGCACGGCTGAGGCGCTCCGGAGCGGCGGCGTTGAAGCGCACCGTGACCGGGGTAGCGGCGCCTTCGGGCTGGGTGACATGGGCGTCCATGGCGCGGAGCTATAGACGCAAAGCGCCGAATGGGCCACAGCAGGCGCGCTACCAGAGGACCTCCATGGCCGCAGCGATGGCCCGCACGTCGCGCAGGGCATTGTAGCCGTGGAAGCTGAAACGCACCCGACCCCGTCCGCCCCAGGCCAGCACTCCCAGCGGCTCCAGCGCGGCCACCAGCGCATCGGCACGCGGCGTGGCGATGCACACGCTGGCGCCGTGCCGGGCCGGGTCGGCCGGCGTGGTGGAGGGAATGCCGCGAGCCTCCAGCTCCCCCAGCAACGCGGCGGTCAGCCCCTGTACATGCCGGCAGACCACCGCCGGATCATGCGCGGCGAGGTAATCCAGCGCCTCGTCCAGCACATAGAGCGCCGCATGGGCAGGGTTGCCGCGGGTGAAGCGCATGGCATCGGGCTTTAGCACGGGGCGGTTACGGTGGTCCGGCCGCTCGCTGGAAGCGCCCATGGAGGCGATGGAATGCCACCCCGCCGTGCGGGGCGCCCAGCCCGGTTGCCGCACCCGGTTCCAATAGGCGATGGCTGCACCGGTGGTGCCAAGCAGCCACTTGTAGCCGGCGCAGAAGGCGAAATCCGCCTCCGCCGCACCATCCAGCGGGCGGTAGCCGGCGGCCTGGGTGTGGTCCACCGCCAAAAGGGCGCCTACCGCCTCGGTGACGTGGCGCAGCGTCGCCAGGTCATAGCGTCGCCCGGTGAGAAATGAGACATGGCTGACCGCCACCAGCCGAGTACGCCGGTCCAGCTTTCCGGCAAGCGCCGCCGGATCGGCCAGTGGCGTGATGCGCAGCTCCACGCCTTCGGGCAAGGCCAGCGCCAGAGGGGCGACCAGAGAAGGATACTCATCCGGGTCCAGGCACACATTGTCGCCGGGCCGCCAGTCCAGGCTTTCCACCAGCATGGACATGCCCTCCGCCACCGAGGACACGAAGCCGATCGAGCCCGCATCGGTGCCGAGCAGCGCGGCGGCGCGGGCCCTTGCCCGCTCTACCACGGCTTCCTGCGCAGTCCGTCCCGGCATGCCGCGGCTCTTATCCGCCGCATACCGCTGGAGCGCGGCATCGTGCCGGTGCAGAAAGGGCGTCTCGCCCCCTGCGCAGACATGGGTGATGCCCGGCGGAATGCGGAAATCGGCAGGGTCGAACAGCGGCGTCTCGGTCATGCCACGATGCTGCGCCGAAATCGTGCCGCCGCAAAGGCAGCCGGCTTGCCTGAGGGGCGCCCAGGGCAGGCACCGGTTTTCCATACTCTTCCGCTTCGGCCTGAAGCTGTCAGAGCCCCATCAGATCCAGCGTGCGGCCAACCACCTTGTCCTCGTCGAACTTCTCCAGCGCCAGGGCACGGCCTGCGCGGCCCATGCGCTGGCGCAGCGGCGGGTCGCCCGACAGGCGGTTCAGCGCCGCCGCCAATGGCTCCACCGCCTCGGCTGGAACCAGAAATCCGGTGTCCCCATCCCGCACCTGTTCGCGTGGACCGCGAATATCGGTCGCCACCACTGGCAGGCCGGTCATCATGGCCTCGATCACCGACATGGGCAGGCCTTCGAAATGGCTGGGCAGGCAGAACACATCGGCTGCCGCCAGGATGCGTCCCACATCCTCCCGGTAGCCGAGGCGCTTCAGCCGGGGGCCCAGCACCCGCTCCGCGCGGGCGAAATCCTCGGCCATGTCGGGGCCATGGTCGGTCGGCAGCCGCTCCCCCACCACCCAGAGCGTGGCGCCAGGCACGGCTTCCATGGCGCGAAGCAGCTCAACATGCCCCTTGTGCCGCACCAGGCGGGAAACAATCACCACGACGCAGTCGTCTTCCGCCGCACCCAATTCGGCCCTGAGTCCGGCCCGGAGCCCGGCATCGGGACGAAACCGGAATGGGTCGCGCCCGTTGCCGATGCCGACGGCTCTCGGGTGGATGCCGAGGCACCGCGCATCCGCCGCCTCTTCCTCCGACACCGTCATGAACACGTCGGTCGCACGCCCGCCCAGTTGCTCCAGCCCCAGGGCCAGCTTGCGCCGCCACCATGGCCCGGGCTGGTTGAACAGGAAGCCATGCCCCGTATAGGCGACGCGCTTCACCCCGGCGCGCCGGGCCGCCGCCCGTGCCAGCAGGCCGGAAATCGGCATGTGGGCGTGCACCAGGTCGAACTTCTCCTCGCGGAAGATCTTCAACAGGGCCCGATAGGCGCGCCATTGGGCGACTGGGTTCAGGCTGCGCGCCATGGGCACCGGGATGATGCGGAAGCCTTCCTGGCGGGGCAGGTCGAGCAACCGGCCCTCCGCACACAGGCCGACCACCTCATGCCCGCGCATGCGGGCTCCCCGCATCACCGGCAACACGAAGTGGCGCAGCGAGAAATCGACGTTGCAGACTTCAGCGATCTTCATCACGGCACGGCGCCTCGATCACGGGCTCGGCGGTCGGGCGGAAGCGTGCGGGAGGCTCAGGCCCGCCCGCTCAGGCCGCCGGGCCGTCGGAAGGGGCTGGGGCCGGTCCGGCCTGCCCTGTCGGGTCAGGAGCGGGGACGGTGGCGCGGCTCAGCGCCCACTGCACGGACTGGGTGCCGGCTTCCGCCGTCAGCACGATCTGCGAGGTGCGGCGGGCCTCGCCGCCGATAAACACGCTGTCTTCCACGGCAAGCTTCGCCCGACTGGTGCGGAAGCGCCAGGACGCGCCGGAGGGCAACCGCAATTGAACCGTCTTCTCCTCCTCCTGCAGGCTGGCGACCACGCCGGGATGCAGGTGGAAGCGCACGGCGAAGCCGGGCAGGTTCTCGCCCTCGACAGCATCCTCGCCGCGCAGGTCGTCACCCGACTCGGAAAGATAGAGACGGCGGCGGTGGATGGCGCCGGGGCCGCGCCGATAGCCATCATGGCTGGCATCCAGCCATTGCGCGCCGTTGGCCTCCTGCCGTTCGGCCTCCACGGCCTCCGGGCGGCGGCCCAGCCCTTCTTCACGCAGCTCGCTGCTGTTGGTGTCGGACAGCACCAGGGTGGAGTGCGCGGCGGTGGCGCGCAGCGCATCGCGCCACTCGCCCTCGGCTGCGGGAGCCGCGCCGCAGTTGACGATCAACCGGTCACGGCCCACCGACAGCTCAAATCCCAACGTGCCGGCATGATGAAACCGGTCAGCACCGCGCGGCAGACCAGAGGGAGCCGGCGCCACGCGCCCAGCAGGCGGCGGGCCGACATCGGCGATCACCAGGGTGCGACCCGCCTGCAGACGCTGGAAGCCGGCTTCGCTGAGGATCAATGGAGCCCGTCCCCGGGCCTGGCCCTGGGTCAGCACGAGATCCACCAGCGCCGCACCGGGGTCGCGCGTGCCGTTGAACTGCGCCAGACCGCCATCGCCATGGCGGAACAGCCGCAGCGCGGGGGCGGCGCGGTCCAGCGCCAGCCCGAGATGCGGCGGCGCTTCCAGCCCCGCGCCATGCAACAGGTTCCGGATCTCGATGAGGTCCTGCACCGCGAGCAAGAGTTGACCCGGACTGCGCTCCACATGCGCGCCGTCGGGCAGGATCTGCCGCTCGATCTCGGAAGGCAGGATGCGCAGGCAGCGTGCGATCCAGGCTTCCTCGTTCAGTGCCACCGAAGCCGCGAGGCCGCCCTTCAACGCAGCCAGCGCACCGCGATGCCGCCCTTCGCCCGGCAAGGCCGCAACCAGACCACGCGCATCCTGCGCCAGCCGCACCATCAAGGCCCGGCGAAACGCATCCTCGGCGGTGGCGGCCAGAAAATCCCAGTGTCCCAGCCAGGCGGAAAGCCGCGCCCCGGCGACTTCCGGCGCCGCGGCGATGCCTTCTCCCGCACCATGCGCCAGCCAGTCGGTGGCGAGATCGCGAGCACGCAGCCGGGCGCCATCCGTGCCCAGCGCCCGCAGGTCGCGCAGCCAGGCGAAGCTGTGCACCGCGGCGCGCCAGATCGGCGAGCCGCTGTCTTCGTGCCAGCCCTGGCCGCCCTCGGCCTGCACCGTCAGCGGCCGCACGGTGCCGGCGAACTCGCATTCCCCCCGCAGCAGCCGGTGGCCACGCGCCGCATCACCGGGCCACAGGTCGCGGAAGGCCCGCGCCGGTGCCTCGGGCACCTTGATCGGCTTCAGCCCGGCCACGACCCGCCGGGCGCCCCGCAGCCAGTCCGACATCAGCGCGCGCCCCCCTCCGTGCCACGCAAGGCGGCAATGGCCGCGGCGTAGTTCGCCGCACCGAACACCGCAGTGCCGGCCACCAGAACATCCGCCCCCGCCTCGAGGCAGAGCGGCGCCGTTTCGCTGGTGACGCCGCCATCGATTTGCAGGGCGATGTCACGTCCAGTGGCATCGATCATGCGGCGCAGCTCGGCGATCTTGGGCAACTGGCTGGCAATGAATTTCTGCCCTCCGAAGCCCGGATTGACCGTCATCACCAGGATCAGCTCGACCAGATCCAGCACCGGCTCCACCGCGCTGGCCGGGGTAGCCGGGTTCAGCACCACTCCCGGCGAACAGCCCAGCGCCTTGATGGTCTGGAGAGAGCGGTGCAGGTGCGGCCCCGCCTCGGGGTGCAGGCTGATGCGCTCGGCCCCCGCTTCGGCGAAGGCGGGCAGCAGGTAGTCCGCCGGCGCGATCATCAGGTGCACGTCGAAGCACATCTTGCTGTGCTTGCGCAGCGCCTTCACCAGGCCCGGGCCGTAGCTGATGTTGGGTACGAAGTGCCCGTCCATGATGTCGAGGTGCAGCCAGTCGGCCCCGGCAGCCTCAATGGCGGCCACCTCCTCACCCAGCCGCGAGAAATCGGCGGCCAGAAGGGAAGGGGCGATCTTGACGGTGCGGGGTGGGTTCGGGCGTGACACGCGGCAAGTTATGCCCGCCCCTCCCCGCGCGGACAAGGCGTTGGCCGGGGGAAGCGACAGGGGATTGCTCAACCCGTGCGTGAAACTCACCCGCGGCGGAAGCGCGCGATAAAGAATCCGTCCATTCCGCCGCGCTCGGCCCAAAGATCAGGGCGGGTCCGCACCCATCCTTCCGGCGTGATGGCGGCATCCAGGCCCGGCAGTTCCTCCGGCCGCACCGGCTCCGCCACCAGCCCGGCGGCAAAGGCGGCACGAGCCTGGGCTTCCCCTTCCTCGGGCTGCAGTGAACAGGTGGCGAAGACCAAACGTCCGCCCGGCGCCAGCAGCTTCGCCGCCGCCGCCAGCAGCGGGGCCTGCAGCGCAGCCAGTGTCGGGATGTCGCCCGGGCGTTTCAGGTGTGGCACGTCAGGGTGGCGGCGGATGGTGCCGGTGGCCGAGCACGGGGCGTCCAGAAGCACCGCATCGAACAGCGCACCCGGCGCCCAGGCGGTGGCATCGGCCTCGACAATGGAGGCATCCAGTCCGAGCCGGCTTAGATTTTCCCGCAGCCGGCCAATGCGGTGGGCGTCGCGCTCCACCGCGGTAACAACGGCGCCGGCGGCCGCCAGCTGCGCCGTCTTGCCGCCCGGCGCGGCGCAGAGATCGGCCACCGTCATGCCCGGCCTGGCACCCAGCAGCAGCGCCGGCAGGGCGGCGGCGGCGTCCTGGGCCCAGGCGCTGCCCTCGGCGAAGGCCGGGATCTCGGTGATGCGGGTGCCGGCCGGAAAGCGCGCCGTGCCGGTGGGCAGCATGTCCGCGCCCTCCGGCGTCGGAGTGCCGGGCTTCAGCGACAGGTCGAGCGGTGCAGGCAGACGATGCGCCTGCGCGATGGCGCGTACCGCAGGGCCATAGGCCTTATGCCATGCGGTCCACAGCCAACCCGGCGTGTCCAGACGCTCTCCATCCAGCTCGGCGACCGCTTCCGGGCCGCCTTCCGCCACCCGGCGCAGCACGGCGTTCACCAGCCCGGCGAAGGGGCGCGGCACCAGATCGACGCAGCTCGCCACCGCCGCATGCGGCGGGGTTTCCAGCAGCAGCAGCTCGGCGGCGCCGATGCGCAGCGCGTTGCGCACCTCGGGCGGCGGGTCGCGGCGCAGCCACGGCTCCAGAACCGCATCCAGGCTGCCCAGGCGCCGCAACACGGCGGCGGCGATGCGGTGCGCCGCGGCACGGTCACGCGCCTCGGAGGCCGGCAAACTGTCCAGCGCCTCCTCCAGCGAGCGGTGGCGCTCCAGCACGGCATTGACCAGGGCGAGTGCCGCGCTGCGCGTCGGGTTGCGCGGGCGGGGGGCGGAACCAGGGGTTCCGGAACGGCGGGGGCGGGTGGGCGGCTTCATCTCGCCAGGGGCTATGGGCCGGAAGGGCCATCCCTGTCGAGCCGTTCCGCATGCGGGGCAGCCCGTTTCCGGCACATGGCGCGGCTTGTTGGTGGGCGAGCCCGCGATGCGCCGCCTCCACGGCAGGCCGCGCGCTCCTCCCGCGGCGACGATCCCTTGGCACCGCGAAAGGCGGCCGGAGCCCAGTGCAAATCAGGAAAAACCTTTCAATCCCAACAAGTTGGTTGCAACTGGCTTACCTGGCTTGTCGCGGCACCAGCCTTTTGGAGAATTCCGCAGACCTCGGAATTCTGCCGAACAAGGTGCGGGGACGGCCAATGCCGGATTACACAGCAAGACACGGAGCGTCTCCGCCGCCGCCGCCCCCCATATCCGCTGCAGGAACAAGGGAGGCGGGCATGAACAAGGCCGCAACCAGGGTGAAGGCGAACAGGCCGGGCGAGACGATCGCCGCCGATCCGCGCTGGCAGCGCGTGCAGGCGCGTGACCGTGGCGCCGACGGGGCGTTCTGGTACTCGGTGGCCAGCACCGGTGTGTATTGCCGCCCCTCCTGTCCGTCACGCCCGGCGCATCCGCGCAACATCGCCTTTCATGACAGCATCGCCGCGGCCAGGGCCGCCGGCTTCCGCCCCTGTCGCCGCTGCCGCCCGGACGGACTGTCGGTGGAGGCGGAGAATGCCGAGCTGATCGCCAAGGCCTGCCGCCTCATCGAGACAGCAGAGCAGGAGCCGCCTCTCGCCATGCTGGCCGAGGCCGCGGACCTCAGCCCTGCCTACTTCCATCGCCTGTTCAAGAGCCAGACCGGGGTGACGCCCAAGGCCTATGCCGCCGCGCACCGCGCGCGGCGGGTGCAGAACGAACTCGGGAGAGCAGAAACCGTGACCCAGGCCATCTATGACGCCGGCTTCAACTCCAATGGCCGGTTCTATGAAAATGCCCGCGCCATGCTGGGGATGAGCCCCACCAGCTGGCGCGCCGGCGGTGCCGCCGAGGAGTTGCGCTTCGCCCTCGGCCAGTGCTCGCTGGGCGCCATCCTTGTCGCTTCCAGCGTACGGGGCGTCGCCGCCATCCTGTTGGGGGACGATCCCGAGGCGCTGTTGCACGATCTGGAAGACCGCTTTCCCCGTGCCCGGCTCGTCGGGGGCGACGGGGAGTACGAGGCGCTTGTGGCACGGGTGGTGGGCTTCGTGGAGGCGCCGAACCGGGGGCTGGACCTGCCGCTCGACGTGCGCGGCACCGCCTTTCAGCGTCGGGTCTGGGAAGCGCTCCGCGACATTCCGGCCGGCGGCACGGCGAGCTACGCGGAAATCGCCACGCGCATCGGTGCGCCGGGCGCGGTGCGGGCGGTGGCGGGAGCCTGCGCGGCCAATGCGCTGGCCGTCGCGATCCCCTGCCACCGGGTGGTGCGGCAGGACGGCGCCCTGTCGGGCTATCGCTGGGGCGTGGCCCGCAAGCGGGCGCTGCTGGACCGGGAATCGGCGGCATGAGCGCCGCGCTCGACCCGGGAGAGGCTGTCGCCGCCCGCGTGGATGCGCTGGATTGGAACGGGATCAGCGCCGGGCTGGATGCACGGGGTTGGGCTGTGCTGCCCGGCTTGATCGCCCCCGGGGAGTGCCGGCGCATCGCTGCGCTGTATGACGACGGCGGCCGGTTCCGTTCCCGCGTGGTCATGGCGCGGCACGGCTTCGGCCAGGGCGAATACCAGTACCTCGCCTATCCCCTGCCGGAGCCGGTGTCGGCGCTACGCGACGCGCTTTATCTGCATCTGGCACCCCTGGCCGATCGCTGGAACGCCGCGATGGGCCTCGATATCCGCTATCCTGCCCGCCATGCGGATTTCCTCGCCCGCTGTCACGCGGCCGGTCAGGTCCGCCCCACCCCGCTGCTGCTGCAATACGGCCCGGGCGACCACAACTGCCTGCACCAGGATCTCTATGGCGAGCATGTCTTCCCCTTGCAGGTGGCGGTGCTGCTGTCCCGCCCTGGGGAAGATTTCACCGGCGGCGAGTTTGTTCTGACCGAGCAGCGGCCGCGCATGCAGTCGCGGCCCTTCGTGGTACCGCTGGCGCAGGGCGATGCGGTCGCCTTCGCCGTCAGCCAGCGCCCGGTACGGGGCACGCGCGGCTTCTACCGCACGGTGATGCGGCACGGCGTCAGCGAGGTGCGGGACGGACAGCGTCACACGCTGGGCGTGATCTTCCACGACGCACGTTGAGGCGGCGCGACGCGGCCGGTTTGCACCCGCGCGCGGCTCGGTTAGCGTGAGCGCGTCCAACGGGAGACCCGTTTTGAGCTTTTCCGATGTTTTTGCGCGCGTGGTGGCCGTGGTGGGTGCCGGCGCGGTGCAGGTCCGGCGCATGACGCAGGGCACGCACCAGCCAGCCTGGGGAGCCGCGCCCGCCATCCCAGAGGCCAAGCCGCAGGGTAGCATCCCGACTCTGAAGATGCCCACCGCCCAAGGCTGGGCAGAAGGGCAACTTCCCGCCGCCGCGGCCGGGCTCAAGGTCAATGCCTTTGCAACTGGGCTCGATCATCCACGCTGGATCTATGTGCTGCCCAATGGCGACGTGCTGATCGCCGAAGCCTCCAGCGTGGAGCGCAAGGCCCGCTCGCTCTTCGACTACGCCCAGGTTGCCACCATGAAGCGCGCCGCCGCCATGGGTGTCAGCGCCAACCGCATCACCCTGCTGCGCGACGCCGATGGCGATGGCGTGGCCGAGATCCGCGAAACCTTCATGGAAGGGCTGAACCAGCCCTTCGGCATGGCCCTGGTCGGCGACACCTTCTATGTCGGCAACACCGACGGCATCGTGGCCTTTCCCTACGAGCCAGGCGCCACGCGCATCACTGCGCCGGGCCGTAAGCTGGTGGAGTTCAAGCCCGGCGGCCATTGGACGCGCAGCCTGCTGGTGAGCCCGGACCAGACAAAGCTCTATGCCGGCGTCGGTTCGCTCAGCAACATCGCCGACCACGGCATGGAGGTTGAGGAAGGCCGCGCCGCCATCTGGGAATACGACATCGCCGCCGGCCGAGCCCGCATCTTCGCCAGCGGCCTGCGCAACGCCGTGGGCATGGCGTGGGAGCCGGTCACGGGCGCCCTCTGGACCGTGGTCAACGAGCGCGACGGGCTGGGCGACGAAACCCCGCCCGACTACCTGACCTCGGTGCGGGATGGCGGCTTTTATGGCTGGCCCTATTGCTACTGGGACCGCATCGTCGATGACCGGGTGCCGCAGGACCCGGCGCTGGTCGCCAGCGCCATCACGCCGGATTACGCTCTGGGCGGCCACACCGCCTCGCTCGGCCTGTGCTGGCTGCCGGCCGGCACCCTGCCGGGTTTCCCGGACGGCATGGCCATCGGCCAGCACGGATCGTGGAACCGCAGCACGCTGAGCGGCTACAAGCTGGTCTTCATCCCGTTCGCCGATGGCAAGCCCAGCGGCCCGGGACGCGACATCCTGTCTGGCTTCCTGGCGCCGGACGAGAAGGTTTCCTTTGGCCGCCCGGTGGGCGTCACCCTGGGTCCGGATGGCGCGGTGCTCATGGCCGACGATGTGGGCGACGTGATCTGGCGTGTGACGGGCGCCTGAGTCGCTGCCGCGTCAGGGCAGCGCCGCGGTCCGGAACAGGGTGACGCGCAGCCCGCCATGCGGCACAGGCGCCCCGGTGGGCAGGAAGGGCAGGCCGGTGGCGCGGGCCAGGGCGGGTTCGGTGGTGACAAGGCCTACCCTCCAGCCGCTGAAGCGCTGCCGAAGCACTTGGCCGAGCGTGCGGTAAAGCGCCGCCAGCCTCGCCTTGTCGCCGATGCGCGTGCCATAGGGCGGGTTGACGATCACCAATCCCGGAGGCCCTTGCGGCGGTACGATTTCGCTGATCGCCGCCTGTTGGAAATCGGTGAAGGCGCCGACGCCGGCACGCTCGGCATTGGCGCGGCTCATGGCCACGGCGCCCGCATCCCGGTCGCTGCCAGCGAAGCGGAAGGCGGGCTCGCGCTGGCTTTTCACCGCCCGCATGCGCGACCAGGCCTCGGCATCAAAGCTCGCCAGCGTCTCAAAGGCGAAGCTGCGGGATCGGCCGGGATTGAGCCGCGCCGCGATCTCGGCCGCCTCGATCACAAAGGTGCCGGAGCCGCACATCGGGTCCAGCACCGGCTCCTGCCCATCGAAGCCGCATTGCCGCAGAAACAGCGAGGCCATGGTTTCGCGCAGCGGTGCGGCGTTCACCGCCTCCTTGTGGCCGCGCCGGTGCAGCAGCTCGCCCGAGGTGTCGATGCTGATCGTGCAAAGGTCATGGTCGATCCGTGCCATCACCGTGACGGCGGCTTCCGCCGAGGCGGGTGCGCCGAGGGCTTCGCGGATGGCGGTTTCGATCCGCTCGGCGGCGGCGCCGGAATGGTAGATGCGCGACTTGGCGCAACTGGCCTCGACACGGAACGGAACATCCGGGCGCAGCACGCCGCCCCAAGGCACGCGGCGTGCACGGGCATCGAGTTGCGCCAGATGTGTCACCCGGAACGCATCAATGCGCGCCAGCACGCGCCCTGCCCCGCGCACCCAGAGATTAGCCCGCCACACCTCCGGCCAGCCGCCCCGCGTGACAACGCCTCCGGCCACCGCCTTTGGCTGCTTGAAGCCCTTGTTGCGGACCTCGTCGCACAGCACAGCTTCCAGCCCCGGCAGCGCTGCAAGGAAAATCTCGAAATCCTTCACGGCCGCGGGCGAAGGTCCGGAAGAGAGCGCGGGCTCGGGGGGAGAGGCTTGGGGCACCAAGCGGTCCTAGCACCCCGCCATGGGAGCGGCCATGGCGGCACGAGCGAACACGCCGGTCTTCCTCGGAAGCGGAACTGCGGGGCGCCGCCTCCTGATTCCCGGCAGAGGTGCCTCTTTCGGCACACCCCTGAGCCACGATACCCACGGAAACGCAGCTACCGGAACACCGCCCAGAACAGCAACGCCCCGGCCGGCAGCAGGAGGAAGGGGCTGGCCCGCGTCGTCATCAGCAGCAGGGTCGACGTGCCAGCCACCGTCCAGGCCAGCCAGCCACCTTCGGCCACGCTGAGCAGCGTGGCGCCAGCCGCCAGAATCATCCCGGCCGCCACCGGCGCCAGCCCCCGTTCCACCGCCTTTTGCCATGGGGCGCCCTGTGTTCGCCGCCAAAGCCCCGCCAAGCCCCAGACCAGAAAGGAGGAAGGGGTGAAGATGGCGAGCGCCGCCAGAACCGCCCCCCACACCCCCATCGCATCGAATGCCACCATGGGCGAGAGCAGAGCCCCCGGACCCGGCGTCAGGCGCGAAATGGCGAAAAGCTCCAGGAAGCGCGCATCGCTCATCCAGCCCTGCACCTCGACGGCCTGCCGGTGCACGTCGGACACGATGCTCTGCCCGCCACCCACCGTCAGAAAGGACAGCGGCAGGAAAACCAGCAGGATACGCCAGAACGGATGTTCCATCAGCGGCCCTTCCGCTTTAGCGACCAGGCCGCCTGGGCGATACCCATCGGTGCCATCACGCCCACCACCCACAGCAACGGTAGGCGCAGAGCGAAGAGCGCCAGAAACGTGGCGGCAAAGATCACGGTTGGCGCCACGCCGCGCTTCGCCACCCGCCAGGCGGCGCGCAGCCCCATCTGCAAGGACAGCCCAAGCGCCGCCGCGGCCACCCCCGCCAACAGCCAATGCGCCGTCGGGCCCTGCACCGCCTTTCCGGCCAGGGCCACCACCGCCACGGCCAGGATCAGCGACGGCACCACCATGCCCGCCGCCCCGGCCAGCGCGCCACGCCCGCCCCGCAGCCGATAGCCGATCCAGATCGACAGGTTCACCACGTTCACACCCGGCAAGGCCTGGCAGAGGGAGAGCCCGTCCAGGAACTCCCCTTCCGTCAGCCAGCGGCGGTTCTGAACGAATTCCCGCATCATCCAGCCCGAAAGCCCGCCGCCGAAGCTGGTGAGGCCCACCTTGGTGAAAGCCAGAAAGATCTGCACCAGCGAAGGCAGCGGCGCCACCGCCTGTTCCGCCATTCCGCCTTCCTCCCCGAAGCCCTGCCGTTTGATGCTATACATGGCGCGCGAAAAGGCTCTACAGCCCCAGGCACCATGGCGTTTCCCCTTGGGGCCCGGCCCCCCCGCGACATCCTGGACCGGCTGCCGGAAATGCGGTGGCCGCGCCTCGTGCTGACCCTGCTCTGCCTGCTGCTCTGGCTGCCGGGCTTCTTCACCCTGCCGCCGGGCGACCGCGACGAGAGCCGCTTCGCCCAGGCCAGCCGGCAGATGGTGGATAGCGGCGACTATGTCCGCATCCGCTTCGGCGAGGAGGAGCGCAACAAGAAGCCAGTTGGCATCCACTGGGCGCAGGCGGCTTCCGTTCACGCGGCGGAAGCGCTGCATGTCGGCCATCGCGGGCAGATCTGGCCCTACCGGCTGCCATCCCTGATCGGTGCCTGGCTGGCGGTGCTCGCGACTTTCCATTGGGGGCGGGCGCTGGTTGGCCGGCGCGCCGCGTTTCTGGCGGCCGCCATGCTGGCCTCATCGATGGTGCTGGTGGTGGAAACGCATATCGCCAAGACCGATGCCGCGCTGCTGGCCACCGTTGCCGCAGCCATGGGGCTGCTCGGGCGCGCCTATCTGGCGCCCGCCACCTTTTCTGCCCGGCAGGCAGCGGCATTCTGGGCGATCCTGGGGCTGTCGATCCTGTTGAAGGGGCCGATCGGGCCGATGGTGGCGCTGCTTGCGGGCATTACCCTCGTCGCCGCGGACTGGAAGTCGGAGCGTGGCGCCGCCTGGCTCCGGCCACTACGTGCTGCCTGGGGCGTGCCTCTGATGCTCGGCATGGCGGTGCCCTGGCTGGTTGCCATCGGCCTTGCCACCGAGGGGCGCTTCTTCTCCGAGGCGCTGGGCGGCGACATGCTGAGCAAGGTGGGCTCGGGCGAGGAGGCGCATGGCGGCCCACCCGGCTACTACCTACTGACCTTCCTGATCAGTGCCTTTCCCGCTGCCTTTCTGGTTCTTCGCGCCCTGCCCTCGGCCTGGCGCGACCGTATGAATCCTTCCACGCGCTTCCTGCTCGCCTGGATCGCGCCGTCCTGGCTGATGTTCGAGGCTGTGGCGACCAAGCTGCCGCACTACACCTTGCCGGTGTTTCCGGCCCTGATGCTGCTGGGTGCCGCATGGGCGATGGATCCGTTGCGCAAGCCGACGCCGCGCTGGCTGGCGGGGATCGGCTTCGGGCTGTTTGCCCTGGTGGCGCTGGCGCTCGGCTTCGCCGCGCCCGTTCTGCCCTGGATCGCCGACCACCGGATGGACCCGCTGGCGGTGCTGGCCCTGCCCGCGGCGGTGCTGCTGGTATGGGGAGTGTGGCGGAGCCTGCGCCCGCAGGACGGAGGAGGCCCGGCCATGGCCGCGCTGGCCGGCGCGCTTCTGGCCATCCCACTCTACGCCGCCGTGCTGGGCGGCACCCTGCCGAGGCTGCAGGCGCCTTGGATCGGACCACGCTTGGCGGAGATGATGGCGCGGGCCGCGCCCGCGGGCGAGGTGCAAGGTGCCTTCGGCATTGTCGGCTATCACGAACCGTCACTGGTCTTCGCAACTGGCGCCGACACCATCCTGTTGAGGGATGGGGAAGCGGCGGCTCGCTTCATGGCCGCGGCACCTGGCCGGGTGGTGGCGATCGGCGACCGCGACATGGCCGCCTTCCGCGCCGCCACCGCCGCGGCCGGGCTTTCGGTGCGCGAGGACGGCACCGTCGATGGCTACAACTACACGCGCGGGCGGCGCATCCGCTTGCATCTGTTCCAGGGGATCCCCGGATGATCGAATGGATCACCAACACCGTGGGGGAAGCAGGGCCGCTCGGTGTCGCCCTGCTGATGTTTCTGGAAAACCTTTTTCCGCCGATCCCTTCCGAGCTGATCATGCCACTTGCCGGCTTTGCCGCCGCAGAAGGGCGCATGGGCCTGGTTGCAGCCATTCTGGCTGGCACGACGGGATCGCTGCTGGGCAATGCGGTCTGGTACGAGGTCAGCCGCGCCATCGGCAGCCGTCGCATCCGCCCGCTGGTGGCCCGGCACGGACGCTGGTTTGGTGTTTCGGCCGAGGACATGGACAAGGCCGAGGCCACGCTGCGTCGCCATGGCCCGGTAGCACTTTTCTTTGGCCGCATGCTGCCGGCGATCCGCACCCTGATCTCCATTCCCGCGGGATTGGCGCACATTCCCCGCAGGGTCTTCTATCTCTGGACACTGGCGGGTGGACTGCTCTGGGTCGCGGTGTTGACCGGCGCGGGCTTCCTGCTGCGCGAGCAGTATCGCCAGGTCGAGGCCTTCATCGAGCCGGCCTCCTACGTGGTCGTGGCCGGGGTCGTCGGCGCATACCTCTGGCATTTGTGGCGGACACGCCATTCGGCGCGCGGCTGAGGCGAAGGCCGCACTTCGGCAACCGCGGCGCGAGCGCGACGTTTCACCGCAAGACCGCCGCTTCAGGCGGCACGGGCGCCCGACGCGGGTGCCGCCACGAAAGGAGTGCCAACACATGCGTCCACGCGAGATCATTGCGGCCATCGCAGTTTCGGGCGCGCTTCTCGGGCTTGCCGCCTGCGACAGCGCCAAGTCGGTCGATTCGAACACCGGCGCGACCCGCGCGGTTGACCGCGCCGCCGGCACCAACACCTCCGGCGCCTATCCGGCCCAGTCGGATGGCACCCGCGCCAACCCGGCCGGCACCGAGACGACCCGTGCGCTTGACCGCGCTGCCGGCACCAATACCTCCGGCGCTTACCCCACGCAGCGCGACGGCATGCCCGGCAACCCGCCCGGCACCGCCGCGACCCGTGCCTATGACCGCGCCACCGACTCCAATACGTCCGGCGCCTACCCGACGAACAATCGCCGCTGAACGAGAAGGCGGCAGCACGACCTACCAAGACCGGGTAAACAGATCAGGGGCGGGGGGACCATCATCCCCCCGCCCCTTTGGCGATCAACCGCACGGAACGATGGACAGGCGGTCCGGACCGCCTTTCCCGTCCAGCCTGGTGTCAGGCCCAGCCTCGGCCGGCGATCAGCGAGATCAGGAACAGCACGAGGAAGATGACGAACAGGATCTTGGCGATGCCGCTCGCCGCGGAGGCGATACCGGAAAAGCCGAGCACGCCGGCAACAAGGGCCACAACGAGGAAGATCAGGGTCCAGTACAGCATCGAAGCTCATCCTTGGGCTGGTGGGAGGCCGGAGGCCGGCGCGCGCCGGTCACGCCGGGCGCCCCTGACTGGCCCGGCCGGAGCCGCACGTCCCTGGATGCGATGGTTTCAAGGAACGGCCTCCCTGGATCGGACCGGCGGAAGTCGCCCCTGCCGGCGGTGCCCAAGCAACGCCGCGTTTCAGCCACAGGTTTCAGCCGATCGGAACCGTCGAGGCCACGGCCTGATAGGTGGCAATGGCCAGGGCCAGCGGCTCGAACGGTTTGGAGATGACGAAGGCAGGCTCGACCTGCTCAGCCGTCAACAGCCGCTCCGGATAGGCGGTGACAAAGATCACCGGCACCTTCAGCTCCTGCTGGATGCGGTTCACCGCGTTGATCCCGTCTCCGCCGGAGCCAAGGTTGACGTCGGCCAGGATCAGCCCTGGGTTCCGCTCCTGCGCCAGCTTCACCGCCTGCGCCTCCGTGGCAGCGACCCCAACCACGCGGTGGCCGCAATCCTCGACCAGCTGGCGCACATCCATGGCAATGATCGGCTCGTCCTCGATCACCAGGATGTCGGCGGCGGCAGCGTTGCGCAGCGTCTGCCGCGCCGCCGTCAGCTCCTCGCCGGCGATGTCGGCAGGCACGCCGGTGACGGTGGCGGCGTCGGCGATGCTGAGTTCCTCCAGCGCGGTCAGCAGCAGGAGCTGGCGGTGCCGGGGAGGCAGCACGGCACCGGTGGATGGCACAGCAGGCGCCGGCGCCAGGCGGGTCACCCCCGCGTAGAGGGCCAGGCGCGGAGGCAGGGCCGGCAGGCCGGCGCGCAGCGCATCGGCCACCAGCGCGTCCCCGGCCCGCTGGCTGCCGGTCAGCGCACGGGCATAGCGACGGGCGGGCGGCAGGCTGCGCAGCAATTCGGCCTGGGTAGCGGAATTCATATCATGGCCCTCGTCTCGGTCCTTGGTTCCAGCAAGCATGCTGGCAGGTGGTAGTGTCTAGGCAAAGCGATCCGCTCCGGAGCGGTCTGGCGAGAATGCTGCCGGACCTGCGCGCCTTCGCCCGCTTCCTGGCGCGTGACACGGCGGCGGCAGATGACCTCGTGCAGGAAGCGATTGTGCGCGCGCTTCGCGCCGAAGCCCAGTGGGACCCTGAGCGAGGCCCTGAAGGCGCGGCGGGGCCCGACCCGGAAGCCAGCTTGCGGGCCTGGATGTTCCGCATCCTCCGCAACGTGTTCCTGGAAACCATGCGCCGGCGCGGCACCGAGCGTCGCGCCATGGAGCAGATGCCCCTTCCCGATACGGCCCCACCCGCGGCGCAGGAGGCCCGCCACGCGGTTTCCGACCTGGCTCGCGCCCTGGCCCATCTGCCACTTGCCCAACGGGAGGCGCTGATCCTGGTCGGTGCTCATGGCCTATCACATGAGGAGGCCGCCCAGGTGTGCAACGTGCCCGTGGGCACGATGAAGGCACGCGTTGCCCGTGCACGCGCCGCGCTGGCCCGGCAGGTGGGCGATATGCCGGCAGAAGCGGAGCGATCGGACATGTCGTAAGGGGATGCGCGCATTGCGAATTCGAGCGGCGAAATGTTCCTGACGCAGCCACGGTTTCATGCATATAGAGCGATGCTGCACTGCTTTTTTTGCATATCTAGAATGCAACCGGTTTCTGCGCCCGTTCATTGGTCGGGTATGAAAAGCGAGAAGAGCACCATGAACAGCATCACCAAGACGGCCCCGGCAGTTCCTGACGCATCTCTCCCGAGCTTCCACGACCAGCTGGTCGCCCTGCTGCCCCGTCTGCGCGTTCAGGCTGTGTCGATGACGCGCAACCGTGCCGATGCCGATGATCTGGTGCAGGCCGCGGTCAGCAATGCCCTGGCGGCCCAGCATAGCTTCACTCCGGGCACCAACTTCGGCGCCTGGATGTTTCGCATCCTGCGCAACCGCTTCCTGTCCGACATTCGTCGCAAGCGCGACAATTGCGACATCGACAGCGCGCCTGCGGAAGCCCTCGCCCGTCCCGCCGCCCAGGAGGACAGCCTCGCGCTTCGCGAGCTGCGCCGCCGCCTGACCGACCTGCCGCCCGATCATCGCACCGCCCTGATGCTGGTGACCGTGCAGGGCATGTCCTACGAGGAAGCGGCAGAGGTGATGAACTGCGCCGTGGGCACTGCCAAGTGCCGCGTGTTCCGCGCCCGCCGCCAGCTGGAAGCCTGGCTGACCGGCGAGGAGCAGACCTCGCGTCGGACCAATCGCTCCAACGCCAAGCCGCAGCCTGGCGAAGCTTCCCGCCGCGCTGGTAAGGTGCGGACCGATCGCTCTGCGGGTGATGCTGCCGAGATGCGGGCATCGCATCCGGGGAGCTAATGGACGAGGCTGAGGATAAGCGCATGATGGCGGAACAGGCCATGCAGGCCAGCCATCCAGGGTCGGGGCGGGCGCGCAAGCGCACCCCCGATGCCGCCTTCGACGAATGGCTCCAGCGCGGCCTGCACGCGATGTATGACGACGTCGCTCAGGAGCCCATTCCGGATGAGCTGCTGCGACTGATCGACCAGGACAGGAACCGGGATCAAGACCCGTGATTCTGGTTCTGTGACGTCCGAGGCGGTCCGGCTTGGCAAGCCGGCGCCGCGGCCCCTGCTACGAGGTGGAAATCTGTTGCGGAGCGTCCGGGGACGGATGCTCCTGTTGCTGCTTGTCGCGAGCGTCCCCGTGGTCGGCATTGCCGGTGCCAATGCCGTCCTCAGCTACGAGGCCGAACTGGCAGCCGGTCGCCGAACGGCCGGAATCCTGAGCGACGTCGCCGCAGCACGGCATGGCACCGCCATCGGGACATTACAGCAGACCCTGGAAGGCTTGGCACGCGACAGCCGCATGCTTGATGCCTCGCCGGCCGCCTGTGAGGCGTTGCTGCGCTCCGTGGTCGCACTTTATCCCACCCGGTACCATGACTTCTGGGTGCTGGATGCCGAAGGGCGCGTCCGCTGCGGCGCCAGGCTCGGCGCACCGCTGGCTGGCGATACCGGGCCACCTGCTTATGGCCGCGGCGTTCTTCTGGCAAACGAACCGTATTTCCAGACCGTGATGCGGCAAAGCAAGTTCACGCTCACGCCGTTCCGACGGGGTTCCGCAACACCGCCGGTGATTATCGGCGCGGTGCCCGTGATGCGTGACGGCAAGCCGGAGGGCGTGGTCGCCGGCAGTCTTCTGCTGGATCACTTTGTCCGTATGGAGCAACAGGCGACCGCCTCTGCGCAAAGACAACGCGTCTGGCTCCTGGATCGGGATGGTTCCGCCCTTCCTCTCACCGCCGCCGGGCCGATCGAGCTGCCCGCGCCTGAATTGCTGCGGCGGCTGACCATGCCCGAGGCACCGGACGCCCTGGAGGTCCGGGCGCAGAACGGTGCCGAGTTCGCCTATGCGAATGCTCCGCTGGCTCCCGGTCTGCGGCTGCTGGTAGGGCTGCCGACCGGGGAGATGCGCCGCGCCGCCAACACGGTTCTGCTGCGCCGCGCACTGGAGTTGGCAGCGTTTCTGCTGGCCTGCCTGGTGGTGATCGTGGTGGGAGCCGATCTGGCTATCGCACGTCCGTTGCGCCTGCTGGCGGCGCGGGTGCGGAAATGGCGCCCTGGCGCGCCCTTCGGCGGCAAGCCGGCGCGCGGTGAGCCGGACGAGGTACGGGCCCTGGAACAGGCGGTGACCGAGGCGGCCGGCGCCATTGGCGCGCGGGAAGAGGAGCTGCGCGCGACGCTGCGGCAGCGCGACCTGCTGATGGCCGAGATCCATCACCGCGTGAAGAACAACCTGCAGATCGTCGCCTCGCTGCTGAACCTGCAGGCCGGCCGGCTGCGCGACGCCAAGGCGCGCGCCGAGTTCGCCACCGCGCGCGACCGGGTGCAGGCGCTGGCGACGCTGCACCGCCACCTCTACACCAACCAGACCTTCGAAGTGATCGCGCTGCGTCCCTTCCTGGAGGAGCTGGCCGAGCAGCTCTTCAACGCGCTTGGCGAGCAGCCGGGGCAACGCATCCACCTGGCGATCGAGGCGGACGAGCTGGAGATCGTGACGGACCAGGCCGTGTCCCTTGCGCTGCTGATCACCGAAACCGTCACCAACGCCATCAAGCACGGCTTTCCCGATGCACGCAGCGGAACCGTCAGCATCACCGTCCGAGCGGCACCGGCGGCGGATGGCGAAGGGCAAGAGGTGACGCTGCGGGTTCATGATGACGGATTGGGCCTGAAGCTGGATGACGAGGAAGCGGCGCAGGGGATCGGGCTGACGCTCATCCGCGGCTTCGCGGGGCATCTCGGCGGCGATATCGAGATCAGCAACGAACACGGCACGGAGCTGGTGGTGCGCTTTCCATTGCGTCGGCGCGAAGCCGATCCGGTGCTGGGAAGCGTTGCTGCCTGAGCCCGTATCGGGCGGGAAACCCCTAGCTTAACCTCGCGTTGGAACGCCACGACGAGAATGGGAGACATCCGCCGTATGCGTAAACTCTTCGCTGCCACCCTGCCGGCCTTGCTGATGGCCGCCTCACTGGCTGCTTGCAGCGAAGGCCCGGCTGAACGCGCGGGCAGGAACCTGGACAACGCCGGTTCGGCGATCCGGGACACGGTTGATCCGCCGCGCGGCCCGGTCGAGAAGGCTGGCCGCAGCATTGACCGCGCGCTGGACTGAACCGGCTCGGCCTGAACAAAACCGAGGAGAAGACACGATCATGAGCCGCTATTCATCCATTGACATGTCCTCGGTCGAGGACCGCATCGCCGATCTGCGCCGCAAGGTGGAATCGCTGATGAGCGAACAGGTGGCGCCGGCGATGAGCCGCGCTTCCGGCCGGGCCCAAGGCCTGGCGCATCAGGCCAGCGACCTGACCCGTCGCGAAGCCGATCAGGCGATGTCGCTGATTCGCGAGCGCCCCGTCGCCACCATCGCCGTTGCGGTGGGTGTGGGCTTCCTGCTCGCCAAGCTGCTGCGACGCTAAGCGGAGATGCGCGCGTTCCGTCTCGCCGCCGCCTCTCTGGAGGCGGAGCGCGTTCTCCTCGGTCTGCGGGCGAGGCGCACGGCGCTGCGCGTGGCGTTCGGGGTGATTGCGGCCATCTTTGTCTGCGCGACCCTCGCCATGGCGCATCTGCTGGCATGGATCTGGCTGGCGGATTGGGCGCCGCTTCACAGGGCATTGCTGTTGTTCGGTGTTGATCTTGGGTTGGCTCTGATCCTGGGCCTGCTGGCCATGCGCGATACACCGGGCCCACAGGAAATCGAAGCTCGGGTGCTGCGCGACACCGCATTTACCCAGGCCCGCAGCAGCCTTTCGGTACTGCCCATTCTGGGTGCCGCCATCAGCTCGCCGCTGATGGGCACCGCGCTGGCCTTGTTCCGCCGGCGCCGGTAGCCTCAGCCGAGCAGACGCCGCAAAAGGGCGATCAGCTGGCGCCGTTCCTCCCTGTCGAGGGGCGCCAGCAACTGCTCATTGGCTCTCCGACCCTGCTCCATCGCCTCCGCCAGCACCGTCTCGCCTTCCGGCGTCAGGGACAGTACGACCGTACGCCGGTCCAGCGGGTCACGAGCCGCCTGCACCAATCCGCGGTCGCGTAGGCGCGCAACAACACCCTGTATGGTTGCAGGATCGAGCGCCACGGCGCGGCCAAGGGCGTTTTGCGTCGCCTGGCCTAGTTCCCCGAGCTTGAGCAGCGTGGCGAACTGGGTGGATGTCAGACCTCCCACCGCCCCCCGGTCCTGAAACAATGCCGCATGGCGCTGGTGCGCGCGGCGCAACAGGTGCCCAACCGACTGATCCAGGCTGTAGCCGATCGGCATCGCGGCCGGTCCGTCATCGGGCCGGATGGCATCGGCAAGCAGGGTCAGGTCAGGCTCGGCTTGAATGGGCTGCACCCCGGCTGGTGAGAAAACCGGCCACAGCATCCTGTTCCCGTCCGGGGGCGTCAACTGCCCAAACCGGATGGACGAAACGCGGAAGACCCAGTTCCTCCGGGTCCGGCGCAGCTCAGCCCTGCACCAGACGGAGCACAAAGCCACCCAGGGTGATCAGACCCAGGGCGGCGGTCAGAACGGCAGCGCGGTCGGCATGCCACATCAGGCGCTCCGCCAGGATCGCGGAAAGCTGCCGCCTTCCATCATGGCTGCGCAGCATCCGCGCTCCTTCACCCGCGGTAGCGGCGAGGCGGCGCCAGACAAAGCTCTGCCGGGGGTCGCGGTGCGGCGCGCCCAGGGCTGCGCCCCACAGACCGAGCCACACGGCCGCCATGGCGAAAGCGCCGCTTTGCAAGGCCAGAAGCGGGCGCCCAGCCAGGCCCGCCATCAGAAGCGCAATGCCAAGGCCGATGGCGCCGAGAACACGGCGAATCGAGTGGTCAGCCAGAGCGCGGAGCATGTCCATCCAGAAGGCCCCCTTATCCTCTCCATGCTGACGCCACCCGCGCGAAGACGCCAGTTGCTTTTCACCGCGGCAGGGTCGCAGCGACTTATTTTCGTCATCACGCCACAGGCCTGGCGCAGGCATGACCGGCTTCGCACCGCTCACGGTGCCAACGACCACGGCCAGGCACCGTTGCCTCCGCGCTTCCGCATATGGGTATCGCTGGCGCACCATCCAGGCACTGCCAGCCTGACCTGCGGGATCATGGCGCGGAATTGCGACAGGCTCACGCTTGGATGGCGGCTCAACACCCTGAATCCTGTTGCGCGGCGCGGAGCAGGTCTGATCAATAATGTGCTGTTACCCGGCGTAACATCCAACAAACGCACGCCGGCAGCATCCGTCACCCGCGTGGCCAAGCACGCGGCAGGTCAACACAGGAACCGGCGAACGGCGCAGGCCGTGCCGGAGCGGGGGGAACAGTTCGTCCGATGGCCGCATCCATGCCAAAAAACAATGCCGCGAACCGGCCCATGACGAAGGAGGAACGGAAAGTCATCATCGCCTCCTCCCTCGGCACCGTGTTCGAGTGGTACGATTTCTATCTCTACGGGTCTCTCGCCACGGTGATCGCGGCGCAGTTCTTCACCGTGCTGGGCGCCGATGGGCGGCCCATCTTCGACGAGACCACCCGCAACATCTTCGCCCTGCTGGCCTTTGCCGCGGGGTTCCTGGTGCGGCCCTTCGGTGCGCTGGTCTTCGGCCGGCTGGGCGATCTGGTCGGGCGGAAGTACACCTTCCTGATCACCATCGTGATCATGGGCGCTTCCACCTTCATCGTCGGCATCCTGCCGACCGCGCAGAGCATCGGCATCGCCGCGCCCATCATCCTGATCGTGCTGCGCTGCCTCCAGGGCCTGGCGCTGGGCGGCGAGTATGGCGGCGCCGCCACCTACGTGGCCGAGCACGCCCCGCAAGGGCGGCGTGGTTTCTACACCTCCTTCATCCAGGTCACGGCGACGGGTGGGCTGTTCCTGTCGCTGATCGTCATTCTCGGCACCCAGACCCTGACCGGCGCCGATGGCTTCCGCGAATGGGGCTGGCGCATCCCCTTCCTGGTGTCGATCGTTCTGCTGGGCATTTCCGTCTGGATCCGCATGCAGATGGAGGAAAGCCCGGCCTTCAAGAAAATGAAGGAGGAGGGCACGCACTCCAAGGCTCCGCTGACCGAGGCCTTCGGCCAGTGGAAGAACGCCAAGGTGGCAATCCTGGCGCTGTTCGGCCTGGTCGCCGGGCAGGCGGTGGTCTGGTACACGGGCCAGTTCTACGCGCTGTTCTTCCTGGGCTCGGTGCTGAAGGTGGACAGCTACAGCGCCAACCTGCTGATCGCCTGGGGGCTGTTGCTGGGCTCAGGCGGCTTCATCTTCTTCGGCTGGCTGTCGGACAAGATTGGCCGCAAGCCGATCATCCTGGGCGGTTGCCTCATCGCGGCGCTGACCTATTTTCCCCTGTTCAAGCTGATGAGCGCCGAGGCCAACCCGGCCCTGCACGCGGCGCACCAGAACATCGCCGTGGTGGTCCGCGCCGATCCCGCGGATTGTTCCTTCCAGTTCAACCCTGTCGGCACGGCGCGCTTCACCAACAGCTGCGACATCGCCAAATCGGCGCTGGCGCGCCTGTCCGTGCAATATCATGTGGAGGATGCGCCGGCGGGCAGCGTGGCCCAGGTGTCCATCAACAACGCCGCCACGCTGAACGCCAATGATCCCAACTTTGCCCAGGCGCTTGGTGCCGCGGTGACGGCGGCGGGCTACCCGGCGGCCTCGAACCCTTCGGTCGTCCGGCTTGCCCATCCCTTCGACATCTTCCGCGAGCAATCGGGGGTGCTGGTGCTCGTGCTGGCGCTGCTGGTGATCTACGTCACCATGGTCTACGGACCGATCGCCGCGGCGCTGGTGGAGCTGTTCCCGACCCGTATCCGCTACACCTCCATGTCACTGCCCTACCATATCGGCAATGGCTGGTTCGGTGGCCTGCTGCCCGCAACCTCGTTCGCCATGATCGCGCAGACCGGCGACGTGTATTACGGCCTCTGGTACCCCGTGGTCATCGCGCTGGCGACCGTGGTGATCGGCACCTTCTTCGTGCCGGAAACCAAGGACCGCGACATCTTCGCGGAAGACGTGGCGGACCCTGCCCGGAAAAAGCCTGACCCGTTGCGCGCCCGCGTCTGACGCCTAACCTCTGGGCCGGGATGGGAGCACCCCATCCCGGCCCTTTGCCGTCCAAACGGCGGCCAAGAAAGCACCAACAGGCAGGGAGGCCCGCATGCCGCAAGGCTACGACGCCACAATGGCGCAATGGCACGGCGATCCGGAAGGATACTGGCGCGAGGCGGCGCGGGGCATCGACTGGTCCACGCCACCAACGCGCATCTTCGATGCCGGATCGGGCCCTTATGGACGCTGGTTCCCCGATGCCCGACTGAATATCTGCCACAATGCGGTGGACCGGCATGTGGCCGCCGGTCGCGGCGCCCAGGCCGCCCTGATCTGGGACAGCCCCGTCACGGACAGCCGGCGTGCCATCACTTACGCCGCGTTGCAGGACCAAGTGGCCCGCCTGGCCGGCGCCTTGGCCGAGCGTGGCGTGGCAAGGGCGGACCGGGTCATCCTCTACATGCCCATGGTGCCCGAGGCGGTGGTCGCCATGCTGGCCTGCGCGCGGCTCGGTGCCGTCCATTCCGTAGTGTTCGGTGGCTTCGCGGCGGCGGAGCTGTCGGCCCGCATCGCCGATGCCGAGCCGAAGCTGGTGATCGCCGCCTCCTGCGGCATCGAAGGCTCGCGGCTGGTCAAGTACAAGCCGCTGCTGGATGCGGCGCTCGACCTGTCGCCGCACAAGCCCGATGGGTGCCTGATCCTGCAGCGCGACGCCTGGCGCTGCGATCTGACGCCCGGGCGCGACGAGGATCTGCTGCAGGCGATGGAGGCCGCCGCGCCACACCCTTGCGTCGATGTCGCGGCCACCGACCCGCTCTACATCCTCTACACCAGCGGCACCACCGGCAAGCCCAAGGGCGTGCTGCGCGATACCGGCGGCTACGCCGTGGCGCTGCACCGCTCCATGCGGCTGCTCTACGGGCTGGAAGCCGGCGACGTGTCCTGGACTGCCAGCGATGTCGGCTGGGTGGTGGGACATTCCTACATCGCCTACGGCCCCCTGCTCGCCGGCTGCACCAGCGTCGTCTACGAAGGCAAGCCGGTCGGCACGCCGGATGCCGGCGCCTTCTGGCGCGTCTGCGCGGAGCACGGCGTCAAGGTGCTGTTCACCGCCCCCACCGCGCTGCGCGCCATCAAGAAGGAAGACCCAGAAGGACGGCTTCTGGCCCGCCACGATCTTTCCAAGCTGGAGGCCCTGTTCCTCGCCGGGGAACGCTGCGACCCTGACACGGTGCTGTGGGCCGGCAGGCTGCTGGACCGGCCGGTGATCGACCATTGGTGGCAGACCGAAACGGGCTGGTGCATCACCGGCAATTTTCGCGGACCCGGCCTGTTCCCCATGCGCCCCGGCTCCGGCGGAAAGCCGGCCCCGGGCTATGACGTGCAGGCGCTGGACGATGCGGGGCGACCGGCGGCACCGGGCGAGACCGGCACGCTCGCCATCCGCCTGCCGCTGCCCCCGGGCTGCGCGCCCACCCTGTTCCGCAACGATGCGCGCTTCTGCCAAGCCTATCTCGACACGTTTCCAGGCTTCTACAACACCGGCGATGCCGGCACCGTGGACGCCGAGGGTTATGTCTGGGTGATGTCGCGCACGGACGACATCATCAACACGGCCGGGCACCGGCTTTCCACCGGCCAGATGGAGGAAGTTCTCGCCAGCCACCGGGATGTGGCGGAGTGCGCGGTGGTGGGCGTCCGGGACGCGTTGAAGGGCCAGGTGCCGCTCGGCCTCGTGGTGCTGAAATCCGGTGTGGAGCGTGACGAGGGCGAGTTGCAGGCCGAACTGGTGGCATTGGTGCGGGATCGCATCGGTCCGGTCGCCGCCTTCCGCACGGCGCGGGTCGTGCCACGCCTGCCCAAGACACGCTCCGGCAAGATCCTGCGCGCCACCCTGAGAAAGCTTGCCGATGGCGAAAGCCCGGCCGTGCCGCCCACCATCGACGACCCTATGATCCTGGAGGAGATCGGGGCGGTGCTGGGCCGATAAGGGCCCGGCCGCCGCCTCAGCCCGGCGGCACCAGCACCACCTTCAGCCCCCCGAAGGCGGAGCGTTCCAGCCGCATGGCACCGCCTCCGGCCTCGGCCAGGTCCCGCGTGATGGCGAGGCCGAAGCCGGTGCCGGGGCGGCTCTCATCCCAGCGGCGGCCACGCGCGATATGCTCGGCCTGCGCCGCGCTCATGCCCGGCCCGTCATCCTCCACCACCAGCGCATCTCCCTCGGCGCCGAGGCGGACATGGGCCGCCGCCCATTTGCGCGCATTGTCGAGCACGTTGCCCAGCATCTCCGTCAGGTCGCCTTCGTCGGCGGCGAAGGTGAAGCCCTCGGGCACGGCCAAGCTCCAATGAAGCGTCCGGTCCGCCGGCAGCCGGCGCAGCACGCCGCAAAGCTTTTCCGCCACGGGACGCACCCTGGTCCCTCGACGCCGCAGACCCCCCGTCGCGCTGGCGCGCGCGCGGGCCAGGGCGCGGTCCACCTGCCGCGTCATGGCCAGCACCTGCTCCTCGATCCCGTCGGCAGCGGCGGCATCGCCCGAGCCGCGCAGCCGGCGGGCCAGGGTGCCGAGAACCGCCAACGGCGTCTTCAGCCCATGCGCCATGTCGCCGGCCTGCATGCGCGCGCGCTCCATCGCCGCCTCCTGCTGCGTCACGAGTCGGTTCAGCGCATCGACCACAGGCCGCACCTCGCGCGGCACTTCGCCGGAAAGAGTGGCGCGGTGGCCCTCGCGCACATCCCGCAGCCCGTCATGCAGGGCCCGGAAGGGCAGCATGGCACGATGCACGAAGGCCGCCATGGCGAGGATCAGCAGGAGCCCGAGCGCCGCCAGCGACGGCACCAGAAAGGACAGGAAGCTCACGCGGCTGGCCTGCATGTCGCGCCGGTCTATGGCCACAACGATGTCGAAACGCCGCTCGGTGTCGCGCCGGCCGAGCTCCACGGTCCGGGCCACGCCCAGAAGGCGGCTCTGTCCAGGCCCTTCGAGCTTGATCACATGGCGCGCCTCGCCGGCGATCTGCGGCACCGCGAGGGTGCTGTCCCAGAGCGAGCGGGACCGCAGCACCACGCCCGGCGCGCCGCCGATCTGCCAGTACAGCCCGCCATAAGCGACGGTCAGGCGGGGATCGGCCGGTTCCTGTTGCAGCAGGATCGATCCATCGGGCAGCGGCTCGATCTGCGCCGCGAGGAACTTCGCCGTGCGATCCAGATCCTCCACCGCGCGCTGCTCCATCACGCGGTCGACGATCAGCACAAGCCCTGCCCCACCCAGCAGCAGCGCCAGCGAGATCAGACCAGCCGCCGCGACCGACAGCCGCAGGCGCAGCGAGCCGCGCTCAATCCATCGCGATGACATAGCCATGCCCGCGGCGGGTTTCGACAAGCCCACCGCCGAGCTTGCGCCGCAACCGCACCACCAGCGCTTCCACAGCGTTGGTTTCGCGATCGGCCTCGCCGTCGTAAAGGTGATCGAGCAGTTCGCCCGCCGGCACGGCACGGCCGCGATGGTGCAGCAGGTAGGCGAGAAGCCTGTATTCCAGCGCGGTCAGGTTCAGCGCGCGCCCATGCAGGCTGACGGTGCGGCTTCGCGTGTCCAGTTCCAGGGCGCCGGTGGAGAGCACCGGGGTGGCATGGCCCGCAGCCCGCCGCATGATGGCGCGCAGCCGTGCCAGCAACTCTTCCATGCGGAAGGGCTTGGGCAGGTAGTCGTCGGCACCGGCATCGATGCCCTCGACCCTCTCGCGCCAGCCGTCGCGCGCCGTCAGGATCAGCACTGGCAGGACTGAGCCGCCGGCTCGCAGGCGCTTCAACAAGGTCAGCCCATCCAGCCCGGGCAGGCCGAGATCCAGCACCAGCGCGTCGTAGGCCTCGACCTCCGCGTGGAACAGCGCGTCCTCGCCATCGCCCGCCAGATCCACGGCGTAGCCGGCCTGCGACAGGCTGTCGCGCAGGTCCTGCGCGATGTGCGGCTCGTCCTCCGCCACCAGGATGCGCATCGGTCAGTCAATCTCCAGCACGCGCAGCGTCCGCGCATCGATCTCGATCTCGCGGCGGCGGCCGCGCTCGGTCAGCACCTTGATCTCGTAGATCCACATGCCGTCGTCGCGATCCAGCTCAACGCCCACGATGTCGCCGGGCACGGCGCGGCGCGCCACGGCCAGCACTTCCTCCAGCGGCCGGATCTCGCCGCGCTGCAAGGCTTGTCGGGCGCAGTCCTGCTCGTTGCGGCAGCCGCGCGGCACAGGATGCTCGTCCGCCATGGCGGGGGCAGCCAGCGCAAACAGCAGCAGCAGGGCACGAGGCGGCATCATGGCACCAGCATACCGGCGGCTGGCTGACATTGCGCTGACAAAGCCTGTCAGGCTGGCAAGGGAGCGGGCATGCCAGAAGGGGGGGGCATCGCAACGCTTCATGGAGAGCACCATGCGCCTCACCGCCATCGCCACTGTTATCGCCCTTGCCGCCGCAGCCGGCTCCGTGGCAACCGCGGGCGCCGCTCGCGCGGATGACCTGCGCTGCGCACCGGTCGAGCGGAGCCAGTGGATGGGCATCGAGCAGGTGATCAGCCGCGCCCAGCAGCTCGGCTACACCACGGAAGAGGTGGAGCGCGACGATGGCTGCTGGGAGGTCAAGGCCCGCGACCGCAACGGCTTGCGCGTGAAGTTCAAGATGCACCCCACAACGGGTGAGCTGGTGACGCGCGAGAACTCCGCGCGCCGCTGAGCAGCGGTCAGCTCAGCTGAAGCGCCAACGAGATGCTGAGCAGCACCGTCCAGCTGACGATGAACACCATCGGCACCAGCTGAAAGAACATCATGCTGCGGTGCTCGGGTTCCGGGCGCTCATAGTTGTTGACGAGCACCGCATGACGCCACATCGCCCGTGTGAGGGGCGCATCTGCCACCATCACCTCACGCTGGCGAACATTCCACTCGGCGATGATTGTCAGGCTGGTGCGGATGCCGGGACGGGAAATCACCGCCAGGATGATGCCGATCACGGCCAGCGTTGTTGGCACCAGCAGGGTGAAGAACGGCCCCCAATCGGTGTTGACGTTGCTCATGGCCGTGGTGAAGGCAATGGTCAGAAAGGCTTCCGCGCCGATCAATGCATTTGCCCGGTTGTGCAGGAGGCCCATCTCGAAGCGGATTTCCTCGCGCACAAAGGAAAGCCTTCGCAGGGCATCGATGTCGTATTCGTTGCAGAGTTGCGGCCGGTCTTGCATGTGTGCCGCTCCGTGGTGATCTGCCGCCATAGACGCGGCGCGGCCCACGCCGGTTGCCATGATCCAGCGGGAAGCGGCTATGCGGTGCGCGCATCGCCGCCCCGGACCGTCAGCGCACCCGGTTCTCCACCAGCTCCTCGACCACGGTCGGATCGGCCAGGGTCGAGGTGTCGCCCAGGCTATCGGTCTCGTCGGCCGCAATCTTGCGCAGGATGCGGCGCATGATCTTGCCCGAGCGTGTCTTGGGCAGGCCCGGTGCCCACTGGATGGCGTCGGGGGAGGCGATCGGGCCGATCTCCTTGCGGACCCATGCCACCAGCTCCTTCTTCAGCGCGTCGGTTGGCTCCTCGCCGGCATTCAGCGTCACGTAGGCATAGATGCCCTGGCCCTTCAGCGCGTGCGGCATGCCGACCACGGCCGCCTCGGCTACCTTGGGATGAGCGACAAGGGCGCTCTCGATCTCGGCCGTGCCCATGCGGTGTCCGGACACGTTCAGCACATCGTCGACCCGGCCGGTGATCCAGTAGTAGCCATCCTCGTCGCGCCGCGCCCCGTCCCCCGAGAAGTATTTTCCTGGGAAGGTCGAGAAATAGGTCTGGATGAAGCGCTCATGGTCGCCGTACACGCTGCGCATCATGCCGGGCCAGGCATCGAGCATGACGAGGTTGCCGTCCGTCGCTCCGTCCAGGATGTTGCCTTCGCCGTCAACCAGCGCGGGAAGCACCCCAGGCAGCGGCAGCGTCGCGGAGCCGGGCTTCAGGTCCACGGCACCCGGCAGGGGCGAGATCAGGATGCCGCCGGTCTCGGTCTGCCACCAAGTGTCCACGACCGGGCAGCGCTCATCGCCAACCACGCGGTAGTACCAGAGCCAGGCTTCCGGGTTGATCGGCTCGCCGACCGAGCCGAGCACGCGCAGGGATTGCCGCGACCACTTCTTCACCGGCGCCTCGCCTTCCCGCATCAGGGCGCGGATGGCGGTGGGGGCAGTGTAGAAGATGTTGACCTTGTGCTTGTCCACCACCTGCCAGCAGCGGTCGATGCCCGGGTAGTTCGGAACGCCCTCGAACATCAGCGTGGTGGCGCCGTTGGCCAGCGGGCCGTAGACGATGTAGCTGTGGCCGGTCACCCACCCCACATCGGCGGTGCACCAGTAGACTTCACCCGGGCGATAGTCGAACACGTGCTGGTGCGTGAAGCTGGCCCAGACCATGTAGCCGCCGGTGGTGTGCAGCACGCCCTTTGGCTTTCCGGTGGAGCCGGAGGTGTAGAGAATGAAGAGCGGATCCTCGGCGTTCATCGGCTCCGGCGCGCAATCGGCCTCGGCCGCGTCGGACAGGGTGTGCCACCAGTTGTCACGCCCTTCCTGCATCGGCACGTCGTTGCCGGTATTGCGCACCACGACGACGTGCTGGATGGACGGGCAGGATTTCAGAGCCTCGTCGGCGTTGGTCTTGAGCGGCGTCACGCGCCCGCCGCGCCGTCCCTGATCGGCGGTGATCAGCAGCGTGCTGCCGCTTTCCTGGATGCGCGTTGCCAGGCTGTCGGGGGAGAAGCCGCCGAACACGATGGAATGCACTGCACCGATGCGGGCGCAGGCCAGCATCGCCACCGCCGCCTCGACGATCATGGGCAGGTACAGCGTGACGCGGTCGCCCTTCTTCACGCCGAGCGAGCGCAGCGCATTGGCCATGCGGCAGACGCGCTGATGCAGTTCCCGGTAAGTGAGCTTGGCATCGCTGTTCGGGTCATCGCCTTCCCAGATGATGGCCACTTGGTCGCCACGCTCGGGCAGGTGCTTGTCGAGGCAGGAGACGGAGGCGTTCAGCACCCCGTCCTCGAACCATTTGATGGACACATCGCCTTCGAAGGAGGTGTTCTTGATCCTGGTCGGCGGAGTCATCCAGGCGATGCGCTTCGCCTCCTCCCGCCAGAATCCTTCCGGGTCGCGCGCCGCCTGCTCGACCATGGCGGCACGCCGCTTCGCATCGATCCCGGCCTGTGCCGCCAGCTCGGGCTTCACGGGGATTACGCTGTGATCCGTCATTCGCACTCCTCCCGGGGGCGCAAGCAGAATGGCCGCCCCCGTTTTGCGCCATTGGGCCTCCGGGGCCCCATCTCCGTCAAGCCACGCGCAGCGTGGGGGTTTTGGAACCGTCAGGCCCGCGCCTTGCCTCGCAGGCACCGATTTGCGAGGTTCCGGCCATGCCAAAATCCTCGCCTCTTCCCGTGGACCTCGCCCTGCAGGGTGGCGGCGCGCACGGCGCCTTCACCTGGGGCGTGCTTGATCGCATCCTTGAGGAAGACAGGCTCGTCATTGACGGGATTTCCGGCACCTCGGCCGGGGCGATGAATGCAGCCGTGCTGGTGTCAGCCCATGCCCGGGGCGGCGCTGCGGCGGCGCGCGAGGCGCTGGAGCAGTTCTGGCGCCGGGTTTCGGACGCGGCACGGATCAGCCCCTTCCGGCGCAGCCCGCTCGACATCCTGCTCGGGCGCTGGACGCTTGATCATTCGCCCTTCTTCATTGGCATGGATCTTCTGGCCCGGATCCTTTCACCGTACGACCTCAATCCGCGCGGCACCAACCCGCTGACCGCGATCCTGGAAGAAAGCGTCGATTTCGACCGGTTGCGCTCGTCCTCCATCCGGCTCTTCGTCACCGCGACGGAGGTGCGGACCGGCCAGGGCCGCGTGTTCCGCAACGCCGATATCACCGTGGCCACGCTGCTCGCCTCCGCCTGCCTGCCCACGCTGTTCCAGGCGGTGGAAATCGATGGCGTGGCCTATTGGGATGGCGGCTATTCCGGCAACCCGACCATCACGCCGCTGGTGCGCGAATGCGACTCACGCGACACCATCCTGGTGCAGATCAACCCGGTCGAACGGCCGAGCACGCCGCGTGCCGCGCGCGAGATCCTGAGCCGCGTCAACGAAATTTCCTTCAACGCCCCGCTGCTAAAGGAACTGCGCATGATCGCCTTGCTGCGGCAGGTGGCCCAGCCAGGCGATTGCGAGGGTGCTCGCTGGGCCAGGATGCGCATCCACCGCATCAGCAGCGACAACATGGCCGAGCTCGGCTACTCGTCCAAGCTGAACGCCGAATGGCCCTTTCTGACCATGCTGCGGGACGCGGGGCGGGAGGCGGCGACGCGCTTCCTCACCACGCATGCGGCCGATCTTGGCCACCGCTCGACGCTGGACCTTGACCAGCTGCTGGACCTCCGCTGAACAGCGGAATGGAGGCGGTCCGGAGTTCAGGCTCCCGCATCCGCCGGCACCCAGATGGTGCCTTCCGCGTCGATGCGCGCGGGCACGGCCTCCAGGCTATCGCCCGCACAGGGGCCGGTGAGGCAGAACCCGTCCTCCACGCGAAAAGTCGCGCCATGCACGGCGCACAGGATGCGCCGCCCCGCCCCATCCAGGAAGCGGTCGGGCATCATTTCCAGCGGCACCCCGATATGCGGGCAGGAATTGACATAAACAAACACCGCCTCCCCCCGCCGCACCGCCAGCAGCCCCATGAAGCCACCTGGCGGTCCGGCGAAGCCACGAGCCTTGCCATCCGGGATCTCCTCCAGGCGGCAAAGCGAACGTTCATCGGTCATGGAGCGGCTTTCAGGATCAGGAGCAAGGCCGCCGGCTTTCCCACACGATGGTCAGGGCAGCCAGCGTGGATGGCGCTCCCCGCATCTTGATCAGCGGGTCGGCACCCTGGTTAAGCCTCGGTTCACCGCGAGGGCGCAGATTGTGGATCCGGCATGGACAAGGATCAAGCAATGCGGCGCATCGTCTGGAACGGGCTGACCCTGGCGGCGCTGCTGCTGGCGGCCGCCCCCGCCACTGCCCAGCCGCGTGGCGAGTATGGCTATTCCTATGGCCAGTATCTCGGCCTGACGGAGCGTCAAGGCGGCACCCTTCGCCATTACGATGCCTGGGGCACCTATGAGGGGCGGTCGCAGCGTTCGGCCGGCGGGCAGGTGCTGCGGCATTACGATGCCGACGGCCGCTATCTGGGCCGGGAGGACATCAACCGGGATTTCCGCCGTCGCCGCCCGGGCGAGCCCGCCTGGGGCCCGAACGACCAGCCCGCCAACCAGGGCACCGGGGTGCAGATCTATCTCGACCCCGGCGCCCTGCAGCCGCCGCCGGAGATGCGCCCCGAATTTCCGTCCAACCGCGGCACCCCCTGGTTCAATGACCGAGGCCGGCGCTGAGGCTCAGCCTTTCCATCCGCCCAGGCGGCACAACACTTCCCAGTGCTCAAGGGAAATGGGCATGACCGAGAGCCGCGATTGCCGCACCAGGGCGATGCCATCCAGCCTGGGCTCCAGCTTGATGGCGGACAGCGGCACCGGACGCGGAACTGGCCCTACGGCGCGCATGTCGGTGCAGACCCAGCGGGGGGCCTTGCCTTCCGGCACCTCTTCGGTCGGGTCGGGATAAGCCTCGCGCGCCACCTCGACCACGCCGACGATCTCCTTGCCCAGGTTGGAATGGTAGAAGAAGGCGAGATCCCCCTTCCTCATGGCCTTGAGGTGGCTGGCCGCCTGGGCGTTGCGCACGCCGGTCCAGGGCTCGACCTTGTTCGCCACCTGCTGGTCCCAGGAAAACGCGTCGGGCTCGCTTTTGACCAGCCAGTGGCGCATCAGGCAATCCGCGCGCCGCCGGAGAAGACCTGCCGGAAGGGGCGGATGCTCACCTTGGCGAACAGCCCGGCCTTGGCATAGGGATCGCCGGCAGCGAAGGCCTCGGCCGCCGCCTGGTCGGCCACGTCCACCAGCAGCAGGCTGCCGCACGGCTTGCCCTCGGCGTCCAGCACCGGCCCGCCCTGCAGAATGGCAGCCACCTGGCTGTCCAGGTACTCCAGGTGGGTGGGGCGAGTCGCCATACGAAGGTCCAGCGAATCCGGCTTGTCCTCGCACTGGATGGCAAACAGCATATGGTTATTCCCCCTGGATGTGGCGGCGCCCTTGCGCTGCGCGACTGTGGAATGACGTAACCGGGCGAGGCGACGGCTTCAATCCTGCGGCCGCTGGCTCTAGTTTGCGCCGTGTGAGCACCCCTGCCCCCTCTTCGCGCCCGCTCGCCCCCGTGCCCGCCCGCCCGGGGAGCCTGCACCGCTTCGCCAATCCAGGCCGCTTTCTGCGCCTGACCGACCGTCTGCTGCCGCCGCTCTGGGCCTTTGCCCTGCTGGTGACGGGGGCCGGCGCCGCATGGGCGCTGTTCTTCTCGCCGCCCGACTGGCAGCAGGGCGAGACGGTGCGCATCATGTATGTGCATGTTCCGATGGCCTGGCTGGCCATGGCCGGCTATGCGGGACTCGCCATCGCCTCGCTCCTGTCGCTGGTCTGGCGCCACCCGCTGGCCGATATCGCGGCGCGCGAGCTGTCCCCGGCCGGCGCCATGGTCACGGCGCTCTGCCTTGCCACGGGCAGCCTGTGGGGCAAGCCGATGTGGGGCACCTGGTGGGCCTGGGATGCGCGGATGACCTCCGTGCTGGTGCTGTTCTTCCTCTGGATCGGCCATGCCGCCCTGGTGCGCGCCTTCGACGAAGAAGAGCGCGGCGCCCGCGCCGGGGCAATCCTGGCGCTGATCGGCGCGGTCAACCTGCCGGTCATCAAATGGTCGGTGGACTGGTTCAACACGCTGCACCAATCCGCCTCGGTGACCCGGATCGGCGCACCGGGCATGCATATGGACATGCTCTACCCGCTCCTCACCTGTGCGATGGGCTTCTCGCTGCTGTTTGCCGCGCTGGTGCTGGCCCGCGTGCGGGCGGGGGTGATGGAGCGGCGGCTGCGGCAGGCTCAGCTGGCCCAGGCCCGTGGGCAGGAGAGCGCGGCATGAGCCTGCACTGGTGGCACGTCGCGGCCGCCTGGGCCTTGGCGGCGCTGGGGTTCGGCATCATGGCGGCCATGGCCGCCCGGCGGCACACGGCGGCGAAACGGCGGGTCGCCCTGTTGGGATCGCGGAACAGTATGCGAGAGAGGAGGCGGGATTGAAGCTCTCGCGCAAGAAGCGGCGGCTGTGGATCGTCGTGCTGGCGGGGCTCGGCCTCGGCACAGCCACGGCCCTCGCCCTCACCGCCTTCCAGGACAATCTGGTGTTCTTCCTGGCACCGAGCGATGTGGCCAGCAAGAACCCCGGCCCCGAGCGCGCCTTCCGCCTGGGCGGGCTGGTGGAAGCCGGATCGGTGATCCGGGACCGCACGCCCGAGGGCAAGCCCGAGGCGCGCTTCCGCGTCACCGACGGGCCGGCCACCATCCCCGTCAGCTATGTCGGCGTGCTGCCGGACCTGTTCCGTGAAGGGCAGGGCGTGGTGACGCTGGGCAAGCTCGGCGCAGACGGCCAGTTCCGGGCCAGCGAGGTGCTGGCGCGGCACGACGAGACCTACATGCCGCCCGAGGTGGCCGACGCGCTGAAGCGCACCGGCCATTGGGACCCGCAGAAGGGCGCCCCTCCGCCGGCAGCGTCCTGGAACACCATGCAGCCCGAGGCGGGGCGGACAGGCGGATGATCGGAGAATTCGGGCATTTCGCCCTGGCCCTGGCGCTGGCTCTGGCCGTGGCGCAAACCGTGCTGCCGCTCTGGGGTGCCGCGCGCAGCGACGGGCGGATGATGGCCGCCGCGGCTCCGCTGGCGGTGGGCCACATGCTGGCCTGCGCCGCGTCCTTCGGCGCGTTGCTCTATGTGTTCGCGGTGAACGACACCAGCGTGATCAACGTGGTGCAGAACAGCCACTCGGCCAAGCCGATGCTCTACAAACTGTCCGGGGCCTGGGGGAACCATGAGGGCTCGATGGTCCTCTGGGTGCTGATCCTCGCCCTTTGCGGCGGCGCCGTGGCCGGCTTCGGGCGGGAACTGCCGACAGCGCTGAAGGCGCGGGTGCTGGGCGTGCTGGGGCTGGTGGCGGTCGGCTTCCTGGTTTTCATCATCGCCACCTCCAACCCTTTCGGCCGCGTCTGGCCGCCGGCGCCGGATGGCGAGGGGCTGAACCCGCTGCTGCAGGACCCCGGCCTCGCCTTCCACCCGCCACTGCTCTACCTCGGCTATGTCGGCTTCGCGGTCACCTTCGCCTTTGCCGTCGCCGCCCTGCTGGAGGGGCGGGTCGACGCTGCCTGGGGCCGCTGGGTGCGCCCCTGGGCGTTGACCGCCTGGGCCTTCCTGACGCTGGGCATCGCGCTCGGCTCCTGGTGGGCGTATTACGAGCTCGGCTGGGGCGGCTACTGGTTCTGGGATCCGGTGGAGAATGCCTCCCTCCTGCCCTGGTTGGCCGGCACCGCCCTGCTGCATTCCGCCGTGGTGGTGGAGAAGCGGGAGGCCCTGAAGGTCTGGACCGTTTTGCTGGCGCTGCTGGCCTTTGGCTTCTCCCTGCTGGGCACCTTTCTGGTGCGCTCGGGTGTGCTGAACTCGGTGCATTCCTTTGCCAACGACCCGGAGCGCGGCGTTTTCATCCTGGGGCTGCTGGCCTTCTATATCGGCGGTGCCTTCGCCTTGTTCGCCTGGCGGGCGCCTTCCATGGTGCCGACCGGCGTGTTCCAGCCGCTTTCACGGGAAGGTGGCCTGGTGCTGAACAACCTGCTGCTCTGCTCGGCAACGGCGGTGGTGTTGACCGGCACGTTGTGGCCGATGTTCGCCGACCTGCTCTTCGGGCAGAAGATCTCGGTCGGCCCGCCCTTCTTCAACACCGCCATCCTGCCGCTCGCCGTGCCGCTGGTTCTGGCCATGGCGGCCGGCCCTCTGCTGCCGTGGAAGCGCGCACGCCTTTTTCCCGTGCTGCAGCGGTTGTGGTGGGCCGCACTGGGTGCCGCCGCCGCGCTGCTGCTGTGCCTGGCCTTCGCCGGCTGGCGCGTCGGCCCGGCACTGGGGTTCGGCGCCGCGCTGTGGCTGATCCTGGGGGCGATGGCCGATATCCTCGATCGTATCGCCCTGTTCCGCCGGCCCGCCGCCGCATGGTCGCGCATGCGGGGCCTGCCGCGCGCCGCCTGGGGCGCGGCGTTGGCCCATGCCGGGCTGGGCGTGACCATTCTGGGGATCGCGGGCATGGGTCTGGCCACGGAAAGCCTTTCCTCCGTGCGGCCCGGGCAAAGCGTTGCCCTGTCTGGCTATCAGTGGCGCCTGGACAAGGTGGAGGACGCGATCGGACCGAATTGGACTGCCCGGCGCGCCACCGTGACCGTCACCCGGAACGGGCGCCATGTCGCCGTGCTGACACCGGAACGACGCTTCTTTCCCGTGGGCCGGACCACCACCACCGAAGCCGCCATCGCCACCGGCCTGGGCGGCGACCTCTACGCTGTGCTGGGCGAGGAGCAGGATGGTGCCGCAGTGCTGCGCCTGCACCGGAACGTCCTGGCGCCCTGGATCTGGCTCGGCGCCGCGATCATGGCGCTGGGCGGGGCGATCTCCCTGACCGACCGGCGAGTGCGCGTAGCCGCGCCCGCCGCCAAGGCGGCTTCCGCGGCGGTGAAGGCATGAACTCCCGCCGTCTCCTCGTGCTGGCGCCGCTCGGCCTTGCCGCAGCGGGGGCAGCCGGCTTCTACGGCATGCTGCGTGGCATGCGCACCGGCGACTACGACCCGCGCGGCGTGCCCTCTGTGCTAGTCGGCAAGACTGCGCCGGATTTCGTCCTTCCGCCGGTGGACGGCACCGGCAAGCCCGGCTTCGCCACCGCCGACCTGCGCGACCTTCCCGGTCCGATCCTGGTGAATTACTGGGCGAGCTGGTGCGTGCCCTGCATCGTTGAGCACCCCCAGCTGATGCACCTGGCGCGGGAAGGGGTGCCGGTCTGGGGCATCAACTACAAGGACCGCGCCAAGGACGCCGCCACTTTTCTGGCACGGCACGGCGATCCCTTCGCGAGGCTGGCAGCGGACGAGCCCGGCCGTGTAGCCATCGACTGGGGCGTCTATGGCGTGCCGGAAACCTATTTCATCGACCGGCAGGGCATCATCCGCTGGCGCTGGGCCGGCCCCATCACGGCAGATGTGCTGGAACACGACATTCGCCCGCTGCTCAGGCGCTACGGCTGATGCGGGCGCGCCTCCATCCCCTGGCTCTTGCTTTCTGGCTCGCTTTCGCAGGCGCGGCGCTGGCGGTGGGCCTCCCCTCCGAGATGCTGCCCGATCCGGCCCAGGAGCAACGGGCGCGCGCCATCGGCCGCGAGCTCCGCTGTCTGGTCTGCCAGAACGAATCGATCGAGGAAAGTCAGGCCGACCTTGCCCGCGACCTGCGCCGCATCGTGCGCGAGCGCGTCACGGTGGGCGACAGCGATGGCCAGGTGGTGGATTACCTCCATGCCCGCTACGGCGACTTCGTGCTGTTGCGGCCGCCCTTCAACTGGGGCACGGCGCTGCTGTGGGGCACGCCGCTGATCGCGCTCGGCAGCGGGCTCGCCGCCATTCTGCTGCTGCGCCGCCGCGTCACGCCTGAGCCCGATCCGCTCTCGCCGGAGGAGCGCGCCCGCCTCGCCGCGCTGGAGAAAGACCTGTCCTGATGATCTGGGTCCTGTTTCTGGCGCTGGCGGCGCTGGTTCTGGCGCCGCTCGGCTTCGCGCTGTTCCGCCCCGCCCGCACCACCGGCCGTGCCGAAGCCGACCTCGCCCTGTACCGCGCGCAGCTGGCCGAACTCGACCGCGAGCGCGCCGCCGGCCGGCTGGAAGAAGCGGCGCACCGTGCCGCGACGGTGGAGGTGCAGCGCCGGCTGCTCGCCGCCCCCGAGCGCGGAGTCGAAGGAAAGCAGGGAGGTGGTGCGGCGATCCTGGCGGCCTCGGTGTTCCTGATCCCCGCCCTGGGACTGGGCCTGTACCTATGGGGTGGTCATCCGGGCATCCCGGCCGCTCCGCTGGTGGAACGGCAGGAAGCGGCGGCACGGGACGATGCCCTGCTGGGTCAACTCCGCGCACGGCTTGAACAGACGTCCCCCGGCACCGAGGCTTATCGTCAGGGCTGGATCCTGCTGGGCAATGCGGAGCGCGGCCGAGGCCGGCTCGATGCCGCCGCCCAAGCCTGGGACCGTGCCCTGGCGAGCCGCTTCGATCCCGCCCTGGCCGCCGAGATGGCCGATTTGCGCATCCAGCAGGGCGAAACCGACGCGGCCTCCGCCTTGCTGGCGCGCGCGCTGCAGCAAGACCCCGCCGATCCGCGCCTGCGCTACCTTACCGGGCTGGCCGAGGCGCGGGCCGGGCGCAATGCCAATGCCCGCAGCACTTGGCGGGCGCTGCTGGCGGAAAGTCCACAGGACGCTCCCTGGCGCGCCCTGCTGGAGCGCCAGTTGCAGGATCTGCCCTGACGCCCCGCATAGCTCGGATCACGGCCAGCCGGGGATGCGAGCGGAAACATGCACCTGGATGCGTGGAGACTGTTCTGGCCAGGTAAAGATCGCCCGGCACGGCGGCCGCTCCCCGCCGGAGGGGCCCCCTGGAAGCCGGATGAACACGGAAAGGCCTGCATCGCAGGCTTTGCAGCATGGCCCCGGCTGGCTACTGCTGCGCTGCAGGCTGTCCCATCCCGGGCAAGAACGGCCGCGAAGGGTGGAAGATCGCCGTGTCCGCATTCCCGCGTCCGGGTGCTGTGCTCGCCGGCAACATGGGCGGCGTCATTATGATGCTGCTGGGCGTTCTTCTTTTCGCTGTCAACGACGCGCTCGGCAAATGGCTGGTGGGCGGCTACGCGGTTGGCCAGTTGCTGCTGGTGCGAAGCATCGCCGGGCTCTGCTTTCTGGCGCCCTTTATCCGCCGGACCAGCCCGGAAGCCTTTCTGCGGCCGCAAAGACCGGGACTGCAAATGCTGCGGGTGGTGTTCTCGACGCTGGAAACCTCGCTCTTCTTCTGGGCGCTGACAGAGCTGCCGCTAGCCGAGGTCATGACTTATTACATGGCCGGCCCGATCTATGTCACCGCCATGTCCCCCTTTCTACTGGGCGAACGGGTGGGGTGGCGCCGCTGGACAGCCGTGGCGGTGGGATTCGGCGGCGTGGTGCTGGCCCTGCATCCCTCCCCCGAGTCGCTGTCCTTCGGAGCACTCTGCGCCTTGGCCGGCAGCTTCAGCTATGCCTGCTTCATGGTGGCCACCCGCAAGCTGGCGAGCACGCCCGGCACGGTGCTGATGACGGCGCAGCTCCTGGCCGCCCTGTTGTTCGGCGGCGCCCTGGTGGCGGCGCAGGGCTGGACATCGCCCGGGACTCTGGATCTGGCGCTGATGCTCTGCCTGGGGCTGGGATCGCTGACGGGAAATCTGTGCGTGAACCAGTCGCTGCGCATCGCGCCGGCCTCGGTGGTGGTCCCCTACCAGTACACGCTGATCCTGTGGGGGATGCTGTTCGGCTACCTGTTCTTCGATGAGGTGATCGGGCTGCTGACCCTGCTGGGGGCGGTGATCATCATCGGGGCAGGGCTGTTCATCTTCATGCGCGAACAGAAGCTGCGCCGGCAGGGCGGCTGAGCCGCCACCCGGCCCGCATCAGCACCCGCTTTGCCGCGGCACCCGCTCCACTTCCAGCCCGAAGAAGGGGCGCAACCGCGTGCCCAGCACATTGCCGAGGAAGGCCGCCGCCATCCACACCCAGCCATGCAGGCTGCCGGAGGCGATCCCGGAGAAATAAGCTCCGATGTTGCAGCCATAAGCCAGCCGCGCGCCATAGCCGAGCATCAGCCCACCCGCCACGGCCGCGGCGGCCGAGCGCAGCGGAACGCGGAAATTCGGCGCATAGCGTCCGGCCAGGGCAGCCGCCAGCAGCGCGCCCAGGACGATGCCGAAATCCATGACCGAGGTGATGTCGTTCAGCACGCTGTTCTGCAGGGCGGCGGCATTGGCCGGGTTCTGCCAGTAAGGCCAGGACGCGGCGTCGATCCCCAGCGCCATCGCTGCCTTGGAACCCCAGAGCGCGAAGGCCGAGGTGATCCCCCAGGGGCGCCCAGACAAGGCCAGGGTGGCGAAGTTCAGCAGCGCCAGCGCGACGGCGCCGGCCAGAATCGGCCAGGGACCACGCAAGAAACGCGCCGGTCCCTGGCGCGGTGCCGCCGCAGTGGTGACCAGCCGCCCGTGGCGACGCTTCTCCAGCCAGACGGTGCCTGCGGCGATGACGGCGAACACTGCGAGGTTGACCAGAATGGCTGGCCCCGCGCCCCAGCTCTGCACCGCCGAGATGCGCGGCAAGGACGGCAGGGCGGCCCACCAGTGCAGATGCGCGGCTCCAAGCGCCGAGCCGGCGATAAACGCCACCAGTGTCAGCACCATCCGCACCGAGCCACCGCCCGCCGTGTAAAGCGTGCCGGATGCGCAGCCGCCGCCCATCTGCATGCCGATGCCGAAAAGAAAGGCACCGAAGATCATGCCCATCCCGACAGGGGCAACCAGCCCCTGGACCGGCTGCCCCCAGAGCGAGCCTGCCTGCAACACGGGAAAAAACAACAGCACGGCAACGGCCAGCATCAGCATCTGGGCGCGCAGCCCCTCGCCACGGCGATCGGCGATAAAGACGCGCCAGGCCGAGGTGAAGCCGAAAGCCGCGTGGTAGAGCACGAGCCCGAGCGCGCCGCCGAGCAGGTAAAGCCCCGCCTGTCGGGCGCTGACCTGCGCGCCGATCAGGATCATCCCGCCGAGAAGGAGGGCTGCGGCCGCGAGTGCTGCCGGGAACTGAATAGGGGCGAATGGCCGGGCGGGCGGCGTGTAGGTTGTCGCGGACATGGAATCTTTCCGGAAGGGCGCCGTGTTGCGGCAGGCGCAGCGAGTATCTAGTGGCACACAGCCCCTGTTTCACGGAGAAGATGTGGGGGTTGCCGAAAACACATTGCTCGATCGGTGAACCTGCTTTCGCGGCGTAGCCACGAGCGAACACGGGAACTTGCACACGAAAAAGTTGCACGCCCCCCGGCTTGAGTTGCTTTGCTGAAGGCTTCGCGAATGCGGGAGGCGGGTGATGCGGAGACGATCCTTGCTGATGGCGGGCGGAGCGGTCGCCGGTTCTTCTCTGATGCCGCCGCGTGCCCATGCGGAGCCCGAAGCCGTGGATGTGCTGCTTGTCCTTGCGGTGGATGTGTCGCGCTCGGTGGATGAGGATGAGGCGAAGCTGCAGCGGGAGGGCTATCGCGCGGCGATCACGGACCCTCGGGTGATCGAGGCGGTGCAGGGCGGCATGCTGGGTGCCGTGGCAGTCACCTACATGGAATGGGCCGGCGCGGAGTATCAGCGGCAATTGCTGCCCTGGATGAAGCTGTCCGGGACAGCCGATGCCGAGCGCTGGGCCAGCGCCCTGGCCGAAGCGCCAAGAGCGTCCTTGTCCTGGACCTCGATCTCGGGCGCCATTACCTTCGGCATGGCCCTGCTGGAGCAATCGCCCTTCGAAGGCATGCGCAAGGTGATCGACATCTCCGGGGACGGGGTCAACAATTCCGGCCAGCCGGTGGAGCAGGCGCGCGACGCCGCCGTGGCCCGCGGCATCGTCATCAACGGGTTGCCGATCATGAATGACCGCCCGAGCTTCGGGCGCCGCCCGGCCGTGCCGCTCGATCAATACTTTGCCGAGTCGGTGATCGGAGGGCCGGGAGCCTTTCTGGTCGCGGCGGATGATTTCACCAGCTTCGGAGCGGCGGTGCGGCGAAAGCTGATCCGCGAGATCGCCGGCCGCCCCATGCCGCTCCAGCCCGCCTGACCCGATGGCCAGGCGCAGCCCCCTTCAGGGGGCCGGCGCCCTGGTCAGCGCTCGATATCCTCGACCGAGAAGCCGAATGCGCCCAGGCCCTCGGCCAGCAGATCGCCAGCCATGTCGAGGCCCAGCAGGTAATCGGCCGTGCCGCCCGCCGCCGACCTTTCCTTGGCCAGCCGCAGCGCCTCGGCCCATTCCTCGGGCTCGTGGTCCCCACGTCCGATCCAGGCCAGCGCCACCAGCGCCGCCTGCTCATCCTCGTTCAGTTCCTCGATGAAAGCGGCCAGGGTCTCGGCATCGAGATCCTCCTCCTCGATCTCCTCCGACTCGTCGTCGGTATCGAATTCATCGGGCTCGTCGCCATCCTGGATGGCGCGGATGTGGTCCACCACCGTCGCCACGGTCTCCAGGCTGATGCCCAGATCGACCTCGCCGCCATCCTCATCATCGGGGGTGTCGCTCATCGGGTCTCCTCTCTGGTGTCGGGCCCGGTATCGGGGCGTCCTCGCTCGCGAAGACATTAAGGGCGGCGGAGGTTGCGCAAAAGTTTTTGTGTTGTGCAGCCGAGTTCTGTTTCTGCAACAAGAGCGAACCAGAATTCGTTGTTCCGCCATGCATCCGACATCGTTGCTTCCCCCCGTGGCAGCGGTTGTCGTCGGAGCGTTCTTTTTGGCTTCGATGGCCCCCGCATCGCCCGCCTCCGGCCTCGTTCCCGATGGCCGACCCTCCCTTCTCCGTCCGGCCGGGCTCCAGCACGGCCTGGCGGAAGACCCCGCCTGTTCCAGGATGGCTCCTCTCTTCCGCTCGGTGATGCCGCAACGGGTCGCCTGGCAGACCGTCGCCACGCCTGAGGCAGACCCGGAAGCCGCAGCGGAGGCCGAAGTGCCGCCCGAGCCAGCCATGCACCAGGCGCTGCATCTCTGCGCCGTGGAGAAGCTGGACCCGAAGCGTCCCTTCAGCGGTGCCGCGCGGGCAGTCTACCGGCTGTGAACAACCCGGGCGTTTAGCCTTCCACTGTGATCTTGCTGGCCCGCACCACCTCCCCCCAGCGGGCATGATCCCGCCGGACGGTGGCGTCAAAGCTCGCAGGATCGCCGCCGCCGGGCTCGTCACCCTGCCCTGTGATACGGTCGCGCACCGCAGGATCGGACAGGGCCTTGTTCAAGGCCTCGTTCACCTTCTGCACGATCTCGGGCGGCGTGCCGCGCGGTGCTGAAAGGCCGATCCAGGCCGTGAAGGTGAAATCCTGCAGTCCCTGCTCGGCGGCGGTGGGAATCTCGGGGAAGGCCGGGGAACGCTGCGCACCCGTGGCCAGGATGCCGCGCAGCTGTCCCGCCTTCACGAAGGGTGCCACCACCGAGGCAGCGTCGAACATGGCGCTGAACCGGCCCGCGATGAAATCCTGGATGGCCGGACCGCTGCCGCGATAGGGAATGCTCTCCATCGCCGGATTGCCGATGCGCGCGCGGAACAGTTCCATGGCGCAGTGGGACAGGCTGCCGGCGCTGGCGACGCCGTAATCGACGCCCTTGGGCTGCGTCTTGATCCAGGCTGTCAGCTCATTGGCGTCCTTCGCGGGTACCGAGGGATGCACGCAGAGGATCAGCGAGGATTGCAGCGCCAGACCAATGTTCACCAGTTCCAGCGGATTGATGGTCATGCCCGGGAAGGTATGCGGGTTGATCGCCATCGGACTGGTGTTGCAGGCCAGCAGCGTATAGCCGTCCGGCCGCGCACGCAGCACGTTTTCCGTGCCGAGGTTTCCGCCGGCACCGGCGCGGTTGTCGATCACCACCGGCTGCCCGAGAGCGGCGGAAAGCCCATTCTGGATGACGCGCGCCGCGAAATCGGTCTGACCGCCAGGGGGGAAACCCACCACCAGCGTTACCGGCCGGGTCGGCCAGGCCTGTGCTCGCGCCAAGCGTGGCAGTGACAGGCCGGTCAGCGCGGCCCCACCGCCGAGGCTGGCCTGCAACAGGCCACGCCGGGTCGCAGCCGGCTTGCTATCTTGAGTCATTGGTCGTTCCCCACACGCCGTGCCCTCCCTTGGAGAGGGACTCGATGAACGGCGTGTCAGCCACAAGCCATGCTGCGGCGCAGAGCGTTGCGCAACCGAAATCCTGCCTCCTGTTCGCCTCAGCCCAGACCTGCATGCGCGGCTGGCCGGAAAAGCTCGCTTTTTTCGGCCAGCCATCCTATCTGTGCGCCGCAACAAGCCGCCAGGCCCGCCCCGCCCGACCCCGCGCCAAGCCGGCGCAGGGGGTTTTGGGCCGTGTGCATAGGCGGCGCAGCCTTGGGACTGCCCGCCTTATGGAATTGCGCAACGTCGCCATCATCGCCCACGTCGACCATGGGAAGACCACCCTGGTGGACAACCTGCTGAAGCAGGCAGGTGCCTTCCGCGCCAACCAGGCCGTCGCCGAACGCGCCATGGACCGCAATGACCTGGAGCGTGAGCGCGGCATCACCATTCTCGCCAAGTCCACCGCCGTCGAGTGGAAGGGCGTGAAGATCAACATTGTCGACACACCGGGCCACGCCGACTTTGGCGGTGAGGTGGAGCGCATCCTGTCCATGGTGGATGGCGCCATTGTGCTGTGCGACGCCGCCGAGGGCCCGCTGCCCCAGACCAAGTTCGTGCTGACCAAGGCGCTGGCCCGTGGCCTGAAGCCGATCGTGGTCATCAACAAGGTCGATCGCCAGGACGCCCGCGCCGACGAAGTGCTGAACGAGGTGTTCGACCTGTTCGCCGCCCTCGGCGCCTCGGATGAGCAGCTCGACTTCCACACCATGTTCGCGTCCGGCCGCCAGGGCTGGGCCGACCTGACGATGGACGGTCCGCGCAAGGACCTGTCGCCGATGTTCGACCTGATCCTGAGCCACGTGCCGGCGCCCACGGTTGATGTCGATGCGCCGTTCGCCATGAACGCGACCATCCTGGAGGCCGACAACTTCCTCGGCCGCGTGCTCACCGGGCGCATCGAGCAGGGCACCGCCCGCACCAACATGCCGGTGCGCGTGCTCCGCCAGGACGGATCGGTGGTCGAGACCGGCCGCCTGACCAAGCTGATGACCTTCTCCGGCCTCGACCGCGTTCCGGTCGACGAAGTGCAGGCGGGTGACATCTGCGCCATTGCCGGCCTGTCGGACGCGACCATCCCCGACACCATCGCCTCTCCCGAGGTGACGGCGCCGCTGCACGCGATCCCCATCGATCCGCCGACGCTCAGCATGACCTTCCGCATCAATGACGGCCCGCTCGGCGGCCGTGAAGGCAAGAAGGTCACCTCGCGCCAGATCCGCGACCGTCTCTTCAAGGAGACCGAGGGCAATGTCGCCATCAAGGTGAAGGTGTCCGAGGAAGTGGACGCCTTCGAGGTGGCCGGCCGCGGCGAGCTGCAGCTCGGCGTGTTGATCGAGACGATGCGCCGCGAGGGGTTCGAGCTGACCATCGGCCGCCCGCGCGTGCTGACCCAGGTCAACCCGGAGACGGGCGAGAAGGAAGAGCCGTTCGAGGAAGCCATCATCGATGTTGATGAGGAATATTCGGGCGTGGTCGTCGAGAAGATGTCGCTGCGCAAGGGCATGATGCAGGACATGCGCCCCTCCGGCGGTGGCAAGGTGCGCCTGACCTTCCACATCCCGTCGCGCGGCCTGATCGGCTACCACGGCGAGTTCATGACCGACACGCGCGGCACGGGCATGATGAACCGCCTGTTCCTGGGCTACCAGCCCTGGGCCGGGCCCATTGCCGGCCGCGTCAAGGGCAGCCTGATCTCCAACTCCGATGGCGAGGCGGTGCAGTACGCGCTGTTCGCGCTGCAGGAGCGTGGCGCGCTGTTTGTGGACCCGGGCCACAAGGTCTACACCGGCCTGATCCTGGGCGAGCATTCGCGCGAGAACGACCTCGACGTGAACCCGATCAAGGAAAAGAAGCTGACCAACGTCCGCGCCGCCGGTAAGGACGAGGCCCTGCTTCTGACCCCGCCGCGCCGCATGAGCCTGGAGCAGGCCATCGCCTACATCGAGGATGACGAGCTGGTGGAGGTGACGCCGACCGCGGTGCGCCTGCGCAAGCGCTACCTCGATCCGCATGAGCGTAAGAAGCACGCCCGTCGCGCCGAGAGCGAGGCGGCCTGATCCGTGAGAGGGGAGCTTCGGCTCCCTTTTTCATGTTCACCATTCGGCTCCGGCCTGGCCCTGTCTTGCCAGCGCCGCCCTCCGCGTCGTAACGCCGGAGTGTGATGGACGATCTCGGCTCCTGGTTGAAGCAAGCGGCCTGGCCGCTCTGGCTCTCGCATGGCGTGGACTGGGAGGCGGGTGCCTTCCACGAGGCGCTGGACCTGGAGAGCCGGCATTGCGCGTCGACCTTCCGGCGGCTGCGCGTCGTGACACGGCAGATCTACAGCTTCAGCCTGGCCGCCCGGTCCGGTGTCCCGCGCGCGGATGAGGCGGTGGAGCTGGGCCTCGCCTTTCTGCGCCGCCACGCGCTGCGGCCCGACGGCGGCTATGCTTGGCGCTTCGCCCTGGATGGCCGGGTAACCGACGATCGGCGCGACCTGTACGACCACGCCTTCGTGCTGCTGGCGCTCGCCACCGCTGCCACGGCCATGCCGCGGGCAGCGCTTCGCACGGCGGCCCTGGCAGTGGATGAGTTCATCGAACACCGCATGACCCATGCGGAAGGCGGCTATCTGGAAGGCCTGCCACCCGATCTGCCGCGCCGCCAGAACCCCCACATGCACCTGCTGGAGGCCCGGCTGGTCGCGGCCGAGGCCTTCGGCGACGAACGCTACCTCGCCGGTGCGACGCGGCTGGTGGAGTTGTTCCGCCACCGCTTCTTTCAACCTAGCAGCGGCAGCTTGGCCGAGTTCTTCGGCGATGACTGGCGCCCGCTGGACGACCCCCATCCGGCCGAGCCTGGCCATGCCTGCGAGTGGATCTGGTTGCTCGATCATCACGCCAGGCTGTGCGGCGGCCATGCCGCGCCAGGGGAAGCGGCGGCCTTGCAGGCCTTTGTCGATGCCTTTGGCCGCAACCCTGACACCGGCGCGCTGGCGGATGTGGTGCGCAGCGACGGCACCGTGGCCAGCCGCGAAGCGCGGCTCTGGCCGCAGACGGAACGGCTGAAATCCGCGCTGCTGCGCGCCGGCAGCCACCCGCTGGACCTGGAGGAGGCAAAGTGCGTGCTGGGTGCCTATCTGCGTCCCGATGGGCTGTTCCACGAGCGCCGCCATGCCGATGGCCGCTTCAGCCAAGAGCCGGCCCCGGCCAGCAGCCTGTATCATCTGAGCTGCGCCATCACCGAGCTGAACGCGCGGGCGCCGTGACATGCGGGTGATCGTCTGCGGCGCAGGGCAGGTCGGCAGCACCATCGCCCGACATCTGGCGCGGGAAGGCAACGACGTCACCGTCATCGACGCCGATCCGGCCCAGGCCCGGCGGGCCGACGAAAGCTACGATGTGCGCGGCATGGTGGGCTTCGCGTCCCACCCTGAGGTGCTGCGCGCCGCAGGGGCCAAGGAGGCAGACCTGCTCGTGGCCGTCACCCGGTCGGACGAGGTGAACATGGTGGCCTGCCAGGTCGGCCATTCCCTGTTCGGGGTGAAGCGACGCATCGCCCGTCTGCGTCACCATGGCTATCTCGCGCCCCTCTGGCGCGGCCTCTACGCGCCGGAGCAGATGCCGATCGACGTCATCATCTCACCCGAGATGGAGGTGGCGCGCGGCATCGCCCGCCGGCTGCGCACGCCCGGCGCCTTCGACATGGTGCCGCTGGCCGATGGCCGAGTGCAGCTTCTGGGTATTCAGGTACCGGAGAACGGGGCGCCGGTTGTTGGCCGCACCCTTGCCGAACTGCGGCAATCGGCGGCTGAAAGCGGCTTCGTGGTGGTTGCCCTGCTGCGGGAAAGCCATGCCTTCGTCCCCTCGGAAGAGGAGCGCCTGCGCCCGGGGGACGATGTCTATGTGATCGCGCAGCCCGCCCTGGCAGACCAGGTGATGACGGCCTTCGGCCACCGCGAACAGGTGGCGCGGCGCCTGCTGATCGTGGGCGGCGGCAATGTGGGGCTGCATCTGGCGCGGATGCTCTCGCGCGAGGCGCTGGTGTCGCTGAAGATGATCGAGCACAACCCGGAGCGCGCCGAGCAGATCGCGCGCGAGCTGGGCGGCGGCGTGGTTGTGCTCTCGGGTGACGCATTGGAGCGCGACCTGCTCGACGAGGCACATATCGGCGCGGTCGACACCATCATCGCCGTGACCAATGACGACGAGACCAACATCTTTGTTTCCGTGCTGGCCAAGCAGGCCGGCTGCGGCCGCGCCATCACCCTGGTCAACAAATCCTCCTACGAGCCCGTGCTGGACGCCATGGGGATCGACGCGGCGGTCAGCCCCTCCGCCATCACCATCTCCTCCATCCTGCGCCATGTGCGACGGGGCGCCGTCGCCCAGGTTTATCGCCTGCGCGGCGATTTCGGCGAGGTGCTGGAGGCCGAGGCGCTGGCGGGCTCGCCCCTCGTCGCGGCACCCCTCGGCAAGGCGGGCCTGCCGGCGGGCATGCGCATCGGCGCGGTGCTGCGCGACGGCGAGGCCATCATCCCGGATGCCCAGACGCGGGTGCGGCCCGGTGACAACGTCATCGCCGTCGTGGCGCATGACGCGCTGCGCGAGGCCGAGGCCTTGCTGGCCCGCCCCGGCGAGAACGATCCGCAACCGCCACCCGTACCGCCGGCCAGCCCCGTCGATGCGCCCTGACGCCAAGCGGAGCCCGGCGCCGGTGGACCAGGCGCGGATGCGCCCCGTGCCGCACGGCGCCGCGAGCGCCTGGTCGCCCCCCGCCATGCGGCCGGTGGTGCATCTGGCGAGCGGCATGCTGCTCGCCCTGTCGGTCTTCATGCTGCTGCCGGCGGGGATCGACGCGCTGCACGGCAATCCGGACTGGAAGCCCTTCCTGTTCGCTTGCATCGGCCTCTCGACCTTTGCCGCCCTGGTGTTCCGCCGCACACGCTGCGACCTGACACGGGGCCTGACGCTGCGGCAGGCGTTTGTGCTGACGCCGTTGAGCTGGGCCACCATTTCGGGTTGCGCCGCCATTCCGTTCTACCTTTCCGCGCATCCCGGTCTCGGCGGCAACGTCACCCACTCTTACTTCGAGGCGGTGTCGGGGCTGACCACCACCGGCGCCACGGTGATGTCGGGGCTGGACCAGACGGCGCCGGGCATCCTGCTCTGGCGGGCTCTGCTGCAATGGCTGGGTGGGATCGGCATCATCGCCACCGTGGTCGCGATCCTGCCCGCGCTCGGCGTCGGGGGGATGCAGCTGTTTCGCACGGAAAGCTCCGACCGGTCGGAAAAGGTGATGCCCCGCGCGCGGGAAATCGCGAAATCAATCGCGGTGATCTACACAGCCATGACGCTGCTCTGCGCGCTGGCCTACTGGGCGGCGGGCATGTCGCCCTTTGTGGCGGCCACCCACGCTCTTTCGACCCTCTCCACCGCGGGCTTCTCCACTGCCGATGCGTCACTGGCACGGTGGGACATTCCAGCGGTGCACTGGATCGCCATTGTCGGGATGATCGCTGGCGCCCTGCCGTTCGTCCTCTATATCCGCGCTGTGCGCCGTGACATGGCGATCTGGCGCGACGCGCAGGTGCGCACCTTTCTCGGCCTGATCCTGTTCGTCTCGTCCTGGCTGGCGCTGTGGCTGTGGTGGCGCGGCTTCTACGCGCCGGAGGCCGCCATCCGCCATGCCCTGCTCAACACCGTCTCGGTGGTGACGACCACGGGCTTCGCTTCCTCCGACTACACGCTGTGGGGCAATGCTGCGACGGGGCTGTTCTTCGGCCTGATGTTTGTCGGCGGCTGCACCGGATCGACCTCGGGCGGCATGAAGATCTTCCGCTTCCAGGTGATGGCCATCATGCTGCGCGCGCATTTCCTGCGCCTGCTCTACCCGCGCGGCGTGTTTCCGCGCGTCTATGCCGGCAAGCTGCTGTCGGATGATGTGGTGGGTTCGGTGGTCGTGTTCTTTGCCGTGTACTTCATCTGCTACGGAGCGCTGACCATTGCGCTGATGGGGTTCGAGCTGGATTTTTTGACCAGCGCCAGCGCCGCTGTTGGCGCGCTCTCCAATGTGGGGCCAGGGCTCGGCACGCATATCGGCCCGGCGGGCAATTACGCCGGGCTGCCGATGGGCGCAAAATGGCTGCTCTGCTTCGGCATGTTGCTCGGGCGACTCGAACTTTTCACCGTGCTGATCCTGTTCATGCCGCGCTTCTGGCGCGGTTGAGCGGCGCCGGCGCTCAACTCCGGGCACCCCGCAGCCGTTATGGAAATCCGGGCCGGACAATCTGGCGCGGTTAAGCTCAACCCTCGGGACCGGCTTGTGGCGGCGCGCGGTGGCGCGCCCCGTTCCGGCGCCCGGCGACGCAATGGAGATCGCCATGAAGGCGCTGGTTTGGCACGGGAAGCAGGATATTCGCTGTGAAAGTGTCCCCGATCCCGTGATCGAGGATCCGCGTGACGCCATCATCAAGGTCACGAGCTGCGCGATCTGCGGTTCCGACCTCCATCTCTTCCACAACCTGATCCCTGCCATGCAATCCGGCGACATCATGGGTCATGAGATGATGGGCGAGGTGGTGGAAACTGGCTCGGGCGTCGGCAACACGCTGCGCAAGGGCGAGCGCATCGTGGTGCCCTTCACCATCACCTGCGGCGAGTGCGAGCAGTGCCGGCGCGGCAATTTCTCGGTCTGCGAGCGAACCAACCGCAAGCGGGACATGGCCGAAAAGGTATTCGGCCACCCGACCGCGGGTCTGTTCGGCTACACCCACCTGACCGGCGGCTATCCGGGCGGGCAGGCGGAATACCTGCGCGTGCCCTTCGCCGACAGCACCCACATCAAGGTGCCCGACAGCATGACGGACGAGCAGGCGCTGTTTCTTGGCGACATCCTGCCGACCGGATGGCAGGCCGCCGTCCACTGCGACATCGAGCCGGACGACGTGGTTGCCATCTGGGGCTGCGGGCCGGTGGGACAGATGGCGATCCGCAGCGCGGTGCTGCTAGGGGCCAAGCAGGTCGTGGCCATTGACTGCATCCCCGAGCGGTTGGCGATGGCTGCGGCGGGCGGTGCCATCACCATCGACTTCAAGAATGAGAGCGTGATCGAACGTCTCAACGAACTGACCGAGGGCAAGGGCCCGCAGAAATGCATCGACGCGGTCGGGCTTGAGTCCGATGTGAGCGCCAGCCAGCCCGACACGCTGCTGGATCGCGCCAAGCAGGCGCTGATGCTGGAAAGCGACCGTCCTCACGTGCTGCGGGAGGCGGTGTATGTTTGCCGGCCCGGCGGCATCATCTCCGTTCCCGGTGTTTATGGCGGGCTGATCGACAAATTCCCGATGGGAGTCGCGATGAACAAGGGTCTGAGCTTCCGCATGGGCCAGACGCATGTGAAGCGCTGGACCGACGACCTGGTGCGGCGGATCGAGGAAGGGCAGATCGATCCCTCCTTCGTCATCACCCATACCGCCAAGCTGGAAGACGGGCCGGAGATGTACAAGACCTTCCGCAACAAGGACGACAAGTGCATCAAGGTCGTTCTGAAGACCTGATGCCGCCCGGGGCGGTGCTATTGCGCCAGCAGCACCGCGCCGCCCCAGGACAGGCCGATCATCGCCACCACCACCACTCCGGCCAAGGCACCGGGGCATCGTGTCGCGCGTTCCAGCATCACGCCCAGAAGGGCCGCTCCGACTGCAAAGCCCATCAGGGCTAGAAGAAAGCCGTTCACCACGGGATTGGTCATGCGGAACCGTTCCGCGACGCACGGCGCGCCTCGCGCAGTCTGTCGCGTTGTTCGGCTGACAATTCGGCATAGCGGGCACGGGCGGCGGTCAGCCAAGCGGTGCGCTGACCGCGACGCGCTTCTTCGGCCAGAACAGGTGGGGAGGCCTCCTGCTCGGCCTCGCGGGGCAGCTGCGGGATGGCCGCGAGCCACCCCATCAGGGCCAGCGGCCAGAGCCGGGAACCGGGCGTGTCGGTCATCAGGGCCTCCGCGCTTGTTTGCGCCTTGCGGCACACCAATACAGAAGGCATGCACCACGTTCATGGCCATGTTGTGTCGCCGCGTGACATGATCCCGCCCTGAGCGCCAGCCGGGCCATCAAGCCTGGGTGATCGCCCGGCCCAGGCTATGTTGACCCGTTCTAAAATCAGGAGACATGCCGAGTGCCCCATCCGTCGCTCTTCCCCGGGCTTCGCGGCAATCTGCTGGCCTCGTCCGGGTTGAACAGCCGCGGCGCCGCCATTCTCCGGCAGGTGGTGGAGCTCTACGTCGAAACCGGCGAGCCGGTGGGCTCCCGCACCTTGTCGCGCCGTCTGCCGCTGACCCTGTCGCCGGCCACCATTCGCAATGCCATGGCCGATCTGGAAGAGGCCGGCCTGCTCTACGCGCCGCACACATCGGCTGGGCGATTGCCCACCGAGCAGGGGCTGCGGCTGTTTGTCGACGGGCTACTGGAATTCGGCGACCTGTCGGAAGAGGAGCGGGAGAACATCGCCATCCGCTGCGCCGCCGCCGGGCGCTCCATGGAGGAAACATTGTCCGAGGCGGGGCAGATGCTGTCCGGCCTCGCCGGTGCCGCCGGCCTGGTGGTCGCACCGAAGACCGATGCCGCCATCAAGCACATTGAATTCGTGGCCCTGTCACCCGGGCGCGCCCTGGTGGTGCTGGTCAACGCGCACGGGCAGGTGGAGAACCGCGTCATCGACGTGCCGCCGGGTCTGCCGCCCTCCGCCTTCACTCAGGCCAGCAATTACCTGAATGCCCGTCTCTCCGGCCGTACGTTGGAGGAAACGCGCAGCACCGTGGCCGATGAGATCCAGGCCAATCGCTCGGCGCTGGATGCGCTGACGCAGCAGATGGTGGAGAGCGGCCTGGCCACATGGGCAGGCGGAGGCGGCGGTTCGCTGATCCTGCGCGGCCAGTCCAAGCTGCTGGAGAACATCGACGAGATCGCACGCCTGCAGGAAATCCAGGCCTTGTTCGAGCGGCTGGAAGCCCAGGAAACCATGCTGCGCCTGCTGGAACTGGCGCAGCGCGGCGAGGGCGTGCAGATCTTCATCGGCGCGGAGAGCGGGCTGTTCAGCAGCGCCGGGCTGTCGATGGTGGTGTCCCCCTTCCGCGACAAGAAGGAGCAGATCGTGGGCGCCATCGGGGTGATCGGCCCCACCCGCATCAATTACGGGCGGGTGATCCCGGTGGTGGACTACACGGCCCGGGTGATCGGGCAATTGCTGGGCTGAGAAGAGCGCGATGCCTTAGGGATCGCCTCGCAACAGGCTGGTCGGGCGCACCGGCGCTGTGGAGGCGAGTTCCGCCCGGGCGGCCGCCGTTGCAGCCCGGAGCCCCTTCGGGCTTGCGGCCCGGCCACCCCGCCAATGCAGAAAGGCTTCGCGGTAGGTGGCGATCGTCGCCCGCGCGATGCTGTCCCACCCGGTCACAGGGACGGTGCCCACGGGCCGTGGCCGGGAATGGACGCATTCCAGTAGGGCCGCCGTAAGGGCCGGAACATCCTCCGACGGCACCAGACGGCCGGTTTCGCCATGGCTGATGGTTTCTGCGAACGCTCCGAGGCGTGACGCGATCAGCCAGCGCCCCAGCCCTTGCACCAGAAACAGCACGCCGCTTGCCTCGATCTCGCGATAAGGAAAGACGAACCCCTCTGCCTCGGTGAACAGCGCCCGCATCGCCGCCTCGTCGAGGTGCCCGAGCCGCAGCTCGACAGTGCCCCCCAGCCCGTCCGACACGATCCGGGCCTGGAGCGGCGCAACATCCATCATGGGCTCGCCGGCAATGATCACCCGCAGCATGCGCCGCTCATCGGGGCCCAGTGCCGCCAGAGCCGCGATCAGGATGTCGATGCCCTTGTAGGGGCGGATCTTGCCGAACACCACGAGGGTCATCGGACCGGATCGCGGCGGCGGCGGGATATCGCCGAAGCCGCCAAGCGGACCGTGCGGAATGCAGCGGATCCGCCTGCGATCCAGGCCGCTCGCGACAAGCTGCTCCAGCCCGGTCTGGGTATGGACGATCAGGCGGTCGGCCAGACCCAGCGCAGCGATGAAGCCGTGCAGCTGCAGGCGCGACGTCGGGGTGCCGTTGAACGGTGTTGTGTCATGCACGGTGACAACCACCGGCCCCCTGGCCCGGCAAAGCCGCAGCCCCACTGAATCCGCCATCGGAAACGGCAGCCATTGGAAGTGCGCCACACTTCCCCCTGGCAAGCCACGAACCGCAAGGCTGGCAAGGTCCGCGCAGTGCTCCAGAGCCTTCAGCGCCGCGCCTGTCTTGCCGATCCGGCGCGGAAGCGTATCCGACCAGCGGTAGAAACGTGGATCGAATGGGGTCCGCAGAGGCATTTCACCTGCGCGGAGGGGCCGTCCAACCAGCTGCACATCCACGCCGGCCTCGTCCAGCGCAGTCACCAGAGCCTCGCAGTAAGGAATGGTGAACAAGGAAGGATCGATCACACGAGCCCGCAGCGGTGCTGCACCCGGGCCAACCTCCACCACCGTTTCGGCCGACGAGGAAAGTATAGCCTGGAGCATCAACGTTTCTCTTTATGATCATTGTCCAATATTTTGTTAATCTTTCTTTCGTTTTCTGACAATCATCCAAAATACGGATATTTTTTCCGTCGATGCCGCCTATACGGGCAAAAATCCCTTTTTAGGGACGAAAAGGACAGATCTTCTATGCGCGTGGGTTGTTGCCGTATGGCTCGTCGTTCGCGGCTTTGGGCGCAGCAGCATGGGCGGCCGGTCCCCGTCTGGATGCCGGCAGACCTTGCGGAACACTTTCGGTCGGAATTGTTTGTTCAGGTCAGCGGGGCGGCGTGCGGGCGCCCTCTCGCACGAAGAAGCCCAGAACCAGTGTCGCCAGCAGGGCTATCAGCGCCAACACGGTCATGGGCCAGGCATAGCTGCCGCCGATCTGCCACAGCCATCCCGCGGCCCAGGGTCCGGCCGCGCGCATCAGGGCACCTGGCGCAGCCAGGGCACTGCTGATGGCGCCGTAGTGCCCGGTGCCGAAGAAGCGGGCCGGCAGGCCCCCGCGAACAATCGTCATGATGCCGTTCGCCAGGCCGTAAAGGAAAATACCGGCCCCCAGTACGGTCACATCCTGTCCCCAGCCCAGCAAGAGACCAGCCAAGGCGAGTGCGACCAGCGCCACCACCCCGATGCGCCCCAGGGACAGCCGCCGGGCCGTGTAGAACTCCGCTACCCGACCGGCCAGCTGCGCCACACCCATCAGCCCCGCCAATAGTGGCGCAGCGGAACCCAGGCTTCGCTCCTCGAGCAAGGGAACCAGATGCACGCCAAGAGCGGCGCCGGTCAGTCCCACCGCGCCATTCACAAAGGCCAAAGCCCAGAACCGTCCGCCACGCAGCGCGGCATGCAGCGTGATCTCCGGGGCCGGCAGGCTGTTCGTCGGTGGCTGGCGTCGCACGCGGCCCGGGAGCAGAAGGGCATGCAATGGCGCGCAAAGGAGGTTCAGCAATGCCAGGGATTGGCATGCTTCACGCCAGCCCTGCGCCTCCACCATCCAGGCCGTGAGCGGCCAGAACACGGTGCTGGCCAGGCCTCCTGCAAAGGTCACCAGCGCGATACCCGGGCGCATGGCCGCCTGTCCGAACGCGGCAGCGATGGCGGTGAAGGCGGCCTCGTACAGCGTCGCCGCCATCACAACGCCGATGCCGCACCAAGCCAGGTAGAAGGCAGTCAGGCTATTCGACTGCCCCACCGCCAGCAGTCCCAGCGAGGCCATCACCGAACCGGCCGCCATGATGCCCCGTGGCCCCAAACGGTCCAGCAAAGGCCCGATCCCAAGCCCCGCCACGGCCTGCACCAGCAGTCCTGCCGAAAAAGCGCCGACCACGGTGCCGCGAGACCAACCCATCTCGGCCGACACTTCCGGCATCAGAACGGAAAATGCATAGAACAGCGAACCCCAGTGAACCGTCTGGGTACAGGCCAGCGCTGCGGCGGCACGCCAGGCGCCGGCCGGCGCGGCCTCAGCCACGCGGCACCGGCGGAGCGCTGCTTCCCGGGCCGAGGGATCGCTGCAGCAACACGCAGTCCAGCCAGCGCCCGTGCTTGAACCCTACGGCGTGCAGCACCCCCACATCGCGGAAGCCCATGCTTCTGTGCAGGGCAATGGACGGCGTGTTGCCACTGTCGCCCACCACCGCCACCATCTGCCGCAGCCCGAGGGCGGTGCAGGCATCGATCAGCGCGCCCAGCAGGGCCCGGCCATGGCCCCGCCCCTCGAACCCGGCTCTGATGTAGACCGAATTTTCCACCGTATCACGATAGGCCGGACGAGGCCGGTACGGCCCCGCATAGCTGTAGCCCAGCACCATGCCTTCCTGCTCCAGCACCAGCCACGGCATGCCTCCCTCCATCAGCACAGCGTGCCGCCGGGTCATCTCCTGCAGCGATGGCGCTTCAGCCTCGAAGGACGCGGTGCCGTGCCGGACGTGATGGGCATAGATCCCGGCAATCTGGGAAAGATCTGAGGGTGTCGCCACACGGATGGTCAGGCCTTGGGGCAGAAAGGTCATGGCGGATCCAGTTGTGAAACTGATGGTCCAGCCATGCTGGAACCAGGCGGACCAGCGACACAGGAAATTCTTGTGATGCCGCGTATTCGAATAAGATGCGGTTATGCCGACGCTCCGCCAGTTCCGCACCCTGATCGCTGTTCTGGAAGAAGGCAGCATCTCGCTCGGCGCCCGCTCGCTGGGGCTGACGCAGCCGGCAGCCAGCCAGCAATTGCGCGAACTGGAGCGGGAACTGGGCGTGCGGCTTCTGGAACGTGCGGCGGGACGCATCCTGCCCACCGCAGCCGGCACCGCGTTTGCCAACCCCGCTCGCCGGGCGATCGCCGCCGCGGCGGAAGCCAGCGCCGCGGCACTGGCCTTCCGGGACGGGCATCTTGGCCGGGTTCGCATCGGCACGGGCGCTACGGCGTGCATTCACCTGCTGCCTCCGATGCTGGCGGGATTGCGCCGGAGCCTGCCGGGGTTGGAGGTGGTCGTGGTCACGGGCAATTCGCCCGCCATGCTGCGGGAGGTGGAGGACGGCGCGCTCGACTGCGCCCTGGTGACGCGCTCCCCCTTGCGCAGCCGGGTGCTGCACGAGACTGTGCTGCTGGCCGATCCCTTGGTGGCGCTGCTACCCGAAGCACTGGCGCCGCGGGCCCCCTCGCTGGATGCCACGGTGCTCCGCTCGCTGCCGCTGATCCTCTATGAGGCGGGCGGACAGACCCGGGCCCTGATCGACGCGTGGTTCGCCGCCGCTGGACCGCTGCCGCGTCCCGCCATGGACCTCGGCAGCGTGGAAGCCATCAAGGGATTGGTGGCGGGAGGGCTGGGGGTTTCCGTGCTGCCGGCGTTGTCGGTGCGGAATGCACCGCTTGGCACAGTGGTACGGCCGCTTCATCCACCTCTGCGCCGGGATCTGGTGCTGGTGCTGCGGCGCGAAAAGGTGATGGATCGCGGACTGCGGGCGCTGGTGGAAGCGCTGCGATCCCTGGCACCGGCTGGCGCCGGGTGAGCGGTCAGCCCTGGAGCAATCCGTGCTGCCGCAGAAATCCCAGCAGTGGCAGCAGCGGCAAGCCCAGAATGGCGCTGTGCTCGCCCTCGATCTCCCGGAACAACTGCACCCCCAACCCTTCCAGGCGGTAGGCACCGACCGAGGCGCAGACCGCCTCCCCTTCCGCTGCCAGGTAGCGATCCAGGAACGGCTCCGAAAAGTCGCGCATCGTCAGCTTCGGCGCCGCCACATGGTGCCAGACGCGCTGGCCGTGGCGCCACAGCACCTGGGCGGTGAACAGCGTGTGCGTCCGGTTGCGCAATGCGACAAGCTGCTCCCGAGCCGCTTCCCGGTTTTCCGGCTTGCTGAACCACTGGCCGTCGCAAACCAGCAATTGGTCTGCACCGATCACCAGGGCTTCCGGCTCGCGCCGAGCGATCCGGATGGCCTTGGCCTCGGCCAACAGGATGGCGGCATCGGCGGGGGAAAAGCCGTCAGCCCTGGCAGCTTCCTTCAGCGCCGCCTCGTCCACCGCTGCCGGCACGGCCTCGAACTCGAGCCCCGCCGAGCGCAGCAGCGCCTGCCGCGTTGCGGAGGAAGAAGCGAGGATGATGCGCGTCATGCGCCGATCAGTCCCGGCTTCGGCCCGTTCTGTGACCGGCGCGTGTGCCACGCCTCCATCAGCTGCAGAACGGTGGCCGCGGTTTCCTCGATGGATCGGCGGGTCACGTCGATCACCGGCCAGCCATGGCTGGTGCAAAGGCGGCGGGCGGCCTGGATCTCGGCCTTCACCGCCTCGAAATCCACGTAGTCATTGGTGTCCTGCCGCACGCCGCCCGCGCCGATGATCTTCAAACGATGCCGCCGGATATCGATCAGCGCCGTGGTGTCGATGGTCAGCCCGATCACCGGGCAGGGCGAGTTGTCCAGTTCGGGCGGCAAGGGAGAGGTGGGCACGATCGGCACATTGGCCGCCTTGATGCCGCGGTTGGCGAGGTAGAAGCAGGTGGGCGTCTTGGAGGAGCGGGAAACGCCCACCAGCACGCAATCCGCCTCCTCGATGCCGGCCACGCCCTGGCCGTCGTCATGCGCCAGCACATAATGCATGGCGTCGATGCGGCGGAAATAGTCGGCATCCAGCACATATTGCGCCGCACGCTTCTCCTTGGCCTGCTGCCCGAGCTGGGCCTGCAGCAGGTCCATCACCGGGTCGAGCACGGACAGGCAAGGCACGCCGATCTGCTGGCACACCTCTTCCAGCGCATGGCGCAGCGAACGGTCCACCAGGGTGAACATGACCGGCCCGGGCTCGGCCTTGATGCCCTCCAGCACCTGCTCGAGCTGCAGGTGCGATCGCACCAGCGACCAGCGGTGATGCACCACATGCGGGTCGGAGAACCGGGCCAGCGTGGCGCGGGCGATGGAATTCAGCGTTTCGCCGGTGCTGTCGGAGACAAGGTGCAGGTTGAACATGCGGTGCGGCATCGATTCCGGGTGTTTCTCGGCGCGGTCAGGGTGCGATCCCACCCTTTTGCAGGGTGGAGAATAGCGGGGATTGGTGTGGAGAATGGGGACAAGATTCGCCTCCGGCCACCCCACCCTGGAGAAGCGGGGATGAATCGCACGGAATCAATGCCCTGGGTATGATTCCCCGGGATACCACCCGAGAGTCCGGGAAAACGCGAAAAAACCCTGTGCAGCACATGATTCTCTTATGAATCATGCTTGTGGAAAACTTTGTGGACAGAGTGTGTGGGCATTGCGTCCACCTTTTCCACAGGCCCAATAGACTCCCACCTTTCTTAAAGACTCTTTTTCATAGAGAGAGGGCGCATGGAAAACGCGTCAAAGCCCCTGCTGCGTGCCTTCTCCGGAGAGGCCCTCTGGCCGCCGCCCTTCTGGCTCATGCGCCAGGCCGGGCGGTATCTGCCGGAATATCGCGCCACGCGCGCTCAGGCCGGCGACTTCATCAGCCTCTGCACCACGCCGGAGCTGGCAGCGGAGGTGACTCTGCAGCCGATCCGTCGCTACGGGATGGATGGGGCAATCCTGTTCAGTGACATCCTGATGCTGCCCTGGGCCCTGGGGCAGGATCTCCGCTACGCTGAGGGAGAGGGTCCGCTGCTGGCGCCCATCCGCGATGCGGCGGGACTGGCGGCGCTGCAGCCGGCAGCCGTGAGAGCACGCATTGCCCCGATTCTGGAGACCGTGGGTCGGGTACGGGCAGGCCTCGCCCAGGAGGCACCCGGCACGGCGCTGATCGGCTTCGCCGGCAGCCCCTTCACGGTCGCTTGCTACATGGTGGATGGCAAAGGCGGCAAAGAATTCGCTGAAACGCGTCGCCTTGCCCATGCCGACCCGTTGCTGTTCGGCAAGCTGATCCGGCTGCTGGTGGACAGCACGGTGGAATACCTGCTGGCCCAGGCAGAGGCCGGCGCCGAGGCACTGATGCTGTTCGATAGCTGGGCGGGCCTGCTTTCCCCCGCCCAGTTCCGCCGCTGGAGCATCGAGCCCGCAGCGGCCATTGTGCGGGGCATCCGCAAGGTGCGGCCGGACATCCCCTTGATCGGCTTCCCCCGCCTCGCCGGCCCGCTGATCGTGGAGTATGCACAGCGCGTGGGCACTGGCACGGTGGCGATGGACACCGGCATGGATCCGCGGTGGGCGGCCGCCAACGTGCCGTCCGAGATCACGCTGCAGGGCAATCTGGACCCGCAGGCGGTGGTGGCCGGCGGGGCGGCGCTGGAGGCTGAGGCGCGCTCGGTTCTGGCGGCCATGCGGGGGCGGCCTTTTGTGTTCAACCTGGGCCACGGCATCGTGCCGCAGACCCCGCCGGAGCATGTGGCGGCGCTGACGCGGACCATCCGCATCGGGTAAGGGCAGCATCCGCAGTCAGGGCTGAAGCGTTGGCTTTCCGAAAATGGAGGAAAAACGGCCGTTCCTGTGCGCTACAGCCCTGACCTGGAGCCATCAAAGCCCGCTGAGGCGGACACCATCGCCGCGCTGAAGGAAGCGCTGCGCTAGGGACGCGCCGTCCGGTCCCTGAATGCGAAGGGCTACGGGGCTGCGGAAGGGTGAGCTGCAGGTACTGTCAGGACTGGCGGCAGAGCTGCGCAAGGCCTTTTCGCTAGGCCAGGACGTTACAGGGTGGTGATGCGCTTCTCCACCAATCCCGGAGGCCTGCGGGATGACAGCGTCCAGTGCCGCGCGGCTTGGCGCTGAAGATGCCCGGCGAACAGCTGGGGGTCAGGAGACGAGATCAGCCAGGACTTTGTGATGGCCGATGCACCCCCCTCTCCTCGCCGTCGATCCCCAAAGCCCGGGCTGGCAACCTCAAGCTGCTGGCCGCCACCACGGACTAGCCGCGGATCCTGAAGAAGGGTTTTCCGCCATGCAGCGCGGCGCGGAAAAGGTGCTGGGCAGTGGGCACGGGAACACCACGCTGAAAAGCCTGGGCAGCCACCCCAACTCCCACAGCCTCGGCGGACCCTCTGGACCCAGGCTTCGCTACGTTTCGGCGACTATGTGGCCAAGCTGTCCCTGGTTCCGGTTTCCACCGACCTGCTGGCCCTGGCTGGCGAAAGCGTGGCCACGCGCGGCAGCCGGATGCACTACGCGACGCCATAACCGAGTTCTTCGCCACGAATGGGGCGAATGGGAGCGGCGCGCCCCGCTTCTCACCGCTTTGGATTGCATGCCGGTGGAGGACGCCTCCGTGCCATGGCTGGAGGAGAAGCGCCTTCACTGAACTGTTGCGCGCATCACTGCGCCGCCATAATCCGCCTGGGACGAGGCCCTGATTCGTGAGATCGACGCCTTCAATCCCTGGAAGGGCATCAAGGCACACTGTTCACTCGGCGGGATCGCGGGCCCGTCGCGAAGCCTATCCGGCCTCCATCCGCTTCCGCAGCAGCCACAATGTCTGCCCGGTCCATGACCCTGTGATGCCGTAGCGCGGGGGCGGTGATGCCGCAGCCCTACTCCCGCCCCGCCTCCGCCGCCAATGTCCGGAGCCGCGCCGTGTCCCAGCCCGACAAGGTCACATGGCGGCGGCCCGTCTGCTCCGGCGGTGCTCCCCGCTCCGGTGCAAGGGAAAGGCGCAGCGCATTGTCCGGTGTGAGCCAGCCCAGCCGGCCAGGCCATTCCACCAGGACGATGCCGTCCCGGGCCTCGTCCCAGCCCAGCTCCTCCAGCTCATCGGGGCCGGACAGGCGATAAAGATCGAAATGGTGCGCAGGGCCGCTGGGCAGGTCGTAGCCTTGCACCAGCGTGAAGGAGGGCGATGGCACCTCCAGCATCGGGTCGCCCGCCGCCGCGCGCAGAAAGGCGCGGCAGAAGGCGGATTTGCCGGCGCCGAGCGGCCCCTCCAGCAGGATGGCGTCGCCGGCCCGCACGAGCGTGGCGGCACGGGCGGCCAGGGCCTCGGTGGCGGCAAGGTCGAAAAGCGTCAGGTGCAGTGTGTCGGCCATGATTGGCGCTCAATCTGCCCTTGGCGGCTGCGCCAGGGCAAGTTGCGCCCTCGTCGTACCGGTGCCCAAATGATCTCGCCGCTCCGGGAGCCTTGTCATGGAAGAATCGCACCACGTCCTTTCGCTGTTCGAGCCTATGGTGCTGCTGGCGGCGGCAGTTCTGGCCGTGCCGCTGGCGAAGCGGGCGGGTCTGGGCCCGGTGCTCGGCTATATTGCGGCGGGGGTGGCAATCGGGCCCTTCGTCCTGGGCCTGTTTGGCGAGCCAGAACGGGTTGCGGGACTGGCGGAGCTGGGCATCGTGCTGCTGCTGTTCATTATCGGGCTGGAGCTCAACCTCGGACGTCTGTGGGCGCTCAGGCGTGACATTTTCGGCCTGGGCACGGCGCAGATGCTGGGCAGTGGCGGGGTGATGGCGCTGGCGCTGCGCTTCGCCGCCGGCTGGGCCTGGCCGGCGGCCATTGTGGCCGGGCTGGGCTTGGCGCTTTCCTCCACCGCCCTGGTGCTGCCGCTGCTGGAGGAACGGGGCGAGGTGGAGGCGCCGCATGGCCGCACCGCCTTCGCCATTCTGCTGCTGCAGGACCTGGCCATCGTGCCGCTGCTGGCGCTGGTGGCGTTTCTGTCCCCGCTCGCCGTGGCCCAGCAAGGCTCGGCCTGGGCGGCGGCGGGAACTGCCGTCGCGGCCCTGGCCGCCGTGGTGCTGGCCGGACGCTTCCTGCTGAACCCGCTTTTCGGCCTGCTCGCCCGTTCCGGCGCGCGGGAGATCATGACGGCCGCAGCCCTGCTGGTGGTGCTCGGCGCCGCCGCGCTGATGGCCTGGGCCGGGCTCTCCATGGCCATGGGCGCATTCCTGGCCGGCGTGCTGCTGGCGGAGTCGAATTACCGGCACGAGCTGGAAGCCGACATCGAGCCGTTCCGGGGCCTGCTGCTCGGGCTGTTTTTTCTGTCCGTGGGAATGGGGCTTGATCTCGGTGTGATCGCGGCGCGCTGGCCGGTGCTGCTCGCCGGCGTACTGGCGCTGGTGCTGCTGAAGCTGGGCACGACCTATGCCGTGGCGCGGCTCTTCGGCCATCCGCCCGAAGTGGCGCTGCGGGCCGCGTTGCTGCTGGCCCAGGGTGGGGAGTTCGGCTTTGTGCTCTACGGCACCGCGGCGGTGGCGGGGGTGCTGGCACCGGAACAGGCCAGCCTGCTGACCGCGCTGGTGACGCTGTCCATGGCGACGACGCCGCTGGTGATCCGCTTTGGCCCCGCCCTCCTGCGTCGCTGCGGGCAGGACATTCCGGATGAAGACTACTCGGAGGCCCACGGCAGCGTGCTGATGATCGGCTTCGGGCGGTTCGGGCAGCTGGTGACACAGGTGTTGCAGCGACAGGGCGTGGCGGTGACGCTGCTGGACAACGATCCGCGCCGCATCGAGGAAGCGGCGCGCTTTGGCGCCCGGGTCTTCTACGGCGATGGCACACGGCTCGACGTGCTGCGCGCGGCGGGGGCGGAGCGGGCGCGGCTGATCCTGGTCTGCACTGATCGCCCGGAAACCACCAGCCGCGTCCTGGCAATCGTGCGGGAAGCCCTTCCCGAGATTCCTTGCCATGCCCGTGCCTTCGACCGGCCGCATGCGCTGGCGTTGCTGAAGGTCGGGGCCGCCAGCGTGATGCGGGAAACACTGGAATCCGCCCTGGCCTTCGGGCGGGAGGCGCTGGTCGGGCTGGGCCTCTCACGCGATGAGGCCGAGGAGGTGGAAGCCGAAGTGCGCCGGCTGGACCGTGAACGCTTCAAGGCGCAGCGCCTGCATGGTGCGGTGACGCCGCAGGACCTCTTCACCATGCGCCCCGAGCCGCTGACCCCGAGGCGAGGAACGGCCGCCCCCGCGGAGGGGCAAGCGGTGGCGGACTAGTTCAACAGGGGTGCAAGGTGGGGCTCTGTGCCCCTCAATCGTCCGGGAGGGGCGTTATTTCCCGCACCTCCCCTTCTGGACGGATCAGGCCTTTTGAGGCTTCAGGCCTGCGGTGCGGCGGGTCCGGGAGGGGACGCGCTTGCCGTTGCGCTCCGCCGCTTCTAACCCGAAACGGTTCAGAAAAAGGGAAAACCGCGCCATGGCCACTGAAACGGACACGGCCTTGGTGCGGCCGGGCATCGCCCAGCTCTTTCTGGGCTTCCTCCTCCTGGGCCTGACCGGTTTTGGCGGCGTGCTGCCGCTGGCACGGCGCATGATGGTGGAGGACCGGCGCTGGCTCAGTCCGGCGGAGTTCAGCGACCTGCTGGGCCTCTGCCAGTTCCTGCCGGGCGGCAACATCATCAACATGTCAGTCGCGGTGGGGCTGCGCTTCCGGGGGGCGGCGGGAGCGGTCGCGGCGCTGCTCGGGTTGATCGCGGCACCAACGGCCATCGTTATCCTGCTCGGGACCATCTACGATCAGTATTACGACGATCCGCAGGTGCGGCATTTCTTTGCCGGGCTGGCGGCGGCGGCGGCGGGGCTGCTGATCGCGGTTTCGGTGAAGATTGCCGTGCCGCTGCGCGGTAAATGGCCCGGCATCGGCGTGGCCTGTGCCGGCTTCCTGGCCATCGCCATCCTGCGCCTGCCTTTGCTGCCCACCATGCTGGTGCTGGCGCCGCTCAGCATCCTGGCGCATGTGCGGCTCGCACGATGACAGGAACGCTCGCCGCCCTGGCGCTGATCTTCACCCAGCTCTCGCTGCTGGCCTTCGGCGGCGGCAACACCATCCTGCCCGAGATGCAACGGCAGGTGGTGGAGCTTCACCAGTGGATGTCGGCGCAGCAGTTCAGCGCGTTGTTTGCCCTGGCGCAGGCAGCGCCCGGCCCGAACATGATGGTGGTCCCGCTGGTGGGATGGCATGTGGCGGGCTGGCCGGGGCTGCTGGTCACCAGCATCGCCAAGTTCGGTCCCTCATCTCTCGTCACGGCGCTGGTGCTGCACGTCTGGAATCGCTTCCGCGAGGCTCCGATGCGGCGCACCGTGCAGGCCGGGCTGCTGCCGGTGACCGCTGGTCTGGTGGCCGCCAGCGCCGCCATCATCGTGGAGGCCACGGCGCTCAACGCGGTGCTGGCCGGCATTGCCGCCCTTGTGGCGGTGCTGAACCTGACGACGAAGCTGCACCCGCTGCTGCTGCTGGCCGCCGGTGCGTTGCTGGGCCTGACGGGGATCGGCCAGGGATAACGGGCTTCGCTTGCTTGGGCTTGTGTAACCGCCGGGCACTCCGCCGCCTTCCATTCTGCGCAAGTCACAGGAGGAGAAAGCCATGGCCGATCGGATTCCCCTGCCGGAGGAAGCCCGCGCGCCGGAGAATCCCGCCGGCCCGGATGACGGGATCCACCACCTGGCGCCGGACCTGGCCTATGCCAGGCTGATGATCGTCAACGTCGCCTTCCTCGGCCTGCCGGACAGCGGGGACCGGGGCTGGGTGCTGGTGGATGCCGGCCTGCCGGGCACCAAGGGCACCATCCGGGAGGCGGCGGCCCGGCGCTTCGGCAGCACTGCCCGCCCGGCCGCGATTCTGCTGACCCACGGGCATTTCGACCATGTGGGTGTACTGGAGGATCTGGCTGAAGAGTGGGATGTGCCGGTTTACGCGCATCCGCTGGAGAAGCCGTATCTGGATGGCAGCGCCGCCTACCCGCCCCCGGCGCCCGAAGTGGGCGGGGGGCTGATGGCCCGGTTGTCGCCGCTGTTTCCGCGCAAGCCCCTCGACCTTGGAGCAAGGCTGCACATGCTGCCGCAGGATGGTACCCTGCCCTTTGCGCCGGGCTGGCGCTGGTTGCACACGCCCGGCCACAGCGTCGGCCACGTGTCTTTCTGGCGGGAGGCCGACCGGAGCCTCGTGGCGGGCGATGCCGTTGTCACCACACGACAGGAATCCGCCTATGCCGCGGTGGCACAGACGCCGGAGCTGCATGGCCCGCCCGCCTATTTCACGGTGGATTGGGAGGCCGCCGCCCAATCGGCACGGCAATTGTCCACCCTGGAACCCGAAACAATGGTGGCGGGACATGGCCGGGCCATGGCGGGGCCGGCCCTGCGCAGTGCCTTGCACGAACTGGCGGCGAATTTCGAGCGCCTTGGCATGCCGGAGCGCACGCGCTACGCCGAAGCCCCCGCCCGTGCCGAGGATGGCAGCGCCTATCCGAAACCTTGAGGGGCTAGGCAAGGATCGAGGGGGGACTCCGCCCCCTCATGCACCCGGCAGGATTGTTCCCTGCGTCCGGGGGACAGCGCCGCTAGGCTTCCAGCACGATCTTGCCCAGATGCGCCCCTGACTCCTGATGGCGGAAGGCGGCGGCGATCTCCTGCATGGCAAAGGCGCGGTCGATCACCGGGCGCATGCCCGTGCCGTCAATGGCGCGGATCATCTCCCGCTGGTGACGATGGCTGCCGACGATCAATCCCTGGAGCCGCTGCTGCTTGGCCATGAGCAGCGCTGTCGGCACTTCTCCGGAACGGCCCGTCAGCACGCCGATCAGCGCGATGTGGCCGCCGATGCGGGCGGCGCGGATGGACTGCTCCAGCGTGCCGGGACCACCGACTTCGACCACCTGATCGACACCGCGTCCGCCCGTCCAGTCCTGCACTGCCCTCCCCCAGTCCGGTGTGGCCTTGTAGTTGATGGTGTGCGAAGCCCCGAGCTCGCGCATGCGCTCCAGCTTGGCATCGGAGGAGGAGGTGGCGATCACTGTCGCACCCATCATCCGGGCGAATTGCAAGGCGAAGACCGAGACACCGCCGGTGCCCAGCACCAGAACCACGTCGCCTGCCTTGAGGCCGCCATCCACCACCAGCGCGCGCCAGGCGGTGAGGCCGGCGGTGGTCAGCGTCGCCGCCTCAGGGGCCGACCAGCCCCGGGGTGCGGCGGTGAACCAGGAAGCCGGGCGCACCACCGCTTCCCGCGCATAACCGTCGATGCCGTCGCCGGGCACGGTTTTGAAGTCGCCGGTTTCGGCCGGCCCGTCCTGCCAGAGCGGAAAGAAGCAGGACACGGCATGGTCGCCCGGCGCGAAGTCGCGGACGCCCTCGCCCACTGCCTCCACCACGCCGGCGGCGTCGGACATGGGGATGCGCCCGTCCTCGGTCGGGATCGCCCCGATGGCCACGGCGTAGTCGTGATAGTTCAGCGAGCTGGCCTGCACGCGCAGGCGGATCTCACCGGGGCCGGGCGCGCGAGGCTCGGGCAGGGTTGTCCGTTCCAGGCGGTCCAGCCCGCCTGGCGCGCGCAGCTTGATGGCGTTCATCCGCTTCTCCTGATGGCCGTGTCTGGCTCGGGAGGTAGGCGGCTTTCCCGCTGGAACAAGCGAGGCCGGGGTTCAGCCCCGCATCAACCGCTGGAACAATTCGACGCCTTCGGCCAACTGCCGCACCGCCACGGCCTCGCGCGGGCTGTGGGCCGTGTCGATCGAGCCCGGTCCCAGGATCAGGCAGGGGGCCAGGGCCTGCAACTCGCTGGCGTCGGTGCCGAAAGGCTTTGTTTCGGCGCGCTTGCCCGTCGCGGCCTCGGCGGCGCGCACCAGCGGGTGGTCGGCGGGCATTTCCGGCGGCAGGCCCTGACGTGTCACCGTCAGCGCCACGCCCGCACGCTCCGCCGCCGCCTGCACCGCCTCGACAACGGGCGTGGGGTCGACCGAGCGGGAATAGCGGAACTTGATGCGCGCGGTGGCCTTGGGAACAGTCACGTTCAGCGCCGTGCCGTGATTGTCGAGGATCAGGTTGAAGTCGCTGAAGACGGGATCATAGGCCGCATCGTGCAGTGCGGGATCGATGCGCAGCCGCTCGGCGAGCGCCTTCATCTCGGCCAGGAAAGGCACCAGTGCCCAGTTGGCGTTGCGCCCGGTGCCAAGCGAGGAATGCGCCTGCACGCCTTCCGCCACCGCCACGAAGTCGATGTTGGAGCGGTGGCCGCGCACCGGCACCAGCCCGGTGGGCTCGGCCACCACGATGGCACGCGGCGCGGCGCGGCGCGCCAGGGCCGAATGCTCGGCGATCAGCCTGGCGCCCTGCTTGGTGGTTTCCTCGTCGGTGGTGAGGAGCAGGGTGGCGGGCACGCCCTCGGGCAAGGATTGCGCCGCGACGATGCAGGCCGCGACCTGCCCCTTCATGTCCGTGGAGCCCAGCCCATGCAGCACGCCATCGGCATCGATGCGGCCGGAGAAGGGGTCGGTGGTCCAGCCGGTGTCGGGCACCGTGTCCATGTGGCCTGACAGCGCGACGCCTCCCGGCGGGCCGCGATGCGCGACAATCACCTGCTTCGCCACCCCGGCAGGGTCGGTGAAGTCCAGTCGCTCGACCTCGAAGCCGCCCAGTTCGGCGGCGATGCGGTCCGCGACCGGCAGGTTGGAGACAAAGGACCGGCTGTCCAGGCGGACGAGGTCGGCGGCGAGGTGGGCAACGGCATCGGTGTGCATGGCGCAGAGCCTCCCTTGCCGCGAGGCTCAGGGCAAGACAGGCTGCGCCGCCATGCAGAACCCGGCCTATCTCGATCCCCGCAGCGGGGCCACCTTCCCGCTCCACACGCCCCTCTGGTGCGGCCCCGAGGGCCAGCCGCTGATGCTGACCGACCTGCCCGGCCTGAGCCGGGGCCAGATCGACAGCGGCACCCGCAGCCTGTGGCGCTATGCCGCCGCCCTGCCCTTTCAGCCGGCATCGCCTATCACCCTGGGCGAGGGCTGCACGCCGCTGCTACCGGGCGAATGGGATGGCCTGCCGGTCCGGTTCAAATGCGAATGGTTCATGCCGAGCGGCTCGTTCAAGGATCGCGGCGCCTCGGTGATGCTGTCGCTGCTGCGGGAACAGGGGATCGATCATGTGCTGGAGGATTCCTCCGGCAATGGCGGCGCCGCCATCGCCACCTATGCGGCGGCGGGCGGCATGCGCGCCAAGATCATGGTGCCGGAGTCGACCAGCCCGGCCAAGACGGTGCAGTCCCGCGCCATGGGGGCCGCGATCGAGCTGGTGCCCGGCAGCCGGCAGGATTGCGCCGATGCCGCCGTGGCCCAGGCCCGGGACATCTTCTACGCCAGCCACAACTGGCACCCCTTCTTCCTGCACGGCACCAAGACCCTGGCCTATGAGCTGTGGGAGGATCTGGGCTTCCGCGCGCCCGACAACATCATCATTCCCTGCGGCGCGGGCTCCAACGTGCTGGGCTGCGGCATCGGCTTCGGCGAATTGCTGCGGGCGGGCGAGATCACGCGCCTGCCGCGGCTGTTCGCGGCCCAGCCGGCGCATTGCGGGCCGATCGCGCGCGAGTTCCTGGGAATGCCGCCTGAAGAGGCGCGCCCCACCATTGCCGAGGGGACCGCCATCGCCCAGCCCATCCGCGCATCCGAAGTGATGGGCTTCCTGCGCGAGAGCCAGGGCGGGGCCGTGCTGCTGGAAGAGGAGGAGATCGTCGCCGCCACACGTGGCCTGGCGCGGCGCGGCCTTTATGCCGAGCCCACCTGTGCCCAGGCGGCGGCCGCCTTCGGCCGGCTGGTCGCCGATGGCACGATCGGCCGCGACGAGGTGACGGTGGTGGTGCTGACCGGCACCGGGCTGAAATCCACCCAGCGCCATGCCGAGCTGCTGGGGCTTTCCCTGTGAGCGGCCCGCGCATCGCCCTGCTGGGCTTTTCCATCGAATGCAACCGCTTCGCACCTCCCGCCGCCGAGGCCGATTTCCGGGCCCGCTGCTGGCTGGAAGGCGAGGCGCTGCTGGCCGATGCGCGCGCTCCCACCTCGCGCACGCTGGGCGAGATGCCGGGTTTCGTGCAGGCCATGGATGCAGCCGGGCCGTGGCAGCCGCGCCCCCTGCTGCTGGCCTGCGCCGAGCCCAACGGCCCGGTGCTGGAGGCCGATTTCGCCGCCATGATGGAGCGCTGGCGCGAAGGGCTGTCCGCCCTGCGCGGCACGGTGGACGGTGTTTACTGCAACCTGCACGGCGCCGGGCTGACAACGGAACGCGACGATCCCGAAGGCGCCATCCAGGCGCTGGTGCGGGAGGTGCTGGGCGACGTGCCCTTTGCGTGTTCCTACGACCTGCACGCCAATGTTTCGGACGGCATGGTGCGCGACTGCGATGCCTTTGTCGGCTACCGCACCAACCCGCATGTGGACATGCGCGCACGGGGCGTGGAATGCGCCGCGCTGCTGCGCCGGCTGCTGCTGGGCGACCGGTTCCACCGCGCCTTCCGCCGCCTGCCGATCGTTCCGCCCTCCACCAGCCTGCTGACCGCCAAGGGGCCCTATGCCGAGGTGATCGAGTTCGGCCAGGAGCGGCAGAAGCTGCTGGGACCGAAAAAGGTCGCGAACGTCTCTGTGATGGGCGGTTTCGCCTATGGCGACACGCCCTTCAACGGCTTCGCCATCATTGTCACCGGCCCGGACCGCATGGCCTGCGAGGCTCTGGCCGACCAACTGGCCCGTGACGCCTGGGCAAAGCGCGACCGCTTTGTGGCCCGGCTGACGCCGTTGCCCGAAGCCGTGCAGCGGGCGCTCTCCACAGAGGTGCCGCTCTGCTTCGCCGATGTGGCGGACAATCCCGGCGGCGGCGGCGGCGGCAACACCATGCATATCCTGGCCGCCTTCCATGAGGCGGGGGTGGCGGAGACGCTGATCGGCATCATCCACGACCCCGCTTTGGCGGCGGAAGCCCACGCGCTGGGGCTGGGCACAGGCTTTGCCGCCCGTTTCAATCGCGCCCCGCGCGACAGCTTCGCGCACCCCTTCGCCGCGCAGGCCGAGGTGGTGGGGCTGTCCGATGGCCGGGTCACCGGGCGCCGCGGCCTTTATGCGGGCAACATCGTGGAACTGGGGCCAACGGCGGCGCTGCGGCTCGGCGGCATCACCGCGGTGGTCGTCAGCAACCGGGCGCAGTGCGCCGATCCGGTGTTCTTCGAGCATCTGGGGCTGGATGTCGGCGCCGCGCGCTGCGTGGTGGTGAAGTCGCGCGGGCATTTCCGCGCCGGCTTCGACGAGTTCTTCTCGCCTGGCCGGATCATCGAGGTGGATGCGCCCGGGCTGACCTCGCCCGATCTCGCCCGCTTCGCCTGGAAGAAGCTGCCGCGGCCGCTGCTGCCGCTGGATGCGTCGGCGCGCTGGCCGTGATCCTCGGGGCAGCCATGCCTTTCATTTGGCCCCCGTGACCTCGGGCGCCATTGGTATCATATAACGGGCCAACGAACCCGCCCGACCCACTCCGGCAGGAAGGCCAAGCCCCATGAGCGATACCGCCAGCGACACCGTTCCCGTGACCGTCCTCACCGGCTATCTCGGGGCCGGCAAGACCACGCTGCTGAACCGCATTCTCAGCGAAAACCATGGCAAGAAATTCGCCGTGGTGATCAACGAGTTCGGCGAGCTGGGCGTCGACAACGACCTCGTCATCGACGCCGACGAGGAAGTGTTCGAGATGAACAATGGCTGCATCTGCTGCACCGTGCGTGGCGACCTCGTGCGCATCCTGGGTGGCCTGATGAAGCGGAAGGGCAGGTTCGACGGCATCATCGTCGAGACCACCGGCCTGGCCAATCCCGCCCCCGTGGCGCAGACCTTCTTCATGGACGAGGATGTGAAGCGGGCGACCCGCCTCGACGCCATCGTCACCGTGGTGGACGCCAAGAACCTCATTGCCCGGCTGGAGGACAGCAGCGAGGCGGAGGAGCAGGTCGCCTTCGCCGACGTGATCGTGCTGAACAAGATGGATCTGGTGAGCGAGGAGGAGGCAGCCGAAGTGGAGCGGCGCATCAGGGCGATCAACCCCTATGCCGAGATCCGCCGCGCCACCAAGTCCGACGTGCCGGTGGAGGCGGTGATCGGCCGCGATGCCTTCAAGCTGGAGCGCATCCTGGAGCGCGAGCCGGACTTCCTCGAATCCGACGAGCATGAGCACAATGACGATGTGATCTCCATGTCCTTCGAAGTCAGCCAGCCGATCGACGCCGAGAAGTTCAACCAATGGATCGGCAACCTGCTGCAGAGCAAAGGGCAGGACCTGCTGCGCACCAAGGGCATCCTGGCCTACGCCAACGAGGACCGGCGCTTCGCCTTTCAGGCCGTGCACATGATCGCCGATGGCGACTTCATCGGTCCCTGGAAGGAGGGCGATCCGCGCAAGTCCAAGATCGTCTTCATCGGCCGCAACCTGAACCGGCCGCAGCTGCGTCGCGGCTTCGAAGGCTGCGTGGCCGCATGAGCGAAACGGTCAACGACGCCGATTTCCTGCTTTCCACCCGCGGCACCAGCCAGGAGCTGGGGTCCTGGGTGGCGTCGATCGCCTTCGACGAAAAGGGCAGAGGTGCCGCCGTGGCACTGTCGGACGGCACGGTTCGAATGGCCGCCATGGACGCTGAATGGCGGACCGTGGAGGCGCATGACGGTGCCGCCCTGTCCCTGGTGGCTGATGCCGGCGGCGGCTACCTGTCCGGCGGCGACGACGGCAAGCTTCTGCGTGTCTCGGCCGAGGGCGAGATCAGACAACTCGCCGATCTCGGAGCCATGAAATGGGTCGAGCACCTGGCGGTGCATTCCTCGGGCCTGCGCGCCGCGTCGGTCGGCAAGAAGGTGCATCTGTTCGGCAAGGATGGCGCGACGCTGAAGGTGCTGGAGCACCCCTCCACTGTCGGAGGCGTCGCCTTCGACACCAAGGGTAAGCGGCTGGCCGCAGGGCACTACAACGGCGCCAGCCTGTGGTTCGTGAACAGCAAGGACGACAAGGCGCGCGTACTGCCCTGGAAGGGTAGCCACCAACTCGTCAAGTTTAGCCCGGACGGCACCCATGTGGTCACCACCATGCAGGAGAACGCGCTGCATGGCTGGCGCCTGACGGACCAGCAGGACATGCGGATGTCCGGCTATCCCACCAAGATCAAGTCTTTCGACTTCACCAGCAAGGGCCGCTGGCTGGCCACAGCGGGGGCGGACTGCATCGTGCTGTGGCCGTTTTTCGCCGGGGGGCCGATGGGCAAGCCGCCAGTGGAGCTGGCTGGAGGCGACAGCGTGATCTGCACCCAGGTGGCGTGTCACCCGCAGCACGAGGTGGTGGCGGCAGGCTTCCAGGATGGGCTGGTGCTGATGGCCGAGATCGGCTCTGGCAAGATCGTTCCCGTGGCGGCTCCCGGGCGCGGCGCGGTATCGGCGCTGGCCTGGAACCCGGCCGGTACGCAACTTGGCTTCGGCACCGAGACGGGCTTCGCCGGACTTGTGGATCTGTCGAAGCGGTAGAACAAGGCCAGGGCGGCCACCATGCCGCCCTGCTCCGCATCCCGATGGGTCGCACATCGCGTCCTGTGCCGGCATCGCAAGAAGAACCGCACCTTTCTCGGTGTACCACTCGGCGCCACTCAGGACACGCGGCAGGCGACGCTATGGCCAGCTCTGCAACGGCAAAGAACTCGTCGGATTTTACTGAGCTTAAGCTTGGCCGCATAGTTTTATGGGGTCGGGGTGTTGCCTGCTGCTACATTCGTGAATTGAAACTCTTGTGATAAATCGCCTTTAAGTTGTAAGAAACCTGAAAGTTCTTCCTTAAGGTGAGTGGTCAGAGATGGAATTTGTCCTCAACAATCTGAGCCGCCCGCGAATGTTCGGCGCTGCGGCCGTGGCAATGGGCCTGATGGCCGTGGCCCTTCCGGGCCAGCAGGCCCGGGCGCAGAACGCAACTGCAACCTCGACCATGCAGATCACGGCCACAGTGCTGAAGCTCTGTGCCGTGACCGCCACCAACCTGGCCTTTGGCGATTACACTCCCACCGAGGCCAAGGATGGTCAGGCCGAGTTGCAGGTGCTCTGCACAACCAACACGCCCTTCAACGTCGCGCTCAACCTTGGCACAGCCACCACCGCCGCGGCGCGGGTGATGGCCGGCACTGTTGCCGGTTCGACGCTGAACTACGCCTTGTACCGGAATTCCGGCCGTACGGATGTGTGGGGCGATGCGGCAGGCACCGACACCTTTTCCGGCACCGGCACGGGCACCACACAGACCATTCCCGTTTACGGCCGCATTCCCGCCAATCAACGCCCCCAGCCCGGCCTCTACACCGACACGGTGACCGTCACCTTGACCTACTGAGGAAGGACGCCGTCATGCTCACGCGGAAACGTCTTCTTGCCACGCTTTGCGCGCTTGCCCTGGCGGGTCTGTCCGGCCATCCCGCCTCGGCCGGCTCCCTGGAGGTATCGCCCGTATCGACCGACATGGCGCCCGGTCAGCAATCCTCCATCGTGACGGTGACCAATCGCGAGCCGCATCCGACCTCCGTGCAGGTGCGGGCCTTCGCCTGGTCGCAGGATCGCCGCCACGACACGCTGACGCCAACGCAGGATCTTCTTGTCAGCCCGCCCGTGTTTCAGCTCGCACCCGGTGCCTCGCAGGTGGTGCGGCTGGTGCTGCGGCGCACGCCCAACGACGCCGAGCGCGCTTTCCGCCTTCTGGTCGATGAGATTCCGGGCCCGGCGCAGGAAGGGCAGCAGGTGCGCTTCGCCCTTCGGCTGTCGCTGCCGGTGTTTGCCCATTCCACCAACACCGGGCGGGCCGAGCTCGACTGGCGCATCATGCCGGACGGTGTTCTATCGGTGACCAACCGGGGCACGCGGCGAGCTCAGCTCGCGGGCCTGACCCTGGCCGGCCCCGGCGGTGCGCGCATGGCACTGGCCGAGCCCGAAAACCCCTATGTTCTTCCCGGCGTAGACCGGCACTGGCAGCTCCGCGGCGCGGTGCCAAGGCCCGGCTCGGTGCTGCGCGCCAGCGGCGTGGGCGAGGCAGGGCAGTTTGCGGTCGACATTCCTGTCGCGGCCAGCCGGTAGGCGTCGGCGATACGGGCTTTCGGGGGCATTGACCGGCCTGCTGGCCTTCTGGGCTATCGGGCCGGCCTTGGCGGCGGAGCGGGTCATGCTGCTCGACGTCGTGGTGAACGGCCAGAGCCGTAACACCATCGGCACTTTTACCGAGCGGGATGGCGTTGTGGCGGCCCGGGCGGTGGATCTGGGAGAGCTGGGCATTGTCATCCCTTCCGGAACCGCCGCGCCGGAGGCCGAGATCCCGTTGCGCAGCCTGCCCGGCGTGAGCTTCTCCATCGACGAGCCAAACCAGCGCATCAGCTTCACCGCCGATGACCGTGCGCTGCTGGCCGCTGAACTTGGCGCCGCTTCCGCCGCGAGGGCTGCCACGGCGTCGGTCGCCGAGAACCGCTTCGGCGCCCTGGTCAACTACGACATCAATGTGACCTCTTCCGCCGGCCGGACCCTGGGCGCCGGCTATTTCGATGGTCGCCTGTTCGGCCCGCCCGGCGTGCTGAGCACCAATTTCCTGGGTTATACCGAGAGCGGCCCCTATGCGGAGCCGGTGGTCCGCCTCGACAGCACCTTCGTGCGGGAGAATGAGGGGGCGCTGCGCCGCTATGAAGTGGGCGATTTCATTGGCGGCGGACTGGGTTGGACCCGGCCTGTGCGGCTAGGCGGGGTGCGCGTGTCCAGCGATTTTGCGCTGCGCCCGGACCTTGTGACCTTTCCCGTGCCGGTGGTCACCGGCTCGGCCGCGGTTCCGTCCACGGTGGACGTGCTGGTCAACGGTGTGCAGCAGCTTTCCACCTCCACCGGCACGGGCCCCTTCGTGATCCGGCAATTGCCGGTGGTGACCGGGGCTGGGCAGGTGGCCGTGGTGCTGCGCGATGCTCTGGGCCGGGAAACGGTGAGCAGCCTGCCCTTCTATGCATCCTCCGCCCTGCTCGCGCCTGGGCTGCTGGCCTATTCCGCGGAGCTCGGCTGGGTGCGGCGCAATTACGGCTTGGTCAGCAATGACTACGGTACCCCCGTCGCCATGGGCACGGCACGTTTCGGCGTGAATGACTGGCTGACGGTGGAGGGCCATGCGGAGGGCGGCAGCCGGCTGGCCATGGGTGGGGGCGGCGTGGTGCTGGCCCTCGGCGGCTTCGGCGTGCTGTCGGCCGCCGTTGCGGCCAGCCAGGCCCAGGGCGAGCGTGGCGAGGATTCCGGCTGGCAGGCAAGCTTCGGCTTTGAGCGGGTGACAACGGGAATCAGCTTCGGTGCGTCGGTCACCTGGGCCAGCCGCGGCTTCGCCGATGTTGCGGCGCTGGACGGATCTTCCTATCCCCGCAGCATCGCGCGGGCTAGCCTGTCCCTGCCTGTGGCGGGCGGATCCTTCGCCATGGCCTTCGCGGGCGTGGAACGCGACACCGGCCTCCAGCGGCCACGCCAGGGCGAGAGGGAGCTGCAACTTCCTGGTGCGGCCATTCTGTCAGCCACTTATTCCCGCACCCTGTTCGGCAACGTGACGCTCTACGGCACCGCCTTCACCGACATGTCCGGGCAGGGCGGCACCGGCGCGCTGTTCGGTGTGACCTTTCCGTTCGGCCAGCGCAGCACGGCATCGGCCAATGCGTCGCTCGATCAGGGGCGGGGCTATGGCGGCGTGCAGATGTCGCAGGGTGCGGTCACGACGGGCGATTTTGGCTGGCGTGCCTATTCCTCGGCGGGCGGCATCACCCGCCAGCTCGCCGAGGCCGAGTACAAGGCCTCCACCGGGCGGATCATGGCCGGCATCGACCAGTTCGGGCCCGATACCGCACTGCGCGGCGGGCTGCGCGGGGCGATCACCACCATTGGCGGCGGCACCTACCTGTCCGACACAGTGCAGAACAGCTTCGCGGTGGTGGATACCGGCGGCTTGCCCGACGTCACCATCCTGCAGGAGAACCGCCCTGTCGGCCGGACCGACTCCCGCGGCCGCCTTCTGGTTCCGAATCTGAGGCCGCATGAGCGCAACCGAATCGGTGTCGCGCCGGACGACCTGCCGGCGGATGCGGTGGTGGCCGATACCACGCGCATGGTCAGCCCACGCAACCTCTCCGGCCTGGTGGTGCGTTTCCCGATCGACCGGGCGTCCAGCGCCCGCATTCGCCTTGTGGATGCCCAGGGGGTATCGCTGCCGCTCGGCAGCATTGCCACCTTGGCCACGGATGCAGGCATGCCGCCCGGGGAGCGGCTTCCCGTCGGCTATGATGGCGAGGTTTTCGCCACCGGCCTGACCCCGCGCAACCGGCTGGATCTGCGCCTGCCGGGGGGCGGGATCTGCGCCGCCGAGTTCGAGTTCACGCCGGCGCAGAACGACCTGCCACTGCTGGGACCGGTTCCATGCCGCTGACGATCCACCTTCGCCGCGCCGTGCTTGCCGTCGCCGCCTTGGCCCCCGGCTCGGCAGGCTGGGCGGCCTGCACCGTCACCGCGACCCCGATGGCCTTTGGAGAATACCGGCCGACGGCAACGCAGCCAACCGCGAGCGCCGGGTCGATCACCCTGGTGTGCAGCCAGTTGCTGACCCTGATGCCAACCTACAAGATCTCGCTATCCGCGGGCGGTGGGAGCTTTGCCGACCGGCGCATGACATCGGGCGGGTCGCAGCTGCGCTACCAGATCTATCGGGATGCGACCTATCGGCAAGTCTGGGGCGACGGCACGGCGGGAACCACGGCGCTCTCCGATACGCAACTCCTGAACCTCCTGGCAATGGGCAAGAGCTATCCGGTCTATGGTCTGATCCCTGCCCGGCAGAATGTACCGCCTGGCGTGTACGGCGACACCATCCTGGTGACGGTGACGTATTGAGCGGCCCCGTTCCCGAGCTGCCGCATTGACGGGGTCCACGGGTTGTTCCGGCGGCCGCGTCTGTCTGGAACACCCTCAGTAGATGACGGTGACCACCACCGGTCCGCCCTCGGACTCGGTAATGATCCGCGTGAAGGTGGTGTTGGGGTGCGCGGGCGCGGCGGGTTGGCTGGCCGTGCTGGTTGTGCCGGTTGCACGAACCACATGAGGCGCACTGCCTGAGCAGGACACCGTCAGCGCATCGCGGCGCGCCGCCGCCACAAGGCAGGACGGTGCTAACACGCGAGCGCTTACCATCAGGGTGGAGCGGAAATTTTCCGCCTGCGCCTCAGCACAGCCCAGAACCAGAGCCGCCGCAGCCATGATCGGTCCAGCCACTATCCCGCGCATCCGTCACCCTCTGCCAGACCCTCGCGGTACGGGAACACGATTTCAATGTCTTCGACCAGAACGAGGAGGACCATTCTGGGACACAACCGATCACATCAGCGATAGTTCAAGCGGCAACGAGGGATTGTGGTGTCAGCGGCGTTCAACGCGCGAGACAGGCTTCGACCAGCTTGCGAAAGGCAGCCGCGCGGTGGCTGATGGCATGTTTGGCTTCCGTGCCCATCTCCGCAAAGGTCCGGCTCTCGCCGTGGGGCTGAAACATGGGATCGTAGCCGAACCCCTTCTCGCCCCGCGGGGGCCAGATCCACTCGCCGGGTGCACGGCCTTCAAAGGCTTCGGTATGGCCATCCGGCCATGCCAGCGCCAGGGCGCAGGTGAACCAGGCCGTGCGGTCGGGATGCAGGCGTGCCAGGGCCTCCACCCGGTTCATGGCGGCGACGTAGTCGCGCGAGCCGTCTGGCTGCTCGGCCCAGTCAGCCGTGCGCACGCCCGGATCGCCGCCCAGCGACGCCACCGAGAAGCCGCTGTCATCGGCCAGCGCCACCATGCCAGACGCCTTTGCCGCTGCCAGCGCCTTCAGCCGGGCATTACCGATGAAGCTGGTTTCCGTTTCTTCCGGCACCGGCAGGCCCAGTTCGGCGGCGCTGACCACCTGAATGCCGTGCTCGGCCAGCAAGGCGGCATTCTCCGCCACCTTGCCGGCATTGTGGCTCGCCATGACGATGCGCCGCTCGGTGAGCGGACGACGCTCGCCGCTCACAGATGCACCGCGCGGCGCTGGGCGGCGAAAAGTTGCTCCGTTCCCTGGCGTGCCAGTGCCAGCAGCCGCAGGAAATGGTCCTCGGAGAAGGGAGCGCCCTCCGCCGTTCCTTGCAGCTCAACGATGCCGCCTTTGGCCGCCAGTACGAAATTGCCATCCGTCTCGGCGGCGCTGTCCTCGGCATAGTCGAGGTCCAGCACCGGCTCGCCCTTCCAGATGCCGCACGACACGCCGGCCACCTGGTCGCGCAGCGGGTTGCGCTTGATCACGTTCTTCAGCACGCAGTGCTCGAAGGCCTGGTGCAGCGCCACCCAGGCGCCGGTGATGGCGGCGCAGCGCGTGCCGCCATCGGCGGTCAGCACATCGCAATCGATGGTCACCGCCATCTCGCCCATGGCGCGGCGGTCCACCACGGCGCGCAGGCTACGGGCGATCAGCCGTTGGATCTCCTGGGTACGGCCGGATTGCTTGCCGCGCGCCGCCTCGCGCTCGCCCCGTGTGTGCGTGGCGCGCGGCAGCATGCCGTACTCGGCATTGATCCAGCCTTCGCCCTTGCCGCGCAGGAAGGGCGGCACCCGCGTTTCCACGCTGGCGGTGCACAACACCTCGGTATGTCCCAGGCGGATGCGGCAGGACCCCTCCGCGTGGCGTGCCGCACCCGCTTCCAGGATGACGGGGCGGAGCGCGTCGGCGGCGCGACCGGAAGGCCTTGGTGCGGGCATGGGTGGGATCCTGTGCAGTTCTCGGCGGGGCGGCAATGCGCCGGGTGGCGGCGGGCTGTCAAATGTGGGTGGCATGGAACCCTGAACCATGCGGCCGAGTTTGCACTCGCGAAGGAACAGGAGATTGCCCCATGGATGAAAACTCGACCGCCATGACCTCTACCCGGCACCATCCCGTGGCTGCCCGCGAAGAGGAACTGAACCCCGTGCAGCGCGCTGCCTACGTGACCGCCGGACTGATCCTGGCTGCCGCCGCTGCACGGCCCCGTCCGAACTGGGGGCTCTCCTTGCTGGCGCTTGGTGCCGGCAGCCTGCTGGCGTGGCATGGTGCCGAAGGGCGATGCCCGGTGAAGGGAGCCTTGGTCCGCAATGGGTTCATGCAAAGCTGAGCTCTTCAGCCTCCGGCAGGCACAGCCTCCGGAGATAGGGCGATGACGCCGCGATGCAGCTCCTCCAGACAGCTAGCCTCGGTCTGACGTTCGGTGCCGGAAGCGCGTGCGGCCGCGTAGCTGACCCGTAGCGGGCTTTGCGGCGCATCGTCCCGGTCCAGCACCACATCGAGATGGCAGAAGGTGGTTTGGTAAAGCCAGATCTGCGCGGCGCCTTCCCGGCGCCGCAGCCTGGGTTCCCCTAGATACCGGCGCAGCGCGTCAGGTGACTGGCCGAGCAGCTGTGACACGGTCAACGGCGTCTGTTGAAGGCGCGGCATAGCGGGCGCGGATGTGGGCTCCATGCCCGCCAGTCCTGCCCGATAACTGTTCAGCACCTGTTGCAGAACCGCTTGCCGGTCGAGCGCGGGCTCTTGTGCACAGGCGCTGAGCGCCAACAGCAGCGATGCGGGCAGCCAGGGGATGAACCGCATCACGGGCATTTATTGGCCAGGACCCGGCAGGACAACGAAGGCTCGTCAGCCTTCCTCAACCGTCTCCGGTGTCGGCAGATAGGTCGTCTGCGGCATGGAGTCGCTCAGCATCTCCATCCGGCCGGAAAGCTGCCCGCCCTCCTCAACCTGGAGGCGGCGGCAGCGTGCGGTGCCAAGCACCCTGCCGGAAGCACGGATCACCAGGTTGCCGCGCGCGGTGATGGTGCCGTCGAAGGTGCCGACGATCTCGGCATCCTCCACCTCGACCTCGCCGCGGAACACGCCGCTCTGGCTGATGAACAACTCGGTCGCGTGCAGCATCTGGCTGTCGATGGTGCCCTCGACCACCAGACGCTCAGCATCGGTCACCGTGCCCTGCAGGCTGATGCCGCGGCCTACCACCATGGTGCGGCGCTCGGCCGAGACTGGCGTCGGCAGGGTTGGCGCGCTGCGCGGAGCGGCGGGCATGGGGGATGGCGAGCCATGCTGCGCCCCGGCATTCACCGGCGGCCGTGGCGGCATGCCCACTCCGATCGGCGGCTGGCTGGGCTTCGGCGGCATGTTCATGGCGGCCTCCTGGCTTGGCGCGGGGCGGAAGGGCGGCACGGCCAGATCGGGGTCGCGCGCCACCGGCACCGTGGTGGGCGCGGTGTCCTCATGCTCCGCCGCGCCAGGCGCGGGGGCGTTGGTTTCTTCGCGGCGGCGGCGGAAGACGGACATTCTGCGCACCCTGTGTTGCACGGCGGGGATATTGAGGCGCATCCCGGAATGGTTCCGGAAACGTGATGCGTGCTTCCCGGCTATCATGCACCGGCCGTGACCGGCAACGGCACCGCCTGTGGAAAACGTCGCATTTCAGCATCTTCTCCCGGTTGCTCCTCCATCAGGTTGTGAAATGGGGATCTTTTTCGCCAAAAAGGCGATGCGCGGCCTCGGATGTGCCGCTCCTCCCCTGTGGGGCGCCCGCCGCCGCTATGCCCGCGTCGTGCCGGCTGCTATCGGCACGGCTCCAGGCACGACCGAAAGGCTCCGCATTCCATGGCCGCACCCACCCTCGACATCCTCGGCATCGGCAATGCCATTCTCGACGTGCAGGCGCGGGCGGAGGAAGCTTTCCTGGTGGCCCAGGGCATGGAGCGTGGCGCCATGACGCTGATCGACACGGCCCGGGCCCAGGCGATCTACGAAGCCATGGGGCCAGGCGTGGAGAGCAGCGGTGGATCGGCCGGCAACACCTGCGCCGTGGCCGCGGCCATGGGCGCGCGTGTCGGCTTTCTCGGCAAGGTCGCCGAGGACGCGCTGGGCGAGGTCTTCGCGCATGACATCCAGGCCGCCGGCGTTTCCTTTCCGACGCCAAAGCTGAAGGGCGGCGCGCCCACCGCCCGCTGCCTGATCCTGGTGACGCCGGATGGCCAGCGCACCATGAACACCTATCTGGGCGCCTGCGTGGAGTTCGGCGAGGCCGATGTGGACGAGGCGATGGTGGCCTCCGCTGCGGTCACCTACCTGGAAGGCTACCTGTTCGACCCGCCGCAGGCCCAGGCGGCGTTCCGCCGGGCTGCCGCCGTGGCGCACCAGAACGGCCGACAAGTGTCCATGACGCTGTCCGATCCGTTCTGCGTCGGCCGCCACCGCGAGGCCTTCCGCGCCTTTGTCGCCCGTCAGACCGACATCCTCTTTGCCAATGAGGCGGAGATCATGAGCCTTTACGAGACGGACAGCTTCGAGGATGCCGTGGCGGCGGTGCGGGCCGAGGTGAAGCTCGCGGCTCTGACGCGGTCCGAAAAGGGCAGCGTGGTGGTTTCCGGCGATGCCACGCACGAGGTCATGGCCGAGCCGACCAGGGTTGTGGACAGCACCGGCGCCGGCGATGCCTACGCTGCCGGCTTTCTGGCCGCGTTGACCAGCGGCCATGCCCTGCCGGAATGCGGCCGCTGGGGATCGGTCGCCGCCGCCGAATGCATCAGCCATTTCGGCGCCCGCCCGCAAACCGACCTGAAAGCGCTGCTCGCCCGCTGAAGGGGGACGTGCCTTGGCCGCCTGGCTCGACGCCTTTGTCGCCACCTTCGGGCTGATCGGCCTGGGCGCCGTGCTGCGCGCCCGGATGCTGACCGACGGCGCTGTCTGGGCGGGCATGGAGAAGCTGGTCTTCACCGTGCTGCTGCCGGCGCTGCTGGTATCCTCCATCGGTGCGGTGGATCTGTCGAAGCTGCCGCTGGGCAGCCTGGCGGCGACCATCTGGGGCACGCTGGCCGTCGGCGCCGTGTTGTCGGTGGTGCTGGCGCGGCTTCTCGGGCATGGCCATGCCGCCATGACCTCTGTGCTGCAGGGCGGCATCCGGTACAACAACCTGATGGCCTTCGCCGTCGCCGGCGCGGTGCATGGGCCGGCCGGCATCGCCATGGGCGGCATCGCCACCGGGCTGATCGTGCCGTTTGTGCAGGTGACGATCACGGTGGCCTTCGCGCTCGGTGATGGAAGGCGGCCAAGGCCGCTTCGCCTGGTGTGGCAGATCATCACCAATCCGCTGATCCTTGCCTGTCTGATCGGGCTGGCGCTGGCCGTGGCGGGAGGTGTGCCGTTGGGCGTGGGCGGGCTGTTGCGCGCCCTGGCCCAGGGCTCGCTGGCGGTCGGGCTGTTGTGCGTCGGCGCCGCGCTGACGCCCGGGGCGCTGACGGCACAGCCTCCCACCCAGCTTCTGACCGGGTTCCTGAAGCTGTTCATTATGCCGGCGATCGCGACGGCGCTGGCCCTGGCACTGGGTCTGGAGCCATTGGCCGCAGCCGTCGCCATCCTGTTCATGGCGCAGCCCACCGCTTCCACCTCCTATGTGCAGGCACGGGTGATGGGTGGCGATGCACCACTGATGGCGGCGATGATCACCACCCAGCACGTGGCGGCCATGGTCACATTGCCGCTCTGGGTCTGGCTGCTGGCCCGCTGAGCCGCAGCTCCATGATCCGCGCAATGGTCCCGCCAGTGTGCCGGGAGACCAGCGCTGGCGTGGCCGGACCAGGCAGCGCATGATGCACCGCACATTGCCTCGTTGTGTCATGGGTGAAAACGGAATGGATCGGGATGGGGAACCAAGCATGCCGCGGCGGCGGTCCATCCTCGGTGCCGCTGCGTCGGCATGCCTGGGCATAGCTCCGGCGCAGGCCCAGCCTTTATCCTCCTGGCCGGACCGGCCGCTGCGCTGGGTGGTGGGATATCCGGCGGGCGGTCCCAGCGACACCTTTGCCCGGCTGATCGCGGAGCGGATGGCGCCGCAGCTTGGTCAGGCGATGCTGGTGGAGAACCGGCCCGGAGGCGGGGCCGTGGTCGCCAGCGAGGCCGTGGCCCGCAGCGTGCCGGACGGCTACACCTTGCTGCATTCCGACAATGGCAACCTGGTCTACAACCCGGCCCTGTACGGCCGGCTGCCCTATGACCCCGATCGCGACCTGACCGCGGCCGGCTTTATCGGCCGGTTCCCCTTGTTTCTGGTGGTGCGGTCCGGCGGCTCGCCCAGCTTCGACGATTTTGTCGCTGCGGCGCGTGCCCTGCCGCCCAACTACGGCTCGCCCGCCGTTGCCTCGCCGCACCACCTGGCCATGGAGATGCTGAAACGCCGCGCCGATTTTCCCGCCGACCATGTCCCTTATCGCGGCGGTCCGGCGGCGATGCGGGACCTGATCGGCGGCCGCCTGGACAGCGTGCTGATCGACTCCGCCACCGGCATCCCCTTTCTGCGCAGCGGCAGGGTACAGGCCCTGCTGGTGCTGTCGGAAAGGCGTTCGGCGCAGATGCCGGATGTGCCTACAGCGTTGGAGCTGGGCATTGGCGATGCGGTGGCATTCGGCTGGCAGGCGATGCATGCGCCGGCCTACACGCCGCCGGCCATTCTGGATCGGCTGAACCGCGAGTTGCGCAGCGCCGTCGCCTCGGAGGCGATGCAGCAGCGGATGCACGATTTGGGCGTTGAAAGCGCCGCCTGGTCGCCCGGTGAGCTGAACGAGTTCGTGGCGCGTGAAGCGGCGGTCTGGCGCCCGCTGATCCGGGAACTCGGGATCCGGCTGGACACCTGACGAGGACCGGTTCAGCGCCCCAGCCGCTGCCGGACCAGGGCGCGTGCAGCCCGGAACGCCGCCTCCGCGTCCAGTGCCGTGGTGTCCAGCGTCAGCGCATCGTTGGCCGGCTTCAGCGGTGCCACGTCCCGCCCGGCATCCTGCGCGTCGCGAGCCTGCAACTCCTTGAGCACGGTGGCTTCCTCGGTCGCCACGCCCCGGTCCAGCAATTCCAGCCAGCGGCGGTGGGCCCGCGCCTCGGGGCTGGCGGTGACGAACAGCTTCACCGGTGCGTCCGGAAACACCACCGTGCCGATGTCGCGCCCGTCCAGCACGGCGCCATGGGTGCGGCCGAAATCCCGTTGCCAGTCCAGCAGCGCCGCCCGCACGCCGGGAATGGCCGCCACGGCGCTGGCGGCCCGGTCGGCCTCCGGCCCGCGCAGGTCCGGGCGGGCCAGATCGGTGGGCGAGAGACTGCGCGCGGCGCCTTCCGCAGCGCCGGCATCACGCGGGTCAGCCCCTGCATCCAGGACCCGGCGCCCGGTGGCGCGGTAGAGCAGTCCGGTATCCAGGTAGGGCAGGCCCAGCTCTGCGGCCAGGCGGCGTGCCAGGGTTCCCTTTCCCGCCGCCGCCGGACCGTCCACCGCGATCACGGTGCCGCGGAGGCTCACCGCGGCGCCTCGTCCCTGACCGCTTCTTCCCCGGCCGCCCGGTTGATCAGGGCGGCGAAGCCGGGAAAGGATGTGTCGATGAAGCTGGCATCGTCCACCGCCACCGGCTGCGGCGTGGCCAGGCCGAGCACCAGGGCACTCATGGCGATGCGATGGTCCATGTGGGTGACAACCATGCCGCCCCCCGCCGGCGGTCCGCCCACCCCGTGCACGAAAAGGTCGTCGCCCTCGATCGACACGGTTGCGCCGTTCGCTTCCAGCAGTGCTGCGGTGGCCGCGACCCGGTCGCTTTCCTTGACGCGCAATTCCCCCAGGCCGCGGAAGCGGCTCACGCCTGCGGCACAGGCGGCGGCGGCGGCCAGCACGGGGAACTCATCCACCATGGAGGGCACGCGGGAAGGCGGCACGTCCACCGCACGCAGCGCACCGGCCCGGACGGTGATGTCGCCGACGGGTTCGCCGCCCTCAATGCGCTCGCCGCCGATGCTGAGGTGGGCACCCATTTCGCGCAGGGTGGTGAACAGCCCGGTGCGCAGCGGGTTCAGCCCGACATTCTCCACCGTCAGCTCGGACCCCGGCACCAGCAGCGCAGCGACCAGGGGAAAGGCGGCGGAGGACGGATCACCCGGGACAACGATCGGGGCGGCGGTCAGCTCGGGCTGTCCATCCAGCTCGATCACCCGCCCCTCACCCTCGACCATCACGCGAACGCTGGCGCCGAAATGACGCAGCATGTTCTCCGTGTGGTCGCGCGTCGCATGCGGCTCCACCACGCGCGTCGTGCCCCGCGCGCAAAGCCCGGCCAGCAGCACCGCCGACTTCACCTGGGCCGAGGCCATGGGCAGGGTGTAGTCCAGCGGCATGGGCTCCGCCGCGCCTTCCACGGCGAGCGGCAGGCGCCCGCCCGCGCGCCCGGTGAAGCGTGCGCCGAAGGCGGCGAGCGGTTCCATCACCCGCTTCATCGGCCGGGAGCGCAGCGACGCGTCGCCGGTCAGAACGGCGAAGATCGGGTGGCCGGCCAGCAGCCCGCAGATCAGCCGTGCGGCGGTGCCGGAATTGCCCATGTCCAGCACATCGGCCGGCTCCACCAGACCGCCGACGCCGCGCCCGGCCACAATCCAGTGGCCCTCGCCCAGCCGCTCCACCGTGGCGCCTAGGGCGCGCATGGCGGCGGCCGTGCGCAGCACGTCCTCGCCTTCCAGCAGCCCGGTGATCTCGGTGCGGCCCACGGCCAGGGCGCCGAACATCAGCGCGCGATGGCTGATGGATTTGTCGCCGGCGACCGCGAAGCGGCCCGAAAGCCCGCCTGAGGGGCGATGCGACCGCAGCGGACGGGGTGAAGGGATGGAGGCTGTGTCGTGACCCATGGCGTTCGGGGTTTGACATGGGGCCAGGGTGCGTGGCAATGCGCCCCGTGCTTCTCCGGGCCGGCCCATCTCTGGCCCGACTATCCCCGGGATCAATACGCTGATGGCCAAGCCCGAACTGGGTCTGAAACGCACCTGCGTCGCCTGCGGTGCCAAGTTCTACGATCTGACCCGCCAGCCGGCGGTCTGCCCGAAATGCGACACCGAGCAACCGGCCGAACAGCCGCGCGCCCGCCGCGCCGCGGCGCCGGTGGAGGAAAAGGTCAAGAAGCGTGTGCCGGCTGCCGCCGACACCGATTCGGAAGACGATGTCGAGCTGGAGGATGTCGGCGACGACGACGCCCTGGACGACAGCGACGACCTCGAGGACAGCGAGGACGATCTGGATAGCGAAATCGAGGTCGAAACCGACCGCGAGGACGAGAACTGATCTGCCGCCGGGCGCCCTGGCGCCCGGCGCTTCCCGCGGATCTTTCTGGCCAGAAGGCCTTCCACCGCGCTCCGCCATCGGGCAACCGCTTGGCAGGCGCTGGCGTTTTCCTGCGCACTGCAGGGAAGCCCAGGGAAGCAAGGCCATGGCAGCCACCGCTAAAAAGACCGACCCGACCCTCTGGGAGCGGGTGAAGCATCGCGTCACCGAGGGCGACAAGGGCGGCAAGTCCGGCCAGTGGTCGGCCCGCAAGGCGCAGCTCGCCACCTCCGAATACAAGAAGGCCGGTGGCGGCTACCGTGGCTCCAAGGGCTCCGACAACCACCTCCAGCAATGGACGGAGGAGGAGTGGGGCACAAAGTCCGGGCAGAAAAGCGGCCACACAGGCGAGCGCTACCTGCCGAAGAAGGCGCGCGAAAAGCTTTCCGACTCGGAGTACAGCCGTTCCACCGCCAAGAAGCGGGCCGACACCAAGAAGGGCAAGCAGTTCAGCGCGCAGCCCAAGGATGTGGCGCGCAAAGCGGCCAGCACCCGGCGCACCGACGGGCGGAGCGGCGGTGGCACCACCAAGCAGGCCCTGATGCAGGAAGCGCGGAAGCGCAACATCCCCGGCCGGTCACGGATGGACAAGGCGGCTCTGGCCAAGGCCCTGGGGCACAAGGCATGAGCTCGCCGAAGCATGACCCGAAGGACACGCTGGCGGAGTTCAAGGAGGCGGTGAACATGACCCCCGCCGCCCTGCGCAAGTGGCTGCAAAGCGAGGAAAGCCGCTCAGTCGGCATGACCAGCGAAGGCGAAAAGGTCACCGGCCAGGATGGCGGCGAGGCGGTCGGACACCGGATGGGCGAGCGCATCCTGGAGCTGAAGGGCAAAAAGCAGGCCGATCTCGACGATGATGATTATGCCGCCATGCGCAAGGTGATCGGCTATGTTCACCGGCATATCAAGCAGCGGCCGAGCGGCGATGTCAGCGACACACGCTGGCGTAAATCGCTGATGAACTGGGGCCACGACCCGGTGAAGGACTGAAGCGCCGGGAATTCTCGGCTCAATAGCCCAGGGAAAAGGCGGCGATCCGAACCAGGGCACTGACCACCAGAAGCACCAGGATGATGCGGGACAGGGTGGGAATGGAGGGCATCACCGGCAGATGGGGGCCTGCCCCGCCTTCCGGCAAGCCCCGGCCTTTGGCTACTCCGTCCCCTGGCAAGCCCGCTCCGCATCGCTTATCCGGAATGCCATGGACGCCATCGATGCCCGCCTCGCTGCCCAGTACGAGGCATACCCCTACCCTCAGCGCGATCCGCGGGACGAGACGAAGCGCCTGATCGTCGGCAGCCCCAGCCATCTGCGCGAGATCGACCACTGGATCTTCGGCGCGCGCCGTCCGACTTCGGTGCCGCTGCGCGTGCTGGTGGCCGGCGGCGGCAGCGGCGACGGCACGATCATGCTGGCGCAGCAGATGCAATCGGCCTCGCGCCCGGGCGAAGTGGTCTATCTGGACCGATCCGCCGCCGCGCGCGGCGTGGCCGAAGCGCGCGCGCGGCAGCGCGCTCTGCGCAACATCCGTTTCGAAACCGGCTCGCTGCTGGACCTGCCGGGGCTAGGCCTGGGCGCGTTCGACTACATCGATTGCTGCGGCGTGCTGCACCACCTGCCGGACCCGGCTGCAGGACTGGCCGCGTTGGCCGGCGCGCTGGCGCCGGGCGGCGGCATCGGTCTCATGGTCTATGCCCCGCATGGCCGCACCGGCGTCTATATGATGCAGGACGCGCTGCGCCTGCTGGCCCCCGACAGCGAGGCGCCACCGGCCCGTGTGGACATTGCCAGGCGCCTGTGGAAGCAGACGCCGGACACCGCCTGGCTGCGCCGCAACCCCTGGATCACCGACCACATCGATGGCGGTGATGCCGGACTCTATGACCTGCTGCTGAACCCGCGCGATGTTTCATTCAGCGTGCCGCAGCTGGCGGCGCTGATCGAGGGTGCCGGCCTGACACTCCGCTGCTTCGTGGAGCCGTTGCGCTACGATCCGGACCGCTACCTCAACGATCCTCGCCTGCGGGCCCGCACAGCTGCCATGGACCCGGTGGCGCGTGCCACCCTGGCCGAGGCGATCTGCGGCAATATGGGCATCCACATCGCCTATGTGACGCGGGACGAGGCGCCCCGGCCAGACTGGAACAGCGATGCCGCCGTGCCGGTGCTGCGCGAGCTGGACGGGCCCACCCTGGCCAAGGGGCTGGCCACCGATGGGGTGCTGCGCGTGACCTATGACAATCTGCGCGTCGGCGTGCCGATGCCGCGCCTCGCCGCCGCCATCCTGGCGCTGGTGGACGGGCAACGCAGCCTGGGGGAGATCGGCGACATCCTGGCCGGCCGCGGCATCGCGCGCGACACCTACCGCCGTGACCTGGCACAGTTGCGCGACGGGCTGGAGCCGCTGAACCGGCTGCTGCTCGCGGCACCTGCGGCATGAGCGAGGCCGACAGCCGCCCCGTGCTGGTGATTTTCGGCGCAGCCATCCGCCCCGATGGCGGCCCCAGCCTGACCCTGCGCCGCCGCGTCATGGCGGCGGTGGAGTTCGGCGCGACGCTGGACAGCCCGCTCTACATCCCCACCGGCGGACAGGGCCGGCATGGCCCACCCGAAGCCGAGGTGATGGCACGGCTGCTGCAGGATCTGGGTGTGCCCGGTCCTGCCATCCGGCAGGAAGCGACTGCCCGCGACACGCTGGAGTCGGCGCGTGCGTGCGCCGCCATGCTGAAGGGCCGTACGGGCCTGGTCTGGGCGGTGAGCAGCGGTTACCACCTGCCGCGCTGCGTGATGCTGTTGCGTGCCTTCGGCCTGCAGGCGCGCGCCGCGCCGCCGCCCGAAGCCGCTCACGGCTTCCGCGAGCGCTGGTGGTGGCGCGGCCGCGAGGCGCTGGCCCTGCCCTATGACGCGGTGCTGGCGGGATGGGAGCGGCTGCGGAGGCACTGAGGTGCACCGTCTGGCCGGCGCCCGTCCCGCATGTCAGTCTTCCCGGCCAGAAATCCAGGGAGACGCCGCATGAGCATCGCCAACGAGACGCCTTGGGAACCCAGCCAGCGTTATCCGGAGCCGCGCTTCCGCGCCTTCGACCCTTCCTTTCTGCGCTTCCGGGCCATGAACGGCACGGTGGAGAAGATCGCCGGCGGCTGCCGCTGGGCCGAGGGGCCGGTCTGGTTCGGCGACCACAACTGCCTGCTCTGGTCCGACATCCCGAACAACCGCATCCTGCGCTGGGACGCGGCGGGCGGGCAGGTCTCGGTGTTCCGCGGGCCGGCCAACTTCGCCAACGGCAACACGCGGGACCGGGAAGGGCGCCTCGTCACCTGTGAGCACCTGACCCGCCGGGTCACCCGCACCGAGCATGATGGCCGCATCACCGTGCTGGCCGACAATCACGGGGGCAAACGGCTGAACTCCCCCAATGATGTGGTGGTGAAGTCGGACGGCTCCGTCTGGTTCACCGATCCGCCTTTCGGGATCCTGGGCTATGTCGAGGGCGAGAAGGCGGAACCGGAACTGCCCCAGGGTGTCTGGCGCATCGATGGGCAGAGCGGCGCGCTGACGCTGGTAACGGACGAACTGGCCGGACCGAACGGCCTCGCCTTTTCCCCGGATGAGCGCATCCTCTACGTGGTGGAAAGCCGAGCCGAGCCGCGCCGCATCGTGGCTTACGACATCGCGGATGACGGCCGCGCCACCAACCGCCGCACCGTGGTGCAGGGGGAGCCGGGCGAAACGCCGGATGGCTTCCGCCTCGACACGGAAGGCAACCTCTGGTGCGGCTGGGGCATGGGCAGCGCCGAGTTCGACGGGGTGCGCGTGTTCAGCCCCGGGGGCGATGCGCTCGGTCATATCGACCTGCCGGAACGCTGCGCCAACCTCTGCTTTGGCGGGGTGCACCGGAACCGGCTCTTCATGGCGGCCTCGCGCTCGGTTTATGCCGTGTACCTGAACGCGCAGGGCGTGGCCGGTGGCTGAACGCCCGATGAATGCCTGCTCAACGGTTTGCAACGCACCATGAAAGTGGATATGCAAACCACTCGCAATGGCATGCGCTAGGCTTGAGGCAGGGCCAGGGCGGGGCGGTTGCGCCCCTCCTTCAGCCGAGGCCGCCATGACCGACCGACTGCACCGCCGTTCCCTGCTGGCTGGGATGGCCGCCCTGCCCTTCCTGGGAGCCGCCGCCTCGGCGCAAGGTGCGGGGCGAGCGGTTCAGCATGGCCAGGGCAGCACCTCCATTCCTGCGCGACCGGGTCGGGTGGCGGTGTTCGACGTGGCGGCGCTCGACATCCTGGCAGCCTTGGAGGTGACAGAGCCGGTGGTGGGCATTGCCAACAGCAATGCCTGGCCGGCCCCGATCGCCACCTTCCAGGACCAGCGCTTCACCAGGCTGGGCACGCTGTTCGAGCCGGATTACGAGCGGGTCAACGCCGTCCGGCCGGAACTGATCGTCACTGGCGGCCGCTCCAGCGCCAAGTACCAGGAGCTGGCGAAGCTGGCTCCCGCCATTGACCTGTTCCGCGACACCGCGGCGCCGCTCGATACCACCTTCCGCAACACCGACCTGCTGGCAGGCATCTTCGGACGGGAAGCGCAGGCCGAGGCGCTGAAGCAAAAGGTGACCGATGCCGCCGCTGCGTTGCGGGCCGAAACGGCGCGGCGCGGGCGCGGCCTCATTGTGCTGACCACCGGCACCCGCATGAGTGCCTATGGCGCCGGCTCGCGTTTCGGCGTGATCCACAATGATTTCGGCGTGCCGCCGGCGGTGGAAGGGCTGAACACCGCAATCCACGGGCAGTCCGTGAACAACGAGTTCATCCTGCAGACCAATCCCGACTGGCTGTTCGTGGTGGACCGCGACGCGGCCATCGAACGGGGCGCGGACGCCGCGCGCAAGGCGCTGGACAATCCGCTGGTGCGGCAGACCCGCGCCTGGAAGGACGGGCAGGTCGTGTATCTGGAACCGGCGAGCTGGTACCTCACCAATGGCGGCATCCGCACCGCGCAGATGATGGTGGAGGAGATCGCCGCCGCCTATGCCAGCAAGGGCTGACGCGGCGCGGTGACGATGCGGCTCGGCCTCGGCCTCGTGGGGGTGGCGCTGCTGGCGCTGATGAGCCTCGCCACTGGCGTCGGCAACATGGACTGGTGGGGCCTCCTCACCGGCGCCGAGGATGGGCGGACGCTGCAATTGCTGCTGGTGAGCCGTATCCCGCGCACCCTGGCCATCATCCTGGCGGGCATGACGCTGGGCGTGGCAGGGCTGATCATGCAGATGCTGGCACGCAACCGCTTCGCCGAGCCCACCACCGCGGGCACGGCGGAGTCCGCCAGCCTCGGCCTGCTGGCCGCCGTGGTGCTGGTGCCCGCCGCGCCGGTCTTCGCCAAGATGCTGATCGCCTCGGCCTTCGCCCTCGCGGGCACGGCAGTGTTCCTGGGCCTGTTGCGACGCATCCCGCTGCGCTCGGTGCTGATGGTGCCGCTGGTGGGGCTGATGCTGGGCGGCATTGTCGAGTCGGTTACGGTTTTCTTCGCGTACCGGCTGGACCTGCTGCAATCCGTCACCGCCTGGACGGCGGGGGATTTCTCCGGCGTGCTGGAAGGACGCTACGAGCTGCTCTGGGTGGCGGCGGCCCTGGCGGTCGCGGCTTATCTGATGGCGGACCGCCTCACCCTCGCCGGAATGGGCGAGGATTTCGCCACCAATCTCGGCCTCAATCACCGGAGGGTCGTGACGCTGGGCCTGATCATTGTCGCCATGGTCACGGCGGTGGTGGTGGTGACGGTGGGGATGGTGCCCTTTCTCGGCCTGATCGTGCCCAACCTCGTGGCCATGGCCATGGGGGACAACGCTCGCCGCAGCATTCCCTGGGTGGCACTCTCGGGCGCGGCGCTGCTGCTGCTCTGCGACATGGCGGGGCGAATGGTGCGCTATCCCTACGAAATCCCGGTCGGGCTGATCGTCGGCGTGATCGGCGGCGCCGCGTTTCTGGCACTGATGCTGCGCAGGCAGGCGCGGCTTGGATAGGGCGATGGCCAAGGGCTCGTCCCATGGGGCCTCGCGCCCGCAGGGCGGAAGGGTGCTGCTGCTGCTGGGCGGCCTGCTCGCGCTCTGCCTTCTGCTGTTCATGACGCTGGGCGCCGCCGGGAGCTGGGGCTTCGTGCTGCCTTTCCGCGGTGCCAAGGCGGCGGCGATGCTGCTGGTCGCCTATGCCGTCGGTGTGTCCACCGTGCTGTTCCAGACGGCAACGGGCAACCGCATCCTGACGCCGGGCATCATGGGCTTCGACTGGCTCTACATGCTGCTGCAGACGGTGCTGGTGTTCTTCCTCGGCTCCGGGCTCGTGGCCGGCGCCGACCGCACCGGCCAGTTCTTCGGCCAGGTCGTGCTGATGGTCGGCTTCTGCCTGCTGCTCTACCGCCTGCTTTTCGCCGATGGGCGCCGCAGCCTGCACATGCTGGTGCTGACGGGCGTGGTGATGGGGGTGCTGTTCCGCAGCCTGTCGAGCTTCCTGCAAAGATTGATCGACCCCAACGAGTTCGCCTTTTTGCAGGACCGGCTCTTCGCCAGCTTCAACAACCCCGACCGCTCGCTGCTGCTTTACGCCGCCCTGCTGATGCTGGCGGTCAGCCTGCCGGCGCTGCGCTACCTCCGGGAATGGGATGTGCTGGCGCTGGGGCGGGACGCGGCGATCGGCCTCGGCATCGATCACCGCCGCGCGGTGGCCCGCATCCTGGCCATCGTCGCGGTGCTGGTCTCGGTTTCGGCGGCGCTGGTCGGACCGGTCACGTTCTTCGGGCTGCTGGTGGCCAACCTGGCCTATGCGCTGATGCCGGTGGCACGCCATTCGCGCGTGTTGCCGGCGGCGGTGATGATCGGCGCCATCGCGCTGATCGGCGGGCAGACGTTGCTGGAGCGGGTCTTCGCCTTCGACACCAATCTGCGCGTCATCATCGATTTCCTGGGCGGCATCGCCTTCATTGTTCTGCTGCTGAGGGGTTCGGCACGATGATCGAGGCCAGGGGCGTTTCCCGCCGCTACGGCGATGCGCTGGTGGTGGACAACGTCAGCCTTGCCCTGCCGGCGGGCGGCATCACCGCCATCATCGGCCCGAACGGCGCCGGCAAATCCACCTTGCTCTCGATGATCAGCCGTTTGCTGCCAATGAGCGCCGGGCGCGTCACGGTGGATGGGCTGGATGTTTCCGCCACGCCGGGCGATGTGCTGGCCCGCCGCCTGGCCATCCTGCGCCAGGACAACCACCTTCCCGCGCGGCTGACGGTGCGCGAGCTGGTGACCTTTGGCCGATACCCGCATTCCAGGGGCCGCCCCACGTTGGAGGACCGCGCCCATGTGGAACGCGCCCTCGCCTATCTGAACCTGGAGGCGCTGTCGGAACGTTTCCTCGACGAGCTGTCCGGCGGGCAGCGGCAGCGCGCCTTCGTCGCCATGGTGCTCTGCCAGGACACGGACTACGTGCTGCTGGACGAGCCGCTGAACAATCTGGACCTGAAGCACGCGGTGGCCATGATGCGGCAGCTGCGCCGGGCGGCGGACGAGCTGCGGAAGACGGTGGTGCTGGTGCTGCACGACATCAACTTCGCCTCCTGCTACGCCGACCACATCGTGGCGATGAAGAATGGCCGCGTCGCCGTGCAGGGCAGGCCCCGCGACATCCTGCAGAGCGCGGTGCTGCGCGATGTCTATGACCTCGATGCCAGCATCCACGAGATCGCCGGGGACCGGATCGCGGTGTATTACCGCTGACCATGAAGACTCCCGATCCGCCGCCCACCCGGCTGGCCGTGCTGCGATACGGCACGCCGGATTTCGCCGTCATCGAGCCGGGCGACCATGTGCTCTGCGCCATCACCTTCAGGCCCATTCCGCTGGAGGCCCTGGAATACTGGAGCGTGGCTGCACAGGAGCCCTATGCCGGTGCGGTGGAGGCGGCGGAAGCCGTCGCGCGGCGCGGCAACGGCCGGCAATAGCGCCACCGCGTCAGGCTGGCCGACGCGCCTTCAGCGCAGCCGCGAGCGTGCCGTCATCCATCACGTCCAGCGCGCCGCCCATCGGCACGCCCTGGGCCAGCCGCGTGACGGCCAGGTGCGGCGCGGCGGCCCGCAGGCGGTCGGTCAGGTAATGCGCGGTGGTGGCGCCATCCACCGTGGCAGGCAGGGCCAGGATCACCTCCTGGATCTCGCCGGCAGCGATGCGTTCCACCAGCGCTCCAATCCGCAGGTCTTCCGGGCCGACGCCGGACAACGCCGACAGCACCCCTCCCAGGATATGGTAGAGGCCGCGATGCACATGCGCCCGCTCCAGCGCCCAAAGGTCGGCTACGCCCTCCGTCACGCAGAGAATGTCCTGCTCGCGCGACGGGTCGGTGCAGATGCGGCAGGGGTCCTGGGTGTCGATGTTGCCGCAGACCCGGCAGGGCCGCACCGACTCGGCGGTTTCCCGCAGCTGCTCGGACAGCGGCAGCATCAGACCGCCGGGGTCCTGCAGCAGCTTCAGCGCGGCGCGACGGGCGCTGCGGCGGCCCATGCCGGGCAGGCGGGCCAGCATGGCGACCAGCCGCTCGACCTGATCCGGACCGCGAACGCCTGACAAGCGCGGCGCCTCAGAAGGGCAGCTTGAAGCCGCCGGGGCCGCCCATGCCGGGGATGTTGATGCCGGCCGTTGCCTTCTGCATTTCCTCGGACATCATGGCCTCCACCTTCTGCTTGGCGTCGGCATGGGCGGCCACGATCAGGTCCTCCATCACCTCGCGCTCTTCCGGATCCACCAGGGACGGATCCACCGACAGCTTCTTCAGGTCGCCCTTGCCGGACAGCGTCACCTTCACCATGCCGCCGCCGGAAGCGCCTTCCACGGTCATGGCGTCCAGCTTGGCTTGCATTTCCTGCATCTTGGCCTGCATCTGCTGGGCCTGCTTCATCATCGAGGCGAGGTTCTTCATAGGTCCTCCAGGGGGAAAAACGGGCGGAAGGTCAGCCGGGAAAATCGTCTAGGTCGGCGGGTTCGGCGTCGGGCGGGGCGAATTCCGGGCCATCATCCAGCATGGCGTCCTCCGGCTCGGGCAGCGGCACCAGCCCGTAGGCGTCCAGCGTTTCGTCGCGCATGGCCTGCACCTCCGTGCCCGGAAAGGCCAGCAGCACAGCCTGCACCAGCGGATGCGACCTCGCCATCTCCAGCCGCTCGCTGGCGATGTGGCTGCGCTGCTCGGCCAGCGTCGGCTCGCCGGGCTGGTTGGAAAGGGAGATCGTCCAGCGCTGCCCGGTCTGCTCCTGCAGCAGGGCCGAGAGCTGACCGGCCATGTCGCGCGGTGCCGCGTCGGTCTGGCGGAGTTCGATGCGGCCGGGCGCGAAGGACACCAGATGTGTGCTGTGCAGCAGATGGGCGTGCAGCATGGGCGCGCGGCCTGAGGCCAGCGCCACGACCTCGCGAAAGGCGCGGGGCTGAGCCAGGGGAGGAGAGGCCGGCTGTGCCTCGGGCGCGGCGGCCAACATGGCCGGGCCGTTGACCTGCGCGCGCAGCCCGCCACCGTCGCCATTCGGAGCCGGCCCGATGGGCGCCGGAGCCGTGCCGCCCTCAGTCAGGCGCTTCACCAGGTCTCCCGGCGTCGGCATCTCGGCCAGATGCGCCAGGCGGATGAGCACCATCTCGGCCGCCATGCGGCGATCCGGCGCCTCGGCCACCTCGGAAATGCCCTTCAGCAGCACCTGCCAGGCGCGGCCGAGCACGGGGATGGAGAGCTTTTCCGCCATGGCCACGCCGCGCACCCGTTCGGCCTCGGGCAATGAGGGGTCGGCCCGCAGCGCCGGCACGGCGCGCAGCCGGGTCAGGGTGTGGGTCAGCTCCAGCAGGTCGGCCAGGATGACGCCGGCATCGGCACCGCGCTCATGTGCCCGGTCCATGGCGGCCATCACCGCCGGCAGCTCGCCGCGGAAGGTGGCTTCCAGCAGGTCGAACAGCAGGGAGCGGTCGGCCAAGCCCAGCATGTCCCGCACCAGCTCGCCCTCGATGCCTTCAGCGCTGCCGGCGGCCTGGGCAATGGCCTGGTCCAGCAGCGACAGACCGTCGCGCACCGAGCCATCGGCGGCACGGGCGATCATGGCCAGGGCGGCGTCAGAGGCCTGCGCGCCTTCCTTCTCCGCAATGCGGGCGAAATGCGCGCGCAGCGCTTCCTGCGGCACGCGCCTGAGATCGAAACGCTGGCAGCGGGACAGGATGGTGGCCGGAACCTTTCGGATCTCGGTGGTGGCGAAGATGAACTTCACCTGGGGCGGGGGCTCCTCCAGCGTCTTCAGCAGCGCGTTGAACGCGGCCGTGGACAGCATGTGGACCTCGTCCAGGATGTAGACCTTGTAACGGGCCTGGGCCGGGCGGTAGCGGACCGCTTCGCGCAGCTCGCGAATGTTGTCGACGCCGTTGTTGGAGGCGGCGTCCAGCTCCAGAACGTCCGGGTGGCGGTCGGCCAGAATGGCGCGGCATTCGGGGCAGACACCGCACGGATCGGCGGTGGGCCCGCCCTTGCCGTCCGGCCCGACGCAGTTCATGGCGCGGGCGATGATGCGGGCGGTGGTGGTCTTGCCCACGCCCCGCACGCCGGTGAGCATGAAGGCATGCGCCACGCGGTTCTGCGCGAAGGCGTTGCGCAAGGTGCGGACCAGCGCTTCCTGACCGATCAGGTCGTCAAAGGTTTGGGGACGGTATTTGCGGGCCAGGACCCGGTAGGGCGTGGCCGGCGCCTCCCCCGCAACAGGCGGGCCAGGCGGATGCTCCGCAACGCTCAGGGTCGCGGCGGAGGTGGCCTGCGCAGGCGCCTCACCGAACAGGCCTGGGCCTTCGGGGATGGGCGGCTGGCCCAGCTCGTCATTCGGATTGGAAAGATCGGTGTCGCTGGTCATGCGCGCGGCGTCGGTCCGGTCCTGGCCGCGGGCGGGCCGTTGGCAGCGATAGGTGGAAGACCGACGGAACGACCCGAGCGGAAACTCGCTGCGGCTGCTTCCTTCCGGACCTGACCGGGTTGGCAAGGCGCCCGTCCGCCGCCGACCTTCCGATGCGCAATATCGGGGCTCGGCGGCTCCGGAGCAAGGGGGGCATGAGTTGCCCATCGGCCGGTGCCGTGGCAGGGTCGCGCACGATGCTTTCCATCCCGGCTTCCCGTCCCAATGCCTATACCGGCAGCCCCCTCGACCGTGCCTCAGGCCGGCGGGAGGATGCGGAATTCATCGCCCGGGCCTTGGGCTCGGACGATGCGCTGTTCGTGCCGGTCTGGCGCTCCCGGTCGCTGATGCGCGGCGTGGAGCAGGGCCGACCCGAAGCCGTGCTGCTTTCCGCCCCCGCCGCCGAGGCGGTGCGCATGGCCGAGGGGCCGTGGGCTTTTCTCGGCCTGTGGGACGAGCGCCCGGTCTTCGCCGTGGATTGCTCCGGCACCGAGGACCCGCTGCCGCTGCTGCCTGCCGGCATGGGGGATTTCACCGACCTGCGCGCCGTCGCCGGATTGCTGCCCGAGGGCGAGGCCAGCGTCCTGGCCCATGCACGCGGCCTGATGCACTGGCGCATCAAGCACCGCTTCTGCGGTGTTTGCGGCTCCGCCTGCGAGCCACGCTCGGCAGGCAACGCCATGGCCTGCACCTCCTGCGCCGCGCAGCATTTCCCGCGCACCGACCCGGCCGTGATCATGCTGGTGACCGACGGCGCCCGTGCCCTGCTGGGCCATTCCGTGCGCTTTCCCAACAGCACCATGTATTCGACGCTGGCCGGGTTCGTGGAACCGGGCGAAAGCCTGGAGGAGGCGGTGCGCCGCGAGGTGCTGGAGGAAACCAACATCCGGACCGGGGCGGTGCATTACCACTCCTCGCAGCCCTGGCCCTTCCCGGCCTCGATCATGCTCGGCTTCCATGCCGAGGCCCTGTCCGAGGACATCACCTTTGACCCGGAGGAATTGCGCGACGCGCGCTGGTTCACCCGGGACCAGATCCGCCACCCCGATCGGCATGGCTTCGCCCTGCCGCGCCGCGACTCGATCGCCCGCCGCCTGATCGAGGACTGGCTGGAGGCCGAATGACCTACCGATCCCTGCCTCTTCTGCTGCTGCCGGTCCTGCTGGCCGCCTGTTCCCTTGGCGGCACCCCGGCCCGGCATGACCCGCTATCCGGTCCCGCGCTGACGCCAGGCCACGCCGCCTGCCGCGACGAGGCCCGCAGCAGCAGCAGCGTCACCGAGGTGGCACGGCAGCGGAATCCGAATAACTGGGAGAACGAGCAGCGCATCTCGCACGAGCTGCGGGTGGCCGAGCTCAGCGCCTATCGCGACTGCCTGAGGCGGCGCGGCCTCGCCTCGCCCGGCGGCGTGGAAGCAGTGCGCGCTCCCTGATGGCCGCTTCCTGATCCCGGGCGGCGCGGGCCCCCGGGAACCCGCGCCGCGTCTTCTATCAGCCGAAGATGAAGTCGCTGGCCGACAGGGTGGACATCTCCACCCCGGCCAGCAGAACAGCATCGCCCTCCGCCAGCTCGATCCGGGTGTGGCGTCCGGCAGGCTTCAGCACCAGCGCATCGAAACCGTCCAGCCCGTAGGCACCGAGATCGATGCGGTCCTCGCCCACGGTGAAGTCGGCGATGCGGTCCTGCCCCGAGCCCGGACCGAAGACGAAGCGATCCTCTCCGGCACCGCCTTCCAGGCGGTCATGTCCGGCGCCACCCTCGATCCAGTCATCGCCATCGCCGCCATGGAGGAAGTCGTTGCCGGCGCCGCCTTGCAGCCGGTCATCGCCTGCGCCGCCATCCATGCGGTCATCGCCATCACCGCCGAGCAGGATGTCCAGCCCTTCGCCGCCGTAAAGGCGGTCGTCGCCCGCGCCGCCTTCCAGCCGGTCATTGCCTTTGCCGCCGGTCAGACGGTCATCGCCGGTCCCCCCCAACAGCGCATCGTCGCCTGCACCGCCATCGAGCACGTCGTTCCCGTCGCCACCATCGAGGTGGTCGATGCCCGAGCCGCCCTTCAGAACATCGTTGCCCGCGCCGCCGAAGAGGCGGTCATTGCCGCCGCCACCCAGCAGGGTGTCCTTGCCGGCGCCGCCGTTCAGCAGATCATTCCCCGAACCGCCATCCAGCACGTCGTCGCCGCCCTGGCCGTGCAGCACGTCATCGCCCGCACCGCCTGAGATGAAGTCGATGCCGCTGCCGCCCGAAACGGCGTCGTCGCCATCGGTGGCATCGGCGGCCAGGTAATCGGCCAGCGCCTCCAGGCCAATATCCGGCTGGTCGGTGAAGACGCCGTCGACGCCGAGAGCGATCAGCGCCGCAATCTCCGCCGCCGCCGTCTGTACCGAGCCGTCAGGGTTCAGCGTCTGGAATCCTTCCTCCGCGCGAACGGTGTAGGGGATCACACCCAGGCCGAGCGCGTGGGCGTTCTCGACCAGTGGGCTCACCTCGCCGGTCAAACGGAAGTTGATCTCCGCAACACCGTCGCCATCGCCGTCGGCGGGAGCTTCCAGCCGCTCGCGCAGGCGGATCGCGTCCTTGCTCGGTCCGACATAGTCGGCATAGCGGGCGATGGCCTTCAGCCCTTCGATGTCGGAGGTGTTGCCGAGCTGCAAGAGCGGAAGGTCCACACCTGCCGCCGGCATGATCGTGTCGTGCAATGCCTCGAGATTGGCCGTCTCGAAGGATTGGATATAGACGCGGGCAGGATCGGTGAAATCCAGCTCCACCAGCTTGTCGATCAGCATCTGGCTGGTGTTGAGGCCGATGCCTTCGAAGAAGGACGGGCTCTTGGTCTCGGGCGCGATGGCAATGACCTTGCCGGTCTCGGCTTCCACGCGCTTCACCAGGGCGATGATCTCGTCCAGCGTCGGGATCTGGAACTGCCCGTCAAAGGAAGCGCTTTCCGGCCGCTGCTCGCCAAGACGCTCCACCGTCCGCAGCGTTTTCAGCTCGGCCAGGGTGAAATCCTCGGTGAAGTAGTTGGTGTATTCGCGGCCGTTGATCACCTTGGTGGTCAGACGGTCGGCGAATTCGGGACGGTCGGCCACGTCGGTGGTGTCGGACAAGGTATGCTCATGCCGCGCCACCAGCACCCCGTCCTTGGTGGACACCAGATCCGGCTCGATCACCGTGACGCCCATGTCAATGGCCAGCTCATAAGCCTCGATGGTGTGCTCGGGACGATATCCGCTGGCGCCGCGATGCGCGACGATGAGCGGCGGCAGGCCGCTCAGGGTGTTGAAGCTGACCATCTCTCGGTTTCCATCCATTCTGGAAGAGACGGAAGGCCGTGGTGGCCCCGTCTCCCTGGGAAAGCGGGGTTAGGCGAAGCAGATGGCCACGAAGTGATGGAATTGTTAAGGCGAAGTTAATTCGCACACGGTGAGCGGGTGTTCGCTGTGGTGTACGCTCTCAGAGGTTGTGCCTTGCCCGTGCAGCCAGGACTTCATAGGCAGCCCGCACCGCTTCCGCGCCATATTCCCGTTCCAGGCGCCGCACGGTGAAATGCGCGCGGCCCAGTGTCCGGAAATGCTCCAGAAAGGCAAGGTTCACCGCCGCTCCAGCCGCCGCACCGAGCACAGGCGCCGCCTGGGCGCCGAATTTCAACATCAGCGGCCCCATGAAGCGCGCGGCAATGGCGGCAATGAAGTTGGGCAGCAGCGCCACGCTCATGTTCGGCAACAGGCGCGACAGGGCAAGGCGGGTGGCGAAGTAGCCCGTCTCGCCGGCATCGTCACCGGCCCCCGGACCACCCAGGGCAAAAACCTTCAGGCACTCCGCACCGGTTTCCGGAAGGCTGGTATCCTCCCCCTGTGCCGCCGCCTCCGCACCGATCTGGCGCAGCAGAAGCGTGGTCGAGATCGGCAGCTCCACCAACGTACCGGCCAGGCCGAAGGCGCCGCCGGCGGCTCCGCTGGCCGCCGCCATGCCGCGATGCATCCAGTCGGTGCTGAGGCC